>CAWHJM010000048.1:0-103849 GCA_963829615.1 uncultured Chloroflexia bacterium
GAAACGAAATTCAAGGTTATTCTCCCGAAGCGAATCAAAGAAGAAGAGTAAGGGATACGAGCGTAAGGTGCTCTTTAGATATTACAAAGGAGAAAATAGATGAATGACGAAAAAATGATGAAAGAAATATTATTATCTACCAAAACAATCGCCAGCGTGGGACTATCCTCTAACCCTTTGAAAGCGAGTTATGGGGTGGTTGCCTATCTGCAAGCCCGGGGGTATCGTATTATCCCTGTAAATCCAACGGCAACAGAAATTCTTGGGGAAAAGGCTTACCCGGATTTGTCAGCTATCCCGGAAAAGGTCGATGTGGTGCAGGTTTTTCGCCGTCCCGAAGACGTGCCACCCGTGGTCGAAGAGGCCATCAAGATCGGTGCGAAGGTTGTCTGGATGCAGGAAGGGATTTCTAACGAGGAAGCAGCTCAGGCTGCGCGCGAGGCGGGTTTGCAGGTTGTGATGGATGCCTGTATGCGTGCCACACATCAGCAGTTGATTGGTTCATGAATGAAGTTCGAAACACTTGCCATCCATGCCGGGCAGGAACCCGATCCTGCCAACGGCGCTGTCATGACGCCTATTTACCAGACTTCTACATACGCGCAGGATGGCGTCGGTCAGCCTCGCCAGGGCTACGAGTATTCCCGCACCCAGAATCCGACCCGCAAAGCTCTGGAAGATTGCCTGGCTGCGCTGGAAGGCGGCAACTTTGGACTGGCGTTTGCGTCCGGCATGGCCGCTACGGATACGGTATTGCGGTTGTTGGATGCAGATGCGCATGTGTTGGCAGGGGATGACGTCTACGGCGGCACGTTCCGACTCTTTGACAAGGTACTGCGCCGCTACGGTCTGGACTTTACATTTGCTACCACCACCGATCCCGAGTCGTTGGCTGACGCTTTGACTCCGTCAACCCGCCTGGTCTGGTTGGAAACCCCTTCTAATCCGCTACTCAGCGTGACGGATATCCGCGCTGTGGCGGAGATCGTGCATGCGCATCCCAATCATCCGCTGCTGGTGGTGGACAATACCTTTGCTACGCCGTATCTGCAACGTCCGCTCGAATTGGGTGCGGACATCGTTGTGCATTCAACGACAAAGTATCTCAGCGGCCACTCGGACGTGGTCGGTGGGGCGGTGGTAGTCAAAGACAGGGAACTCTACGAAAAGCTGGCCTTTCTTGCAGAATGCAGTCGGCGCGGTGCCGGGACCGATGGATTGCTTTCTGGTCTTGCGCGGCATCAAGACGCTGCCCCTGCGCATGGAGCGCCACGCGCAGAATGCTGCTGCGCTGGTTGAATTTTTATCCACGCATCCCAAAGTGGAACGTTTGATGTATCCTTTTCATCCAAGCCATCCGCAATATAAGATAGCCACGCAGCAGATGAAAAACGGCGGCGGGATGATTTCCTTTATTATGAAAGGCGGCCGCGAGGCGGCTGTCAAAGTGGCGGAGAGCACCAAGATCTTCACTTTGGCCGAGTCGCTGGGTGGTGTCGAGTCGTTGATCGAAGTTCCAGCAGCGATGACGCATCTCTCTACTGCCGGTTCGCAAATCGCAGTTGATCCCGGTTTAGTGCGGCTCTCGGTTGGGATCGAACACGTAGATGATTTGTTGGCCGATCTTCAGCAGGCGTTGGAGAACGTATAAAAAGTCGAAGCGCGTCGCACAGACTTTGCAGAGATAAACAAAGGCGAACCTGGGCCTCGTCAAAGGTTGGGCTGTTTAAGAGGTGTTCGTACCTGAAAATACACGCTCAAGCCCGGTACTCGTCGCCGAGGGACGGCAGCTGGGAGCAATTTTTGCTACAATGCAATCGTTATAGCTTCGCGTGGACAGCGACCAGGGTCACATCGTCGTCCTGCTTGGAACCCTGCTGATACGCTTTCAAGGTTCTTAACAGATGGTCGCAGATTTCTTGTGCGGATGTCTCCGAGCATCTGCCCAGGTTGCGTTGGATGCGCTCCAACCCAAAGGGCACGCCATTAGGGTCGCGGCAGTCTGTCATGCCGTCGGTGTAAAGTAACAAGGTGGAACCGGGCGACAAAGTGATGGTCGCCTCGTCTAGGGTGATATCATCCCACAGGCCAAGCGCCATTCCGGGTTTGTGCGGCAGGCGTTCTACATTTCCGTCCGGCAGCAGTATCAGGGGCGGTTCATGCCCGGCGCGCGCATAATGGAATTCTCCGCTATCGATGTTCAAGACACCGTATAGCACGGTCACGAACTGGGTGGCTTTCTCCAGATGTGTGATATGCCCGTTGACTTTACGCATCACATCGCCGGGGTCTTCGATCGTGTCAGCTTCGGCAGCGATCAGGGCATGAGCACGCGCCATGAAGATGGCCGAGGGAACGCCTTTATCGGCCACATCGCCGATCACCACAGCTATTTTATTCTCACCGGTGCGGAACACATCGTAAAAATCGCCGCCCACCTGGCGGGCCGGGTCGATGCACGCGCCAAAGTCGAAGTTCGGCGGCGCGGGTAAGACGTCAGGCAGGATGCTGATCTGAATATTGGCAGCAACTTCCAGTTCCCGTTCGAGGCGTTCTTTCTCGATCAGTTGTTCCTGGGCAGCTTTCAACTCGTCATACGCTTTTTGAAGCTGGCGATTTTTCTCCGTCAAGTCCCGAAAAGTGGCGTAGTTGGTGGAGTCCAGCCGTTTGCTGAGCACGCGTACCATGGATTGGGAGAGCACAGGATATTCTTTGAGTAGCGCGTTGAACTCATCACGGCTCATAGCCAGCAGGATGGAGGCCCGGTTGGCTCGGGCGGTAGCGGTGCGTTCGCCTCCTGGAATGATCAGGCTCATCTCTCCCAGATATTCGCCGGGGCCGATCGTGTTGAGCACCAGCTCTTCTTTGGTGTCTACGCCGAGCAAAACATCAAGTTTGCCATCTGTTACGATATAAAAATGTTCCCCAGGTTCCCCTTCGCGGAAAAGGATCTCGCCCGGTTGTAAATTTTTAACTTGCAACATGCTTTGCAGATGATCGAGTTCATCAACGGGCAGGACGCTGAAAAGCGGGATTTTGGATAATAGGTTGGCGCTCATTGTCTCGTATTCCCGCTGGGTTTGAGGCTGGTTGTCATACTTCTAATGTGCATATTTGTCTCCATACGAATGCCGTCACTTTTTAGGTTCCGCGTAAATCCATGACTTCTTTGCCGGCCAACTTATCCTGGACGCGGCTTATGACCGTTTCCAGATGCCCCGGCTGGTGGACATAATCCAGGTTATCGGTGCGGATGGTGAGCACCGGGCACCAGTCGAAGGCGTCTAACCACTCGTCGTAGAACGAATTGAGCAGGGACAGATAATCGAGCGTGATGCCGGTCTCCATGTTGCGGGCGCGGCGGCGAGATGCGTTCCATCAGCACTTCCACCGGCGCTTTAAGGTAAATCAATAAATTCGGGCGCGGCAGGCTATCCACGACCAGATCGAACAGGCGCTTATAAGCCATATAATCGCGCTCGGCCATGTTGCCCATGTGCTGCAAGGCGCGCGCAAAGATGTGGAAGTCTTCATAAATGCTGCGGTCGAGGATTGCCGAACGGGGGTCGTGAGCGGCTTCGAGATACTGGTCGGCCCGGTGTCCCAGAAAGAAAATCTGCAAATGGAAGGCCCAGGCGTGCATGTCGGCGTAGAAATCGGGTAGATAGGGGTTGTCTGCCACCGATTCGTAGCCGGTCCACCAGCCCAGGCGTGAGCCGATGCGTTCGGTCAGGGATGTCTTGCCGACTCCGATGTTCCCGGCAACCACAACGAGATGTTTGGTCATTGCTCCATCCTTTGGCTTTTTCTTTTGAATATTGTACAACGAAATCCGCAGTTCTTCATACTTCTATTTGGAAAAGGCGCTTACCACGGAGACCACGAAGGGCACAGAGTTTTTCCTTTTTATCTCCGTGAACTCCCTGGACGGACAGTCCAGGACAGGCAGTGTGCTTCGCGGTGGTGTTTTGAACTTTTTACTTCGGCTATAATCGCACAATGCTGACTTTTCTCTTGCAAGGCCTGACGCTCGGTTTTGCCGCCGGGGCGCAGCCGGGCCCATTCCAAACCTATCTGATCAGTCAAACACTCAGCCAGGGCTGGCGTCGCACCTGGATTGCGGCTTTTGCGCCGTTGGTCAGCGACGGTCCTATCGTGGCGCTGGTGCTTTTGGCCCTCAGCCAGGTACCGGATTGGTTCCAGCGCGTGTTGCAGATTGCGGGAGGACTGTTCGTGCTCTACCTGGCCTGGAGCGCCTACAAAGCCTGGCAAGCCTTCGCCCCGGATGCAGATGCTACGCCTCAAACCGGACCTCGCAGCCTGCTCCGGGCAGCGATGATGAATGCCCTTAGCCCCGGGCCTTATCTCTTCTGGAGTCTGGTGATCGGACCGTTGATTATCGAGGCTTGGCGAGAAAATCCGTTGAATGCGCTGTCCATTATATTGGCCTTTTACTTCGCGATGATCGGACTTAATTTCGCGGTCGTGCTGCTCTTCGGGCAGGCGGCCCGCTTTGGGAACCAGGTCCGCAAGGCTATGTTGGGACTGTCTGTACTGATGCTGGCGGGATTTGGGTTGTATCAGTTGTGGCAGGGTATTTTTGTATAAAGATGCATCCAGAAATCTAACCGGGGATGAACGGGGATAAACGTAAAAAGAACATCTTTGTCTATCCTTGTTTATCTCCGGTTCATTTGCTTCTGCAAAAAGACGACCCTTATCAGGTCGCCTTTTTCGTTTATATCGTTTCCAGCGTGCCGCGTCGCTTGGCGGAATTCTCTACCCATTTGAACAGGAAATATCCCAGCGAACCGTAGATCAAACCGATCCCAAGTTCCTGTGCCAGGAGTGGCAGAACGTCCTGCAGGCTTGCGCCTGCGATCAATGCCCGCGCGGAGGCGATTCCGCGTGTGAGCGGCAGCACGCTGGAGATAGCCTGCATCCATGAGGGCAAGTTGACTGAGTTCCACGTTGGCGCCGGAGAAGATCAGCAGCAGGAAATAAACCGTATTGTTGACGAACATCACGTTAGCGGTCAGCAGGCTCAGGCAGCCCATCAATAAACCCAGGCCACAGGTGCTCAGTGTGGTGACGATGATGGTCAGCGCCAGGGCCGACAGATTGGTATGGGTCAGATCGGCGGTCACAAGTTAAGCAATTCGCGATTTTGTCAAAATGACATTTTTGAGCGGCTCGGGATCGGCGATTTGAGTTTTTTGCGATATATTGGCAGTTGACCGCCTTTTCGGGCCAAACCTTTACCAGATAACAAGCCTGCTGATGTGCAAAATGCGCTTCCGAAGCGTAAACTTCATCGAAATTAGCCGTAAAATGCCCCTAACACGCTCGAAAGATCCTAACTTGTGACCAATGCAGTTAGGGGATATGTTTGTAAACGGGGACAAGTCTGAGCGTGATTTGATGCGTACCAATTTCTCATAATTGTCGCTTTTTAATATCAAACTGAATGTATAATAAATCATCTAAAAATTGAGGAACATAATGTCACTATCATCATTGAAGATTTGCGACGCATCTGGTTGGACTATGTTCATCTTCGGTGTACTGGCCTTTCTCTTTGGGGTGGTTGGTTTGGTCAGCCCGGAAACATTACTATCACTGTTGGGCTTTGAAATCGTTGAACGCGCGCAACGTGTCGCCGGGGATTACACATTGACTTTCATAGCTGCTGCATCTATGGCCTCCTTCAATATGGGTAGTGTATTACGTACTGGCGGCCCTGAACGATATGAAAAAGTTTTATCTTTGGACAGTGCCATTTCGTACGGAGTGACTTTCACTGTATTTACGATATTGGTTGTGATAGGTTTTGCACCGACCAGGTTCTGGGGTGTAGGAGTTTGGGAATTGACGGGTGCGGTTGCAACGGCTTGGCGCTCTACTTTGAGCGCAGAAAGGCGATATAGGAGGTAGCCATGCGTTCCAGGTGGATTGAGCATCGCGGCAAGAAAATCTTCTTTCAGGATTTTTCAGGCATGATGTATGATACTGAAGGGGTGAAGAGAGAATTGGCTCAAGTGCAGATGGAAGTAATCAGCCAGCCGAAAAATTCTATGCTGGTGCTGTCGGACTTCCGGGATACCAATATGACCTCCGAATTGATGCCAATTTTGAATGCCTCCTCAGCTATGACGAAAGACCACATTCGTAAAACGGCTGTATTAGGTGTAACGGGCGTCAAACGTACCTTGGCCGACCTGTTGACACGCCTGACCGGGCAACAGTTGAAATATTTCGATGAGGAGTTTGCCGCCAAGGATTGGTTGGTCGCAGATTGATAATGAAGCTTTCGTTTTGTGCCGGGCGGGTCTTAATGCACTCGCCTGGTTTTGTTTAATCTCCTTAATGCACAGTAGGACAGTCGTAGGATAGTCGTAAGTCTGAACGTAGTGCATATTCGGTTAAAATAGCGCTCTTGCTTGTAACCGAACAATTGGAAATAAGAGCTAGAATTACAGCCTGCAAAAGTGCGTTTGTTCATCAACTTGTGAATGCGCGGGCGCTTGTTGTATGTTGAAAGGAGATTACGTATGCAAACCAAGAAGCTTGTGATTATGCTGACCTTGCTCACCGTCCTTGTTTTAAGTGCCTGTGGTGGAAGCGGTGCTGATGCCACGCCGACCTTGGGTGTGGAACAGATCCAGACCCTGGCTGTGATGACCTACCAGGCACAGTTGACGCAGACTGCCCTGGCGCAGCCGACCTCCACACCTGCACCTACCAATACGCCTATCACGGTGGTGACTTTTGCCGCCCCGTCAACATCAGAAGCGGTAGTTGCGACCAGTACCTCCGCCGGCGGTGCGGGATCGGCTGCCTGTTATGGGTTGTCGTATGTCAAGGATGTGACCATTCCGGATAATACAAAGGTAACTCCTGGCCAATCTTTCACCAAAACGTGGCTGGTTTCGAACACAGGCACTTGTGCCTGGGAAGCGGGATTTATCTTCAATGTTGTTAGCGGGGACTCCCTGGGCGGCGTGGCGGTGACTTTGAACCAGCGGGTGGAACCAGGACGTCAATATGAGTTTTCGGTTCCGATGGTCGCGCCCACTGATAAGAGCGGTGAACTCAAGGGTACCTGGCAATTATCCGATGCCAACGGTAACTTCTTCGGTGACGGAGTCTATGTTCTTGTCGATGTGGGAGGCTCATCACCCACTGCGACCGGCGGGGCAGCGACTGCTACTTCTGTCCCAGCTTCAGAGACACCAACAGCAACACCATAGCCCAAGCGTGCTATAATGTAGTTATACAAAAGGAGCTAGATATGGCTGAAAAAACCTCTCGCGAAAAGAAATATGAAAGCCGGATTCCGGAAGATGCACGCCAGCATTTTCGCGCCGCTCGCGAGGAGATGCGCAAGAGTGTGGAGATTTTACTCCCCGAAGGTTTCCTTGAGCATCGCAGGGGCGCTCGGCGTGAGGTGTTGTTGGCTTGGCGCAGCATGCTAGATGCTGCCATCCAGCACATGGAAGAAAAAGCTTAACGTCACAACCACTTACCTTTTGCCACGGAGAGACGGGTTTGCCCCCGATATTCTCCGTGGTTATTTATTTCTCCTATTCCCAGACAATATCCATAACAGAGCCAGACCAGACGCGCCCAGCAAGCCGCCGCCGTAGGTTGTATTCCCGCTGTTGACCAGCATGATCCCGCCGATGAGCAATGCGGAAAAAACGATGCTGCCTGTCAGCCGGTCTACTGAGCGGGTCAGGGAACGCACCTCGCGACTGACCTGTGGCGACTGCACAAGCAGCCCGCTGCCCTCAGCCTGCGACAACACGCGGCTGGTCTGACCGGGCAGAGCCAGCAGGGTTTGCAGCATTTCGCCCAGTTCGTCCAGCCAGTAATCCAAGCCAGATGAAGTCTCTTCTTGTACCAGTTTGCGAGCATAGGGGGCCAGTTGTAACCATAGGTTGAAATCCGGGTTGAGACCGCTGCACATACCCGAAAGGATCGCCACTGTGCGCGCCAGGAAAAGCAGGTTTTGGGGTACCTGGAAGGGCATGCTCAACATCAGGTCACGGTATTGGTGCGCGAACTGGCGGACCTCATCCGGGCTGATACTGCGGATTTCCTTCATGGACATGCCCCAGAAACGGTCAAAAACCTGCGCTTCGGCCTGTTCGATCAGTCTCAGGTCTGCGCCGGGTAGCAGCATGTCCAACATCTGGTAGGCTTTCACCACCCGGGACGTGTCGCGCGTACCTACTGCGATGACCAATTCGCGTAGACTGTCTTTGATCGAGTCGGGCACGCGTGCCACCATCCCGAAATCTACGAAGGTCAGTTGCCATTTTACAGGTCCACCGTCTTCTGACGGCAAAGGAGTGACGAACAAATTGCCCGGATGCGGGTCGGCGTGTACAAAGCCATCTTCGAAGATCTGTTGTAAGTATGTACCTAGTAGCCGCTCCGCTACCTCGCCCCGATCGATCCCGGCGGCGGTGATGTCAGCGTAATCGGTGATCTTGATGGCGTACACGTCCTCCAGAGTCAGCACGCGACGGGTGCTCAGTGCGCGCACTATGCGCGGCACATGCACATCCGGATCGTCCGCGAAATTCTGGTAAAAGGTTTCGGCGTTATCAGCTTCCTGTTCGTAATCGATTTCTTCGTACAGGGTGATCGAAAATTCTTTCAGCAGAGCAGGCACATCTGCGTGTTCACGGATGGGGCGATAACGCATCAGCCACGATCCAACCCTTCGGAGCGCAGACAGGTCCACTTCCACGATCGAGGCGATGTGCGGACGCTGTACTTTGACGACCACGTCGCGGAAGTCCGCCTCTTGCTGGACCTTCAAGTTTGGCCCGATGTACCTGGCCGAGGGACGCGGCTGCCAGCGGTTCCGGGTCGAAGCTGGCGAAGGTTTCCGTTATCGGGGCCTTCAACTCGGCCTCGGCCAGCTTACGGATGTCTTCGAAATCTTCTGCCGGGACTTCATCCTGTAAATTGGCTAATTCGTCGGTCACTTCGGGTGGTAACACATCCAACCGTGAAGACAGGAACTGGCCGACCTTGATCATCACGCCCCCCATGCGGATAGCCAGCACACGGAAGCGCACAGCCTCGCGCCGGAATCGTTCGCTCCGCGTGCGGCGTACCCAACCACGCAGGCCCAGATGACGGATGATGATTTCCCAGAGAATAAAGCGGGCAATAACCCCCGCGAAGAATGTCAGAATGCGGATATAGCGACCGCGTAGACGGGATGATTTCATGTTAACTCCTGTGATGAGAGTTTCATTGTAACATTCCTTGATTTATAATTCGAGCAAACGCCATGAGGCTGTATGAAAGGAGAATTCAGTATGTCGAGAAAGAAAAGCGCCAAAACAAACAAGAAACGCGCTTCAGCACGCAGAAAGCTGGACACTACACAACTGGTCGCCATTGGGGTTATTGTGGTCGCTGTTGTCCTGGTAGCATGGTTGTCTCTTCCCAAGGATAAGGGCGCCTCCACAACTGCCAAACAATATGATGCCCCGCCGCCAATGACGATCGATGTGACCAAGCAGTACTTTGCAACCGTTAAAATGGAAAATGGTGGTGAGTTTGTGATCCAGCTTTTCCCCGATAAGGCACCTATCACGGTCAACAATTTTGTTTTTCTGGCGCGTGAAGGCTTCTATGATGGCACTACTTTCCACCGGGTGTTGGCCGATTTCATGGCCCAGGGTGGCGACCCGACCGGAACAGGCGGGGGTGGTCCCGGCTATGAGTTTGCGAACGAAGACAGTGATCTGACCTTCAACAAAGCTGGCGTTGTGGCAATGGCAAATGCCGGACGTGATACCAACGGTAGCCAGTTCTTTATCACCTTTAGTCCGCAAGAATATTTGAACGGTAATTACACCATTTTCGGGCAGGTGATCGAGGGCATGGATGTGGTGATGAATATTCGTCTACGTGACCCACAGCAGAATCCCAACTTTGAGGGAGATAAAATTAAGAGTATCACCATAGAAGAAAAGTAAACCCAAATCCCCTTCAGCGTAAAACCACTGGAGGGGATTTTTTCTTATCTTATTGGACTGATACCTGTGTGCTGCGTAAATATTTGCACCAACCACTCGTTTTCCGGCAAAAAATGGCATATAGTTCTTCTATTTGAACAAGGAGCAGGAAAACGCACAATCTTCGCGCTGTGAAGGGATTCGCTCCAGACTGGCCCCGAGGCTTGCTCCCGTTTACAAAATGCTTTTTACTCAGAATGCGCAATCTTCGGGCTGGGGCGGGACGCGCTCCAAGCCGGACCCAAAGCCTGCTTCCACCTCGACAGGCTCGAAGCCAGCCTGAACCGTTCCTTTCAGCACTGCGCCGCCGTAGCCGACTGTGTTCATGTGCGCGCGAACGTAGACCACCTCGTCCACAGCGATGTCCACTGGCCCACCGGAACGGGTGAAAGGCTGCTCGTCCACGTGGCTGTGCAGCAGGATGCGCCGGTAAAGCAATTGACCATCCTGGCTGATGACTTCCCACCAGTCCGCATATTGTTCGCAGCCGGTATCCGGGCTGGCAATTTCCACCGCAAATTGGTACGCGCCCGGGTTGCCAGTGACCTGGACAGAAAGCACGTTTGCAAATGAAGTCTGGTTCATGGCTGGAGCCTCCGTATTGGTTGCCGTTGAGTCAGGCAGCATCTGTGTAGCAAGCGCTTCTGGTGACGCTGTCCGTTCGGGAAGAACTGGAGAGCAGCTTGCTAGAAGGATTAATATTGGTAAAAGAGTAAGAAGATTGCTTTTGTATTTCATAATCATGTCTGTTTTGCTCATCACCCGGACGCGTGCGGCAGTTTATCTCTTACTTGCCAGTCAATGGCCTTTTCGATATCATTTTGTGTCCTCAGTATGGCATAATCCCGCTTTGTAATCAATGCTTTATTTCTCAGGATAAAATATCTCCCATGCTTAAAGTCACCTGCTACGAACCCGTTACTCGCCTTGATCTGGCGCGTACCCTGGCCGGGCGCGGGCGTTACTGGACGACGGCCTATCTGGTGGACGGATTGTTGATTGATAGCGGCTGTGCTTACAGTGCTCCCGAATTGTTGGCTTATCTGCACGATAAGCCGCTGACCCGGCTCGTTAATACGCATACTCACGAAGACCATATCGGCGCGAACGGTTCTTTGCAGGGAGATCGCATTGGACTTGAAATCCTGGCGCATCCCTTGGCCTTGCCTGTGTTGGAATCGCCACGCGCAAGACAACCGTTGCAGCCTTACCGGCGACTGATATGGGGCTGGCCGGAGCCGTCGAAAGGGAAGCAACTCGCGGATGGGGAAATGATCCGCACGGAGAATTTCAGCTTCCGGGTAATCTATACGCCCGGTCATAGTCCCTGATCACATTTGCCTGTACGAGCCTGAACGCGGCTGGCTGTTCAGCGGTGATTTGTTCGTCGGTGGCAGGGACCGTGCCCTATCCGCCGATTCTGACATCTGGGGCGTGATCCAATCTTTGAAGAAGATTGCGGACTTGCCGCTGTCCAAACTGTTTCCTGGCAGTGCCCATGTGCGCGAAAATCCGGGAGACGAATTGATGGAGAAAATTGCTTATCTGGAAGAAATGGGCGCGCGCGTTTTGGATTTGCACAGCCAAGGCCTGGGCGTGGATGCTATCGCCAGAACCTTATTCGGCAGTCCAATGTTCATCGAAGTCTTTACACTGGGCCACTTCTCGCGGGTGAACCTGGTGCGGTCATTTTTGCAGAGTGCTGCGTAAATATCCGAATAATAAAATCCTGGTTTTTGATGACCATTCGTTAAAGACAAGTTCAGGATAATATTCGAGAAGCAGTAAAACCACAATCGAACGGAGCTATCAACATGTCTAACTTTGACGTAATCGCTTTTGATGCGGACGATACCCTTTGGGAAAACGAGCGCCTGTATGTCAATGCGCAGGCCAGGCTGGTGGAATTGTTAGCGCGTTATCAGCCCCGGAATGGATCACCGAGCGCATGTACCAGACCGAGATGCGCAACCTGGAGCATTTCGGCTATGGCATCAAAGCCTTTGCGCTTTCGATGGTCGAAACCGCCGTAGAACTGACCGAAGGCCGCATTTCGGGATCAGAACTGCAATTACTGGTGGATTTGGCCAAAGAAATGCTGCACGCGAAAGTCGATTTGTTGCCACATACTCGTTGAGACGCTTTCTCAATTGAAGACGAAGTATGCCCTGATGTTGCTGACCAAAGGCGACCTGTTCGAACAGGAGAACAAGATCGCTCGTTCGGGACTTCGGGACCGCTTCCGCTATGTCGAGATTGTCAGCACGAAAACCGTCTCCGTTTACAAAGGCCTGCTCGAAAAGTATGCTATTCCACCCGAACGCTTTCTCATGGTGGGGAACTCTCTGCGCTCAGACATTTTGCCGCTCCTGGAATTAGGCGCTTATTCCGTCTACATCCCGCACGAACTAACCTGGCAACACGAAAACTCTGCTCCGCCGCCAGTGGGGCAGGCGGGTTACTATCAGCTTAAACATATCGGTCAGTTACCCGCTTTGCTGGAAAGTTTAGAGAATGCAGAGAACGGAGTGAGCAGAGGGTAGTGTGACGTTGTATACTATTTTCAAGCGTCATTCTTTTTACCAGTATTGATAGGAGTTCTCATGCAACCATTGATCACGCGCGTACGCAAACCCGTTGAGCGAGAAGGCGCGGAATTCTATCTTTTCCTGCTCTTGTTGAGTTTTGCAGCCAGTGTCTCGTTGACCCGCCTGTTCCTTGAACTGACCGGATATCCGCAGTTAGGGAACCAGACCTTGCATATTGCGCATGTCTTGTGGGGCGGTCTGTTGTTGTTCATCAGCGCCTTGCTTATGCTGATTTACGCCAATCGTTGGGTGTACCGGGTGGGGGCCATTCTGGCTGGTTTGGGCGTGGGATTATTCATGGATGAAGTGGGAAAGTTCATCACACAAACCAATGACTACTTTTTTCCGCCCGCGGCTTCCATTATCTACGCCTTTTTCCTACTGGTGGTCATTTTCTATATGGAAGTGCGCCGTCCCAAGCGGCGCGATGCCCGCTCGGAGTTGTATCGCGTGTTGGACACCTTCGAAGAAGTATTGGACCGCGACCTGGATGCCGTCGAGCGCAAAGAATTGGAAGACAGATTGCATTACATCGTGCAGAATGCCGAATATTATGAGTTTTCCAACCTGGCTGAGGAACTGTTGCAATTTATCGAATCAAAACATATTCCCATTGCCCAGCGCAAGCAGGGTTGGGTCGGCGCGTCTGCTCGAATCGTTACGCGCCTTTGATCGGCGTTGGTTCACGCGTGGACGCATGAAAGCTGTCTTAGTAGGTGGCCTGGCTGTTTTAGGGATTTGGTCGTTGTGGGAACTGACGTTGTTTCTGTTATCCAGCAATTCCCCCTCGCCTGCCTATTTGATCCAGGTGCTTGTAGACCAGATTACGCATGGGCGCGTGACCGGCACTACCAGCCTGGCCTGGTTGACGGCCGCTATAGCTTTGAAGGCGGCTCTGGGGCTGGTTCTATTTGTAGGGATTGGTTTGTTCCTGACGAAATGGGAAGAACAAGGGGTACGCTTGATTTTCTTTGTGCTTCTGCTATTCCTGACGGTTGCCAACCTGCTGGAGTTTTACTTCAAGCAATTCTCGACCGTTGTGCCTGCGACCGTCCAATTTGTGTTGTTGCTGCTCCTGATCCATTATCGCGTGCGTTTCATACGGCGCGACACTACAGACTCTATCCCTTCGAAAGATGAGGAGCATTCGTAAGCAGAGAGAAAATCCCAAAAACTCCGCGAACTCCGCGTCTCTGCGGTACAAACGTTAGGATAGGATTTCCCGGTTGGCCTGATCCGCTTCCTCGAATATTTTCTGCACTTCTGCCTTCATCTCGTCCGAGACGCCTGCCCTCATCGGGATGAATTTGACCATATCGCGCGCCTGCCGCAACAGATCCTTGACCCCGGCAATATAGGAGAAATCATTTTTGCCCGCTCCTTCAGGTACGGGGAAATCACGCGCTTTCTGGATCAACTTGCGGGCGCGGATGATACGTTCTTCAGCGGGGATAAGTTTTGCCATAGGTTCCTATTCTTTCTGGAGCGACGATTTTGATATTCTCTCCATTGAATTCAATTATATGCGTTATTGACGCATCAAAGCCCGACCTCACTATGAAATAGATACCCCTCTCAAGTCACCACCCGGACTCCAGGTCGCTTTCCGTATTGTCACTCCGACAATTTTTTGATGGCAAGCGTTTCAAGGAACTGTACTGTACAGGCTTCGTATTTGGGCAGGCGGGTGATGGCAGTTTGGATTTCGTCTCCCGTTGGGGGATGATCGAACTCCAGCACTTCGTTGACGAAGATCGTCTTGTGTTTCACCCGCTCCGTGGATTTGTCTACTTGGCTCGATCTGGCTCGGCTTTGAATTCTGAATTTCATGTGGTCCCGTCCGCGTTTTGCAAAATCCCATCTTTTTATTCTAGCGGTTTTCCGCGGACGTGAAAGGCGACATTAGTATGATTTTGCACAAATTTTCGCGGATCAGTACTTGCGTAACTCGCAATGCGTAATTCCTATAGATAAAAAGTGACTGGCTTTTCGTATAGAGCCAGTCACTTTTGTGTTATCAAAAAACTACTTGTCCCTTGGAACCACAATTGCATTTGTCTCGATGCCTCCCACGCGTATCAGTTCGCCATTTGCATTGTGGCACTTGGCGGGCAGGGATGTATAGTAGGTGGTCCCCAGGCATTGCTCGAGGAGAACCCCCTCCAAGCTGAGCGTGCCTGTGTCGGTGAAAACCCTCACCGCCGGGTTTTCCGTCAGTACAACCAATCGCCGGATACCTTGGAGCTCGAATTCGTACCCGTTTTTGATGTGCAGGTCGAACTCCGGGGTGGGGGATTGTTGCAACTGGTAAATCGGGAAGGAAAAGCGCATGATGTGCCCAGCCAGCCAGCCAAACATGACCGCACAGGTCAGGGCGATGAGGATAAGAAGATTTGGAATGGGTTTTGGCAATTTAAAATCTTGCATCCAACGTTCCTATAATATTATTATGGCACATTTTTGAAGTTTATCAACGCTTTTTCTCGCGCGAGCAGGTTAGCATGGTGGTCGGCGCTTATTCATTCTTCTCCAGCTTGCGTATCTGGTGGAGCGTCAATGCGCTCTTGCTCATCCTTGCGTCGAATTCTTCGTAGACCAACAGTGCCCAAAACCCCCATACCAATCCCCAGGCCGATTCCAATGATTCCAATAAACAAAAACGGAAGATACCAGAATAGCAGTGACTGATCGGGTTCGCCCAGGCGTGCGATGATAGCCTGGCTGATATACATGACGACAAATACCAAACCTGTGACGAATGCCAGGATGCCAAAGGCCAGTGCCCCGCAAGATAATATCTTTTTGGAATTCATGAAATATGGGCTCCGCTATATCTGTTGATTATGAAGGACTTCGATTTCTCCATCTTTTGCTCCTGTATTTTATTATCGCACATTTTTGGGATCACGATGTTTTGGTAGAAAAAGGGGAAGTCTTCAGAAGGATGGCGACGGAGTCAAAAATCTTTGTGCAGCATCCCGTAGGGGTCAGATGTTGGCATTGCCCCATTTCGGAAGTCCAATGTCAGGAGACATTGGACTTCGTGATCACAAATCAACAGATTGGTAAGAAAGGAATAATCTCCAGGTAAGCTTTCCATAATATCTTTGACATACGATGGGAATGTTGAGCCAGACAAAAAGTTTACCAAGGAGATTTAGTGATGAAAAGTTTAAAGATTGGAATTCGTTTTGGTATACGCTTGCTTTCGGCAACGATGTTTTTAATTCCATTGCTGGCTGGTTTTGCCAGCCCGGTTGCAGCGAAGTCAGACAATTCACCCGGTGTCGTTTACACGATCACGAACGCGGCGGATGGCAACCAGGTGCTTGTGTATGGTCGCTCTGCGGATGGCACCCTTTCATTCCAAGAGGCCTTTGACACTGGCGGACTGGGTAGCGGTGCGGGACTCGGTTCGCAAGGGGCCGTGGCGCTCAGCGACAATGACCAACTGTTGTTTGCCGTCAATGCGGGCAGCAATCAGATTTCGGTCTTCTCCGTCAAAAAGCATGGCCTGAGGCTGGTAGATGTGGCCGATTCCGGCGGAGTCATGCCGATCAGCTTGACGGTCAATGGGCGTCTGTTGTACGTGTTGAATGCCGGAGACGGCGGGAATATCACCGGTTTCATCATCGGTAGGAATGGCAAACTAGCGGCGCTGAATGGTTCGACCCAGCCACTCAGCAATGGTGGCGCGGGAGCAGCCCCGGGACCGGCGCAGGTTTCCTTCGACTCCGAGGGCAGCGTGTTGGTCGTCACGGAAAAAGCGAGCAACCTGATCGATACCTATCAGGTCAGGCGTGGACGCGCCCAGGCGCCGGAAACACATCCGTCAGCGGGCGAGACGCCTTTTGGGTTTGCCTTCGATAAGGCAGGGCATCTGATCGTTTCGGAAGCATTTGGCGGCGCTGCCGGTGTCAGCGCACTCTCATCCTACAAGGTGCATGAGAACAAATTCGAATTGATCAGCCCCTCGGTTGGCACCACGCAGACGGCAGCCTGCTGGGTGGTCATTTCCAAGAACGGGAAATACGCCTATACCACCAACGCGGGCAGCGGTTCGATCTCGAGTTACCGCATTGGAAAGAAAGGCGATTTGACCCTGCTGGAGGCCCAGGCCGGACTGACCGGGGATGGCAGCACCCCGATCGATATGGCACTCAGCAATAACGGTCAGTTCCTGTATGCACTGAACGCCGGGACCAGCACCATCAGCGCTTTCCGGGTGCGGGCTGACGGAGGCCTCGTCTCGCTGGGCGAAGCCAGTACGCCAGCCGGCGCGGTAGGTTTAGCCGCCCGCTAATAGGCGCGGGCCAAGCCTGAATTTGAGATAAGATTTGAATTACCTGGCTCGACATCGGTTTGAAGGGGCCGTTTCCAAAGCGGAACATGGATTGTAGCGGCCTTTGACGTATCGATGTGGAAAAACAGGAGACCACCCGTTGAGGTGGTCTCTCTTTTTACGTACTCTATACCCCCGCATTACTCAGGGTATTCAAGATGTTGGATAGCATGGCGGTCAGTGTGGGGTGATTGACGGCCATATAATCGACGGCATCTTCCCAGCGGCTGGTGGTCAGCGGGTAGGTTTCCACCTCTTCAGCCTGACAGCGCTCCAGCAGTTCGCGGATGTCGCCATCCAGGTCGCGCAGCAATTCGCGTTCCTTTTCATCCACGGATTGGGTCGCCTCGATTTCGCTGTGAAGCTTTTCGAGAAGTTTGCAAAGCTCTTGATCGTTCATGACAGACACCTCCTTCAAACAATAAGAAACGAGCCGGGGGATAGGAACTGACGTGTCCAATCCCTGACTCTATTTTACAACCTTCCCGTGCCAGATACAAACGCCCCAAATCAGTGCGATCCGGGTAGGATATTTTTCCGGCTCATTTCATACGCTCCTACGAAATCAAATTTGTGGTTTCCCTGATTGGTTGAAATACTGCAAAACCCGCAAGGCTCGCAAGGTATTCCAGCGACTGGGACCCCCGGTCGTCTCCATGTCAAAATGGGTTTGACCGACGTGTTTGGCCTGGACGGGCCATGTGCCATCATGCACGCCGCTTCTTTTCAAAACTTCCAGGGCCGGTTCCATGCGCGGGTCATATGTGACCTTTGCAGTCCGGAAGTAATCCAACGCACGCAGAATGTCGTATCTCCAGCGGGAAGGATAGGAGAGCATCAGGAAGCGTTTATCGATGATCTCGCCGGTGTGGTCGGAGAGATACAGTCGGTGCTGGAGAATGAACTCGCGCGCCTCCACAGCTATCCGGTCCAGTTCGATGCGGCGGTATTCGTATCCGTTGGTCACATATTCCTGTATCCCCTCCAGAATGGAAATCGTTGAGTGCAGCGAACTGTGGACGGCTCCCTGGCGATTGGAGTGGCAGTTGAAGCCGCCATCGGGCATGTGCTGGGCGATGACAAAGTCTACTACCGAATGTAAGGCGGTTTCTTCGACTTTGAAATAACAGGCGTAGTTCAGGAACATGCCGTTGATGCATACGTCGCTTTGCTTGATCTGCCTGATGCGGATCGATACCACCATCCTCGCTTTTCTGATCGCGCAGGATAATGGCAATCGATTCTCTCGATTTCTGGGATGGGTAGGAGCAATATTGAGATATTTCAAATCCAGGAAAGTAGTGGCTGGAAATCCACTTGACCTGGTAAAAGCCGCGACCCCAGTGACCGTTGGGTCGTGGCGGGCATGGAGAAATCGTTTGCCCCAGCCTTCGGTAGCGATGCGTTCCTGTAGTTCGGGAATTTCTTTCCCCAGTAAATCGCGCTGCACTTGATACTGAACGGATACGTCCCCTTCAAGGAGCCAAGGAATGATTTGATCGTCAATCATATTGAAATCCATCTTATCTTTCTGGATCACAGATCCAGGAAAACTGCATTTCAAAAAGCTCTCTTTATGCTAAGACTTGCACAATAACCGTTGGGGTAATTAAGATCGCCAATGCGTTTTTGGTCAACCCAGCATCGTCCGACGCCCTATCTGGCCATATAAAAACTGTACGGATGATTCATCAGTGTAGTTTGATTTGAGCAGACAAATTGTGTTTACGGGGGCCAGGGAATGGTAACTGGTCCGATATAACCATCCACGTGGGCGAGGTAGACATATCCGTATGAGGCTTCGGCGCAACCGGCTTCATCCCGGACCTGGGTATAGGTTTCATCCACTCCCAGCGGCGAGAGAACGATCTTCCCGTCTTGGCAGGTCCAGGCCTCGACCAGATAGCGCGGGCTTTGATCAGGCTTGTCACCGGGCAGTAGATCGTATCCTACCCATTCGATATAGACCATGTCCCCGCTGCGGCTGGTCTGCACGTTGTAGGGTTTGGGAAACAGGTTGGTGTTGAACAGGATGAGCGGGGCCTTTTCCGGATATATCAATTCAAGACAGGCCACGTCTCCCTGGGGGATTTCAACAAACTTTGGACTGGCGTTGACCCAGCATTTGACCGGTTCGTCCCACCTGGTTTGCACACGTATCCAGGTACCGAAGTCAGTAGAAGTATCCGCCCGACCCAGGACATCCAGTACATCTCCCTTAGCTAACCCGGCTCTGTAAAGGTAGACGGCGCCGGGGCCATAACGACAGGTTAGAAAATCAGAGCTAACAACAACCTCGCTGGGAGGCTGGCAACTCACAACTGTGGCGGTGGGCGGTTGCGTTTTCGTGGCTGTGGGGCGAAGAGTCTTTGTACCGGGGACCATTGTGGCAGTAGGAGGAACATGAGTTTCAGTGGCGGGCACAGGCGTGCGGGTGTTCCCCGACACTGGGATCAGGGGAGACTCTATAGGGACAGGCGCAGAGACAGGGGGAGTGAAGAAAAAGTATGCGCCAACGCCTAGGATTCCGATGCCTAGGATTCCGATGAGACCAATGAGCCGCTGTTGCGAGGATAACTTTTGTAAAGTTCCGTTTCTTTTTCGGTGGTTTGGCTGGCGCTTCTTTCGCGACCGGGACCATTCCCGCGCCTTTCGCCAGTTTCACGCCAGATATGCCTGCTTTGATCAGGTCAGGATCCTTGTTCAAGTGCTTGACGACAAGTTCGTACGCGTCTTTGCGCGGAACTCGTAGTGTGACGCGCACTTTTTTGTTGATGGTGGTATCTGGTTTAGCATCGGGAGACGGCACGTCCTGCGAAAACTCCCCATCTGCTGATGTATCGTTTGTCCCCGACAAATTTCAGGGCGGCAATTCCCGCATCCTTAAGTCGAGAATCGTTGTTGAGCGCTTGCGTCTTCAGTTCGAAGGCATCATCACTGGACATGCGCAATACAACGCGCAATCTTTTTCCAAACGCCGGAGCCAAATTGTTTTTTTGGGGGGCAGCAGCGGGGGCGGCAGAAGGCGGCGGTTCGGGCGAGAATTCTCCATCTGCGATATATTTTTTGTCCCCGACAAATTTCAGGGCGGCAATTCCCGCATCCTTAAGTCGAGAATCGTTGTTGAGCGCCTGTGCTTTCAATTCGAAAGCATCTGCGCTCTCCATCTTTATCAAGATTCGCAGGCGGGTCATAAAGGGCTGATTTCTTCAATTTTGGTGATGAGATAGCTCTTGCCGATATCTACAATGGAACCATGAATAATCTCGCCCAGTATTTCAAGAAATTTTTGTTGTGCGTTTTTGCTGAAACTTTCCAGGGATTCATTTTCCAGGATCACTTCAACTTCGCGAAAGGCAGGCGGCTGGATCTTCGGGCGGTCGGCAGTAGCGCTCCTTCTTTTTTTGATCTCTGCAATCAGATCTTGAACGCCTCGTTTGGAGTCAAGAAAATAAGCGATGAATTGTGTGCCCGCTAACTGATAACGCATCTCATCCGGGATCTTCATCTCGCTGAGCATAACAGGCAGGATAAACGGTTCCAGGGCTTCCTCAGCCAGGTTCAATTCCTTTAGTACATTATCCGATGCCCCTGAGTTTGGGGATAGATTGAGAACGAAGGCTTCTGCTGTATCGATACCTTCAACGATTTGTTTGCGCCATTGTTGCCCCGGTTTTATGGCTTCCCTGTCTAACCAAACCTCAATACCTTCCGCCTCTAATTGAGCAACAATGTTCTCCACTTCGTCTATATCTCGGCGTGAATAACTGATAAAAACCTTTCCCATATGCGCCTACTTTCTTTTCATAAATTCAATAAGATTAAACAACTAACTTTATTATAGGGAGTACGAAGTGAATGTCAATAAGGATTTCTCATTCAAATAGGTACATGTTTCAATGCTGTGGTGGATTGTCTGGGACACCTGTTGGTCTCGAAAGTTAACAGGGAAATGCGTTAGAGGCCTTGTTCTTTCATGTTACGAGAGTTTCCCAATCCGGAAGTGTAGTGGCCAACGGATTTTACGTTTGTTTGAATTCTCACCCCAGACGCCTTCAAGTGCTTTAACCTGTTCTTCAAAAGCTGCTTTCCCTTGGGCTTCGACCAGTTTCCTGACCGCCGACCAGCTCCCCAAAAATCCGATCAGGTTATCTACACTCCAGGTTGCTCCCATTTCAAAATTCGGGGGCTGGATTTCTTCGAAAGGAAAAGGCAACGTTTCGTAGCGTTCTTCCAGGTAATGAATACGCTCGGGCCAGAACCCAGCCAGAGTCTCCCAGTAAAAATGTTCCAGCCAGCGATCGATTTCCGGTTCAATGATGGGGAAAGAGTAGGTCCAGACTGCCAGAATCCCGCCAGGCTTGCCGACACGACGGACTTCCGCGTAGAAAGGCTCGAAGTCAAACCAATGGACTGCCGTGCCAACTGTGATGAGATCAACCGAATTCGAGCGAATTGTGGTTTTCTCCGATGGCTCGACCCGGTATGTAATCCGTTCGTGCGGGAAGGCATTTTCGATCTGCGTAGCGCTGGCGTCTGTTGCGATGACTCCTTGGAATCGGCCCGTTAACGCCAGGGCAGCCTGCCCGTTGCCAGTGCCGCAGTCCCAGGCCAGTTCCTTTGATGGGGCCAGAGAAGCCAGGTAATCGAACATGGTCTCTGGATAACTGGGCCGGTGCTGTGCATATTCTTTTGCTTGTGTGGAGAAGTAATCTCTAAAAGGCATAAATAAAATCTCAGATAGATTTGTACCGACAAAATCGGGAACGGTGCTTGCAGGAAAATTATAGCATTTCTGTGTTGCAACTCAAGCGCGTTCCATCCGCAGGCACGTGCAAGGATAACCGGCGTTGTCACCTTTGAAACGTTCTATTTCTTTGAAACCTTCGCTTTCATATAACCCAATCGCCCGCTGGTTGCCATCCAGCACGATAGTCCAGGCCTTTTCACCGATGGCGTCTACGGCCATTTGGAGCAGTTTGCGTCCAATGCCCTGACCGTAATAATCCGGATCCACGTACAGGAATGAGACATACTTCTCATCTACGGCGCTGAAGCCGACCACTTTGTCTGCATCGCATGCCACAAATTTCTGACTGCGTTTCAAGTCTTCCACTTCCGGGTCTTGCTCGATGGGAATGAAAGCGCGTGGATCGCAGGAACCTTTCAGTTCGTCGGGTCGCGCACGGTCGTGAATGCGGCAAATGGCGGGCCAATCTGCATTTTGATAAGCGCGATAGGTGATCATGATTTCCTCTCGATGGCGTTTACTCTTTCCATTGTGTAACGGATCAGTTCTAGCGCCTCATCAGAAAGATCAAAATCTTCCTCTCCTTTTCGCACTGCAAGCGCCTGTTCGATCACTCCAGGCCATTTGCCGTCCGAGCGTCCTGCTGCGCCCATTTTGCTGCCACCGGCTTCGATACGACCGTCCCGCGCTCCAGGGCGCAAAGCGAGCGGCACATGGTCAGAATAGCAAAGGCGTGATACTTCGCCGCCATGGTTTGTCAGCCAGGAGGGGTCTTCCAGCATTGGGAACCACCATTCCTGCAAAATCCCCCTCACGGCACGGCGGATGTCGTCAGGCTCCACCGGGTCGATCAATGACTTGGGGTCCGGTCCTGCCAGCACGACTCCCTGTTCGCGGATGATGTGACGCTGGATGATCCAGTCGCTGCCATGCGGCGCAACGTAGAACTTGTGCTCGTTGACCGTGGGATACGCGCTGTCAGATTTCTCATAACGGCGCAAATGGGCTTTGGGAAGGTACGAGCCTTCCAATTTATCTGCCCATTTCAGGCCCGTTTCCCAGATGCGTTGTTGCGTGGCTTCCAGGTCTGCAATCGTTTTCTCCGGCAGCATATCTGTTGTGACAACCAGAAAATCAATATCACTGGAGGCAGGATCGAAGTCACCACTGGAGAGCGAGCCATACAGGTACATGCCCACGAATTGGTCGCCCAATACTTTTCGCGCTTCTGCCAGCAAAAGATTCAAAACTTCGTTGACGTCCGGGTACGGAGTCGGCCAGATTTGTTGAAGCGTATAGCGCATCATTTCCAACGTCTCACTTATATCTTCGGGCTGCGCGTCCAGCCCCGGGTTTTGCCTTCCTATCCATGCACGCTCGATCAATGGTCTCCAACGCTCGTCCAGGTTCTCTTTGGCCCATTCTGCGGCGAACTTCTTGGAAACGATTTCTCCATATTTGAGTGTGTAAAACACGCGACAGATCGACAGAACAAAAAAGGATTGGTATCCGCGTTTGTTGATTTGAGACGGGTCTTCCAGGATTGGATTGAACCATAACGGCAACATATCTACGATTGCCTGTCGCAAGTCATTGGACGAAACGGGCTCGATCAGCGTTTTCGGATCAGGTCCCGTAATGACAACTCCGCGCTCGCGCAGGATATGACGCTGGATGATCCAGTCGCTGGCATGTTCCATCATATGCAGTTCTTCGTCATTGCCACGATCGAGATGAGGATGGCGCATGTTCGCTGGGTCGAAGCGGCGCAGCGCCTCCCGTGGAATATAGGAGACTTCCAATTGAATAGCCCAGGGAGAATCGATCTCGGCCATACGTTTGTGCATTTCTCTCAGCGCTGAAAATGTGTCACCGGAGATCTCTGCATCCGTGACAACCAGCACGTCAATATCGCTGTCGTTGTCGAAGCCGCCGTTTGCCAGCGAACCGAACAGGTACATGCCGACCAATTGGTCTTGCAGGTTCTCTTTTACGCTCGCGAACAGGGTATTCAAAATCTCGTTAACGTCGGGGTAAGGAGTAGGATGACGTTTTACCATTTTTCAACCTTCCCATCCTTGACCGTCCACACGTCAGACGCAAAACGCTCGATAAAGTAACGGTCGTGCACGACCGCTAAAATGCTCCCGTTAAACTGGGTCAGTGCCTCTTCGAAGCGTGCCCGCGAAGGGATGTCCAGATGATTGATGGGTTCATCCAGCAGCAGGAAGGTGCAGCCCTGCGCCACTAACAACGCCAGTTGCAAACGGGGAATGTTCTTAACTGCGAATAAAACAAAGATAAGATGACTGCAAAATCAAGATTTATCCCCCATTAACGATACCAGGCGTTCTTCCAGGGAGCCATAGCCGGTATTCATGATCGTTAATGGCAGTTCAAGATATTCGGCAACTTTGTGCGCTTTTTGACGGTATTCCGGATTATCCTTTTGAACCAAATAAACCAAACGTTTGTAATTTCGGAAATATTCCTGTTTAAGTTGAGGATAACGATCTAACCCCATACTCTTGATGATCAACCCCTGAAAAGTGCGCACCATGAAATCGGTCAGGAAGAAGGTGCCGGGTTCTTCATCCATCAGCTTTGCGAACAGTTCCCCGCTGTAGAATTCATAACAATGTGGCCCGGAAATGCGTTCGATGTCAGGATATTTCCCCAACGTTTGATCCAGGGCTCCCTTAGACCCGCAATCGCCAAAGAGCACAATCAAACGCTCGTATTTATTGCGAAGTGCCAGGATGTGTTCTTCAACCTTGGGAGCGATTTGCTCTGGGAAAACATGCACAACGGCTGGGATACCGACTACTTCCGCATCCCAGCCATATTTGTCAATTAAATCGACGACTTCTTTCCCTAGGGCCCCACAAATGATCAAGCCAGTGGTCATGATTCAGCTTGCCGACGCCGGCGACCAGCGCGTCGGTCGCGGCGTTTTTCGGCGCTAGCTCCCTCGGCATTTGCCTGGATCCAGTTCGCACAGTTTTCGTCGTTGCCCATCAAGGCATCCGCCGCCATGATCGCTTTTTTAATCTCCTCTTCAAGCGGATTGGTAATCGCTAAAGTCATACCGGCTGCCATCAACATGGGGATGAAGGTAGCGTTGACGCTTTTGCGATTGGGCAACCCGAATGAAACATTGCTGGCCCCGCAGACGGTGTTGCAGCCCAGTTCCTCCCTGACCCTACGGATGATGTGAAAGACTTGCCGACCAGCGTATTGCTTGGCGCCAACTGGCATCACCAGTGGATCGATGATGACATCCTCCTTAGGGATGCCGTAATCCATGGCGCGTTCAACGATTTTCTTGGCAATGGCGAAACGCTCATCGGGATCGTCTGAGATGCCAGTTTCATCGTTGGAAATGGCGATCACTGCGGCATTGTGTTTTTTGACCAGCGGCAGCACCGTTTCGAGGCGTTCGTCCTCGCCGGTCACCGAGTTGACCAGCGCTTTGCCTTCATACGCGCCCAATCCACGCTGCAAAGCCTCCACGATGGAAGAATCGATACAAAGCGGAACATCTACGATCGATTGTACCAACTTGACCACCTCTTCGAGAATCGCCGGTTCATCTGCTAAGGGAATACCTGCATTGACATCCAGGACACGCGCCCCGGCCGCGACTTGAGCCAGCGCATCAGCCTGGACTCGCTCGTAATTTCCGGCAGCCATTTCGGCGGCGAGCATTTTACGGCCTGTGGGGTTGATGCGCTCACCAATGATGGTGAAGGGCTGATCAGGCCCAATGATGATCAGTTTTGGTTTTAGAGCTTAAAACAGTTTCCATATTAATTCCTCTCCCGTTCCCATTTTCGTTTCCGTTTGAAAGGATCAGGTTTATCGACTTCTGCTTGACGGGGACGGGGCAACAGCCCGGCTTCCTCGATGATTTCGGCAACCAGTTCTTCCTGCCGATAGGCCATCACATGCACACCAGATACGCCCTTGATTTCCTTCACTTGCTGAATGATTTCGATGCAAATGCGCTTGCCCTCGCTCTGTTTTTCTTCTTTGGGTGTTTTTCGCAAACGCTCGACGATTTCATCGGGGATAATCACACCGGGCACTTTTGTGCGCATGAATTCAGCGGCGCGTTCTGAACGCAGCGGTCCCACTCCCACAAGGATGAAGACCTTTTCATCAAGACCCAAATCGCGCACCTGTTTCATAAACTCCTTGAAGCGCGCTACATCAAAACAATACTGAGTTTGGATGAAATTCGCCCCGGCCTGAACCTTTTTTGCCAGGCGTTTAGGCCGCCAGTCATAGGGGGGTACAAAGGGATTGGAAGCGGCACCCAGGAACAGGCGCGGCGGCTCGCTGATTTCCCTTCCGCTCAGAAAACGCCCCTCGTCACGCATCGTCTTGATCGTGTACAACAAATGGATGGAGTCCATATCGAAGACCCGTTTGGCCTGGGGCTGGTCGCCAGCGGAGGTGTCGTCACCGGTGAGACACAGCAGGTTACGGACGCCCATGGCCGCGCCACCGAGTACATCTCCCTGAATGGCAATGCGGTTGCGATCCCGGCAGGATACCTGCATGACCGGCTCATAGCCTGCGCGCGTCAGCAGTGCACAGATCGCTACGCTGGACATATGGCAATTTGCCCCGGAAGCGTCGGTGGCGTTGATGCCATCGCACACCTGTGAAAGCACCAGGGCGGCATCATAGACCTTTTGGGGGTCGGAACTGTCGGGCGGGTTCAACTCTGCGGTGACGGCAAAACGCCCCGCCCTGAGCACATGCTCAAGGCGGCTTCCAGAAATCATTTCTTCCTGACTGGATCGGGGATTTGCCATAGCTCTCATCATGCTTGGTGCTGTCGATATTGATTTCCGACACATGCACCCAACCGGCGGTCACGGGACGGTCTTCCTCGGAGAGCAGAGTGATCCAGGCCGAACGCCCCTCGAGCTGGCGGTTGACCGGTGGCTGCAAATGAGAAATTTCATGCCCATAAACAGGCATTTCCTGGGAGCGTTGGTAGGCTTGCACCCACACACACTGCATCTCAGGAACCACTTCACAATGACCGTTTGCGCGCACGCCGCCGCACGGACCGTTGCGCAAATTCTTGGGGCAGGTCATCGGGCAGGTCATGCCGGTGGCGTGCAATACACATTGCCCGCACATCCGGCAGTCAAAGACCACCCCTTTGGCCCACTCCTCAGCCGGACGAATCCAGGGCTCGACCTTTTCGTATCCTAGCCGTTCGAATAAGGGATTGATACGCTCAAAAATCCATTCGGTAAATTTGTAGGCGCGCTCAAGGAACGCAGGGTGGCCTTGCAGCCATCTTCCAATATTCGTGGAATGGTTATAGGTGATATTTGGCATTACCCGTGTACGGGGCTTCCCAATGCTTCCGCCATAGCGCGGATGTGTGCCGGAGTACTTCCACAACAGCCACCAATCAGCGAAACGCCCATGTCGCGCACGTGGCGTGCGTATTGGGCCATTACTTCGGGAGTGCCGTTGTAAACGATCTCCCCACCGGCGACCACCTGCGGGATGCCGGCATTGGCCTTGGCAACGAGAATAACCTCGGGGTTGGCCTCACGCATGGCTTTGACAGCTACTTCCAGTTCATCCGAGCCTGTGCCGCAGTTTGCGCCAATGGCGAAGACATCCAATGCTCCCAATGTTTCGATGGCTTTGACCGGGCTGACGCCCATCATGGTGTGCCCGTGGGTATCGAAAGACATCGTTGTCACAATCGGCAAATCGCTGACCGAACGCGCGCCCTCCACAGCAGCCTTGACCTCATTAAGATCGCTCATGGTCTCGATCCAGAAGGCGTCTACGCCTCCTTCTGCCAGACCTTTGGCCTGCTCGGCGAAAGCGGCCTTGGCCTCCTCGAAGGTCAGGGTGCCCATTGGCTCGAAGAGCTGGCCGGTGGGGCCCATCGACCCGGCCACGACAACCATATCGGGAACAGCCTCGGCTTCGGCACGCGCATTAAGGGCGGCGGCTTTGTTCAGTTCGATTACCCGGTCCTGAAGATTATGCATCTCCAGGCGGAAGCGGGTGCCTCCGAAGGAATTGGTCAGGATGACTCGCGATCCGGCTTGGATATAACCGCGGTGGATCGCACGGATGCGATCGGGATGGGTAACATTCCATTCTTCGGGAGGATCACCCTGTTCTAACCCGGCATCCATCAGCATGGTACCCATCGCGCCATCCAGCAGGATCGGTTGACCAATTTCCAACAACTTTTCCAATGGATTCATAGATATCTCCAATTATCCGTTTCCAGTTTCTACAAGAAAACGATCCATAGAATCTGATTACTGATCACTGGCTACTGTTGTTCCCGCCGCATTTCCATAAACTTCTTGGCAGTCTCGACGGCAACGGCAGCATCCCGGCAATAAGCATCTGCTTCGATATCTTCAGCGAAGGCATCGTTAAGGGGCGCTCCACCGACCAGCACGATAATATCATCGCGCATTCCCTGCTCTTTGAGCGCGTTGATCACCACGCGCATATAGGGCATGGTAGTGGTCAGCAAGGCACTCATTCCCAAAATATCGGCATCATGTTCTTTTATGGCATCGATAAATTTTTCGACGGGATTGTTGATTCCAAGGTTGATGACTTCAAAACCGGCGCCTTCCATCATCATAGCAACCAGATTTTTGCCGATATCATGGATGTCGCCCTTGACCGTACCGATGACCATGGTACCCACTTTGGGTGCTCCAGTTTCGGCTAGCAAAGGACGTAAAATTTCCATACCGGCTTTCATGGCCTTGGCAGCCATCAGAACTTCGGGCACGAAGAGAATCCCGTCGCGAAAATCGACCCCGACGATGTCCATGCCAGCCACCAGACCTTTGGTCAGAACTTCGTAAGGACTCAGGTCTCGAGATAGCAGTTCGTTGACTTCTTCGACGATTTCCTCTGCGTAACCATCGTAAAGGTCTTCATGCATGAGCTCGAGGATTTCTTCTGTGGGCATTTCTTTGAGATTGATTTCTTCTTCAGTCATGACATTCCTTCTACTTGATTGGATTTGGGTTATGGCTTTTTCTTATCTCCTGATGCGACGCCTCTCACGCGGACGTGGGGCTGCTTCCGTTATCTCGGGCAGGATGCCTGCCAGATGAGGAAAGGGGTCGACCTTGTGAGGCAAGTGGATAGCTTTGACAAATTCTTCCTGGAAATCCGGATCAACGGCAGTTTCGATGTATTTTACCCGATAGGCAATCTCTTGGGCCTGGCGTCTTTTGATTCGATTCAACAAAGCGATACGCGCGCCATCCCCAGCGGCATTGCCCACGGCATGCACATTCTCAAGCGCGCAATCCGGTATCAATCCTAGCACCATGGCATGCTTGGGATCGATATAGCTGCCGAAAGCGCCTGCCATGATGATTTCATCGACTTTCTGGACATTCGCTCGTAGCATCAGCAATTTCGCACCGGCGTACAGGGCGGCTTTGGCCAACTGGATATTGCGCACATCATCCTGGGTGATCAGAACCGGTTTCCCGCTGGAGGATTGCTCCGCTGTGGCCAGGATGTAGGCCGCCTTGCGTTTGTTCTCGTCCCAAACCAGGCGCTCACAGGCTAGCTCTGGATTGAATCTGCCATCCGGGGTCAGCACACCGGCCAGATACAGTTCGGCGACCCCTTCGATGATGCCAGAACCACAAATGCCCGCGGCCAGGTGTTTGGGTTGATCGTCCGGGGGGACAGACGGCCCGATTTGCCAGTCGTCAGACCAGCGCTCGTCACCGATCACCTTGAAACGCGGCAGTTTTGTAACCGGATCAATGCGCACGCGCTCGATGGCTCCGGGCGTAGCACGCATCCCCGAGGAAATCTGTCCGCCTTCGAAAGCAGGCCCGGTCGGGCTGGAGGCGCTGAACATCCATTCGGGGCTAGTCAGCACGATCTCGGCATTGGTACCTACATCGACCGTCAAGATAATCCCTTTCTTTAGATAAGGCTCCTCGGCGATCAGCACACCAACGTTATCTGCGCCGACATGCCCCGCCTGAGAGGGCAGAACGTGAGCGTTGGCGTTGGGATGCAGACGTAGGCCCAAGTCGCGCGCTTTGATGTCCATCGCATCCCGGTTGGCCAGGGCGAAGGGAGCCCCGCCTAGCTCGATAGGATCGATGCCCAGCAAGATGTGGATCATGGTGGTGTTGCCGACAAGCACAATCTCGTAAATACGCCCTTTGCTGATTCTGGCCGAGCGTGCTGCCTGGACTGCCAGTTTGTTGATGGTCTCGATAATGGCCTCGTTCATTTTCTGCAGGCCATCGGGATTGCTCATCGTATATGAAATGCGGCTCATCAGATCTTCACCGTATGAGACCTGGGGGTTCATGGCCGATTCGGTGGCCAGCAGTTCGCCGGTACGCAGGTCGCACAGATAACTGGCCACGGTCGTGCTGCCTACATCCACCGCCAGGCCATAAGCTCCTTCCTGGTAGCCAGGTTGCACGTCGATCACCTGATGTTCATCCCAGATTGTGACGGTGACCTTCCAATCATCCTTTCTGAGCGTGGCTTGCAGATGTTGCAGGGTTTGCAACTCGATCCCTAAATCTTTGAGATTCCATTGTTCAGCCAGTGCATCTTGCAGGCGACCCCAATCGCCTCGGTGCATGCCGAGCTGCGCCTTGTCCACTTCGACATAAACCTGCCGAACGGTTGGTTCGACCTCGATGACTCTCTCGGAGGCGGATTTTCGGATGATCTGCTTCTTCGCGCGGCTGCCTTCGGGCACAGTGATCAAAAGGTCACCGAGAATTCTGGCATTGCAAGAAAGCCGTTGTTCGGGCGTGCCCAGTTCTTTCAGCAACTCGATTTCGGTCTTCGTACGTGCGGATAGATGCTCTTCACTCGAAGTAATGCCATGCTTATCGAAGTGACCTTCTTCGACCAGCACGCGACACTTTTCGCAGGTCTGGCGGCCTCCACAGATGCTCTCGATCTCCACACCCAACTGGCGGGCGGCATCCAACACCAGGGTTCCGTGTTCGACCTGTCCGCGGCGTCCGGATGGCATCAAAATGAGGGTATGTGTGTTGTGGATAACTGTGTCAGACATGTTGATATAACAGCGTGCTGCGAAAATATTTGAACTGCAACCCTGAATTAAGGAGGCAAATTTCTAGATGGAAAAAACAGGGAACCATGTAATGAGCAGTAAAAAGCGGCCAACTTCAAACGACGAGTTGCCGCTTCAACAATTGTAATCCCAATGCGGGAACCGGGGATATTATTGGCTGTCTTCTTTCTTTACCAAAGAGCGCCAGTTTATGCTCGGGTACTTTTCATCCAGTTCGCCTGCGACGGCCTCGGCAGTCTCTTCCGCCGTTCCGGGATGCTCAATCTCGTCACCCCATATGAAACCGTCAGTATATGCATCCGATCCGATCTTCCCTAATGACATGGCCGCCTCGTCAATCGCTTCCTGAAAGCGTTTTGGGAGCGGCCTGTTGACGCGCCCATTTTCATCCGTAGCGCGCACCTGGGAAGGGATTCCCTGCCAGTAAAGAATTTTGTATTTTGCCATAGTGTAAGTATTACTCCTTCACAATAAATTGTGGGAAGTGGAAAACTTCACCACTGAGTTCACAGAGAGCACGGAGATTTTCCCTTTTACTTTCTCCGTGGGCTCCGTGTTCTCTGTGGTAAAATATCCCTTAGCTGGTAATTCAACAACTCCGATTATTATGCCTTGATCTTCTCCATCTTCGCATCATACTGCGGATCGTCGGAAACAGTCGCCGTCAGGCGCTTCCCAAAATACTCGATCTCGACTTGCGTCCCTTTTTCAGAGTATTCAACGGGCAGGTAGCCATACGCGATCTGCTTGCCAACGCTGTACCCATAATTGCTGCTGGTGACGTAGCCGACCGCTTTGCCTTCCTTCCAGATGGGTTCCTTGCCAAGCAGCGTACCCTTGTCCAATGTCAGCAGCAAAGCTTGCGCGAAATACCGTCTTCCTTGATTTTAAGCAAGGCCGCTTTGCCCTTGAAGTCATCCTGATCCAGGCGCACAGCCCACTCGAGACCAGCTTCAAAGGGATTGTAGTCCGCATGGATGTCCGTGCCCAGGGCGCGGTAGCCTTTTTCCAGTCGCAGGGAGTCGAAGGCTCCCATGCCAGCGGCGATGATACCGTGGGCCTGCCCAGCCTCCCAAAGCACATCCCATAAACGCAGTCCGTATTCAGTGGGGGTATAAATCTCCCAGCCCAACTCGCCGACATACGAGATGCGCAACGCCAGGGCAGGAGCGGTTTCGATCATGATCTCCTGCGCTGTGAAGTAGGGGAAAGCCTCATTGGAGATATCCTGCTCACAGACAGCTTCCAGCACTCTCCGGGCTTTAGGGCCCCACAATCCAACCGATGTATATTTAGATGAAACATCTTCCACATAGACGCTGCCATCAGATGGCGCATTACGGCGAATCCACTCCAGATCGCTCATTCCGCTGCCGCCGCCAGTCAGCACCCAGAAGCGGTCTTCCGCCAGACGGGTGATGGTCAGGTCGCATTTGATGCCGCCGCTATCGGTCAGCAGGGAAGTATAGATGACCTTACCAACCTCCCGCGCCACCCTGTTAGCCGAGAGATATTCGAGATACTCCGCCGCGCCGGGGCCGCTGACTTCGATCTTGACGAAGGAACTCAATTCATACAGTGCCGCCCCTAAGCGCGTGGCCAGGTGTTCCGCACCCTGAATAGGGGACCAGTAACGAGCCTCCCAGCCTTTGCGTTCCGGGATCAGGTGGGCATACTGCGGCAGCAGGCGGGCATTGCTTTCATACCATTGCGGGCGTTCCCAGCCGACGCTGCCGAAGAAATGACCGCCCAGATGCTTCAGGCGCTTGTGATAGGGAGCCAGGCGGATGTTGCGGGTATGCTCCATCTGCTGCATAGGATGGATGATGTCGTACACCTCGCGATACTGCTGGGCAGCTGTGCGCCGCACATAATATTTGCTGGTGGCGTACTCGTGGAAGCGGCTGATGTCGGCTTCGTGGACGTCGGTACCGGGCTCGCCCTCGGTCATCCACTCTGCGATGGCTCTTCCCACACCGCCCGCGTGGGTCACCCACACGCCGATGGCCGTCCAAAAGTTATCCCAATCCGGTGCGGGTCCCATAATGGGGAAGGCATCTATGGTGAAAGCGAACATGCCGTTGAAGTTGGTTACATATTTTTTGCCCTGCAGGGGCGGTAACAATTCTTTAGTAACCGTTTGTGCCAGTTTGAAGTCACGTGGGGTGAAAGGTCGCTTGGCGTCTACCCCCACATCGTAGGGGTCAACCAGTAGTGGCTCATGCTTATACGAGCCGATGCCATAGGCGTCCCTGTGCTGGCGGAAATACATTGAGAAGTCCTGGTTGCGCAAAATGGGATGGACGATTTCGCGCTTTTCCCCGGCTAATTCTTCCAGCGGCTCGGAAATCAGATACTGGTGTTCCACGGCCATCAGCGGCAGCTTGACGCCCAGTTGGTCGCTCAACACCGGCCCCCAGATATTGGTGGCCAGCAGCACATGCTCGGTCTGGATGGTACCTTTGTCTGTGACTACGGCTGTCACCTGCCGACCAGATGTCTCGAAGCCAGTGACGGTTGTCTCTCCATAATATTCCGCTGACGCCTTGCTGGTTCGTGAACTCAGCCATCGCTTCCACCGCATTAACCGCCTTGGCATCCCCATCTGAAGGGACGTAATAGCCGCCCTCGATCACAGATGGATCCAGAATAGGTATATGTTCCTGAACTTCTTTGGGGCTGATGATGCCAGCCTCCAACCCGTAGGATTGCGCCCAGCCGTGCCGCCGATGCAGATCGGCAAAGCGCTCCTTGCTATAAGCGACTTCGATGCCGCCCACCTGGTAAAAAGCAGGCCGCTGCTTGGTGTTCAAACTCATCAACAATTTAACGGTATATTGAGCGAACTCGCACATCATCTTCGAGCCGTTGGTCTGGAAGACCAGCCCCGGTGCATGCGATGTCGATCCGCCCGTTTCGTAAAGCGGCCCTTTATCGACGACGACGATATCACGCCAGCCCAATTTCGTGAGATGATAGGCCGCACTGGCGCCCACAATCCCAGCACCGATAATGACTACATTCGCTTGCTTTCGCATACTTTCTCCCTTACCAGAACGGTTTTACATCTTCTTCTTCCCAATAGCGGGGATCATTTGTCTCGTAATAGTAGTCTCGCTGGATTCCGTGTGCGAGCGGGATTCTGCGCGATGGAATATCCCGCCTCGTTCTCGTCCCAAGCCTGCTCCTGTTTCGATGGGCAATTGGACGCAACCTGGGGGTCGCCTGACGCACCGGTCTGGCACTGACCCGCATTCCGGGCATATCTTTATACAACTCACTGACCTTACCGGTCAGCCGAGCTACATTAAACAATGTTATGTTATGACGCAATTCGCGCCGTTCGGCCAGGTCGGCCAGTCACCTCGCCGATCACGCTGGCGAACTTATAACCGTGCCCGCTGAACCCACCCGCAAAACTGACCTGCGGGTATTCCGGGTGCAGATCGATGATGAAATGTTTATCCGGTGAATTGGTGAACATACAGGCCTTGAGCGTCATGGTCGGCCCAGCGCCCTCTGGGAAGTAACGGGCTGCGAAATCGCGCAGCATTTCCTCGTCTTCGAGGTCAGGCTCCCGGTCGTAGCTGTCCGGCTGGACAACTTCCTCGAAGTGGTGGTATTTGCCGAATTTGAAGCCGGGTATGGTATGCACCGGGAAGCCGTAATACCGACCTTCCGGCACCAGCAGGTTGAAGACTGGGAAGCGTTCCGGCGTAAAGAGTTCCGGACGTTCGGGCTGCAGCCAGGCCAGCACCTGCCGCTCGGGGATGGCGTATCCGCGCAAGAAGGGTAGCAAGTGAGAATTCCAGGCGCCCCCGGTGATCACCAGCAAATCGGCTTCGTATTCCGCTCGGTCGGTGAGCACGCGTACGCCTTCTCCATTGGAGAGCGGTTGCCATTCGAGCACTGACTTCCCGGCCATGAATTTCAGCGCCCAGGGCATGCGCCGCCTGCACGAAGGCGACTGTGGCCTGTTCGGGCAGGATGAACCCGCCATCAGGCTGGAAAATGCCCATGAGATCGTGGGGCAGGTTGTAGCCGGGAAAGCGCGCGTTGATCTCCATCCCGCTTAGTACGTCGTGATCCAGGTCATGTTCCACGCAGGATTGCAGTGAGCCTTTGAAGACCCAACTGTCGGCCGGACCGGCGTCGATGGAGCCAGTCTTAACGTAGACTTGTTTTCCCGTACGGGCTTCGATCTGTGCCCAGAGTTCATAGGCTCGGCGCAGCAGCATCACGTAGGAGGGGTGTTCGTAATAGGCCAGCCGGATGATGCGCGTATAGCCATGCGACGAGCCCATGTCGTTGGGGATGTCGAATTGCTCGATGCCCAGCACGCGTTTGCCGCGTTTGGCCAGCTCGTAACAGACGGCGCTGCCCATGCCACCCACGCCGATCACGATGGTGTTGAAATCGTTTGGAGTATCCACTCATTTGCATTTGATTTTCTCCAATATCGGTGGTCGAGTACCGCTTGTGCCCGAAAGGGTACGAAGCGGAGATCGAGACCACCAAGCTATATGAAACTTTTGCCCATTTGATCTCGACACCGTACCTGCGTTCGGTGCAGGTGTACGGCGGAAAAGCACCGCCTACTCGACCATCGACATGCTTAGAAGCGCTGATCTTGCGCGGACCACGCGCCCGCAGGCGGACACCTTGTGGATCAAAGAAGGGCGTGTTGACAACTTTCGCCAGGGTAGGGCGTCCATTGACTTCCACTAGCAACTGCGCGCCAGGATAAGTATGCGTAACGCGCACAAAACCCAACGCCAGCGTTTTCTCAACACTATGGCCTACTGCGCTGGAAGACACTTCCCCAACCAATTCGCCAGCCGTTTCGATGTCGAACTCGTCACCGGCCTCGCTGCCGGTAAACATCTTTTCGCGGATGGTACTGATATCGGCGATGCTGAAGATGCGCTCCCCGGTCTTGGCGGGCACTTTGCTATCTAACTCCAACCCAGTCCAGCGCTCGTCCAGGCCCATATCCTGGATTTGCAGCAGCGCCTCCCGCCCGATGAACTGGCGTTTGTCGAAGCGGATCCAGCGGTTCAGGCCGAGTTGGAAGGGATTGCGGGTTTCATCGATGTCCGGGCCGTAGAGAGGGAGGGCTTTTTCGATGCGCAGGCTCTGCATGGCGGCCACGCCGTAAGGCTGAATCCCGTACTCGGCTCCGCTCTGCAGCAGGTATTCCCACATCACGGCGGCTTCCTCGGCCGGGATATAAAGCTCGTAGCCAAGTTCGCCGGTGTAACCGCTGCGGGAAATCAGCACGCGGGTATCGTTGATGAGGCCGCGACTGAACCAGAAAAATTTCTGGTTTTCCAGGTCGGCTTCTTGTGGTGATGTTGAGCAGGAAATCGCGCGAACGCGGCCCCTGCACGGAGATCAGGGCGATGGACCCGCTCTGGTCGGTGACGTAGGCGCTCATCCCGGAAGCATGTTCGGAAATCCATTCCGCAGATTTCAGTCGCGGGCCGGAACTGGTCACGATCATGAAGTGTTCATCACCGAACTTATAGACGGTGATGTCATCCATAATGCCGCCCTCTTCATTACACATGCTCGAATAACGTACTTGACCTGGATGCATGTCGCGGATCTCGTTAACCAGCAGGCGGTTGATCAGGCGCTCGGCTCCCGGGCCTTTGATGTCTACCTCGCCCATGGTGGAAAGGTCCTGCATGCCGACGTTGGTCCTGGTATTGATGTGTTCTTCTAATGGAGAGGTGTAGCTGAGGGGGAACATATAATCCCCGCCCCCTTTGACCATCTTCGACGCTGTCCGCAAATGGATCTCGTATAGCGGCGTCCTGCGTTCACTCATGATGCCCGCCTCCTTCTTGGCTGAAAAAGGGTATTATAACGAATCTTGTCTAATTTGTGGTGATTTCAATGATTTAACCACAGAGCACACAGAGATCACGGAGTTTTGTTTTAATTTTTTCTCTGTGGGCTCAGTCCGCCCCGGCGTTACCGGTCGGGCCGGGGTGCTCTTTGTGGCGATTATGCGTTGATCTCAGCTTTGCGTTTCGTGACGAATTCATCCAGCGCTTCTTCGACGCCGGGATCGATTTCTGGGGCTTGGTATTCTGCCAACAGCTCTTTCACTTTTTCGGCCGCGACCTGGTCGGCGGTTTTTCCGCCGTCGATCATCCATTTTTCAGCATCATCATAATTAAACAATTTGGATTTGAAGAAGGCAGTCTCGAAGTGACTGAGGGTGTGCTCGGTACCCAGGTGATGTCCACCAGGGGCCACGTCGCGCAGGGATTCCAGGGCTAGGGCATCATCGGAGAGATCGATGCCTTTCATCAATGTATGGAACATGCCCAGTAGCTCGCAATCCATGACGAATTTCTCATACCCGGCAGCCAGGCCGTTCTCGAGCCAGCCGGCGGCGTGCAAGACAAAATTGACCCGCGCCTGCACGGCGGGCAGCATGGTCATGATCAATTCATAGGCAGCCTGGGCATCGGGGATCTTGGAACTGGCGAACATCCCGCCGCTGCGGAAGGGCAGTTTGTAACGTCTGGCCATTTGGGCGCTGGCAAAGAGCGCCAGCTGGCTTTCCGGGGTGCCGAACATAGGCGCGCCGCTCTTCAGGTCCACGTTGGTCATGAAGGAACCATACACGACAGGCGTGCCGGGTTGGACCATCTGCGCGTAGGCGATCCCGGCCAAGGCTTCGGCATTTTGCTGGATCAACGTCCCGGCCACCGAAACGGGCGCCATCGCACCGGATAAGATGAAAGGTGTGATGATGACGGCCTGGCGCGCCTTGGCGTAAACGGTCAGCGCTTCTAACATGCGGTCGTCCAGGCGGCGCGGGCTGCTGATATTGATCAGCGAGATCAGGGCTGGATTCTCGCGGATGGCCTCCGCGCCGAAGATGATCTCCACCATTTTGACGCTATCTTCGGCGTTTTGCCGTGACATCACCGATCCCATGAAGGCCTTATCGCTGTACTTGATATGGCTGAGCAGCATATCCAGGTGACGGGTCTGGTCGGGGGCATCCGTCGGCTCGACCACCGTCCCGCCGGAGTGGTGAATGTAGGGACTGAGATATGCCAGCTTGACGAAGTTCTGGAAGTCTTCCAGCGTGGCCTCCCGGCGTCCGCGTTCCAGGTCCTGGACGTAGGGCGGACCATAGACCGGGGCGAAGATCATGCGGTCGTTTCCGACGAGCAGGTTGTTGTCCGGGTTGCGAGCGAGTTGCGTGAAATGTTCGGGGGCTTTGGCGACATATTCTTCGATCAGTCCCGGTTCGAAAAATGCTGTATCCCCTTTCATCTCAACGCCGTGATCTTTGAGAATCTGGCGAGCTTCTTCGAGATAGAAATCTATGCCGACTTCAGACAGGATTTCCATCGATTTCTCATGGATCAATTCGACGCCTTCTTCCTTAAGTATTTCATAGATTGGGATGTTGTGAACCGGTTGGGACATCTTGCTGATTTTTGCCGCCCGCGCTAATCTGCGTTCTCGCGGGTTTTCCCGCCTTCGTCTTCTGTTTGAACTCATCATACCTCCTAAAAATTAGATTCTGTCGTCTGGATAAAGATTACTTCCTCCCTGAGCTGAGCGCCTGTGCCCCAAAGGGGTAATAGCGATGTCGAAGGGTAGTTTTTTGATATTTTTGCGCTTCGACTTCGGGTCTCATTGGCATTCAGCCCTCCGTTCAGCGAGGAAAATTCTTAGAGAGCCAAATTATCTTCGTTTACATCATATCCGATGGGTGGCTCATCTTTTATCTCCAAGCTTCTCAAGCATATAGTTCACGACCTCATCCAGGCTGACCAACTCTTTATCATCGGCAGCGCGGGGCTTGACTTCAACGTTGCCCGCTTGCAAACCGCGCTCACCGACGGTGATGCGCATGGGAGCGCCGATCAGGTCGGCGTCGTTGAATTTAACTCCAATGCGTGCATCGCGATCGTCATAAAGTACAGATAGCCTTTCGTTCTGTAGTTTTTCATACAGCTCATCTGCAACGGAATTCGTATCCAGTTCTTTGCCGGGAATGACAATCAGATAGATAGCAAATGGCGCGGCCACGGCAGGAAAGGTCAGGCCATTATCGTCGTGGTGGGTTTCGGCTAAAGCCTGGAGCAGCTCGGTGGAATGCAGATTCAGTTTCCCATCGTCTGCTTCTGCGATCAGGTCAGCTTTGAAGAGTTCGAGTTTCCCGTCGCAGTTGGGGCATGCCTCGCCCGCGTCGGCTTCGACCAGATCCGCAACGATCTCGGCCGTATAGTCCCGGCCGTAGTTGACGTTCAGTAAGTGATAGCCGTCTTCGTTCGCGCCGGCCACCAGATTGGGGGAGGCGGGGATGAGATCGTCGACTACGATCAAAGTATTCTTCAGCCCAATCGGGGAAGCAAAGCCAGCTGCCGCACCGGTGGCAGTTATTTCTTCAAAGGTAGCAACCCGGAAGTCCCCGACCTGTTCTCTCAGCTTAGCTTCGCTGAGTTGCATATCGCCGCGTACTACCACAAAGATCAGTTTGCCGTCCGAGGCTCGCGTCAGCAGGATGGCTTTGGCAGTCTTCTTGGTGGGAATTTTGAGAAAGTCGGCCAGCAACTCGATTGTGTGGCAATCGGGCGTGAGAACTTTTTCAGTTGGCAGGCTATCTTCCTGGGGTGGCCTTTCTTTTTTGAAACGCGCCAAATCCTTACGGGCAGCATATCCGCAGGAGGAACATTGCAACACTTTGACCTTACCCGTAGAAATTGGGAAGAAGATTTGTCCCTGTTCCGTTTCAATGACCGGAAGCTCAAGATGGCGAAAGAGATCAGATGGTTTTTGTTCTGCTTCGAAGCGATCCTGCAGGCGGGAGATCACCCGCCGTCCTAGCGTCGTGACCTGGCTCTCGCGTGTCAGGTAGCTGGCGCGTACAAGCCAGGCGAATCCCTCGGTCCGCGCGTTGGAAGGGGCCTCACGCAGGGTCTGGATATCGGTTAGACTAAAACGCATTTTTCTCTCCTATTTGCCCTAGAAAATGATGCACAGATGGTTCTATGGATTGGCTATGAGATATAAAAATAAACCCGCCATAAATAGGATATAACCACTTATGCCAGAAAAGAGCAATGGCAAGTTTATCAACAATCTCTTGACCTGCCCCCAGTCTTTGTACCACTTGCTACGTTAGTGCAACCGGTTGGATCTGAGCAGATTGGACAAAGATAGCTGCTGGGGTTGGGGGGCGATATCCCAGCGCACTGTGTGGTCTGATGGTATTGTACTGCTTTCTCCACATCTCGATCAATACTTGCGCCTCCTTCAGCGAATAGAATATTTCTCCTGCCAACAACTCATCTCCCATCTTCCCGTTGAACGATTCAACATAACCATTCTCCCAGGGACTGCGTGGCTCAATGAACAGCGCGTAGGGTACAAAAACCTCATCCCAAATATCTTGCCATGAAAACCAAGGATTTCCTCGATCAATTAGAATGTGACCATCCTGAAAACAGTGGAGTAATCAATGGGGTGGCACATTCTGGCAAATATTTTCACGATCTTTCTGACATTGTTTCGTCTCAATTTTCGTTCCGACCGGGAAAAAGACCTTGAGATCCTCATTTTGCGTCAACAATTGAACATCCTTCAACGGAAGCACAACCAGATTGTCAGACCTGAGCGTGTTGACAGGGTGATCCTGAGCGTTCTTACGGTCAGATTGAAACATATAGGTGGGCAAACGATATCAAGGTTGCGTAACATCATCCAGATCTTTCAACCGGAGACCATTTTTCGCTGGCATCGAGAACTCGTCCAAATGAAGTGGGCATACCAACACAAGAACAAAGGTGGCCGACCGTTCATTGATCAGGAACTTGAAAACCTGATCTTGCGCTTGGCAAAAGAGAACCCACGCTGGGGATACAGCAAGATCGAGGGGGGAGTTACTCAAATTGGGCTTCAAGATATCCTGCTCAATGATCCGAAATACACTGAGAAGACACAATATCCTGCCCGCTTCGGTTCGCGGTGGTAGGCCAGCAATCAAATATGGTGTTGCAGAACGGGAACCAACTAATGAAGCTTGATTTCTCCCCCAAGTGGTGGAGAACAATACTCCCCGAACGGTGGATGCGTCAGGGGAGTATTTGTTATAAGATTAATTGTCGAGATATCTTCCCATAATCGAGTATCAGGATGAAACAAAAAACGCAGAACATTAGTGATAGGGTTGGGTCTTGAAAATTAAATTTACTGATCAGACAGGGGCATCTGTAATGAAGCGCGATCAACATCAGATAATGCGTTCCTTTCTGATTGCCCTTGCTTATCTCATCTCTTTCCTACTCCTAGATATATTAACCAAGAATTTTGAAGGATTCCCGGGGATCGTATCCTGGTATCCACCTGTCGGGCTTACTTACGCGCTGCTGTTGGTGTTCGGCTTGAGATATACGCCGGCAGTGGTGATCGCAATATTTTTCAGCAGTTTATTCATTTATCGCTTACCATCCCCCCCCCTATGTGCTTTTTTTGTGGTCATTGATCATGACCTCGATCTATGCTCTTGTCATCCTGTTCCTGCGTAAATTAATTCACTTGGACTGGCAATTGAGAAAATTACGGGATGTGACCTGGTTGGTGCTTACAGCTGTTTTTGTTTCAGCCCTGCTTTCTGTACTAACCGTTTCGACCACCGCTCCGAGTAGTGGAATCCCAGCCAGTGAAATCCTGCAATCGATTTTCCGCTGGTGGATCGGTGAAGCAGTCGGCGTCTTGACCATCGCGCCCTTTGTGTTGATCTATATTATGCCGGGGTTGAAACGATTTTTAGAAGGCCAACAAGCCGAAATCCCCCATCCGCCAGCCGTTTCCGTTTACACCACTCTCTGTCATCGGGCAGGCAGCCAGCCTCCTCTTAGTTCTCTATTGGATCTTTGGTGTGCATCTTCCGGTTGATTATCGTCCTATTTATCTTATTTTCCTGCCGATCATATGGATCGCTCTGCAGCGCGGTTTGATGGGAGTAAGTACGTCGATCCTGTTCTTGAATTTCGGAGTGATCCTGGCAATGGTAGTGTTTCAATTTGACCCGGCACGGCTGGTTGAACTTGAACTGTTGATGATCATCATTTGTATTATCGGCTTGCTTGTGGGATCCGTCGTCACCGAACGCAAGCAGGATACACAGGATATTGCCAGTCTGGCAAAATATCCCTTCGAGAATCCAAACCCTGTGCTGCGCTTGAGCCAGGACGGCACTGTGATGCAAGCCAATCCAGCCAGTGCTGCTGTCCTGGATATGTGGGGTTGCTCAATGGGTGGTTCTGCTCCCCGGTTCTGGTGTGACCTGGCAGCGCAGGTGCTCGCCAGTGGGGAAAACAAAACCATTGATATCGAGATTGACAGGAAGGTTTACTCGATGTTCGTCGCTCCCGTTACCGGGTCAGGGTACGTAAACCTGTATGGGCGCGATATCACTGAAGGCAAACAGGCAGAGGAAGCCCTGCGCGATAGCCAGCAGATGCTCAAGACAGTGCTGAATACCATCCCGGTGCGCGTCTTTTGGAAAGGCACCGATTCCAAATATCTTGGAGGCAACCTTCCATTTGCTCAAGATGCGGGGTTGCAATTGTCAGATGAACTGGTTGGCAAAGATGATTTTCAAATGACCTGGAGAGAACAAGCTGAACTCTATCGCGTCGACGATTATTCTGTCATGGAGTTTGGCCAGTCCAAACTGGGCTACGAAGAGCTGCAGACCAAATCTGATGGCAGTCAGTTATGGCTGCGCACCAGTAAAGTTCCATTGCGTAATGCTTTTGGGCAGATAATTGGGCTTCTCGGCACATATGAGGATATTACCAAGAGCAAACAGGCCGAAGAAGAAATTAAAATCAGCAACGATGAGCTCTCGATGCTGTTTGAACTTTCCCATTCCCTGGCGGAAGCAGGTAACCTGGAGGATGTCCTCGACCTTGTAAATCGCCATACAGTTGAGAGTATTCACACAACTTTTGCTAGAATTGCCCTTCTGGAAAACGAAAAATTCATCATGCGAGCCGCATATCCCATCCGGCCGCTCGATCATAACCTCAGGATCGGTGAACGATATCAGGTCACTACCTTACCGTACGCTCAACACATTCTGGAACAGAAGGAGCCAATGATCATACGGGCCAGTGACCCGGGGATCAGCAGCGAAGAAAAAAAAGTGCTCCTCTTGGATTTTGCCCAATCTCTCTGTCTGATACCCCTCCTCATCAGTGATTCCTCCTCGAAGTCAGAAAATACAATCGGCCTGCTCATGCTGGGTGAAGCGCGGAATGAAGGGCGCGAGCCGTTTACGCCGCAAAAGATGCGCCTGGCTCAAACTATCGGGGATTCAGCAGCAATCGCCATCCGGCGCATGCTGCTGCGTGAACAAACCGAACTTCACTTACGGCAGCTAGTTGCCTTGAGCGAGATTGATCTGGCAATTATTTCCAGCTCTGACATCCACTTCAGCCTGGAGGTTCTTCTCTCTGCAAGCACTGGAGCTATTAAACGTGGACGCAGCCGATGTCTGGCTGTTCAACCCGACTTCGCAGGAGCTTGAATTTGTGTCCAGTCGCGGTTTTCAAACCTCAGCTTTCGAAAATGTAAAACCATTGCAGCTTGGAGAAGGCTACGCCGGTCGTGCCGTATTCGAACGGCGGACAATTCATGTTCCGAATCTGAGCTGCACACAATATTCATCCTCGTCTTACAAAAGCCCTGGCAAAAGAACCTTTTATCAGTTATTACGCCGTGCCCCTTATCGTGAAGGAACAAGTCAAAGGCGTGCTGGAACTCTTCCATCGTACCGAACTCGAACCGAATGAAGAATGGTTGAAATTTCTGCATGCGCTTGCCAACCAGGCCGCCATCGCAATCGACAATTCTTCCTTGTTCAATGATCTGCAGCATTCCAATGCCGAGCTTACCCAAGCGTATGATGCCACCATCCAGGGTTGGTCGCGGGCGCTGGATTTGCGCGATAACGAAACCGAAGGTCATACACAGCGTGTGACAGAGCTGACGACCAGGCTGGGGCGTCTATTTGGCCTGTCCGAAGAGGAGCTGGTGCATGTCCGCCGGGGTGCATTGTTGCACGATATTGGTAAAATGGGCGTCCCGGATGGAATTCTGCTCAAGCCCGGGCCATTGACTGATGAAGAATGGATCGTCATGAGAAAGCATACTACTTTTGCTTTTGAATTGCTTTCTCCCATCCATTTCCTGCAAACTGCAGTGGATATCCCTTATTGCCATCACGAGAAATGGGATGGGTCAGGTTATCCGCGTGGCCTGAAAGGAGAGGCAATCCCTCTGGCCGCGCGCATCTTCGCCTTGGTGGATGTTTACGACGCCTTGACCTCCGACCGACCCTATCGGAAAGCCTGGCCCGAAGAAAAGGTGCTTGACCATATCCGCTCTCTGGCGGGTACCCATTTTGATCCTCAGGTTGTAAAGATTAGGTCTTGAGCCGGGTCTGCTTAAAGGCCAATCGAAAAGAAGAAAGCAAATGGAGACAGTAATATGGTCTGAAAAGTTCAGTGTTGGCGTGAGAGAGTTGGATCAACAGCATCAACAATTGCTCCAGTTGCTGAATTGCCTGATCTCAACACAGGGAACGATAAGCGTACACCCTGAAATGATCTCCGAAGTTCTCATGGAAATGACTCGCTATGCCCAGATGCACTTTAAAACCGAAGAAAAGCTGATGGAGATGTATGGCTATCCCGGTTTGAAAAAGCAAAAAATTCAGCATCGTAATTTTCGCAAAAAAATCGTCGGATTCTCAACCGCCACAAACCTTGGGGTTGATCAGATTCCGGAAGACTTGCTGACGTATCTTGTCGATTGGTTGACTCACCACATTCTTGAGGACGATATGGCCTATCGATCGTTTTTCAAAGAGAAAGTCGTCGAGTGAACGCGAACAGCAAGTGAATTTTGAAAGGGTAATTCATCCGAAATAGATAATTCGGGGAAGATTTTCGCCCCATCGGAAATTAATTGTTATCAAACAACCGAGGTGATAGAATGGCAATCGAATGGAACAATGAATAGATGGCAACTGGTTTTCCGGAAATTGATGTGCAACACAAAGAATGGATTCGCCGAATTAACGAGTTTGATGATGCTGTGGTCAATCACACAGGGGAAGAGATGATTCAAAATACCCTTGATTTTCTAACCCAATATTCCGAGACTTATTTTGTTGAAGAAGAAGCGACCATGGCTCGACTTAATTCCTCGGTTCTAGAACCGAATCGGGCAGCGCATGACGAATTTCGCAGAAAGCTGGCAGAAATCCGCGCCTGGGTGAAGAACGAAGCTGCAACATCGGTAGAAGTAATTGAACTGACGGATGCATTGGAAAAATGGTTGGTAAACCACATTTGTACAATCGATGTGCAATTACGAAATAGTGATTTTGAACTCTGTAGAAGATGTGTTTTGATAATTGATCGTTACAACAGAGAGAAATGAGTAAATAAACCTCTAAAATATTCATCTTTGAGGTTTTGAGCTGTTTCGTATCTCATGTGCCTATTATGGCACATCTATGACTTTTGCAGGAGGTCTAATTCAGTACCTGGGCTGAATTGGGCGCTGGTCAGGGAAGAGTCCTGGCAAGCTGTAGCCACCCCCATCTTGACCACCACCCAAGTCGCACCGTCGGTGTTGGTACCCTTACTTCTAATCACATTGGATGAATATGACCAGCTTATCTAGCTTGCAACATGAGCCAGTCTCGTTGGCAGAACGGTTAGCCAAGAACTGGTTTTTCCTGTTTGCGATCTTTTACGGCCTGTGGATCTGGGCGCCGTTCCTGGCTCCGATTTTCATGCACCTGGGCTGGAGTGGCCCGGCAAATGCAGTTTACTTTGTTTACTCGTTCTTCTGTCACCAGTTGCCGGAGCGCTCGTACTTTCTGTTTGGCCCCAAAGTGACTTACTCCTTATCTACCATCCAGGCAGCCTGGATGGATACCTCCAATCCGCTGTTGCTGCGCAAGTTCACCGGCACGGCTGCGATGGGCTGGAAGGTGGCCTGGTCTGATCGCATGATCTCATTCTATGGCGGGACCTGGCTGTTTGCGCTGCTTTGGTATCCGCTTCGCCGCCGGATTAAGGGCCTGCCTTGGTGGGGGCTGGTTTTATTCCTGCTCCCGATAGCTCTCGATGGTGGAACGCATGTCCTCAGCGACCTGTCCGGGATCGGTCAGGGTTTTCGCTTCACCAATCTGTGGCTGGCCAACCTGACCCATTTTGCCTTTGCTCCCAATTTCTACGCTGGTGATGCGTTGGGTTCATTCAACTCGTGGATGCGCATCATCACTGGATTATTGGCCGGATTGGGGCTGGTGTGGTTTGCGTTCCCGTATCTGGATGAATCCATCTCCGATTCGCAGGTAGAAATTAGATAGGGTAAGTGCGAATTTGCAAATAACAAGCCTCACGGGCTGCATTTTTGTAGTCCGTGAGGCTATTGGTTCAAACAGAGCCAAAGTTGCTTCTAAGCTACTACTTCGCCTTCTATCACTGGTACATCAGCCGTGAAAGTCAGCCCTTCCTCGCCGCGATCGACCTTGATGGTCTCGCCTTCGTGGAACTCGCCGGACAGGATCTTGAGCGCCAGCGGGTCTTGCAGTTCGCGCTGGATCGTCCGTTTGAGCGGGCGGGCGCCGAAGTCCGGGTCGTAGCCGACATCCGCCAGGTATTCGCGGGCGGCCTCGGTCACTTCGAGATGGAAGCCCTTGTCGGCCAGCAGCTTGCTGACGCGCCGTAATTGGATGTCGATGATGCCGGCCAGGTGTTCCTTGCGCAGCGGGTGGAAGACCACGATCTCGTCGATGCGGTTCAGGAATTCGGGGCGGAAATGCCCTTGCAACACGCGCACGATCTCGTCCCGTGTGACCGTATGTGCCGCCTTCCCAGAGCTGGTTGCCCAGGTTGGAGGTCATGATCACGACCGTGTTGCGGAAGTCCACCGTGCGGCCCTGACCGTCGGTCAGGCGGCCGTCATCCAGCAGTTGCAGCAGCACGTTGAAGACTTCGGGATGGGCCTTCTCGATCTCGTCGAACAGCACCACGCTGTACGGGCGGCGGCGGACGGCTTCGGTCAGTTGGCCGCCTTCGTCGTAGCCGACGTATCCGGGCGGGGCGCCGATCAGGCGGCTGACGGTGTGCTTCTCCTGATACTCGCTCATGTCGATGCGGATCATGGCGCGCTCATCGTCGAACAGGAAGTGCGCCAGCGAACGGGCCAGTTCGGTCTTGCCGACGCCGGTCGGGCCGAGGAAGATGAACGATCCCAGCGGCCGGTCGGGGTCTTGCAGACCGGCGCGGGCGCGCCGCACGGCGTTGGAGACCACCGTGACGGCCTCATCCTGGCCGACCACGCGCTGATGCAGGCGTTCTTCCATGTGGATCAGCTTTTCGGTTTCGCCTTCGAGCAGCCGCGATACGGGGATGCCCGTCCAGCGGGCGACGATGGAGGCGATCTCTTCGGCATCCACTTCTTCCTTGAGCAGGGCGTCATCGCCCTGCAATTGCTTGATGCGCTTCTCGCCTTCGGCCAGCTTGGCTTCCAGTTCGCGCAGCGTACCGTAACGCAGGCGGGCAACCTTTTCCAGGTCGTTGGCGCGTTCGGCGCGTTCGATCTCGGTGCGAGTCTGCTCGATCTGCTCCTTGGTGGCCTGCAGCCCCTGAATGGCCGATTTCTCGGTTTCCCAGCGAGTGTGCAGTTCTTTGGAGCGTTCTTTCAAATCCGCCAGTTCTTTTTCCAGGCGGGCCAGGCGCTCTTTGGAGGCCTTATCCTTTTCCTTTTTCAGCGCTTCGCGCTCGATTTCCAACTGCATGATCGGACGGTCGACTTCATCCAATGCTTGCGGCTTGGAGTCGATCTCGGTGCGCAGGCGGGCGGCGGCTTCGTCGATCAGGTCGATAGCCTTGTCGGGCAGGTGCCGGTCCACGATGTAGCGGTTGGAGAGCGTCGCCGCGGCAATCACAGCCGGGTCAGTAATCCGCACGCCGTGATGGACTTCGTAGCGTTCCTTCAGGCCGCGCAGGATGCTGATGGTATCTTCCACGCTCGGCTCTTCAACCAGCACCGGCTGGAAGCGGCGCTCCAGGGCCGGGTCTTTCTCGATGTATTTGCGATACTCATCCAGCGTGGTGGCGCCGATCAGGTGCAGTTCGCCACGCGCCAGCATGGGCTTGAGCATGTTGCCGGCATCCATCGAGCCTTCGGCCTTGCCCGCGCCGACCACGGTGTGCATCTCGTCCACGAACAGCAGGATTTCGCCCGCTGAATCGGTGATTTCTTGCAGGACGGCCTTGAGACGTTCCTCGAACTCACCCCGGAACTTGGCCCCGGCGATCAGTGCGCCCATATCCAACTGGACCAGGCGTTTCTTTTTCAGACCCTCGGGCACGTCTCCGTTGATGATGCGTTGTGCCAGCCCCTCGGCGATGGCCGTCTTGCCGACGCCCGGTTCGCCGATCAGGGCCGGGTTGTTCTTGGTGCGCCGCGACAAAATCTGCACCACGCGGCGGATTTCCTCGTCACGGCCAATGACCGGGTCGAGCTTGCCCTGGCGGGCCAATGCAGTCAGATCACGCCCGTATTTCTCGAGCGATTGATAGGTGCCCTCGGGATTTTCGGATGTGACCCGCTGGGTGCCGCGCACAGCTTTGAGCGCGGAAAGGACCGCATCTTTGGTCAGTCCGTATTGCGACAGGCGTTTGCCTTCGGGTGAATCCGTCAGCCCGAGCAGGATGTGCTCGGTCGAGACGTAATCGTCCTGCATGCCTTTGGCGTAGCGTTCGGCCGCCTGGAGCGCATCGGCAGCGGGACGCGACAGGCTCACGTCCATATTCGCTCCGCTGATCTTCGGGCGGCTGTCCAGCTCGTTTTGCAGTTCCTGGCTTAAAGCCAAAGGCGAGCCAGCGACCTTGGTCACAATGGCAGGGACAACACCCTGATCCTGCTGGAGCAAGGCCAGCAGCAGGTGCGCCGGTTCGATGGCTTGATGGTTGTAATCCTGTGCCAGCCGTTGGGCTGCCAGGATAGCTTCCTGGGATTTCTGGGTATATTTATCGAGGTTCATGGGACCCTCCAATACAAAAAAGTTATCTTAACCATTGTAATTCCGCAATGTATGAGGGGTGTAAACAAATTGTCAAAATTATGTTGGATGAAGTGGGTTGTCGGGTAAATACAAATCAGCCCAGTATCGAAAGATACTAGGCTGTGCCGAGTTAGGTGCTGTTCTTTAAATTGTCACTTCTTTTTGCTGAGCATTTTTGCCGCACGGATTACTTACACCATCATGAGCCAATAGGTGAGCGAATAAATCAGCACTCCACCGATCAAGCCGGCCAAAACGTCCAGAATATAGTGTTGCTTGGTGTATAGCGTGGATAGCGCAATCAGAATTGCCCAGACGAGGCTGATGCTTCCCGCAATTGGACCGGCTACTATGAAGTTTATCCCTACCACCGGCACCGAAAGCGCGACGTGCATGCTTGGAAAATTCCCATAGGGTTTGCAAGTTTTCTGAAACAGATTAATCAACTTGCCCGACAGGCCATCCGCAACCAGTATTTCGTTGCGCTCGATCTTGCTGGGTACGATCGCATGGATCAGGCTGGCGATCACCGTGATGGCTCCGAAGCTCGTCAGCATCCAATAAAATTGCCGGGCTTCTGACAGGAGGATGAACGGTTGAATCACGAAAATATAGGTAGAAAAATAGATCAGAGCCAGTTGGGGTACAAAGGGGATTCTCCCATCCAGTGGCATGGCCAAATCCAGGCGGCTGTGTGGTTCTACCTGTAGCCGGTTGACGAAGAAATAGATGCTGAGCCAGCCAAGCAGTGTCAGGGCCAGGATTTCAAGGCGAAAGGGTAATGAAAGGATTGTATCCATGTTTTCACTGTGAACTGCAATCATGCAAGTTTTGATTTTTCCTTTGCGGCCTTGATCAGACCCACAAATAGCGGGTGCGGTCGCATGGGGCGCGACAAAAATTCGGGATGGAATTGGCTGCCGACCATGTAAGGATGGTCAGCCAATTTCGGCGATTTCAACCAGCTTGCCATCGGGGGACATGCCGGAGAAGGCCATCCCGGCTTTCTCGAACTCGGCTTTGAAATTGTTATTGAACTCGAAGCGGTGACGATGCCGCTCGTCCACGTTGGGAACGCCATAGGCCTCGGCGGCCTTCGTCCCTTTTTGGAGCAGGCACGGGTACAGTCCGAGGCGCATGGTGCCGCCCATATCGGTGATGGATCGTTGTTCCAGCATCAGGTCGATGACGGGCGCTTCTGTCCCGCGGTCAAATTCGGATGAGTTCGCATCTTCGTGGTCGAGTACGTTGCGGGCGAACTCGATGCACATGACCTGCATTCCCAGGCAAAGGCCGAGATAAGGCACTTTTTGTTCGCGCGCATAACGGGCTGCCATAACCTTGCCTTCGATACCGCGCGAGCCGAAGCCGCCGGGCACCAGGATGGCATCTGCGCTTTGCAGGATTTCCCAGCCCTTGTTCTTTTCCAAATCGGCGGAATGTACCCAGCCGATTTCCACTTCCACGCCCTGCGCCAGCGCAGCGTGCTTGAGCGCCTCGCGCACGGACATGTAGGCGTCGTGTAATTCCACGTACTTGCCGACCAGCGCAACCTTGATAGTCGGTTTTGGCGCGCGCACGTCCTTGACCAGTTTCCTCCAGGGATTCCAATCCGGCGTTTGGGTGGCCTTCAGGTTCAGGCTTTTGACCACATAGTCAGCCACGCCGGCTTCTTCGACCAGCAGCGGGACCTCGTATAGTACATCCGTGGTCACCATCGGAACAACCGCTTCCTTCTCTACGTCGCAAAACAGCGCAATCTTGTCGCAAATGCCGTCTTCGATGGGGTGGTCACAGCGCGCGATGATCATATTGGGCGAGATACCGATCGAACGCAAGGCTGCTACCGAATGCTGTGTGGGCTTGGTCTTGATCTCGCCGGTCGCTCCGATGTAGGGCAGCCAGGTGACATGGATGAAGAACACGTTCTCACGCCCGACCTCGTTACGCAACTGCCGCAGGGATTCCATAAAGGGCTGCGACTCGATGTCACCGACCGTACCGCCGATTTCCACCAGCACGATTTCTGCCCCGGTCTCTTTCGCTACCAACCCGACCCTGCGCTTGATCTCGTTTGTGATGTGTGGAATCACCTGAATGGTGCCGCCCAGATAGTCGCCATGCCGTTCCTTCTGGATGACCTCGGCGTATACCTGTCCAGTCGTAAAATTACTGACGCGGCCCAGGCGAATGTCGATGAAGCGTTCGTAGTGACCCAAATCCAGATCTGTTTCTGCGCCGTCGTCCAGTACGTAAACTTCGCCGTGCTGGTAAGGACTCATGGTGCCGGGGTCCACATTGATATAGGGGTCAAGCTTCTGCACAGCTACTTTGAAGCCGCGTTCCTTTAGCAGCAAGCCCAGTGCAGCGGCGGTCACACCTTTGCCCACCGAAGAGACCACACCACCGGTAAAGAATATATATTTTGGATTCATAATGCACCTCTTGTTCAGACCCTAAAGGTCTCTGGAGACCTTTAGGGTCTCGTTTGGAAATTAAGGGAAACGGGGAGGGCGGTTAAGCCCTCCCCGTTGGGGGTTGCGTTTTGTGTTTGGTGAAGGATTTTTCGCTGATTCATCCTACAAGTTTAACCAGGTCCTCTGCGGCCCGGCGCATTTCGAGAAAGATCAGCCCCAATTTTGCTTCCTGGCGTGCCAACGCGGTCAATACGGCCTCATCGCCAACAGAAGTTAAAATAATAGAACCGGCGTTGCCTTTGATATAGACTTGTTCCAGCCCGCCGCGTCCCAGTTCGGTTGAAATCCGCTCGCCCAGGCTGAGCATGGCGGCCGACATAGCAGAAACACGATCCTCTTCAACGCCTTGTTGTAGGGCAGATGCCATAATCAATCCATCTACCGAAACGATAGCAGAGGCTTCAATGTCAGGGGCGGCGGCTTGCATATGCTGCAAGCGTTCTACCAATAGTTCAGCGCGGGATTTCGTCATAGCAAGGGCTCTCCTCGGATTCGCTCAAAATCTGCTTGAGTTTACCATAAAATCGAATTTCCCAGTATTCTGGGTCAACTTTCAGTTTCATAAGGCGGGAAAATCCTGGGAATTTTGGCTACGAAGATGGATTTTCGTTCTCATTCATGATAGACTTATCGATTGCCATGAAGCGTCTCCTAGTCCTTTTTTTGCTGATAGCCATCTTGCCTCATCCGGTCCAGGCACAGGAAGGGGCGCAATTGGACATTTCATCCCCAAGCGAAGGACAGATTGTGCAGGGAATGGTAGTAGTCTCTGGCAGCGTTACGGTTCTGGGGTTTTCATCTTACGAGTTATCTTTCGCCTACAACGACGATCCGACCCAGACCTGGTTCATCTTGACTACCAGTTCGCTGCCTGTTTTTGAAAGCGAACTGGGAACTTGGGATACAACCACGCTAACGGATGGTGACTATACCCTGCGGTTGCGCATCTTTTTGTTGGACGGCACAGTTCGGGAAACGATTGTCTCCGGTCTGCGTGTGCGGAATTACACTGCTGTGCCGACCTCTACATTTACCCCGACTGCTACCGCGATTGTGCAGTTTGCGCCTCCCACCGCGCAACTGATCGCGCCCGCAGCTGCTACCGTTACACCGTCCCTGCCAACACCCACGCCTTTGCCCCCTAACCCCGCCAGTTTGCAGGATGCCTCCATTTCAGGCGCTCTAGGGCGAGGCGCAATCCTGGCCTTGCTGTTATTTCTGGGGTTTGGCCTTATTCTTCGTCTTCGCCGCGAGTAAATTTCGAAACCATATGACTGAAAACACTTACCTCATCGTTGGGCTTGGAAACCCTGGCCGTGAATACAAAGATAACCGTCACAACGTCGGATTCATGCTGATAGACCGGCTTTCTGTTCGCTTGAATGCGCGCCTGAGCCGCATGCAGGCCAAAGCGTTAGTCGGGAATGTGAACTATGAAGACAACAAGATCATCCTCGCCAAGCCACAGACTTACATGAACCTGTCCGGCCAATCCATTCAGGGACTGGCTCACTTTTACAAAGTGCCGCTTGAAAACATGATTGTTGTGCACGACGACCTCGACCTGCCCTTTGGCACCATTCGCATCCGTCCCGGCGGCGGGCCTGGCGGTCAGAAGGGCGTTGCCTCCACGATTGAACGCCTGGGCACCAAAGATTTTCGTCGTCTGCGTATAGGCATTGGTAGGCCGCCTGGTCGCATGGATCCGGCTGCTTACGTGCTGCAAGACTTTGCCCAGGCGGATTTGACTTTGCTCTCCGAGATTTTGGATCGCGCCGCCGATGCCATTCTGACCTTTATTACAGATGGGTTGAATGCAGCCATGAACAAATTCAACGGCGATATACAAACTCAATAATCGGAAAGCGTTTTTTCTTCGAACCTCATGGAATCCCTAATCAAAACCATACAGGGCTTGCCTCAATATGAAGCACTTCATAAGTCTTTACAAGAGGGTGCTTCACTTCCCGGCCTGGGCTTGCCACGCGCTGTGCGTTTACCCCTGTTGGCAGCCTTACACGCCGATTTAGAACGGGCTGTTTTGCTGGTCACTGATCGCGCGGACCATGCCTTGAGCCTGTTCGATGAACTGGGCTTCTGGGCAGAGGATGCCCCGCGCTTCCATTTTGCCGAACCAAACCCGTTGTTCTATGAGCAGGCTGCCTGGGGAACCGCTACCCGTCGCGAACGCTTACAGGCACTGACCGGGCTGGCGCGCTATCATTTACCGTTTGCAGAGAAACCTGAAAAACCGCCTATCATTGTGGCCTCCGCGCGTTCGTTGATGACGCGCACTTTGCCGCGCCGTGACTATCTCAAGGCCTGCAAGCGTCTCTCTGTCGGACAGACCGTCCAGCCGGAGCCGTTACTGCGTTCCTGGGCGGAGATCGGCTACCAGCGCGTGGACACGGTGCTCGAGCCCGGGCAGTTCTCCCATCGTGGTGGGCTCCTGGATGTCTGGCCGCCTACAGAGCCGTATCCCGTGCGCCTGGATTTCTTCGGCGACGAGATCGATACCATTCGCCGCTTCGACCCAGCCTCGCAGCGCACGGTTGAAAAGCTGGATGCTTTGCTCATCACGCCCGCGCGCGAGTTCTTGCAAACTGACCTGTCAGACTTGTCAGACTACTCAGAACAACCGGACCAATTATCTGAATTCCATATCCCGCTTCTCCATAGCGCATCTGCTACGCTCCTGGATTATCTGCCGCAAAAAACACTTATTTTGATCGACGATGTTTCCATGGTCGCGGCGGTGGTCAATGAAGTGGAAGAGCAGGCCGTAAAGCTCCGACAGGAAAGCATCACTGAGGGCATCCTCCCAGATGATTTCCCCATTCCTTATCTAACCTGGTCCGAACTTGAAGATACGATCCAGACCCGTACCTGGCTGGAATTGGGGCACTCAACAGCGGTGACCAGTCAGGAAGCGGCTGTCAGTGAATTGGCTGCATGTTTCAGTCATGACGAACGTTTTGGTGGACGCCTCAAACCGTTCATAGAGTATCTGGGCGGATTGGTGGACAAAGATGAACAGGTCGTGATTGTTTCCCGCCAATCTCCGCGTTTGCAGGAGTTGTGGAAAGAAAGTCGCGAACAGGAAACAGAGGGTAATCCTGATTTTATCGAAGCAAGCCTTTCCGATGGGTTTGTCCTGACCGACAACCGCTCCTTACTCACTACTCACCTGATAACTGACTCCGAAGTCTTCGGCTGGGAACGTCCGCAGCCACGCCTGCGTCAGCGCCAGGTAGCCGAAGCACCGGAATCCCTGTATGCCGATTTGCTCGATGGTGATTACGTTGTCCACATCGACCACGGGATTGGCCGTTTTAACGGTCTCGTGCAAAGGCAGTTGGAAGGCCATGAACGCGAGTTTTTGGCGGTGGAATACCAGGACGGGGCTGTGCTGTATGTTCCCGTGCACCAGGCCGATCGTCTGACTCGATACGTCGGTCCCGATGGCGGGACTCCTGCGTTTGACACGCTCGGCAGCCAGAGTTGGCATGAGTTTAAAAGTCGTGTCAAAGAGGCCGTTCAAAAAGTAGCCGAAGAGTTGCTTGATTTGTATGCCCGCCGACAAATCGTTGAGGGACATACCTTTCCTGAAGATACGGCCTGGCAGAAAGAATTGGAAGATTCGTTCCCGTATGTAGAGACCGAAGACCAGGCCAGGGCGATTGAGGATATCAAACGCGATATGGAGCGCGTCCGCCCGATGGATCGTCTGCTGTGCGGCGATGTGGGCTATGGCAAGACTGAAGTAGCCTTGCGGGCGGCCTTCAAGGCTGTCATGGACGGCAAACAGGTTGCGATGCTGGTGCCGACCACTGTGCTGGCGCAGCAGCACTATGAAACCTTCTGCCAGCGGCTGGCTGCCTTCCCGGTCAAAGTGGAGATGCTCTCCCGTTTCCGTACGCCTCGTGAACAGTCTGAGATTTTGTTAGGGCTGGCATTTGGCGAAGTGGACATTGTCATCGGCACGCACCGTCTGATTTCGTCGGATGTGCAGTTCAAGGATCTGGGCCTGGTCATTATTGACGAAGAGCAGCGCTTCGGCGTGACGCATAAGGAACATCTCAAGAAACTGCGCACCGAAGTAGATGTGTTGACGCTGACCGCGACGCCCATCCCGCGCACGCTCTACATGGCTTTGACCGGCGTGCGTGACATCTCGAATTTGAACACGCCGCCCGAAGAGCGTCTGCCAGTCATCACGCATGTGGGGCCGTATTCGTCCAAACTGGTGCGACAGGCCATCTTGCGCGAATTGGAACGCGGCGGGCAGATTTTCTTTGTCCACAACCGCGTGTATACCATTGATGCCATGCGCGCTCATCTGGAGAACCTGGTCCCAGAAGCGCGCGTGGGCGTCGGGCATGGTCAGATGCCGGAGCAGCAGCTTGCAGGCGTGATGCGCCAGTTCACAGCTGGTGAGATTGATATTCTGCTTTCGACCTCCATTATTGAATCCGGCCTCGATATCCCTAACGCCAACACCTTGATCGTTGACCGCGCCGATACGTTTGGGCTGGCGCAGCTTTACCAGTTGCGCGGGCGGGTCGGTCGCGGCGCGATGCGTGCGTACGCCTATTTCTTCCGCCACCGCAAACTGCCACCAACCATCGAGGGCCAGCAGCGTCTGGAAGTCATCGCGGAGAATACGCAGCTTGGCGCCGGGTATTCGATTGCCATGCGCGACCTCGAGATCCGTGGCGCGGGCGACCTGCTTGGAACGCGCCAGCACGGCTATATCGCTGCGGTTGGTTTCCACCTGTACACACGCTTGCTGGCCGATTCGGTTCGTCGCATCCGTGCGGTAGCCGGGGCAAACCTGCCGGCTTCAACTTCGCCGTTTGATGCACTCAACCTGCCGTTGGCCATGCCGGTCAATGTAGATTTACCGCTGGCGGTGGGCATTCCTGCCGATTACATCCCCGATCAGGATTTGCGTTTACGCTTGTATCGTCGCATTGCCGATTTGCGCGACGAAAGCGAGATCGACGCAATTGTCTCTGAATTCAACGACCGTTTTGGAACTCTCCCGGAAATGGTTCAGAACCTGCTCTACCAGATGCGCATCAAGTTGTACGCGGAAGAAATCGGACTGGCTTCCATCAATATGGAAAATGGACAGATCGTGCTGCGCTATCCTCCTACTTCGGTGGGGGAGTCCGCGCCTCATCTCCGGGACCTGGGGCCTGCTGTCCGCGGTGGGAAGAATGCCTACTGGCTGACGTTTGGCCGCGATACCCCTTCTCCCGCTCTGCGGGATTCGGGGCACTTACCCGACTGGCCCGAGCGCCTTTTAGAAGTATTGGGACAGCTTGCTGAACAGTAACTTGAACGTTTTTGAATCAAAAGAGCCTTACACACCGTGCAAGGCTCTTTTGGAAAATCACTTTAGCTGACGCTTCAGGCTTTTTATCGCATCTTCATTGAGTTCCGGCACATCCTCGCGACGTTCGATACCGAGCGCTTTGCGCTGGGCTTCGCGCCACATTTCCAGACGCGCAGTGACCTGCGCCTCGTAGCCTTCTTCGGATGGCTGGTAGAAGTAAGTGCCCAGCAGACGTTTGGGGAGGTATTGCTGCGGGGTGTAGTGACCCTCGAACTCGTGCGGATAAACATAGTCCTTGCCCTGACCGGTCGCAGCAGCATCGCGATTGCCGTCTTGTAAATGGCGCGGCACGGAGACCTGACCCTCATCCTGTAGTTTCTTCATGGCCTTGAAATAGGCCCCGGCGCTGTTGGACTTGGGCGCGGTAGCGAGATACAGGGTGGCTTCAACGATAGGGTAGACGCCTTCGGGCAGGCCGATGTAATCAAAGGCCTGCGCAGCGGAGTTGGCGACGACCAGTCCCATCGGGTCGGCCAGGCCGATGTCTTCGCCCGCCAGGATGATCAGGCGGCGCAGGATGAAGCGCGGGTCTTCCCCGGCGTAGAGCATCTTGGCCAGCCAGTAGAGCGCGGCATCCGGGTCGGAGCCACGCACGGATTTGATGAAGGCTGAGATGGTGTCGTAGTGCGAATCGCCGTCTTTGTCGTACAGTACGGCCCGGCGTTGGATGGATTCTTGCGCCACATCCAGCGTGATGTGGATGATGCCATCTTTGCCCGGGGGCGTGGATTCAACCGCCAGTTCGAGCGCGTTTAACGCATTACGCGCGTCGCCGCCGGAAACGTCAGTGAAATGGGAGCGCGCATCAAGGTCCAGTTTGATGCGTTTGCTTCCGTAGCCGCGTTCTTTGTCTGCGATGGCGCGGTCAAGTAGAAGTCCGGTTTCGTCCTGGTTCAGCCATCTGAGTTGGAAGACGCGCGAGCGCGAGATCAACGCGCCGATGACTTCGAAGTAGGGATTTTCGGTGGTCGCGCCGATCAGGGTGAATAAACCGGCTTCGACGTGTGGCAGCAGCGCGTCTTGCTGAGCTTTGTTCCAGCGATGGACTTCGTCCACAAACAGGATGGTGCGGATGTTGTGCAGGCGGCGGCGTTCGAGCGTTTCATCGATGATTTTGCGCAGGTCGGCTTTGCCCGCCAGGATGGCCGAGATGGTGACGAAGTGGCTCTGGGTGCGGTTGGCGATGATCTGCGCCAGGGTGGTCTTGCCGGTGCCGGGCGGCCCCCACAGGATGATGGACGAGAAGAGTTTGTCGGCTTCGATAGCGCGCCGCAGCAGCTTGCCTTCGCCGACGATATGCTCCTGGCCGATGAATTCCTCCAGCGTGCGCGGACGCATACGCGCCGCCAGCGGCGCTTCGGATTGCATACGTTCTTGCAGGGCATGGTCGAAAAGATCGGGCATGGGGTGATTATACTTGCTTGTAAAAGGCTAAAGAGTTCTTCTTCTCCAGGTTGGCGGCCAGAGAAATCCCCAAACAACCTGCTCACTCATCTATTAATTTTGCTTCGTCAGGTAATGTCGCACGTATTGTTGCCTTCAATCGTTCAGCGGCCATTTGCGGATTATCTTTATCCCAAATTACTGTCAGATGATGGTTTGTGTCAAAGTGCGTTTTTTGCTTCTCGAATTTGCTTTTCTCGCATGTGTAAATCACAGGTTTTCCAAGACCTTCTGCAAATCCTGCCTCCCAATATGCACCAGCATTTTCATGCGTTAAATCTGACAACAAGAATTTAGACGTTCTTATCTCAATACGAAGGCGATCATCAATCAATCCGGCTTTAGGAGCCTCGTCCAACCTGTATAGTTCAAAGCCCGTGGAAGCAATAGCAGGTTTAAAGTACTCATTAACAATCTGATCGAGGTCGGGATCTCCGTATTTCATCGCCATGAAAACTCTGCGACTGCCTACAGCTTGTCGTCTTAGGTTGTCATAGCGCTTCCACCCATCAAACGAAAGAGAAATCCCGACTTGGCCTATACTTCCATCTATGCTCTCATACAATTCGCCATCAATGAGATTTGCGTTGAGAAGATATTTTAGTACAAAGACGAACGTAGCTTTTGTCTTGGCACCCATTATAGACTGATGGCTTGATGGCTCTACCCACACAGTTTCACCATATTCCGTTTCATCACCTAGCCACAAGATAAAATTATCTATTTGCTCTGAAAGGCTAGGGAGAGAATTTTGAAGAAGTTGATCTACTAGGTACGAATCAAGATAGGGAATCTCACCTTTCCTTTGCATTTTATGAATCGAATGACTAAGGACTGCAATTTTTCCTAGATCATCGTTTAACAAGTTGTGTGAGACAAGTGCTTGGAAAATTGAACGCGACAATACAAACTCCCCGCAACGAGGACAATTAAAGTACTCTTTGTCGCCTATTTTGGGAGGCTGATCCTCTTTACTTCCTAATGGAGATTGGCAAATTGGACACTTATCTGGCATTCGCTACTACTCCTTATGTAGACTTCTCAACAGAGGTTTAACTACATTATACAGCGAAGGAATAAAAACTATCGACGTGACCCAACAGCACGCCGATAAACAAAACTGCGGCCCCAACATATCCGTGCCTTACGCTATGGTTCGCGGATGCTTCGCATTCCGCGTTGGTGCAAAAAGATCAACCAACAATTAAATTGAAAGAGCCGGGGCTCCAAGCCCGGCTCTTTCAATTTTTAAGGAGGAGAAGAGAAATCACCTTACGAATACAACTGTATCACGCGCCCCCATACTCTGCTGGACGCATATCCTACGGCAGGCAGACGACTGCACAACGTTTTTCATAAGTCTTTTTTAAGTTTCAGGACTTACGCAAACGATTGAGAGAAGCCCGAAAAAATGGGTCGCATGCGTAGCACGCGACCCATTTTTTCGGTATCTTTCTAACAATTCTTCGCCGAGTAAGACTATTCCGTTCGCTTCCCGAACCACATGCGTCCCAAGAGATGATCTTTGAGAATAAATTGGTGATACAAGGCCGCGCCAACATGTAACGCAATCAGCAGCAACAACAGGATCCAAATGCCGCCATGGAACATGCCTAAACTGAAAGCTACCTCTTCCGAAACTGCCACGTGTCGGAGTGCTGCCAATCCCAAATGTGCGCGCCAATTGGCCGCGCTGGTTTGCGAGAATGATGCCCGTAATGGTCATCCCAAAGGTGAACAGATACAACCCGAAGTGAGTCAATCCGCCCACCCAGTCGAAAAATTTATTGCCTGCGCTGGCCCATTCAGGGTGTTGGGTTGTCCAGCGCACGATCAAACGGACGATCAACAAGACCAGGACGGTCAGTCCAAAGATCATGTGGAGACCGATCGTTGAAAAGATATTTTGACCTTCCTGGCGGGGAAAGCCAGCCTGCGGGAATCCCCCTTGGGGAGGGTTCGCCTGTTGGAAATTCTGTGCCGGGGGGGTACCTTGCTGGAAACCCTGCGACGGAGGAAAATTTCCCTGCCCGGGTCGAAACCTTTCCCCGCCGCCTTCACCATTTCCCCGGACTAGAAAAAAGGCGCCAAAGATCAAAATGGCGATCAACCAATGCAAGGTAACCAATGCCGGATGATATCGTTTTGGTTTGACGGTTATAGGCGCTACACTTGCTGGCGCTGACTCGTGCTCATCGGTCATGGAATTAATAGACATAAGATATACGATGCTCCTTAAAGCCCAATATCAGTATTTCGTAATCTACTGAATATAAATATCGAAGATGAATCCCCGATTAAATTTCGCCACGAAATTATGGAGAAAATGTGGTGAATACTTTCCGCCGCAACTGTTCTTTCCGGCCAGCTCGGAGAAAGGTCCCTACTTCCTGCCAGGATGTAGGGATTTTCCTTTTTTGTCTTCGATTACCTTGAGTTGCCCTGGTTGGATGGCTAAACCTGACATGTCTCGACAAACGCCTGATTAATCCGGGTTCACGTGCACGCGAGTGCGCCGGTTGGGATGAGCGTGCTTGAGACATGTCAGGTTTTATCAACTGTTTCGAAAAAATATGCCGGTGGGACTTAAGTCACGGAATTTGGTATGCTTTGGGTATAGAATATTCTTATGCGTATCCTTGCGATCATCTCCGGCGAATACGGAATTCGCCACGCGAACAACATCCAAGCACATAAACCCGAAGGCTGGAGCATCGAAACCTGGAGGGCCCCTGCCGCTTTCCCGCTCATCATCGATTATCCCGAAGAGTTCCTGCCCGAAAGCTTTGAGCCCTGTGACTTGATTCTGTCGTTTGCCGAGAACAAGTCTGTGGCCGAGTTGATTCCCGAGATTGCCAAGATGACCGGCGCCAAAGGCGTGATCGTGGCCGTGGACAACGAAGCCTGGCTGCCGCGTGGGTTGGGGAACCAGCTACGTGGCTGGCTGGAACGTATGGGGGTCGGCAGCGCCGTGCCCAAACCACTGTGTTCCCTGACTGAAAAAGACTACAAAATCACGCGCCGTGACCGCGAGCCTTATGATTGCGAAATCATCTCCGAATTTGCGCGCTACTTTGGACAGCCGAACATCCGCCTCGAAATTGACGAGGAAACTGCCACCGTCAAATCAGCCGAAGTCCAGGTGGACGCAGTTTGCGGCTGCGCCCGGCACGTGGCCGAAAAGTTGATCGGACTGTCGGTGGACGAAGCCGAAGAAAGGGCCGGGTTGTTCCACCATCATTTCCCCTGCCTGGCGAGCATGGTCAAGCTGAACGATTACAATCACGACACGCTCATGCACGAGTCAGGACATATATTGCAGGATAATTTAGCTGAACAGTTGAAGCCTTACAAAAAGACACGCTATATCGCCCCCGGCGAGCGCAGCGAATAGTATAGTTTACAGCATTCCTCGCAGAGCGGAGGGCTGAATGCCAATGAGGCTCGTAGTCGAAGCGCATATTTGTGTAGAAGTTGCCCTTCGACTGCGCTATCGCTCCGCTCAGGGAGGAAGTAATTGATGATTGTATAAATTTTATGGGCTGTCCTGTTTACAGGACAGCCCCGTTTTTGTCCTATCCCTTAGCTTCTTCCTTCTTTTCCTGCTGTGTAGTATTGCGGATATTAACAAGTTTTTTCAGCATGTCGAACCAGAAAGGTGCACCCTGTCTGGCAGCGAGGGCGCTGATGGCAAAGCCCAATAACTTGAGTACCCATCCCATAATATTGTTGATAGGTGGAATATTGACCAAGACTTTGCATTCATTCCCTGCCCGGAATGCGATTTCGGCATCCGCGGTAAATGTAATGAAACGTTTGCACACAGACGCATCCGTTGCCGGGATGGAGGCCCATCCGATAGGCATAGATAGGCTGTCGAAGAAACCAGGCACCTCGGTGATATTGCCTGTGCCTTCCGGCAATTGATAAGCATCTGCCTGGGCCACCAACGCCTGGCGGATGGTAGGTTCACGCCACAGCCGGTCAGTGATGTTGATCGTATCCACGTTAAAGACAATGGCCAGTCCCAGGCCAATGATGAAGGCCATGCTTGCCGCATTCTCTTTATACCAACCAGAGGCGTTATCCATGTTGTGGTCGAACCACTTCTCGACGTTTTCCTGGTATCCCTTGAGCGTGGTCTGGATATTTTCGATCCCGGTCGAAATCGCATTCTGCTGATCGAGCCCGGGAAATAAATGCTCCATTAATTCTTTCAATTCGGGGCTCAGATCTTTGACCTGTTTTACGGTAGCAGCCATATCACTAAGTGATATAGCTGCGGGCACTGCTGAAGCGCCTTGTTGGCTTGTATTTGTCAGGAGTTGCATTGTAACCCGGGCAAATACATCCTCGGGGATATAGGTCGGCTTTTTATAATTGCCCTTCCTGTCGACTATACCAAGTTCCCTGATGGCGGGATGATTATAGAACTGTTCCAATAGCCCCTTTTCGTTTTTGAACATTTCCAGCAAAGTTTCTTCCAGAAATTTTGCGCGCGTGTTCGTAATCTGTACCAGCCAACTCTGGATTTCCATGGTGGCGACGCTGAGAATCAGCCACATCATGACCAGTCCGATGGCGACTTCTAGAATTGCGTCCAGTTGCATTGTGACCTCCTGATTTTGAAATAATTACTGCTTGGATAAACTGATACTCAGTTAGTATATAGAATCTGCATTCTGATTACAAGTTTTTTTACAACTTGCTCGGGATTCGCTTTGACCTGCTATGTGCCTGGTTCACGATAAAGATCCCAGCCAGAGCTGTTACTCCGCCAACGAAGTGCAAGAGGGTCAGAATTTCGCCAGCACAGGTCTGGCTCGAATAGCCCGCAATACGATTCCTGGGTGCCAGATTGATCATTACAAAACGAATTCAATTTTGGGGATTTAGATACAATTCTAACAGGGTCACCCAATTTTCTCATGTTACACTCTTTAAAACCTTCTGGGAGTTGATATGGAACAAAGTTTTCTGCCTCTATTATTGGTTGTCGTTCTAGCCTTTCTTGTGCCGGTGCTGATTTCACGTTTCCGCCGCATTCCGGTTGTTGTCGGCGAGATTCTGGCGGGCATTATCATAGGCCCTTCAGTATTGGGGTTGGTAAATGGGCATGAGCCCACATTGGATTTGCTGGCCGAGATCGGCTTTGCGTTTTTGATGTTTCTCTCCGGTTTGGAAATCGACTTTTCGATCTTGTTCGTTGCTTCAAAAGGAAAACGAGACAATGGCCCCAGCCCGTTGTTATTAGCCGGACTCTCGTTCGTGCTGACCCTGATCCTGTCTCTGGCCATTGGCTTTGGTCTCACCTCAGCCGGGTACGTGCGCGATCCCTGGATGATGACGTTGATCCTGTCAACCACCTCGCTGGGTATTGTAGTCCCGGTATTGAAAGAAAACCGCATGACTTCCAGCCGCTTTGGGCAAACGATTCTTCTGGCAGCGCTGTTGGCCGACTTCCTGACTATGTTCCTGATTACCGTGTATGTGGCAGCGCGTTCAACAGGTATGTCGCTGGAAATTTTGTTGATTGTCTTATTGTTCGTGCCGGTGGTCTTGTTCTATCAACTGGGTGTTCGCTGGCTGCGCATCCCGGCGGTGCGACGCATCTTCGACGAGCTTTCCGATGCAACTGCGCAGATAAAGGTACGAGGTGCTTTTGCCATCATGGTTGGCTTTGTGGTGATGGCTCAAATGATTGGCGCGGAGCTGATTCTGGGCGCGTTCCTGGGAGGCGTGCTGGCTTCGCTCTTAAGTGGACCTGAAGAAGAAAAATTGCGTCACAAACTGGATGCCATCGGTTTTGGCTTTTTCATCCCACTCTTTTTTGTGTTTGTCGGCATCCAGTTCGATTTGAATGCGTTCATTAATGCGCCAGGTGCCTGGTTGCTTTTGCCAGTTTTGCTGGCAAGCGCATTTGGGATCAAGATTTTATCTTCTCTGGTTTTCCGACTGTCGTTTTCCTGGCGTGAGACGTTTTCCAGCGGTCTGTTACTTTCTGCGCGTCTCTCCCTGATTATTGCGGCTTCCGCCATCGGTCTGCGCCTGGGTGCCATCAGCGAATCGACAAATGCAGCCATTATCTTGATCGCTGCACTGACTGCAACGATAGCGCCCCTGTCATTTAATTCCTTGCAAGTGAGAGAAGAAGAACAGCACAAGCATATCAAACTTATCTTTGGGAGTAATGAATTTGCATTCCAGGTGGCGCGTGACTTGCAGGCGCATGGAGATGAGGTTTGTTTTGTGGAAACGGAAGTGGGCGCTGCCACGAAAATCAACGAGCAGGGTTTTGAACTCGAATACAGTGTTGGTAATTTGACGGGCTGTATTGACTCTTTGCCGGCTACCCAGGTCGAAGCCTTCCTGGCTCTGGGACAAAATGATGGGGATAATCTGGAAGCCTGCCGCGCAGCGCGTGCACGTGGCATTGAGCATGTTTTAGCCTTTGTGATCGACCCGCTGATGTTACAGGAATTCAGGAAGTTAGGTGTCCAGACATTAACCCCTTCCTTGTACCGCAGTTCTTTGCTGGCGCTTATGGCACGTAACCCGGCCCTCTTTGAGCTGATGACATCCACAACCGATGATCGTGATTTGCGCGAGTTGATTTTGATGAACCCCGATTTACATGGTAAACGCGTAAGCGAGGCGCATTTCCCCGGTGATTTGCTTGTGCTGGCAATTCGCAGGAATGACGAGGTCATTGTCCCGCACGGGACAACGCGCCTGGCGCTTGGCGATCATTTAACGATTTTAGGTGATTTGGAGGTAATCCAGGCGGCTGAAGAATGGGCCAGTGGGTGGTAGATAGAGAGACCCCCGCGTTTACCGGCGGGGGTCTATTTCCAGTTCCCTGAGCAGGCTGGGAAGCTCCCCCAGGGATTTTATGATGGCTCGTGGCTGGATGGGCAAAGTGTCATTTGGAGGAAAATTGGTGCGGCGTGTAATCCAGATGCTGTATATGCCCATTCGGTTGGCTCCCAAAATGTCTGCATCGAGTGTATCTCCAACCATGACGACTTCCTCCCCACGGGCGCCTACTCCTTCCAACGCAAGTTGAAAGATTTTATGGTGGGGTTTACGATACCCACATCCGGCTGAAGTCAGGATGAATTCGAAATACGGATCGAGATTGAATTTTTCTACCAGTTGTAGAACATCTCGATGATCACCTGCGTTTGATACCAATCCCAATTTGTAATTTTGCTGTTGCAGCGTACTGAGGCAGTCGATGGCATCATCTTCCAGTTGCCAGTTTTTTTGCGTTACAGCATAGTGTGCATCCAGACTCTCGCGGATGACAGTATCAGAAACATCCGTGTAGCCTTTCTCTGCCAGCAGTTCTTTCAGCACTTGGAAGGTGCTGGTTTCGATCATCAGCTTATCACGCTCACGATAATACTGGTGCAGGCGTTGGTTGAACTCCACCACGAAATTGTCACAATCGGTAAGAATATTTCGGCTACACAGATATTCCATTAGGGCTTCGTTCCCACGCTGGATGACTTCAGGCCATAGATCTGGTGCAACCGAGTACATCAGGGTATTACCGAGATCAAAGATCACCGCGCGGATGAGCATGGCTAATACCCCCTTTTGAGATCGAACACATTGTACAATGGCAGATCAGCGATATACCGTGACAGGTTCTCGGCAAACAGCAGCATGGCGCGTTCGTCATAATAGGAGCTTCCACCTGCAATGTGTGGTGTGATGATTACGTTAGCCATTTCCCATAAGGGACTCTTTTTTGGCAACGGTTCTTCGGGGAAAACATCCAGGGCGGCGCCCGCCAGACCGCGCTCGTTCAAGGTTTTGATGAGCGCAGCATGATCCACAATACCGCCACGCGAGACGTCTATCAGGTAAGCACTCGGTTTACAGACGGAGAGCATATCTGCATTGACCAGGCCGCGCGTTTTGTTTGAGAGCGGCACAGCGACAACGATAAAGTCGCAATCCTTTAGCATGGATTTGAGCGCCTGTGCCGGGTACAGGCGATGGACAAAGTCACCGTTCGGGTCGCCCATGCCTTCGGGGGTATAGCCGCTGTCTGCGGGGTGCATGGCATTGTTCTTGGTAGCGAGTACAGTTGCACCGAATTCCCGTAATAGACGCGCAATTTGGCGTCCGATGCTGCCGTATCCGATGATTCCTACGGTGCTGGTGCGTAACTCGCGCGCCTTGAACCGTTCCCAACGATCCTTGGGCCATTCGGCTTTCTTCTGGTGTGCCGACAGGGTCGGTAGTTGACGCCCAAATGCCAGTACCATTGCCATGACATGCTCGGCAATCTGCGAAGTTTCCGCGCCACTCAAGGTTGTCACGGTCAGATTGGGTCTGTCTGGTGAGATGAAGCCCAACGATGAGTCAATGCCGGCGTAATGGTGTTGTACCCATTTTAAATTGGGAGCAAGTTCCATGTCCGGAATGATGCTTTTTGTATAAAGCACCTCGCAGCGTGCCCATAGCTCATCGGGCACACCCTCGACAGTTTCTGCCGGATGCACTGTAATCCGCAACAAGGGAGAGACTTCCTGAAGTTGCTTGATCAGAGAAGACTTGATAGGAACGGTGATGAGTACGTTGATAGGGGAATCAATTTTGCTCATTTTGTCAGTAAAGTGAGTAATCCTGCCAATATGACGAGGCCAAATAACAACCAGCTGATTGTGACCAGTCCAGCCAACGCTGCTGGATATAGAAAAATTGAAGCCAGCACGATGGTCAGGAAAGCGATTGTGTGGCGGTTAAATTTGCTTTTAAGCATAACACATCAGAACCCAAAGAGACTTGCCAATCCGGTGAGAAGGCCGATAAACATGACCAAAAGGGCAGTATAACCGACCAGGGCGCGCAATACGTCACCTTCTTTTCCTGCCATGCCCGCGGTGCTGCAGCCTACTACCACCTTGGCTGGCGCAGCCACAGATGCAACCGCTGCTCCGGCAGTCTGGCCGGCCAGGATAGCGGGAACGCTGTAAGTCAGCAGTTCGGCTGTGCGCATTTGTAACCCGGCAAAAACCACATTCGAATTGGTGTTTGAGCCGGTCATGAACGCGCCAATTGCACCGATCCAGGGCGCGATCAGGGGGAAGGCCTTTCCGACTGCATCTGCCAACCCTTGCGCCAGGGCTTCGGTCATGCCGCTCTGCTGCATCACGGTCGCCATGCTTACCATCAGCGCGATGCTCAGGCTTGAAGACATCATACTTCTGACAGTTGCGCGCAGAATGCTTTTGCCCGCATCCGCCGCATACAGTCCTGCACGGCGATAAATGAAGAATGATACCAGTGACGTATAGACCAGGATCGCGCCCGCATGTGTAAAAATATGGATAGGGCGGTTTGTCCCCGCCGGGCTAATGTAACCCAGAGCTGTAACCGTTTCAGGAAACTGGATTTGAATGGATACCTGTCCCAGCCAATTTTTGATGGGCGGGATAAGCAAGACCACAACCGTAAAAATAATCAAAACAACGTAAGCTACAAGTGCCAGCAAGAGCGGTTTCCGCTCGCTTCTTTCTAGCCCCTGGCCTGCTTCGCCCCAACGTACTACCCAAAAACTGACGGCCAAACCTGCCAGCCCGCCTGTGAAAGCACCCAGGTTCCATAACCCGGCTCCCGCTGCGACTGCAAACTGCACTGAAGCCATCACCGCACCGATCACCAGCGCCGGGAGCAGTAAGCGCTTCACGCCCTTCCATCCATCGGCGGCGTGCGCAACCATTGGACCGGTTAGCATGCAGGCCAGCCCAAGATAAATCGCAGCCTGGGGTGCCAGCGTGGGCGCATCCAGTTTCGTGGCAGACAGTAGCGCATTGAAGGATGAACCCAACGAACCGAAGGTTACAGCCCAGCCATGCCCGATGGAAGGGATAAGGACAGCACTTAGCGGTGTAAAGCCCAGGCCGATCAATATGGGCGCTGTCACTGCTACCGGAACACCGAATCCGCCTGCTCCCTGTAAGAAAGACGCAAATACCCAGCCAATTAGCAAGGCCTGCATGCCACGGTCACGGGTTAGGGATGGCAAGAGCCGGCCAATGGTTTCGATCGCGCCCGCTTCATCGGCCACGCGATACAGGAGAAAAGCCGCCCAGATGATGAGCAAGACATCCACTGAGAGAATAAGAGCTTTGGTATGGGCGAAGGCCAACACGTTTACGCCAGCGCCGAAAAACACTACGGCAATGAAAAACGCGGCAAGGTAACCTGCCGCGCCTGCTCGAGCCGCGCCCCATCGAAAACCGATCATAAGGACAAGGATGATCAGAATTGGAATCGCTGCGATGATGGGCATGCTTCAGTCTGTAATTGATTTTCTCACGAACCGCGCATAAACAAAGATCAAGGCAGCACCGAGTAGTAACCCCGGCAATACAACCAGACCTGCTTCTGGCCCAAAGGCGCCCCCGGTCCATAGTTCCGGACCATGGATGGTAATACGCATCAAACGGTAAATATCCAATCCGCTAACCGGGAATCCGAAGACCACGCCTTCGAAGAAATTCCAGCCCAGATGCAACCCGATGGAGAGCCAGAGCTGCTTGGTGGTCAGATAGCCATAGGCCAGGAATAACCCGGCAAAGAAAATACCCGCTGCGCTGATCCAGGTAGCATTGGGATTGGCCAGATGCAGGACACCGAAGACTGTCGAGGAAAGGACCACACCCCAAAACAGATTCAACCCGCTGGCAATTGTTTGCAGGTGGTAACCGCGTGAGAGTAGCTCCTCGTTCCAGCCAACGACGATGAAAACGGCGAACATGCCCAGGGTTCCGCCCAGAACGGTCAGCAGACTATCTGTCTCCCAGGCGAAGCCATCGAACGTCAGCCAACCCAGGCCCCATTGGATCAGGTAAATGAATCCCATCGCAAAAAAAGTAATCAGGATCCCCGCAAAAATATCAATCGCGGTCCATTTATCGAATTTCAACCCCAGGCTGCTGATGGAACGTTTGTCGAGGAAGCGTCGCGCCAAAAATACGGAGGCCGTGATCGCGATAACTTCGACCGCCTGGTTCAGCGCCAGGAATAGCCCGCCAGACAGGTCAATGCCAGGGATCAGGGCCAGAAAACTGATGGGGATCCCGGCGCAGAATGCAAACACGAACAACAAGATGGTCTGTATGGCCAGCCGCCAACCGGCACGCAGGCGTGGTTCATCCGGTGAGAGAAAGACAATTTTCAAAAAGGGGCGTTTTGGGGTGGGTTCCAATTCGGTCATCTTTAGCTCACTAACTCTATGTTTTCTTCTTCGAGCGCCTTGTGTACCAGCGCTAACAATCTCGGGCGCATCTCGGCGGCCTGACCAAAGCGTGCCTTCGCTAATAAGGTCAATTCCGCAGTCTGGCCAATGATACCGGTTTCACTGATCACACGCCAGGGTTCGATCAGGTTGGGCAGATTGTCCATGGCTTCCCTGCCTAGACTTTCCAACACAGGGATGGCCCTCTCCAGTTCCGCGGCAGGAATTTTCAGGATGATGTTTGCCACAGAAAATCGTCCCCGGCTGAAGTTACGCACAACGCGGATATCTCCGTTGGGGATGGTGAACGACTTTCCGGTTGGTGCACGCAGCCAGGTGGTCCGGAGTGTGATCGACTCGATAATTCCCTCGGTGCCGAGTATTTCCACTTTCTCGCCAACTGCAAATGTGTCCTCGAAAATAAAACTTGTCCCGGCCATCACATCGCTGATAAGCGGACGAGCGGAGAGACCAAATCCCGCACCGAACAGACCGATCATCCAGACCAGTGTGGTGGTTTCGACGAATTGACTGAGACTGAGCAGCACGGCCACGCCGAAGAACGTCACTGTGATGATGCCTTGTACCAGACCGTAGAGTGTCTTCTGCCGCTCTGGCGAGGACCTGTGGCCTGATAGCCCTCCCATGCGGATGACTCGCCTTGAGATGATTCCGGCTGTGCGTGAGAACAGCCAGGCCAGCAGGAAGAATGCCAGGATATTGACCCATTTTTGGGTTAGCAGCGAGAGTGATGCGTAAGCATTGGTTAAGACTGTCATCTCATTGATTGTACTAGATGCTGAAAGAAATATGAAAGTTCACATTCGTATCTTGCCAGCCTGATAGATACTGTAATGTTTCCCAAAAATTCGTAATGTATAATGACAATAATGAAGCTATCGATTGATACTCAACATGTTTTTGGTTGAGTTGCAAGAGTTCTGGAAATGTTAGCATATCGTGGATTTATGGGAGACGGGCCATGGGGCAATCCAGACCTTTACCATACGAAGAACTAACACAACAAATACCTGCAAGAGAATTGTCGACCTTGCTAAAGGTCAGCAGTTCCCTTGCATCTTCTCTAGAGTTGGCAGATGTTTTGCAGATTGCCATTGAGAGCGCGACCAACCTGCTCGGTTTGGACACCGGTGCAATTTACTTGCTGGAGAACGAAATTTTGTATTTAGGGGCGACAACTCCGCCACTGCCTGCTCAATTTCCAGACGAACTTCGCCTGGCACAGCTCGAGGATCACCCACACATTCGAAAATCCGTTACAACCAAAGCCTTCGAGTATCTCAGTGACGCGAGAACAGCTACCCTATCTCCTGCTGAAAAAGTTGTTGTCGATTTGCGCAAACTTGTGTCGATTTTTTACTTTCCACTGTTGCTAAAGGAAAAAGCGATTGGCGCGTTCATTGTTGGAACGACAGGTGAACCCCGTCAGTTTGCTAAGAGCGAAATTGATCTGTGCTATTTATTGTCTTTTCAAGTGTCACTTGCAGTTGCCAATGCTCAATTGTATGAGGAAGCCCAGCATGCCATCGTTGAGTTATCGCAGGCATATGATGCCACGCTTGCAGGTTGGTCTCGTGTACTTGAGATGCGAGACCATGAAACGGACGAACATACCCAGCGTGTTGCGGAATTAACAGTTGCCCTGGCCAGCAAAATGGGTTTCCCTGAAACTGAATTGGGAATTATTCGGCGCGGTGCGCTGCTGCACGATATCGGGAAGATGGGAATCCCTGACGCTATTTTGCAAAAACCGGATGTCCTTACTGAAACCGAATGGATGATTATGCAAACACATCCAGAATTGGCTTATCAGTTTCTCTCGCATATTGACTATCTTGTGCCCGCTATAGATATCCCCTATTGTCATCATGAGAAGTGGGATGGGACAGGATATCCGCGCAAATTAAAGGGCGAAGAGATCCCGCTTTCAGCTCGTGTCTTTGCCGTGGTGGATGTTTTCGACGCACTTACTTCGAATCGTCCATATCGCAAAGCCTGGACCAAAGAAGAAGCGTTAGCATATATCCAAGAGCAATCCGGTAAGCACTTCTTCCCGGAAGCTGTCAAAGCGTTTTTGGAAATGTTGGGGGAGTAAATATCGTTGTTCTGTTTCCAGCTTTTTAATTGTTGGCCTTTGGTACGATAATCCAGAAAAGCAGGTATGCGCCAACACCAGGAACGCCGCCAGGTATTAAGGCAATCAAGAAAGCCGCGCGAAACCAGAAGGCGCTTACACCGTAGAATTCTGCTAATCCGCCGCAGACACCGGCGATGACGCGGTTGTGACGGGAACGACGTAAGGGAGCACGAGAGTTGGACATGAGTTTTCTCCTTCAATTTAAAATTTTCATCTTAACTTACGTTGAAGGAATATTTTAGTTGCTCCTTTATTGTTTGCTATACGTCTCTTCGAATTCAAGAGAGTCATCATATGGCCCATCGTAACCGCATTCTCCGGATCGCGGCGAATTAACCACTGGCAGGAACCCTTCTTCAAATTCATCATGTTCTTCAGCGTGTTCATCGCAGTACCCTTCAAATGGGTACTCGTAAACATAGAACCAATTCGCGGGTTTTCCACATTCTACGCAGAGATAGACCGGAGCATAATTGCGCGCTAAGACGCGAACACCATGTTTTAGCGGTACGCCCTTACGCTCACTGACCACCTTGATTTTCAGTTCCGTTGTTGTACCAAAATCATATTCGTGTACGAAGATATCCCCGACATCCAATATGCTGTATAGCTTTGCTTTCATACTCTTTTCTTCTTGCCCAAAGAACGCACTCATCGGGTCGTCTGGGTCAGGGTGAGAAGAATAAAATATGTCATCAATGGTAAACTGGCTCAAATGACCGCAGCATTCCAGCCAGATAGAGCGCAGGAAATCATCCAGGTCTACCAAGGTGCTGCTGGCGGGGATTTCAATGTGCAGCCAGTATTCAGGCTCATATCTGCCTTCAACCAACAAGTGGAATAGCTGTGCGCTTTTCCCACTTTCATTTGCGATAAATTTCTGCAATGCCGGGCAAGACTGCAGGTGGCGTGTAATCGCGTTTTTAGCAAATGCCTGTTCACAGAAGAAACACTTTCCATACGAAACTCGACGTTTTGCCATTTGAAACTCCTTATTTCAAATACAATCCATTCGGATCCAGATCTTCGCGCAGGATACGTAACTCTTTTTCCGTGACCGGATCGGTAGTGCGCAATTCTTCCGCTGTCATCAAGTCCCAGCCAGTGTTGGCCTTCGCTTCCTCCACCGTGCGACCAGGATGCAAAGCGGTCAGGACCATTTCGCCGTTTTTGTCTGGTTCCATCATACCGATATCGGTGACCACGGCCAGCATTCCATCGCCGCGCACGCCTGTCGCTTCGCGCTCTTTTCGTCCGTTCAGGAAGCCTGCTGAAGTCATGAAGTCCACTTTTTCAGGGAAGCGCCGTTTTTGATGGGGCGTCATGATGTAGCAGCGGTTAGCCCAGGCGGCAATTTCCTGCGAACCACCAGAGCCGGGCAGTCGCACCTTGGGTTGCGCATAATCACCAATGACGGTGGCGTTGATATTACCGTACTTATCAATTTGCGCGCCGCCCATGAAGCCCACATCCACATTGCCGCGCTGCAAGTAGTTGGCAAAAATGTCATACATGCTGACTACCGAAAGCGCGCCGCTGACCAGCGTTGGGTCGCCGATGGAAAGTGGCAGGCGTGCCGGTTCTGCGCCGATCACGCCCGCCTCGTAGATCATGACCAGGTTAGGCGCATGCGTCCGTTTGGCGAGATTGCAGGCCAGGTTGGGCTGGCCTACACCGACGAAGACCACGTCGCCATCGCGTAGCAAGCGCGCCGCATTAATGATCATCAGTTCGGCAGATGAATAGGTTAGTTCGGTCATGCGTTCTCCTCGAAAAAGGACTGAATTAGATTTGAGACTTCATTAGGTCGTTCCAGTGGTAACAAATGGGTGGACTTTTCCAGCGCTTCAACCTTGACTTGGGGCTGCTTCCGTTTTACGAGCTTTCCGGTTCGTTCCCAGAAAGGTATCCGTTTCCGCACCGCGGACGATGAGCGTCGGTACTTCGAGCTTGGATAATCCGCGCCAGATGTCCATATCACGCCAGATACCGGTCAGGTAAATCTGGATTTCCCATTCGGCGCTATAACAAAGCTGATAACCGCCTCCGTCTTGCTGACAGGCGATGCCTTCAACATAAGCACGCAAGGAATTGTCGTCCATATACTTGAAAATCGACTTGCGCCGGTAGCCTTTGAGCAGGCGGTCCAGGTCATCAAATTTACGCCGGCGCTGACGAGCTCCTGCCACCAGCGGATGGAAACGCTGTAACAGCTTGAGCCCTCGCAGCATTTTCCAGGTTAGGATGAAGGTTGGCGGGAAGAGTACCGGGTCAAGTAACACGATAGCCTTGAAGCGTTCTGGCTCGCGTAGGGCAGCCCGCAACAGGGCAATCCCGCCCATCGAATGCCCGACGCAGGCTATGGGTTCGGTTTGATGCGCATCGAGAAATTGCAAGAGATCATCGGTCAGGGGGATCCAGTCTGTTATGTCTTCCGGTCTACTTCCTGACCACAGTGGGCGTTGTACCATCGCGGTAACGTGGTAGCGTTCGGTAAGTCGAGAAAGGAGTGGCCTGTAGCAATCAGGCGGGTACCCATTAGCATGTAGGAAAACCAGTTCCGGGCCGTTTCCACTGTAGTCGTTATAGGGTATGGGCATAGTGATGCACCACGAAGGCACGAGGACTCAAGGATATAGGTTTTTGGTGTCTAGCACGTGGCAACGTCTTGGATCAAAGTCCGGAGGCTTTGGACTCTACATTTAAATTGGTGCCTCCGTGTCTTTGTGCCTTTGTGGTTAATATTCTCCATAGTTGATGGCCTCGCTCATCCTCGGTTTCACCTTCAAGCGCTCATGCACTTCCACGCCCAACTTTTGCCAGTATTCATCCCGGTCTTTCACGCCATAGACCCATTCATCCAGCCAGGCCTTGACCGTTTCTTCTGATGAACTGATTTTGTCCCAGCCCAGATAAAATTCGTTATCGCGGTCGTAATAGCCTTGCGCATAGGATGGGTGACAGGCATACGGCACGTGACAGACCGCGCTGACAATAATGCCTGGGATCATGGTACGGTTGGGGTCCGAGCGGATAACGGATTCGTCCACGATCTCTTCTGCGGTCAGGATGACCTTCTTCGCGGCAAAAGCAGCTTCCTTTTGCTCGCCGATGATGCCCCACAGATGGGCGTTGCCGTTCGCATCCGCGCGCTGCACGTGCACAATGGCTACGTCCGGGTTGAGCGCCGGAACAACGATCACATCCTTCCCGCCGTAAGGGTCAGGGATGCGCTTGATCAGCGGGTTGGCCTTTTCCAGGTCTTGCACACCGACTTGGTTCATAGGCAGGAAGGGCAGGCCGGATGCTCCCGCCTGCAAACGCGTGATCATGCCGAAATGGGAATACTCTTCCCATTCCAGTTCACCGCGCTCGACTGCGCCACGCACGATGCGCAGCGACCCAACGCCGGGATTGCCCATATAGGACCAGATGACCTTACGGGCGCAGCCTGCGGCAACCATCTGGTCGTAGATCAGGTCAGGGGTAGCGCGCGCAAGCACCAGGTCCCGTACCCCCTGGCGGATGATCTCGTGTCCGGCGGCGAAGGGAATCAGGTGGGTGAAGCCCGCCGCGTAAACGGTGTCCCCATCGTTTACATATTTGGATATTGCTTCTGAAAGAGAAATGAGTTTTGTCATTATTTTTTCTTTGCCTTCTTTGCTTTTTCTTCTTTGCGTTTTTTGGCGCTCTCACGCATTTTTCGAATTGCACCAAACCGGCCTGCGGGGGGGGAGGCGCTGCACGGCGACGAAAGATAAAACCGATTCCTAATAGCACCATCCCAATGAACAGCCAGTCGAAATCGGGTTGCTTGGCGAAATCGGACGCCAGGAAAAAAATGAGTGCAAAAATCCCCAGGATAACAAAAAACGTCCCCACACGCGGCACGAGTTCTTTTTGTGGGGTCGGTCCTTCTTCGCCCATTTCACGCAGCCTTTCTAGCGGAGAAAAACGTGCGCCGGAAGGGATAAAAAACCGGTTCACCCGGCATGGCAACGCGCAATTCCTGCCGAATTGTGTTTATGAAATCATCTTTTAGATTCCCCAGACGCTCAAAATAAGGCAGGAGTGCAGTCCCGGAAATCCACTCAACGATGGCATCCGCATTTTCCAGGACGTGTGGATAGACCTTCTCGAAGACGACGATCTCCTGCGCCTCTTCCCGGAATAACAGTTCTGCATACGCTTCGATAGACAGTACCGGCGATTGACGTGTCCAACCGTTCAAGGCGCTGACGAAGGGCTCTCTCCCGGCTACCTTGAGAATGGTCAGGTGCGCTGTCGAGTTGTGGTTGGAGGGCACTTGCACATTGATCTGTCCACCCGGAGCCAGGTGCTGGTAGAGGTACGAGATCAGTTTCTCGTGATTTTCAGACCATTGCAAGGCTGCGTTCGAAATGATCAAATCCCATTCGCCTTCCAGTTCGGTCTGATTCCCCAGTTCAAAGCGCAGCCCGGGACGAGCGAATTCCTGCGTTCGCTCCAGCATTTGCGGGGACGAATCCAAGCCCAGCACATCGCTCTCCGGCAGGGAGTCTGCCAGACGGCGAGTCAACTCGCCGGTGCCGCAGCCCAGGTCTACCACGCGCAGGCCAGGGCGAACGTCAACCAACTTGAGCAAATCAAAAAAGGGTGCGCTGCGTTGGTTTTTAAATTGATGATATTTGTCGGGGTTCCAGGGCATAAATCTATTTTACCCTTAGCTCTCCTATACCACCAAGGCACCAACGACACGAAGCCACAAATTTATTATCCTTGTGTCTTTGAGTTTGGTGTCTTCGTGGTAAGAAAAATTCCCCCTCCCGAACTCGGAAGGGGGCTAGTTTTCGTAGACCTTATTTGATCAGCGTCTGGATCTGCTCGTGCATGTACAACTGCACGTAGTACAGGCCACCGCCGTTCTTGCCGCTGGCGCCGGAGCCTTTCCAACCGCCGAAGGGTTGGAAGCCGGGCCAGGCACCGGTGGTCGCACCTTGCGGACGGTTGGCGTAAGTCACGCCCGCTTCGATGTTGTCGAAGAACCATTCCACTTCTTCGTCGGAGCCGTAGAAGCCAGCCGTCAGGCCATAATTCACGCTATTGGCGATCTTCATGCCTTCGTCCAGGTTCTTGACCTTGCCAATGGTGGTGATGGGCACGAACATTTCGTGTTGCCACAGGCGATGTTCATATGGAAGGTCGGTCACGAAGGTTGGTTCGCAGTAGTAACCCTTGTCGAACATGCCGCCGGTCTTGACCTTGCCGCCGGTCAGGAATTTGCCGCCTGCCTGGCTGATCTCTTCGGTGAAGTTCTTGAAATCGTTGTAGGAAGATTGGTTGATGACCGGTCCGAGATATACGCTTTTATCGGTCGGATCGCCGATTGACAGCTTGTCGGCCATTTCCTTCAAGCGCCCTACCAAATCATCATAGACCGGTTCCTCGACAAGGACACGCGAATCTGCCGAGCATTTCTGTCCCTGTAAACCAAAGGCCGAGCGAACGATGCCGACCGCGGCGCGTTCCAGGTCTGCGTTGCGGGAGACGATGGCCGGGTTCTTGCCGCCCAATTCCAGAATGACGGGGCGCACATATTTTCCATTTGCGAAGGAACGATAGAGCTTCATGCCTACATCGAACGAGCCGGTGAAAGTCGCGCCATCCACATCGGGATTGTCGACCAGCGCCTGTCCGAGCGTGGAGCCGGGACCGGTGACGAAGTTGAACACGCCATCCGGGAAGCCGGCATCGCGCAGACACTCGGCATACAGGCGTACGATCCAGGCGGTGTCGGTAGCGGGTTTGATGACTACGGTGTTACCTGCTGACAAAGCCGCACCGGTCGGGCCACCTGTCAACGCAAAGGGAAAGTTGAACGGAGAAATAATCAGCCATACGCCATAAGGCTTCAGGACCGAGACATTCCTGGCCTCGTAGCCTACCAGCGGGTCTTTGCCCATTTCTTTGATAAAGCCGTTATTCTGTTCAACCATCAACGCGGAATAGTACATCAGGTCGGCAGTTTCCTGCACATCTCCGAGCGATTCCATGCGGTTCTTGCCAACTTCGAGCGCCATAGCAGCGCCCAGGGCAAAGATGCGCTCTTCGAGAAGGGAAGCAGCCTTACGGACCAGTTTGATGCGTTCCTGCCAGGGGGTACGACTCCACTTTGGGAAGGCCGCGCGCGCTGCAGCGATGGCTTCCTGTGCGTGCCTGGCGTCCCCTTTTTGCATAACCGCCAGTTTCCAGTCTGTGTTCACAGGTGAGTAGTCTTCGAATTTTGCATCGGCGAATACGTCCTTGCCGTTGATGATCATGCCATATTCTTTGCCCAGGTTGCCCTTGAGCGTTTCTACAGCCTTGTCGAAGCCGGTATGTAGCTCGTCCGGGGGGTTGAACATGGTTGCATAGGTGAGTTTGAAGTCAGCCATAAAAGCCTCCAGTTGTTGTTTGATAGTTTGAACGATTGAACTTACACAGTATAGCGCAGGAAATCACAAGCGTCAAAGAATGCCGCTCTGACTTGCCTTTCTAGGCGACGTAATAAACTCTTAATATGTTTGGTCTATAAAATTCAGTAGAATGAGATTATGACCATTAAAGGAGAGACATGAAACTACGATCAAACTTAACGATAGGCCCTTCGATCTGCTCCCCCTTCGGGGACTTCGCAGGACAAGCCTGCTGACCGTACTATTGTTGGCTGCTTGCGCCCCGTCTACTGCGCCTGCCCCCACGAGACTGGAAGCGCCCGCGCAGCCTGCCCCACCTGAGAGCGAGACGACTTCGCCAACCCCAACGCCTGCTGAAATCCAACCCCAGGCAGCCGTGACCGAGATTTCGCCTACGGAAGCGCCCACCGAAGTTCCGCAGGCCGTGGCTACTTCCCGCGGCCCGAATCTGGAAGCAACTGACCCGAATACGGTCAGCCTGGCTTCTGGCGACCTGCAACTGGTAGAATTTTTTCGCTTCACCTGAAGCACCTGCCGTGCCATGGCGCCCATGGTTCATGGGCTCGAAGCGCAGTACTTCGGCAAGATTAAGTTCACCTATCTGGATGCTGATGATGCCAATACACGCGCGTTTCAACGTTCACTGGGATTTAACTATCAACCGGAATTCTATCTGTTGGATGGACAGGGTAACCTGCTACAGAAGTGGGTGGGCTTTGCCTCTCAGGAGCAATTTGAAGCGGGGTTTGCACAGGTTTTAGAGTAAAAAGTAAGCGACGCCCTACCTGCTGGGCGTCGCTTTTTTAGTTCTAAGGTACGAACCTATTCATCCGTGTCTTTCCACAACTCTTCTGATTCCAGGAATACTTTTACAACCTGCGGATCAAAATGTGTCCCGGCTCCGGACTTTATGTGATCGAGCGTATCGCTCTTTGACCAGGCCGGGCGATAAGGTCGGTCCGATGTGAGCGCATCCCACACATCCGTAATGGCAAAAATGCGTGCCGTGAGGGGGATTTGTTCACCCTTCAACCCGCTTGGATAGCCGCTACCATCCCACTTTTCATGGTGACAGTACGGGATGTCAATCGCAGATTTGAGATAGTTTATCCGTTCGAGCATATTACGCGCGTAGACGGGATGCATTTTCATGATCACCCATTCTTCATCCGATAGCTTACCTGGCTTTTGCAGGATGGCATCCGGAACGCCCATTTTGCCGATATCGTGCAAGAGTGCTCCCCAGCGCGCATAAGTCAATTCTTTTTCGCTCAGGCCAAACTTTCTGCAAAGTTTCGTGGTTATTTCTGTCACGCGTTGGGTGTGACCTTCCGTTTCTTTATCTCGTAGGTCGAGCGCATAGGACCAGCCCTCAATTGTGGCATCGTATGCCAGGGATAAGTCGGCGTTTGTTTTCTGGAGAGTACTAAATAGCTGCGCATTGTCGATTGCAATGGCAGCTTGTTCTGCCAGCGTTTCAAGAAAAGAGAGCCAGTCATCATCGGCGTCGAGCGGAGCGCGCTGGAACACCTCCAATACCCCTTTTAATTGTCCTTTGGCGATCAACGGTAAGCCATAATAGGCGACAAATTTTTCATCCGCTATCAAGTGTGGTTGGCTGAAAGGTGGCTCTGCTGTCTTCAGGTCGGGAACATGAATCGTGCGCCGGTCTAATGCCACCTTGCCAGCATAGTCTTCGCCAATACGCAATTTGAGTTCCTTTGTCTTGCTCCCCAAAAAGCCTTCTCCGGCGATATATTCCAGCATGTTTGTGCTTGGATTTGCTAACAATATGACAGCAGCGTCCAATTCCAACTGCCGGACGACATGTCTTAAGAGTAGATTTAGAGTCAGATCTAAATCGAAACTGGAGGCAATCACCCGGTCGATCTCGTTCAAAGCAGTCAGGTGAGCAAGCTGTTGTTTTATTTTTTTCTCTGCTCTTCTTTGTTCGGTGATATCGTGTGCCATGCCGCGAACAATGGGTTCCTCTACGCCTTCTGTTCGCAAAGAGTTGTTAAATTCCCAGACAAGTTGTTCGCCGGAACGCGTTTGGACATTCAGCTGACCTTGTAGTCTGCCGCTCTTTTTGATTTCAGCTAGATACTTTTGGGCTCCAGAGCGGTGACCGGGCAAGAGGAAGTCCATAATATTCTTTTTGAGAAGTTCTTCAGACGTGTACCCGAGCGTTTTTGAAGCCCATGGATTGACTGAAAGGATATTCCCGTCAAGATCGTGTGTACAAATCAATTCCTGGCTGTTATCAATCAGGTCGCGATAGCGTTTCTCGCTTTCACGCAACTCCCTGTCCGCTCGTTTACGATCGGAGATGTCCATTGACATGGAGAGCATGTGGGCTTCATTCGAAAGTTCGATCAATTCCGCTGAGACCAGGAGATCGACGATCTTGCCGGATTTCTTCCGTAGCTGTATTTCAAATCCCTGTACCCTGCCCTGTTGTTGAAGCTGCTCAACCAATTTACCTCGTTCGTCAGGATTAGGCCAGATATTTAATTCAAGCGCTGTATGGCCCAATGCTTCCTCGCTAGAGAACCCTGTCAACTCCAGCATGGTTTGGTTGACATCGATCAAAAGATTGTCTTTCATGCGCGTAATTGAAGTCGCTAAAGGGCTGGCGTTGAAGGCAGTAGAAAAACGCGAGTTGCTGGCATGGAGCGCTTCTTCTACCATTTTGCGTTTACTAATATTTTCATGCGCTATAACGATCCGTACTACTTCATCTATGGTAAAACGGGTAACATGGGCAACAAACCAGCGCTTTTCTCCACCAGGCACATTACAGGGGTATTCCAGGCTGAAATGCTCTCGTTCGTTTTCCATGACGGACCGCAGCCCGGCAGCAAAGAGCGCCGCCTCATCTGCATTTTTTCCCAAGGCGGCATCACAGGTTGCCAGGTAATTTGCCCCGATAAAATGGTTGGGCGGCACTGGCGGGTTGGCTTCTGCAAAATCATGCCAGGCGCGGTTCACGGACAGGACGACGCTGTTCTCATCCAGGACACAAATGTGGGCGGTAAGCGCATCGATCGTGGATTGGGCGAATTGTTCGGCTTCCCGCAGCTTTTTCTCGGCTTGTTTGCGGTCAGATATATCCAGGCTCATCGATAGCGCATGCGGTTCGCCTGAAAGTTCGATCGTCTCCGCGAAAAGCAGGGCATCGACAATTTCGCCTGTAGCCTTTCGCATCTGATATTCGAATCCCTCTACCCTGCCCAATTTTTTAATTTTTTTGATCAATTTAGCGCTATCAGCAGGAGAACCCCAGATATTTAACTCTGTCAGCGTGTGGCCGACAACTTCATCGCCTGAGAGACCTGTCAATTTCAACGCAGCGTCATTGACGTCGATTACCAGGTTGTCTTTCAGGCGCGTCAATACAATACTCACCGGGCTGGCATGGAAGACGATCGAGAAGCGTACTTCGCTGGCGCGCAGGGCCTGCTCCGCCCACTTTTGCACGGTGATGTCTTCGAAAGTGCCATCATAATATTTGATATTTCCATGTTTATCGCGGATCGCACGGGCGCTTTCTCGCACATAAATGATGGAACCGTCTTTCTGGGTCCAGGCACTTTCCAGCCCAGTAATAACGTCTGTCTCTTCTATCTGTTCACGGAATTTTCTACGTGAGTAGGAGGGTGCATAGCCCTCCTGTTCCAGGTTGCGTTGCTCCAGTTCCTCGAGCGTTTCGTAGCCCAACATGCGGACCGCAGCTGGATTGGCCATCAGGATGCGGCCATCGGGGTCCGTACGGTAAATGCCGATGGCTGCGTTCTCATACAGGCTGCGAAAATGCTCTTCGCTCTCCTGCAATGCCAGCTCGAAGGCTTTGCGTTCAGTGATATCCAGGCTGGCCCCGAGAATGCCGATCACATTTCCGGCACCATCATAGAGAGGGACTTTGCGGACCAATGAATGCATCAATCCGAGGGGGGATTGGAACATTTCCTCACCAGACCAGGGCTCTCCTGTTTCCATCACGCGCAGGTCATCTGCTTGCAGACCATCGGCAATCTCGGGCGGTAGTAATTCGTGATCGGTATGCCCTATGGGGCTTTCCGCCCAATACTTCGCTTCTTCTGCGTTGAAACTGGTATAGCGCCCTTCTCGATCTTTGGTGAAGACCGGGATGGGCAGGTTTTCAAAGAGCGTGCGGTAACGGATTTCACGGTCGCGTAAATCTGATTCCGCCTGCTTGCGCTCGGTAATGTCAATCGAGAGGATGAACAAACCCTCGGGTACTGGCTCGATGCTTAATTCGAACCAACCTTTATCTCCATCTGGAAAAACGAATTCATTTTCCAAACGCTGATGGACGCGTCCTTCCATACAGTGTCGCAAGACCCTGAATAGTTCTGTGTTTTCAATGTCAGGGTATACTTCCATCATGGTGCGCATGAGCAGTTCTTCCGGTTTGCGGCGTCCGTGCAAAGCGGCGGCATCGTTGATGTAGATATAGCGCCAGTCAAAATCAATGATCTGGCAGCCTTCCAGCATGTTATTGAGCGTGCGGCGGGAACGCTCCTCGCTCCGGCGCAAGGCTTCAAGAGTTTGCTTTTGCTCGGTAATATCCTTGACTGTCCCTTCGTAGTATTGCAAATTCCCATCCGCATCCTTCACCGTGCGCACATTTTCCTGAACCCAGATCATAGTGCCATCTTTGCGATATGCCTGGAATTCGAAAGCCTCCACCTTTCCGTATTCCTCCATCAAACGCATAAACTCTTCCCGCTGCTCGGGTTTGACGTAGACTTGACGAGCAATATCGGTGATGCTACTGATCAGGTCTTCAGGCGACTCGTAGCCCCACATACGGGCCAGGGCAGGGTTGACTGTAAGGAAACGCCCCCCTGATGTGCTCTGGAAAATGCCATCTAGAGAATTCTCGAAAATGTTGCGATACTTTTCTTCAGCCTGTCGCAAAGCATCTTCTGACGCTTCGTGTTTGGCGGTGTTATTTCCCTCTGGTTTTGTGTATTTGTTACCTTGACTCATTACTGCCACCTCCTTCTTATGGGTAAGGGGCATCTTGACCATTATCTTCCCCCAAAACAACTCCATATATTTTGCTTATAAAGTGGATGTAAGCTATTCATGAGGTTCATATAACTGACAGTATAACTTGTTTCAATATTACTTGGGTTTCATCGGTGAAACATTGAGCTATTGTGTTAAACAAATTGCCAATGATTTCGTTCTCTGATTATCTCATTGTTGTTCACTCGCAACTGCTTGTACCTGGTTCGGGAGTGCCGAAAGGCGGGATGGTGGCCATGTCCCTGCGTTGAATTGCGAGACGTAGTCGCGCAAGATGTCGAAGTCGGCATCCCAGATGAACAGATCCAGTTTGAGCACGGGATCATAGACTGTGTCTGGGCTGGAAAAGCTCACGTGGAAAAGAGACAAAGATGATATTCCTGCGCGGCATGCCCGTACCCAGACAGGCCAATTGGCTGATCTGTTCGGGAGTCAGGTCGGTTTGGATGTTCTTCCGGTAAAATTATCGCGATAAACTTTGTTTCGTGCCGAATACAGGCTCTTTTGCAAATCCTTTACCATTTATCCCTTATAATCCCGCCCACATGGACATAGCCCTGCGCCTCCTGTTTTTCCTGCTTGGCCTGGCGATGGTGATCGGTACGCTGTCATCGGCGATTTCAACTTTTGTGCTGCCGCGCGGTGTTCGCAGTCAATTGAACCGTATTTTGTTTGGGTTGTTGCGGCGTGTTCTCGAGAAGATGATGCATTTTGCAAAAACCTTCGAGCAGAAGGATGCCATCTTTGCCTATTATGCGCCTATCGGGTTGCTGCTATTGGTGCCGACCTGGTATGTGTTGATGACAATCGGATATGCAGCCATGTATTGGTCGCTGGGCGTGGGTGATCTTTACACTGTTTTGCGACTGAGCGGTTCATCCTTGCTGACGTTGGGATTCGCCACCTCAGAGAATATCCTGGTCAATTTGCTGGTCTTCTCCGAAGCAACGCTGGGCTTGATCCTGGTTGCGCTCCTGATCGCTTATCTGCCGACCATGTATTCCGCTTTTTCGCGCCGTGAGGAGTTCGTCAACCTGCTGGAGGTGCGCGCCGGGAGCCCGCCCTCTTCAGTCGAGATGCTGCTGCGCTTCCATCGCATCCACGGGCTGGAGCGTCTGGCCGAATACTGGAGTTCCTGGGAAGTTTGGTTCGCAGACCTGGAGGAAAGTCACACTATCCTGCCTGCGCTGGTCTTCTTCCGCTCGCCACGCGGAAACCAGTCCTGGATTACCGCCGCGGGTACGATTCTGGATTGTGCTGCCTTGACTCTGTCCGCGCTGGATGTATCCTATGCGCCCTCGGCTGCCCTTTGCATCCGAGCGGGCTTCTTATCCCTGCGACGCATCTCGGACTATTTCGATATCCATTATCCCCCTGACCCGCGCTATCCTGATACGCCCATCAGCATCAGCAGAGAGGAGTTCGAGGCGGTGCTCGATCAACTGCGGGAGCGGGCCTGCCCCTGAAAGCGAGACCGGGAGCAAGCCTGGCAAGATTTTGCCGGTTGGCGCGTGAACTATGACCATACCCTGCTAGCGCTGTGCAGCCTGGTGATGGCGCCCCCGGCCTTCTGGTCCAGTGACCGGGCGGTTACGTTCAAGTTGCCGCCTTTGTTTATGCCGGGGAAGAAATAATTATGGATGTCGTTGCGAGCGATGCCCTGCGTAGCGCAGTGCGCAGGCAAGGTGCGCAGGGCGTAACGAAGTCAAGGGCTTTTCGTAATTCAAGTAACAATGAGAAGGCCATGTTCGAGCCCCGATTGCCATCGCTGCGCTCACTCGCAGTGACAGAATAAAAGGAGAGTTCAATGACAGTTTTATCCATCACAACCGACTTCGGAATCACCAATGGCTTTGTTGGCGTCATGAAGGGCGTGATTTATAGGATCGCGCCCAACGCGAAGATTGTGGACATCAGCCACCTGATCTCGCCGCAGAACGTGCTGGAAGGTGCGTATGCCATGTGGCGAGCTGTACCTTTCTTCCCGCCCGGGTCCGTACATGTGGGCGTGGTCGATCCTGGCGTAGGGACCAAACGCCGCCCGATTGGCGCACGCCTGGGCGACCAGCTTTTCATCGCGCCTGATAACGGCCTGTTGACCCCCTTGATCTTGGACGCCGAACGTGACGGCAAAACGGTGGAATTCGTCCATCTGGACAACCCCAAATACTGGTTGCCGAAGGTTAGCAACACATTTCATGGTCGAGATATCTTTGCCCCGACCGGCGCGCACCTGGCCGCAGGTGTGTCCTTGAGCGAACTGGGCACACAAATCACTGACCCGATCCGGCTGGACCTGCCTCGCTCCGAGAAAACAGAGAACGGCTGGTTGGCGCACGTCACCATCATCGACATCTTTGGGAATCTGACCACCGACTTGCCTGCTGATGCGCTCGATGGGCGGCGTAACGTGTTGATTCGGGTGCGCGGCCATGAGATCGATGGCATCATTGATTCCTACGGGCATCGTGAGATTGGAAGCCTGGTAGCACTGGTGGATAGCGAAGACTCTCTTGAAGTTGCGGTGGTCAACGGCAGCGCTGCGGAGGAGCTTGAGGCTTTAGTTGGCGATCCTGTGGAAGTAATTTGCCGGGATTAGCCCGGCATGATTTATAATAATTGCATGAATTTTAAAATCAACGCGGTCGATATTTACGGAATAGGCGTGGCCGCTATATTGCTGAACATGATCTCTTTGGACCCTGAAGGCAGTTGCTTTTAGGGTCTTTTGTCAGGTGAATTGATGTCTGAATCTCCCCTCATTGTTGAAAACTTAACCTTCCGCTACCGTGACCGGGAAACTCCGGCCATTCGGGGCCTTTCCTTCGAAGCCCATGCGGGCGAGGTCCTATTGATCGCTGGGGCCAGCGGCTGCGGCAAAACCACTCTTATTCGCTGCGTGAACGGATTAATTCCACGCAGCTACAAGGGGCAGGTAGATGGCCGTGTGCTGGTGCAGGGCAAAGATGTGCAGGATTGGAAACTGTCGCGTATCTCCCAACAGATTGGCACCGTGTTGCAAGACCCGGAGCGCCAGATATTGGGAACAAAAGTTTTGAACGAAGTTGCTTTTGGGTTGGAGAACCTGGGTTTGCCGCGCGAGGAAATCATCGAACGTGCCGACAATGCCCTGCGTTATTTGAATATTTATCACTTGCGTGAGCGTGAGACTTTCAACCTTTCGGGCGGCGAAAAGCAAAAGGTGGCGCTGGCTGGCGTGCTGGCGATGCGTCCTTCTATTTTGCTATTGGATGAGCCGCTGGCCAGTCTTGACCCGGCCAGCGCGCAGGATACGCTCGACGCCGTCCGTCGCCTGGCAGATGAGGGCCTGACCGTGCTGATGGTGGAGCACCGCGTGGAAGACGTGCTGCGCATCCATCCGGAACGGATCATGTTCATGAGCGAGGGAGAAATCCGTTACCTGGGCGATTTGGAGGGGTTATCAAAAGTAGTGAACTATCGCGAAGTCAAACTGCCTGCCAGACAAGTTATGGAACGTGCGAAGCGGGACCCGGCTCCGGCTGAGATCAAATTCCTGCCGGGCGCAGCAGGTCCAGGGTCCACGAATGAGGCGTTGGTCCGCTTTGAAGATGTGGCTTTCGGCTACGATGCCGAACGGGAAGTGTTGCACGGCATCAATCTCGACATCAAGCGCGGTGACGTCATTGCGGTGCTGGGGCCCAACGGTGCAGGCAAGACGACTTTCGTAAAACATGCGATTGGTTTGTTGAAACCCAAATCGGGACGGGTGTTAGTGAATGGGCGCGATACACGCCAGGCCAGCGTGGCCGAGATTGCCAGCACGTTGGGCTATGTCTTCCAGAGTCCAAGCCATATGCTGTTTGCGTCCACCGTGCATGACGAGCTGGCTTTTGGCCCGAAGAACCTGAAACACTCGCCCGAACAGATCGAACAGGAGGTGAAGCACGCACTGGATGTTGTGAATCTGTCAGACAAGCTGCAAGACCCACCGCTGTCGCTTTCGTTTGGACAGCAAAAACGCGTCAGCATTGCGGCCATTCTGGCCATGCGCTCGCGCATCCTGGTAATGGACGAACCGACTGCCGGACAGGATTATCAGAACTACATGAATTTCATGGACTCGATTTTGCAAATGCCCGGATTCGAATCGATCCTGTTCATCACCCATGATGTAGACCTGGCCGTCATCTACGCCAACCGTGTTTTGATGATTGCGGATGGACGGCTGGTAGCCGATGGCGCGCCGCAGGAGGTGTTGCGTGACCTTGACCGGTTAAAAGCCAATCGCATCGTCCCAAGCTCGTTGCTGGCTCTCAACCTCGAGCTATTCAATGAAACCGGCCATTTTATGCGAGCCGAAGCGCTGGCGCATCGATAATCTTTCACCCTAAAAAGGAGAGTAGAAGATGGACAAGAAACTTACTAACATTGTTATTTTCATGGTTGTGGTTCTCGCACTTTTTGCCGTTGTCATGTTTGGCCTTGGCAAAAATGAATCCTCCAATTTTGCGGTTGACCAGGCGACCGTGGTCATCCGCTTTGTATTTGTTGTGATTGGCCTGTTGATTGCCTTTGCGGTTTACATTTTCACCAAAGAGAACGCCGCCTGGGAAGTGGGTACCCGTCAGGTAGTTTGGATGGCGATTGGTGCAGCCTTGTATGCGGTTTTCTCGTGGCTGTTCAATGGTACCGTCTTTGTTGTGCCCTCGCTCAGCCAGGTGTCGCTGCGCCCGGCGATTGCCATCCCGATGTTCTTCGGGTACGCCTTTGGCCCGGTAGTCGGCTTCTTCAGCGGCGCGGTTGGCAATATATTCGGTGATGCGCTGACTGGCTTTGGCCTGTCCCCTCAGTGGAGCATCGGTAATGGCCTGGTTGGTTTCGTAGCTGGCCTGTGGATGCTCTTCAAGGATCGCAAGCAGAGCATGAACGCGGTCTTATGGACAGGTGGTATCTTGTCCTTGCTGGCTGCTATACTGTTCTTTGCTAATCGCAGCCAATCCAATATGATGTTCTTCGATGTGAATAATGGCATCTTTGGTGACGCACAAATCTCACTCTTCGCAGGTATTTCGCTTATAGTTGGCTTCGTGCTGGTGTTGGCGGTTCGCTTTGGGTTTGCAAAGAATGAAGATGTGGCGGCGGCGGTCACCTGGAGCATGCTTGGTAACATTCTAGGTATTGGATTTGCCGCTATTTCTGACATCTGGATCAACGGCTTCAGCCTGGCTGCTGCTGTGGTGGGTGAATTCCTGCCTGCTGCTGGCCCGAACCTGATCTTTGCGGCTATTTTGGTCCCGTTGCTGGTGGCGGCTTACGCATCCGTGCAACGCCAATCTGGCCGATAAATTGATATTGTCGTGAGGTCGCGGAACATATTTTGCTCCGCGACCTCACGATGAAAATTTGTTTTGTAAGGAGCTTGTATGCTCGTAGCTTGGCGATATCGTGAGCGCAAGAATTCTATTATCCAGAAATTCGATCCGCGTGCCTGGTTGATTTTTTATGGTTGTTTTTTGTTCTCTACACTTGCCTTTTGGGATGTACGTTTCCTGTTGCCATTTTTTCTGATTGCCTTTGGTGTGTTATTCACTTCCGGTATCAAGTGGCATGAAATCCGCCGGGCATTTCTTTTCATCCTTGGATTTGTTTTTTTCTTCGCCATTCTGACTTTTTTGACCGGACGTGGCGGTACCGAGCTGTATAAGGAAGAGCATTTGATCCGCAAGCTTAAAGCATCTTTCTCCATATTTGGCTGGACACCTACGCTTAAGATTACGGTAGAGCGGGCCTTTTTTGCGGTCAGCCAGTTGGTGCGTGTTTCCAGTATCGCAGTGATGACCATTTTGATCCCTTATTCACTCGATCCCTCGCTGTATGGAATCACGTTTAAAGGATTGGGACTGCCTGACAAGATTGCTTACGCCATGGATTTGACCATGCGCTTCATCCCCACCTTTGGCCGCGATTTCCAACTGACGATGGATGCCCAGCGAGCGCGCGGCTATGAGCTGGACAAAATCAGCGGCGGACTGATCGAGCAAGTCCGCAAGCTGGGACCGATCTTCGTGCCGGTTACCATCCATGCCATCATCGGCAGCGAAGACATCATCGACGCGATGGACTTACGTGCTTTTGGTGTTGGTCCGCGCACTTGGTTGCAAGTACTCGACCGCGATACCAAAGACCGCATTTTGATTGGTTTCGGTGTGTTTATTTTGGCTGCTGCCCTGATTGTGAATTTTATGGGCTACGGGAACTTTTGGGTGCCAGAAAAATTAATTGCTCTGTTTGGGTAACTCTAAAATCCATACTCCGATAACAAAAGAGAGCCGACTTTTTGAGTCGGCTCTCTTTTGTTATCGGGAAAAATATTAATCTGCTAGCGTGCTCAAGTCGCCTTCGGGTAAGCCCTGGGCGCGCGCTTTCAACACACGCCGCATGATCTTGCCGGAACGTGTCTTGGGTAGGGAGTCTACAAAGACGATTTCTTCCGGTTTGGCGATGGGGCTCAGGTGCGTTGATACATGTTGTCGCAGTTCCTCGGCCAGTTCAGACGATCCGACAAAGCCAGTCCGCAGAATTGCATAAACGTGGATGGCCTGGCCTTTCACTTCGTGGGAGAGGCCAATGGCGGCTGCTTCTGCCACTGCGGGATGGCTGACCAACGCGGACTTCGATCTCGGCTGTGCCCAGCCGATGCCCGCTGACCTTGATGACATCGTCCACGCGGCCGATGATCCAGAAGTAGCCGTCACTGTCACGTTTGGCTGAGTCGCCAGTCATGTACTTGCCAGGATATTTGCTCCAATACTGCTTGGCATAGCGCTCATCATCGCCATAGATGGTGCGCAGCATGGCAGGCCAGGGGTTTTTGAGTACCAGATAGCCTTCATCGCCATCTGCAACGGGGTTGCCTGCATCGTCCAGGATTTCGGCTTCCTGTCCAAAGAATGGACGCGTGCCCGATCCCGGTTTGAGCGGCACCACCGGGGTCGGCGTGATCATGAACATACCGGTCTCGGTCTGCCACCAGGTATCCATAATTGGGCACTTGCCTTTGCCGATCACATCGTAATACCATTTCCAGGCTTCGGGGTTGATCGGTTCTCCGACGGAGCCGAGCAGACGCAGGGACGAAAGATCGTGCTTGTTCGGCCAGGCCTCGCCAAAACGCATCAATCCGCGGATGGCGGTCGGAGCTGTATAGAAGACCGTAATCCCATAGCGTTCGATCAATTGCCACCAGCGATTGGGGTAGGGATAGGTCGGTCCGCCTTCGAACATGAAGGATGTCGCACCCAGAATCAAGGGTCCGTAAACGATATAGGAGTGCCCTGTTACCCAGCCGGGATCGGCGGCGCACCACCAGCGGTCGTCATCTTTCAAGTCAAAGACATACTTGAGCGTGGTGTAGGTACCGACCATGTAGCCGCCGTGCGTGTGCAGAATAGCTTTCGGCTTTCCGGTCGAACCGGATGTGTACAAAATGTAGAGCGGATCTTCCGCATCCAGTTCTTCGGTCTTACATTTGCCGTTGGCGATGGGCAGCGTACACAGATCGTGATACCAATGATCGCGGCTCGCTTCCATCGGGACCTCGTGGGCTGTGCGCTTGACGACGATCACGTTCTCCACCGACGGGCAGGACTTGATGGCGTCATCAACAGTGCGTTTGAGCTCAAAAATCTTGCCGTTGACCCACGAACCATCTGCCGTGATGACCAGCTTGGATTCGCTGTCATCAATGCGGCCTTTCAGTGCGTCCACCGAGAACCCGGCGAATACCACTGAATGGATCGCGCCGATCTTGGCGCAGGCCAGCATGGCGAAGACAATTTCAGGGATGCGCGGCAGGTAGATGGTGACCCGTTCTCCTTTGGTTACCCCCATGGCTTTGATAATGTTTGCAAAACGGTTGACTTCGCGGTTGAGTGAGTAGTACGAAAAAGTGCGCTCTTCTTTCCCATCCTCGCTGACCCAGATCAGCGCCAGTTTGTTCTTGCGCCAGGTCTTCATATGCCGGTCCAGCGCATTGTGGACGATGTTGGTCTTCCCACCAACAAACCACTTGAAGAACGGTTTGTTCGAGTTGTCGAGTACCTTGTCCCACTTTTTGAACCATTCCAACTCTTCGGCGCGTTCAGCCCAGAAACCTTCCAGGTCCTTTAGAGCAAAATTTGCCACTTTGTCCCAATCCGGGACGTTGGCTTGAGCAACAACTTCATCTGATGGATAGTAAACATCCCCCTCCAGTTTCGGGCTTGGCATTTGACATAGGTTTCCTCCATTGACGATAGATTTTGTCTACTATACTGCAAATTATAATTGTACACAATAAATTTAGTATTAAAATCCATAACCGGGCGAGAGTTACCCGGTTGTCAGCTGTTTGCTTCGATAGTTTTCAGCTGATCCCCGTGGAGAAACCCGTCGAAAGTATCTTACTCGATCACATCCAAAAATTTGTGCCAGGCTCCCACTAGCGGCAGGAACCAGGGATCGCCGTTGTATAATCCTAGCGGCGCACCGGGAAAAGGAAAAGCTGCAAACGGGTGATCCTTGATTGTCCCTTCCAGCATGGCCTCGGCCACGGTTTTGCCCAGGTATGTCCCCATCGCCACACCATGCCCGGCGTATCCCAGCGCGTAATACATCCCATCTATCTCGCCGGCATGTGCCATCAGGTCAAAGGCAAAACCCAATGTTCCGCCCCAGGCATACTCAACTTCCGCATCTCGCAACTGCGGATACACCTCGATCATTTCCCGCCGCAGAATATCTGCGCTCTGACGTACGGTGCGCTCGTTTTCGGGAAAGAACGCTGCTCGTCCGCCGAAAATCATGCGCTTGTCATCCGATAATCGAAAATAATTCAGGAAGTGCTTGAAATCGAAGATCATACGGTTGTGCGGACTGAGTTCTTGCGCCAGTTCATCGGACAGCGGCTCTGTGGCGATGATGAACGACCCAATCGGCATAATCTTGGGACGCAATTTCGGTGTGGCGGAATCGATGTAACCGTTAGTGGCTACAAAGACGTTTTCTGCTGTGAGCGATCCGCGCTCCGTCTCGACGAGAAAACGATTCTCTCTGCGCCCCAGCCTGATTACTTGCGCTCGCGCGTGCAACGTTGCCCCGGCCTTTTCCGCTGCCCCTGCCAGCCCGGTCACGTATTGCGCCGGATTGAGCCCCGCGCTGACTTCATCCACCAACGCGCCGTAGTACAAATCCGAGCCAATTTCTGTGCGTTGTTCCCGGCGTGACACCAGCCGGACGGCATGGTTGAATTCCCTGGCCATGAATTCGACTTCCTCGGCCAACAGATCATAATGCTTGGGCTTGTTGGCCGTCAGCAAATGACCCGTGCGCGCAAAACCGCAGTTAATTTCCTCCTCTTTGCAGATGTTTTCAACGGTGTCGATCGAATCCAGCGAACATTGGAACAGTTGCCGCGCGAAGTCACGCCCGTAGCGCTTGATGGCGGTCTGCATGGGAATCTTCAGGCCGGTTAGCACCATGCCGCCATTGCGTGAACTGGCTCCCCAGCCAATGGACTCGGCTTCCAATACGGCCACGCTTGTGCCGCGTTTTGCCAACGCCAGCGCTGCGCTCAGGCCTGTAAATCCACTGCCGATCACGGCCACATCAACTCTTTCCGGCAACGGATTTTGATCGTGACCAGATGGCATTTCAACGGTATCGTGCCAGTAGTTTCTTTCTTTTTGCATCTCCTCCTCCAGTCAAAAAAACTGACGGGTTCCCAAAGCCCGTCAGGTCTTCACATGTCATGTTACATCTCAGAGCCTTTTTCAACACGCATGATAACGGCCTGGATAATACTGCCGGTAATAAAGAGACCGCCAGCGACGAGATATTTGGCCACGGGGGCCAAACCGGAAAATATATCCGATACCAGGAAAGCGCCTGCCAGCGCTGTGGCGAACATGATGCCCCATTCTTTGGTCAATCCTAAAATTGCGGCGCCGATTACTGCGCCCACGATAAAAACCAACCAAGTTGAGCCGCTTAGGCCCACGCCAAAGAAGGCCTGGAGTAGATTACTGCCATACCCGGCAAGCAGGAAGCCCCCGAAGAAAAAACCGGTCAAGATGTAACTGGCTTCCGGATAAACCAGGTAAGGCAAGACGCTGATTACACCGATGGCTACAACCAATAGGATGAACATCCATTGCGGGGAATCTGGCGCAAGCAGGGTGGTCAAATTCAATCCCACCAATAAACCCAGGCCGAGGGAAAAGAGCCAATCCATATCCCGGCCAAGGAAAAGCATTAAACCGCCGAATACACCTTTCGCGATATTTAACATGGCAACCTTCCTTTTAAAAAAGACTTAGATTTTTTCGATAATGAGATTTTACTTGATAATTTCCACCCTTCACGGTTTGGAGTGCTCAGTTTGTAGCTCGTTTTTGACGAACCAAATCGTGCAGCTTGGCTTGCAGCTCGGGGGGAAAGGCGTTCAGGATGCGTCGCAGTGTGATAGCAGTGAGGGGATTTGAAGAGTTTTCCAGGATTTCGCGCAGATAATACTCTGTTTCGGATGGAGAAGCCTGGTACAGGGCATTGATCAAATTGGCCAAGTCATTTTGCAGAACCCCGGGAGCCGCTTCGATAATTGGCCGCGCGAGCTCGTAGATTGGTGGCAAGTTCTCGAAATTCGGATCGGTGATCATTGGTAACAGTGCCTGGATTCCATTTGCCCAAAAGCGCTGGCGGGCAGGGTGCAGCCATTCGCTAATAACAATGAGAAAATCATCAGGGGTTTCCTTACGCATACGCTCCAGGCTGGTCGTCAGCAAGGCGCCGCGAACACTGGGATCGCGCACCTGCTGCGTCCAGGCGGTCAGGCGTGCTAGCAGACGTTCTTCCTGCGGCGGGATGCGTCCCAGCAAGAAGGCGGCCAGCAGACGGGTTTCGATGTACCCCTGGTCCCACAACAGGTCAGCCAGTTCCAGCGCGTAGTGCGGGTTTTCCGCAGCGATAGTGCCAATTGCGTTTTCAATCTGCCGCATCACAACGAAGGGTGTGCGATAGGTTGGCAGATTGGAACCAGGGGCGATACTCTCTTTTTTTCGCAGGGTGTAGTTGACGTAAAAATCGAGCATCTCACGCAAATGCTTCAAGAAATCGTCTGGCAGGAAGAAAAAATCAGCCAGACGATTGGCTTGTTTACGCAAGCGGGCGAGATCTATAGCAGGCATAGTTCTGGGTAGGGGTGGGTCTCAGACCCACCCCTACATGATTAATATGCTCTGGCGAAATAAACTTTCTTCTCCGCCTTTTCGCCACAGACGATGCACTTGCCCGTGCCGCCAGGCTGGTCGAACGGGATGACGCGTGTGGTGGCCTTGGTATCGTCCTTGACCTTGGCCTCGCACTCTTTCGAACCGCACCACCAGGAGAAGGCCCAACCATCCTTGACCACTTCTTTTAATTCATCGTAATCCTTGGGGTCGTGGATGTTGGCGTCACGGAACTCGGTGGCTTTCTTCAGCATGGACTCTTGTATTTCGGACAGGAGCTGGCTGACGGTCTGCGACAGATCCGACTGGGGGACAAAGCTCTTCCCCTCGCGTCCGGGAACATCACGTCTTGCCAGCGCAACCGAGCCTTTTTCCACATCCTTGGGGCCGATCTCGATGCGCAGAGGCACACCACGCATTTCCCAGTCGTTATACTTGAAACCGGGTGTGACTTCCTCGCGGTCGTCCATCTTGATGCGGATGCCGGTGGCCTTGAGTTCGGCAAAGACTTTCTCTGCAACTTCCATTACTTGCGCTTTTTGCTCATCGTTCTTGTAGATGGGGACCAGCACCGCCTGGATGGGCGCGATCTTGGGAGGCAGTTTCAGACCCTGGTCATCGCCATGCACCATGATGAGTGCGCCGATCATACGCGTGGACAGACCCCACGAAGTGGTGTAGCAGAATTGCAGGGTGTTGTTTTTGTCGAGATACTGTATCTCGAAGGCCTCGGCAAAGTTCTGTCCGAAGTAATGTGACGTACCCGACTGCAGCGCCTTTTTATCGCCCATCATAGCTTCGATACCGGTGGTTATACGCGCACCGGCAAAGCGCTCGGTGTCAGACTTGGTGCCTTTGACCACAGGGATGGCGCAGTCGTTGAAAGCAAAATCGGCGTATACGTCCAGCATCCGGTAGGTCTCTTCGATGGCTTCTTCTTCGGTGGCGTGGGCGGTATGGCCTTCTTGCCAGTAGAATTCGGCCGTGCGCAGGAAGAGCTTGGTGCGCAGTTCCCAGCGCAGCACCGAGCCCCATTGGTTGATCAGCACGGGCAGGTCGCGCCAGGACTTGATCCATTTCGAATACATGTAACCGATAATGGTCTCGGATGTGGGGCGCACCACCAGGGGCTCTTCCAGTTTCTCGCCGCCGCCGTGTGTGACCACCGCCAGTTCGGGCGAGAAGCCTTCTACATGTTCCTTCTCTTTTTCAAAGAAGGACAGGGGAATCAAGGTGGGGAAGGCAGCGTTGACATGACCGGTTTCTTTGAAGCGGCGGTCAAGGCCGGCCTGCATGTTTTCCCACAGGGTCCAGCCATAGGGACGTACCACCATGCAGCCGCGCACGGGAGCATAATCAGCCAATTCAGCCTTTAGCACGAGTTGGTTGTACCACTCGGCGAAATTTTCTTTTTGGGTAGTAAGTTTTTCGTCAGCCATTTTAGCTCCAGATAAAAGATGATTAGTGAATAGATAATTCGTAAAGAGTGGAGACGAGTTGAGACTATTCCCTAGTCTCTATTTTCTCCACAGCAGTAGACACATCCTTCGCAAACAGCACAAATTCGCGCTGTTTCTCGGCAATGTAGACATCAAGTTGCTTGTAAAACTGATCAAAAACGGACTGCCAGCCGCTTCCAACCAGTACAAGCGGCCTCCGGTGCATCGACTCCACGATCATCAAGTTCCACATCAGGGAGATTTCGGCCAACGTGCCGGGTCCGCCTGGGAGGGCGATGGCCGCATCACATTCCCGGATGAGAACCTGCAACCGTTCCACCAGTGTTTGTTTGCGCCATTCTTCTTTCACCCACTTGTTTGGCGCAACATCCCGCCAGCGTTCGATCTCGCCACAGGTCACGCCAATGACGTGCCCGCCTGCTTCAGCCGCGCCGCGGCTGACAGCTTCCATCGTGCCGATGTAGCCGCCGGTAAGCACAGTGTGGCCGCGTTGGGCGAGCAACGAGCCCAGGGTTTGGGCTTCTTCATAGGCAAGACTGCCAGGTTTGGGTTGGGAACCGCCAAAAACACTGATATTCATTTTATGTATCCCATTCTCTTTTTGCATTAATTTCAAGTTTCTTCAAAATGGCCTGTTCTAAATCTATTTCTGAAATGGATGCCAATTGTAATAAATAAAGTGCCACATCCGCCAGTTCACCCGCAAGCTCATCTTTGTTGAAATCCTCGTTCCATTGAAAATGTTCAAGGATTTCGGCTGCTTCCAACGCCAATGAAATGGACAGGTTGCGTGGTGTCTGCGGACGTTTGCTTTCCGCTTCGTACCAGCCCTTCGAGCGCACGAAGTCGTGCATTTTCCCGGTTAATTGTTCCAGACTTAATCTTTTCTCAGTCACGGTTTTTGGTCCTCAGTCTACCGTCCAACAAACAAAAACGGCTCGCCTGGTTGGGAGCCGTCTCTTGACATGCCGAAACGAACCTATCCAGACCAGGATGGTTTTTGTCCGCGCGGGGTAGGGGACGGGTTCGTGTTCATGCGGCGTATTATACCTGATTGTTGCCTGTGGGAAAGTTATTTTTCTCCCTGTAGGTGTGGTTTGTGAGTAAGCATTGTCCAGGTTGCACCCAGTGCAGCCCCGAGAATACTGACACTCAGGGCAGATTTGATAATATCGCGTGTTGCTATGTGTCTAACGATTTTTTCCAGACCAATATAATAAATCAGATATGCTACCCAGCGATAAAGGACCAGGTGAAAGGCGAAGGCCAAGAAGGTAACCACTAATAGAAGCGGAAAATTGAGTGGCTTTTTGGTCTCGATCCAGAATGGTATTCCAAGCAATATTCCCAGGGTCAGGCTCATTGTGGCGGTATAGAAACTGTAATTCAGGAACTGGTGGGCTTGATAGCCCAGATAGATTCCCAGACCGGAACAACAACCCAAAATCAAATAACGTTTGAGATCTTTGGAAGGGTATGCCAAGCAAGCGCCACCAATCAGGCCCCAGAAGAATAACTGCCCGAACTTTGTCTCATATCCGGATTTGTATATTGTATTAAGGAGCGCGTTGCCCAGTGCAAAGCCAAGTGCCGCGATCCCTACGGTCTTCCAGTTAACTCGAAAGTTCTGGAAAGATTGCAATTGATACAGGGTGATTGAAGAACCGACCAACCCGACAGTGGCTTCTTCAATGATCGAGCCAATCACGTCGCGCAGGTAAATATCGTGAATCGACTGGGGGAGAGCGGAAGAGACCTGACTTCCAATCTGCTGCCCGATAAAGAACGCGACTCCCCAGCCCAGCATGGTGAACAAGAATTGCTTGTGTCCCGAATCCAGGTGCAACCTTTTGCAGGCAAAGGGACAGGGTTAAGCCTACCAGGAGACCGGAAATTGCCCAGCTAACCATCCAGATCCATTCGCCTGTGATCGTAGATGAAGCTATTCGGGCGGTGCTCAATGGAGCAGAAACGGCAAAGGCAAAGCCCAAGAACAGGCCTATGGTTTGCTTTTGCTTCAACCGAAACGAGATTTTGGTCAGCCCCCACCAGCAGGAAACTCCCATCAACGCTCCCAACAAGGCGGTGAACAGTATGAACGTGGGTGTTTGCCCAATAAATCTTGCAAACCAGCCAAACCGATCCCCACCAAAAACGAGTTCAGCCAGGACGCGTGCCAGAGCGAAACTCCCAAAGGCTGCCAGTAAAAGCCCTTCCAAGTTCGGAACGTTGGTTGTTACGGTTGTTTCAGCTCTTGAAAAGCTCTTTCCCTTTTTCGCTTGTGCCAATTCTGTCTCAGCGCGTTTGAGGAGTAAGTCTATTTCGCGGTACCCGGATTGGAGCCTGCGCACGCGTTGCAGGGATTTAATGGCGCTGCGCCATTGTCCGTTATCGATGGCATACAAAGCCTGGTTGTAGATCTTCTCCATTTCAGCCAGCTTTTTTGTCTCAGCCAACTTTTGTTCAGCCTGAGCGCGTAAGCCACGCGGGTCGGGAGCTTTGGGGTCGACGGCGGCTATCTCGTGAAAGATGTTGAACAACCGCTTGCCACTTTTCGGCTTCGGTCAACTGAATGGCTTCAGCATACAGGTCGCTCAACTGCTTTTGTCGGCGCGCGTTTGCCAGCCGTGCAACGACATTCGAAAAATTGGGATCTTTATCTGCCAGGGCTTCCAGTGCATGGACAGCTGCCTCCCAATCGCCACCTTTTTCCGCGTTAGCAGCGCGTTCGTCCAAACCGAGTAGTTGCAGTTTGTGTTTAACAATTCCCAGTTTAGTCGTAGCATCGGTATGTTTGGGATTGATATCCAAAATGGCCTGGAATTTTTGAAGTGCCAGTTCCCATTTTTCCAGGTGGTAGGCTTCCAGCGCCTCCGTATGCAATCTCTCGATTTGCTTATCTTGAACGTGAAAGACTTCAGTTGCTTCATCATTTTTTGGCCACGTTTGCGGGATGGATGCCAGATCGAAAATCTGCCCGTTTGGTGCACGCATATACAGCACCGGTGTGCCCCATTCAAGGTCGTTCCCCTGAAGCTTGATGGCCTTGCGTGCCTCAGTCAAGGCGGCATCTACCGGATAGCCATCTGCCAGCGCGGCATAGAACTCGCGCGCCAGGGTAATAGCAGCATTGTCCGTGATGCGAAATTGCATCGCTATCACTGCCGGAAGTCCCTGTTGCACCAGGCTTTGTGCCGTGCCAGAGAACTGGTCTTCCAGGGAAGTGCGCGCACCTTCGCAAGCATTCAGCACTGCCAATCGCAGGGAAGGATGGTCATGGAGCAGGATACCCAGGTTGCGGCTGCTGACCCTATGCCCATTTCGCAATTCATCTTCAAACAACAGCAGACCGTCCTGGTCATGCTTTGAAAAAATACCATGTCCGATGAAATGAAAAATATGATATTGCTCGCGCCGTAACTGGCGTTGGAGCATCTGCATCGTCGGTTTTTCGAGGCTAATCACAGCTACCATTCCCCGGGTTTCTAGCCTGTTCAAACTTTCCTGCAAGATTTCCCATTCCTTTTGGACATTGAGCGTGGGTAGATCTCTGGGACTGGAAACCATCGCCAGAATGCGCAGTGGTGGATGGATGGTTAGTGGCTGGATATCGCGCGGAATGTCCATGTAGCGGACCACCGGGGTTTCGACCGAAAGGGCCAGGAAACGGCTCAGGCTGGCATCATACATGAACTCCCAGGGTAGGATGGTTAGCTCGGGCGGGTTCCCAATTCGCAAGCGGATGCGCAGTCCCTCGCCATTGCGAGTGACCAAATTAAGGCTTTCGCGCAGGCGGTCACGTACATCTCCGTTGAAAGTTGCTTCGAACAATTGCCTGCCAAATTCGCGCATCTGTTGTGCCTGTTGCGTCTCGATGGAGCGCGAATGACCGATCTGGACAAAAAACGCTTCTACATCTGCTTGTGAAAAAGGCGGGATAAAAGTGATGGTTGCCTCTCCCGCAGGTGAATCCACCACCCGTGCTTTGTAGGTGGCTCCTGTTCCTTCAATAATTAAATCAAAATCCCGGTAATTGATAGCCATGTTGCGTATATTCACTCCCACTAAGATTATGACAGCTTTTACAACAAAAGACAAGACTTTTATCAAAAACGGAGCAGGGCATTATAATTTGATCAATGAGACTGATCCTGACCCACGAACAAGCCGATTTCGACGCACTGGCTTCGCTCTTTGCCGCTTCGCACTTGGACGAGGCGGCTGTTCCCGTTTTGCCGCGCCGTATCAACCGCAATGTGCGCTCGTTCATCACGCTGTACGGCACAGACTTTTCATTGGTAGATCCACGTGACTTGCCCCAGAAAAAAGTGGAAAGCGTTACGCTGGTGGATACGCAGTCGCTGGTCACGTTGAAGGGTATGGGCGCGAAGACAAAAGTCCGCGTGGTGGATCACCATCCATTGCGATCCGGTTTGCCGGACGATTGGCAACTGACTATCGAAGAGATTGGTGCGACCACAACAATGCTGGTCGAGGCCATGCAAGTGCAAAACGGTCACATTTCATCCATGCAAGCAACGCTCTTGTTACTTGGCATTTATGAAGATACCGGTTCGCTGACCTATTCCCGCACAACGCCGCGTGACGTGCGGGCGGCGGCCTGGCTGCTCGAGCGAGGTGCTAATCTCAAGATAGCAGCTGATTTCCTCAATCCGCCCTTATCTGCTGGTCAGCGCAGCTTATATGAAGAACTCCTGGATAATGCCCAGACTCACCATGTCAACGGGCATCACATTGTGGTCGCTTGTGGGGATGCCAGCCAGGTGGATGAGGAGATCTCCACATTGGCGCATAAACTGCGGGATTTGTTCGATCCCGATGCGCTCTTTGTGGTTGTTTCGACGCAGGATGGTGTGCGTATTGTGGCGCGTTCCACCAGCGATGCGATTGACGTGTCTGATGTTGTGGCAGAGTTTGGCGGTGGCGGTCACGACCGTGCTGCTGCGGCGCTGATCCGTAATGGGAAAGGGGAACAGGCTGCGGCGTTGAAAGAGGCGTGTGAAAAACTTCTAGAGGTGCTGCCCGCCCATGTTCAGCCGTCTGTTACTGTCGCGCAGATCATGTCTCGCGGTCCGCAATTGCTTGACCCTGAAACGCCCGTGAAGGAAGTTGCCCAGATGATGCAACGGAGCGGTTTCGAAGGTTATCCTGTTGTGGATGATGGCAAAGTGGTCGGATTGTTGACCCGCCGGGCTGTGGACCGCGCTATGGCCCACAAACTCAACTTGACCGCTGCCAGCCTGATGGACGCCGGGGAGGTGATGGTGCGCCCCGGCGACTCCTTGCAAATTTTGCAGACGCGCATGACTGACAGTGGTTGGGGGCAGGTTCCGGTGGTGGATAATGAGGGCGAGGTAATTGGTATTGTCACCCGCACCGATTTTATCAAGACACTTGCGCCTGCCGAAACCCGCACCGGTGCCAGGAACCTGGCTGCTCGCCTGGAAGAAACCCTGCCACCGCCGCGCCTGGACTTGATCCGGCGTGTAGCTGCCCAGGCTGCTGAACAGCACATGGCAATTTATATTGTGGGTGGCTTTGTGCGCGATTTGCTGCTTGAACTTCCCAGCCAGGATTTTGACATCGTTATCGAAGGCGATGCGATTGCACTGGGGAAGGCGCTAGGGAAAAAATATGGCGGGCGCGTGACCAGCCATACACGCTTCGGCACGGCAAAATGGTTTGTCAAGGAATCCCAGTTAGATGACCAGGAAGCCTTCCCGGATTTTCTCGATTTGATTTCCGCCCGTACCGAGTTTTATGAACATCCCACCGCGCTGCCGACTGTTGAGCGCGGCAGCATCAAACTCGACCTGCATCGTCGCGATTTCACCATCAACACCCTGGCCTTGCGCCTCGACGGTCATCATTATGGTGAACTGCATGATTATTGGGGTGGCCTGGCTGACATCGAACGCGGAATCGTGCGCGTTTTGCATTCCCTGTCTTTTGTGGACGACCCCACCCGTCTGCTGCGTGCTGTCCGCTACGAGCAGCGCTATGGGTTCGCGATCGAATCCCGCACCCGCCAACTGATGAACGAAGCCCGGCCCATGCTTGAAAAGCTCTCGCCGGAACGCGTACGTCATGAACTGGACCGGATTCTTGACGAGCCGAACTGGTTCGAGATGCTTACCCGCCTGGACGATTTGGGTTTGCTGGAAGCCATCCACCCGGATTTGCATGCCCCTGTTGCGGGCTTTTCGCCGCCTGCGGACGATGAACTCGCCTCTTACCAGGTCCCCGGTATGCTCCCGCCAAAGCGGACTCTGGCCTGGTTACTTTGGTTGACTCCCGCTAAGTCCGCCACGATCAGAGCTCTCTCTCGCCGTCTGCGTTTTCCTGCCGCACTGACAAAGCTCCTGTTGGCCGTCTCCAAGCTGCGCGCTGACCTGCCAGCGCTGACAGGTTCCAAACCCAGCGGCTGGGTTGACCGTCTCGAAGATGTGCCCGAGTTGGCCGTCTATGCTGTTTCTCTTTCTGTCGAAGGGGAGACAAGACAAGCCTTGCGAAATTATTTGGAAACATGGCGGCACGTCAAACCCAATACCACCGGTTACGATCTCAAGGAACTTGGTCTCCCCCCTGGACCAAAATATCAGAATATCCTGCGTGAGTTGCGGAATGCCTGGTTGGATGGGAAAATTAAATCAGGGGAGGAGGAAAATGGTCTTCTAGAGCGTTTGTTGTCGAAATAGATAGTAAGAAATTTAATCGCAAAAAGCTTCTCTGATTAACTTCCAAGGCAATTACGGAGTTGCATCACGGGCGCAACGAAAACCATTAAAGTTGTAGGCATATCAAGGTTACCGCAGGTTTGTGCTAATGATTTGAAGAACGGGTTTCATACAGATTTTTGCCAGCACCACGGATAACACGAGTATTGCCTGAACTGGGTGCCAAAGGATCGGAGGCCGGGAGAAATTGCATAATACCCGCTATCGTACCAATCTGCAACCCATTCAGTATACATTCCCGGCCATGTCATAAACCCCATAAGGACTTTTGTCGGTCTCATAGCTGCCAACCGAGGCAGATCTTAAATTCGCGCATCGCAAGCAGTAAGGCTTGCGTACTGGCAAACAAATTCATCCCCCCAGGGTATATATACTTTTTCTGATTTATCTCATCCCAACTAGCAGCTTTTTCCCATTCCGCTTCGGTTGGCAGGCGACGACCGGCCCAGTTACAGTAGGCATCCGCATCATTCCATGTAATCCAACCAACGGGGTAATTGGCATAATTGGGATCTGATAAATTTATAGTTTTTCTGGGCGGATCGCAACTTCCGGTCTGCATACAATTTGCATACATGGCATTGGTAACTTCGGTTTGGTCGATCCAGAACGCATCCAGATAAACGGTATGTTGCGGTTGTTCATCCAGAAACCAATCATACTGACAATCTAAGTAATACTTTTGACATTCTGCAAGCAAAGCGTTGATTTCATCGTCACTACTGCCCATCTCGAATTCGCCAGCAGGCACGTAAACCATGGCCATACCATCTTTCTCTGATGTTGTAGTGCTGCCAATTCCGAGCGTTGGTGTGGCGGTAACTGCCAGTGTGGGCGCAGGTTGCGTAGGGGGTACTTCTGGAATCGTTAATGTACTTGCCAGGTTGGGATACTCAGATGAATTATTGCGTATAGATCGGCAAGCGCTTGATTTCCAAGAGCAGCGTTCTCAACTTCTGTTGCTCTATTGGGATTCAAACCCAACACATCATTGAAGTCTGTTAGTGCCAGATCATATTGTTCCGTAGCTGTGTATGCCAAACCCCGGTCGTACAAGACGCCGGGATTTTCTTGATTGCGTTGCTGGCTTTTCTCCCAGGTGTTGGTGTAGAAGGTGATGGCAGAATCGAACAACGGCCCTGTTCGGCCTGCGTGCGCCCGTCTAACCAGGCGTTGATCT
>CAWHJM010000049.1:0-90340 GCA_963829615.1 uncultured Chloroflexia bacterium
TAAACATTGTACAACTTAATGCCAAAATAGGCAGCCCATCACGCGGCCTGGCCTTGTTTCATTGTGTTTCATCTTCTCATGCCCCGTACCGGGTACTCGTGCCCGTATCGGGTACTCGTGCTAAAATTGGTCTATGCGATTCCGATCCGTAAAACATGAAAGCGTTCTGTATGTGATCGCTTTTATTTTGGCAGTAGCCCTGCGTTTCATCCATCTCGGCGCCTTGCCATTGAGCGACACCGAAGCCCAATGGGCGTTACAGGCCTTCAAGGTTGCACAGGGGACAAGACCCTTACTCGGCCCACAACCTATCTACCTCCTGCCGACCAGTTTATTATTCTTTCTCTTTGGAACCTCGAACTTCCTGGCGCGCTTCGTTCCCGCACTGATAGGCAGTGCGCTGATCCTGGTCCCGTACCTGTTCCGCCAACGCCTCAAACCGATCCCTGGCCTGTTCCTGGCCTTCTTCCTGGCGCTTGACCCGGGCCTGGTCTCGCTCTCACGCCAGGCGGGCAGCCTGATCCCTGCCGTGACCTTCGTCCTGCTGACCTGGGCCTTCTGGTGGGGGAAACGTCCGCGGGTGGCAGGTATTTTTGCCGGGTTGGCGCTGCTTTCCGGACCGTCCGTCTGGGCGGGTTTGCTGGGACTGGGTTTGGCCTGGCTCTTGTATCGTACCGTGGAGGCGCGTCGTCCCAGTGTCAAAGACGAAGAGGTGGAATCGTCCCCGAAGGCGGAAGCAGGCGAGAGTGTGGATAGTGTCCGCCGCGAAGACCTAAAAGTCGCGCTGACGTTCGGGGGTGCGACCATCTTGCTTGGCGGGACCATGTTCCTGCTGTCCCCCAATGGATTAAGCGCATGGTTGAATTCCTTGCCGGTCTATTTGAGCGGCTGGGTACGGCCTTCGGGCGTGCCAGCAGGCCGTCTGTTATTTGCGTTGTTAGCCTATCAGCCGCTGGCTGTGTTGTTCGGATTGGCAGCTGTGGTACGCGGCTGGTGGCAGCGACGAAAGCGCTATATTCGTCTGAGCCTGTGGTTGTTGACAGCCTTGCTGGTCGCCCTGTTTTATCCCGCCCGCCAGGTAGGCGATTTGGCCTGGACGCTGATACCATTATGGCTGCTAGCGGCGCTGGAACTTTCGAACCACACACGCATCTTTTTTGAGGAACGCCGCGAAGTGGCCGGGATGGTTATCCTGGTTTTGATTCTGTTATCTTTCTCCTGGTTGGATTATGCCGGGATTGCGCTTGACCCGCTCAACCCGGTCAATGTCACCTCCAACGCGATTCAGGTGGGTGGAAATATCCTCTTCGAACATTTGCCGCCTACTCGCTATGTGCTGTTGATCAGCGTTTTATTGTTGCTGGCTGTCAGCGTGCTGATGGTTGCGCTGGGATGGTCAGCGCGGACGGCTCGCCTGGGATCGGTATGGGGTTTAACGATTGCCTTGGGAGTGTACTCACTGGGCGCCGCCTGGGGCGCGACTGGCCTGCGTACGCCCAACGGTTGGGAATTGTGGTGGCCGGACAAAACACCCGCTCAGGCCGACCTGCTGCTGAAAACTGTGAACGAACAATCACAATGGAGCACAGGGGAAAATATGGGCCAGGATGTTACTTTTCTGAATATTGATTCCCCTGCCCTGGAATGGCTCTTGCGTGGCCGGACTGTGCATATGGCCTCTGCGCTGGATATGCAGGCGCCTCCACCGATTGTCATTTCCTCCCAAACCGATGCCCTTAATTTGCCCATTGCTTATCGTGGACAGGATTTCACCTGGCGACAGGAACCTCTCTGGGATATAGCGGGAATCTACGAGTGGATCAAATGGTCCGTGTTTCGCGATATGCCCTATGATGATGAAACGATCATCGTGTGGGTGCGGAATGACCTGTTTATTGATGCTCACCAGAGCCAACCTTGATGCAGGCAAAAAACTCTCAACACTAAAATACTAGAGATAAACGGGGATGAACGTTTGTTTATCTCTGTGCATCCCTGGTGCCTGTTTGCAAAAAAGCTATTGAAAGGAAAATCATTCGCAAGAATTGGCGGAAACATCGTACCCGACAGGGTATTAGCGGATAAATCAGTTCATGCCTTCTCACATTCCTCCTTCTATTATCGCATTTGACGGCCCGGCTGCTTCGGGTAAATCCACTATCGGCAAACGCCTGGCCGATGCGCTGGGATATCTGTTCTTTGATACCGGCGTCATGTACCGGGCTATTACCTGGCTGACGCTCCAGCGTGGATTAGATATGAGCGATGAATCTGCCATAACCACATTAGCCGAATCCGTTCCGATCGACGTGCAACCGCCTTCGCAAGACGATGGCCGCACTTGTGATGTGATTGTGGAGGAAGTGGACATTACCTGGAAAATACGTCGCTCCGAAGTGGATGCTAACGTATCGGTGGTCTCTGCCTATCCCGGCGTACGTCGTGCGCTCTCGGCCCAGCAGCGTCGTATCGGTCAGCGTGGGCAGGTGGTTATGGTGGGACGCGATATTGGCACAGTAGTGTTGCCTGGAGCCGACCTGAAAATCTACCTGGACGCATCCGCCGAAGAACGCGCCCGCAGGCGATACGACGAAATCATCGCGCGCGGTGAAAGTGCGGACTATGACGAGATCCTGTCTAAAGTCATCGAGCGTGACCGCATCGATTCGACCCGTGATGTTGCTCCCCTTAAAGCAGCCGAAGATGCCATTGTGGTGGATTCCAATAACCTGAACGCCGAAGAAGTCTTTGAAAAGATATTGGCTTTGTGCAACACAACCACCGTTTCATAATGCGACATTTATGTCGCACTACAGCTTTTTTGAACCATAATGCCTGAAACCTATCGCGTTCCCTTCCGTTTTCGCCTGTCTCGTCCCATGTTGAAAGCCCTCTTCCGGTTGATTTTTCGCATCCTGGGGCAGGTCAAGGTGATCGGAAAAGAAAACATCCCGTACGGGGAGCCTTACGTGGTGGCGATGAACCACATCTCGATTTTTGACCCACCGCTTATAGGATCCTTCTGGCCGGAAGCGCTGGAAATCGTTGGCGCGTCGGATGTTTTCGAAAAGCCCGGGCAAGGACAAATATTAAAGTTATATGGCGTTATCCCGGTGCATCGCGGTGAGTACGACCGCGCCTTGATGCAGCGCGTGATTACAGTTATCAACGCCGGGTATCCGTTGTTGATCGCACCCGAGGGCGGGCGTTCACATATCACAGCCATGCAGCGTGCTTTGCCGGGTATTGCCTATATCATCGAAAAGACAGATGTGCCGGTAGTGCCTGCGGGGTTGGTAGGCACTACCGATGATTTCTGGCAGCGTGCCAAACGCGGCGAGAAACCACAATTGGAAGTGCGTATTGGCAAATCCTTTAGTTTGCCATCCATCACGGAGAAGGGTGTAGCGCGAAAGGATGCACGTCAACAAAACGCGGACCTAGTTATGCAGCATGTGGCAGGTCTGTTGCCAAAGGATTACAGGGGCGTATATGCCGACTCAGCCATCATCCCCGCCGAAGCCGGTCAGTGAGGTCTGGCGGCCAGAACTGACACGTTTGCCGCGCCTGCATTGGAGGCGGCGTTGGTTCCGCGGCTTTGGGCGCTGGCTGTGCAGAACGGTTGTCACAGTTTGTACGAGGCCAACAGTAGAAGGGCTGGAAAATTTTCCAGAAGAAGGTCCGGCGTTGGTGGTCATCAATCATTTAGGAGATGCGGATGGGCCGCTGCTGGTCAGTTCTGTGCCCGCTTCGTTGGATGCATTGGGGAAAGTCGAGCTTTACGATTTGCCAATTTTAGGAAAAATGATGGACTGGTACGGTATTATCTGGCTACATCGTGGCCGGGCTGACAGGCGTGCTATGCGAGCGGCGTTGGATGGCCTGGCCGAGGGACGCCTTGTTGTTGTTGCGCCGGAGGGACGTTATAGCCTGACCGGCGAACTGGAGGAAGGACAGCAGGGAGCGGCGTTTTTGGCGATGAAAGCAGACGTGCCCATTGTTCCGGTGGTGGTGATCGGTACGGAGAACGAACGTGTTTATGGGCACCTGAAACGTCTGCGGCGCGCGCCGGTCACTTTCAGGGTGGGAAGGGTTTTTCGACTCAGCCAGCAGGCAGATCGTCGGGAAATGATGCGAGAGGGTACCCGTCAGATCATGGAGTCGCTGGCGGAACTCTTGCCGGAATCCTATCGCGGCGCTTACAGAACTGTCAGTCATTAGCAATCTTAACGAATTGCTTTAGAGCTATAATCTAATTCGTAATCATGTCTTTTTTAAGCCCAATTTTTCAGACATTGCCTTACTTAACTGCGCCGACCCTGTTTGGCTGGGTTGTGTGGTTGTTGCTGTTGGGCGTGACGGGATACAGCTTATATACCTGGCGGCGCTATCACCTTTCATGGAAGGGACGCCAATGGGGGATGTTCTTTGGCCTGCTGGTTCTGGCCCCGATTGCAGTTTTGCTGGTTGGTTTTCAGATTACATCGAGTATGTCTCTGCCTACACCGGGCCTCCCCACCGGACAGTTCGGTGCAGCCCTTTTGCCTTTTGCAGAAATTCCTTGGACATTGGCTGCCGGGTTGTTGGGACCAGTTGGCGCTGCCCTGGTAGGTAGCCTGACAGGTTTATTGCGCGGACTGTGGGATACGCACAGCCTGTTCACTATGCTGGAAATGGCACTATTGGGCGCAATATTTTCGGCTGCCATACGCCAGCGTTACCGGACCGTATTATTCCGCGTATTGCGCCAACCTTTGGTGGCAGTGATTTTATTGATCCCGCTGCGGGCGGTTCTGTATGTGCTGGGGGCTTATTTCAACATCTCTGGCGAGACAACCGTCAGGCTGGACTATGCATTGAGCAATGTCGGTGCTGTGACAATGGCCTTTGCCGGAGAGATGCTGGTAGCTGGGCTGGTGGCGCAAATCGTAGCCATTGCTTCTCCGTCATCGTGGGGAGGGCAGCGTGATGTTCAGCCTTCACCAGCGGAACGAAGTCTGGAGGCGCGCTTCCTGTTTGGCACGGGGGCTTTCATTTTCCTATTCTTGATTACTTTGTTAATCGGCGATTGGATCGTGGCAGGCAATGCCGCCCGTCGTATGCTAAGAGACCGTTTGAGCAGCACGGCGCAGATGGCCTCACAGAGTGTCCCGTTCTTCTTGGAAACCGGGCAAAACCTGGCAGAGCAAATTGCCTCAAACCCGCGCTTGCTGGATGCGATCGATCCGGACCTATCGGCTCTGCTGGGTGAGCAATTCCAGGTAGTGCCCTATTTTGATCAGGCATTTGTATTGGATGCTGCCAGCCGCGCCGTGTTAGGGTGTTACCCCGCTTCTGCTTGCCAATCGTTTACATTGTTCCCGGAAGAAGATTCTGGAGTGTCATTTGCCCTTAGTGATGTGCCAAGCCAGATTTATTCTATTCCCCCTGGCGAAGCTGGCGGCGCGGCGCGAGTTTCGTTCATCGTTGCAATTAAGGATAGCGCCGGTCAGACCCAGCGGATTTTGCTCGGCCGTACAGACCTGGGCGTCAATCCGTTGACCCAACCGCTCATTCAAAGTCTTAGCAATATGGCTGAGATAGGTGGTACTGGCATTTTACTGGATGACAACGGGATGGTTCTGTATCACCCGGATGCTACCCAGATTCGATCTACCTATACAGGTCAGCGTAGCGACCAGCCGCTTTTCTACGATGACACGGCCTCTAATGGTACGCGGCAAATGGTTTATTACCAGCCCGTAGCCGGACGCGCCTGGGCGATTGTGCTGACCGTCCCTGCGCAGGAAACACAACAACTGGCGCTTGAAATTGCATTGCCGCTTTCAGTGATGCTGGTCATCCTGGCTTTGTTTGCCCTGGTCAGTTTGCGCTTTGGTTTGCAAGTGGTCACACGTTCCTTGCAAAAATTGGCCAGCGAGGCCGACCGAATCGCGCAGGGCCAATTGGACCGTCCGTTGCAGGTAGAGGGTGAGGATGAAGTCGGGCAATTAGGGCGCGCTTTTGAACAGATGCGCGTCAGCTTGCGGGATCGCCTGGAAGAATTGAACAGGCTGCTGGTCGTGAGCCGAGGCGTCGCGTCCACACTGGATATGGGAGAAGCGTTCCAGCCGGTCTTGGATGCGGCCTTGGTCGGAGGCGCCAGCGCAGCGCGCATTGTTCTGTCACCGCAGTTGTTGCCAGAAACTTCGATTGAGTCGCCTTCGTGGTTCTCGGCAGGCGAGTCGCGCGATACATATGCACATTTGGATGAGCAAATCCTGGACCTGGCAGAAAAACAGGAACGCGTTGTGTTACCAAATATCACTCGCGCGCGCAATCTGGCGTTGGAAGAAAGTGCTCCCCGCCCAGCATCACTGATGGCAGTCGCCTTACATCACAAGAAACGCTATTATGGCGTGTTATGGGTTGCATATGATTTGCCACACGCTTTCTCGGAAGGCGATGTGCGTTTCATCTCGACCCTGGCAGGGCAGGCCGCACTGGCTGCCGCCAATACGCACCTGTTTCTGAACGTGGAGGTCAGCCGCCGACAATTGGAGGCCATCCTGAACTCCACGCCTGATCCTGTTTTAGTGACCGATCCAAATAACCGTCTGCTTTTGGCGAACGCTGCTGCCGAGCATGCGCTCGGTTCCAAGTTGGGGAAGAGTGAGGGCCAGCCCACGCAGCGCCTGATCCAACAAAGACCCTTGCTTAACTTGTTAAATGCAATGGGTGAAAAACAATCTGTTGAAGTTCTTCTGCCCGATGGGCGTACCTATCTTGCTACGGCTTCATCGGTCATGGCAGATGGTAAACGGGTAGGGCGCGTATGCATTATGCGCGATGTCACGCGTTTCAAAGAACTGGATGCGCTCAAGTCCGAATTTGTCTCTACCGTCAGCCATGATTTGCGTTCGCCGCTCACGCTCATGCGTGGTTATGCTACTATGCTGGATATGGTTGGAGAGCTCAACGAACAGCAACAAAGCTATGTTAGCAAAATCATCACCGGCGTGGAGAATATGGCCCGTTTGATCAATGATTTGCTAGACCTCGGAAGAATAGAACTGGGTGTGAACTTAGAGATCGAACCTGTTTCTGTATTGGATGTGCTGGAAAAGGTGACAGGTACGTTACAGATGCATGCCAGCCAAAAAGAGGTTGACCTCAGTCTGGAACTGCCAAAGGACTTGCCGGATCATATCGACGCCGATCCTGCTCTGTTCCATCAGGCTATTTACAATCTGGTAGAGAACGCCATTAAATACACATCTGAAGGCGGACAGGTTTTCGTACGTGTGCGTACATCCCCGAACGACTTAGTGTTTGAAATCCAGGATACCGGTATTGGAATAGCCGCCGAAGACATGCCGCGCTTGTTCGAAAAGTTCTATCGCGGCAAAGCGCGCGAAGCTCGCACGCGCGTGGGTACTGGGTTAGGACTGGCCATCGTTCGGTCGATTGCCGAACGACATGGTGGGCGCATCTGGGTTGAGAGTGAAGAGGGAAAGGGAAGCACTTTCTTTTTACAGATTCCAATCAAGCGATCAAAAGAGAGCAAGGATTCATAACTACAGAGTGCTGCGTATATATCCGAACCAGGATCCTGGTTTTTGAAGACAATTCGTTAGATGCAAGTTCGTTTATTTATGCAAGAAGCAGTAATAGTTTCTAGTATATAATTCGCCTTCGCTCTCGCTGTGCGGGAGCGTCTTTTTGTGTATATAGGTTAGAATGAGATTTGTATGCAAAACCATGAAGAGCCCACTCAGCAGTCCATTATGCACCGTGAGGCCGGTTATACGCCGCCTCGCTCACTTACTCATTGGCTAATTGGGCGTCCGCTTTCCACGGCAGATGCGCCACACGAAACGATTGGCAAGGCCATTGGGTTGGCGGTCTTTGCATCGGACGCACTTTCGTCCACAGCTTATGCGACCCAGGAAATCCTGGTTATCTTGGCTGCAGCCGGGACAGTTGCTTTTGGGTATGTGTTTCCGATTTCAATTGCGATTGTGGCCTTGCTGGTCATTGTCGTGCTTTCCTACGAGCAGGTCATTCAGACCTATCCAGATGGCGGTGGGGCTTATATCGTTGCGTATGATAACCTGGGCAAGTTCTATGCATTAATTGCAGCTTCTTCGTTACTGACGGACTATATCTTGACGGTTTCTGTTTCGATTTCATCAGGCGTGGCGCAGATTGTTTCAGCCTATCCGGCATTAGATCAATACCGTGTGCCTATTGCAGTTGCAGCGGTATTCTTGATTATGCTAATCAACTTGCGCGGTGTTCGTGAATCCGGAGCAGCCATTGCTGTGCCGAGCTATTTCTTTATCATTATGCTGTACACATTGGTTGGGATCGGCCTGGTGCGCTATTTGTTCGGCTCACTGGGTACAGTGGTTGACCCGCCGGAGCTCGAGACGTTGGGGGCGTTAACGGCGATTACACCTTTCCTAATCTTGCATGCCTTTTCTAGCGGTACAGCTGCGCTAACCGGAATCGAGGCCATATCCAATGGCATCACAGCTTTTAAAGAACCGCGCAGCAAGAATGCTGGTATCACCTTAATGTATATGGCTGCGATCTTGAGCTCTCTGTTTATTGGCATTTCTTTCCTGACCGGGAAAGTACATGCGGTACCCTCTGAGCAAGAAACTGTTATTTCACAATTAGCCCGCACGATATTTAATGGGCAGGGCATTTTATATCTGGCAATCATTCTCGCCACAACCGTCATCTTGATTCTTGCAGCCAATACTGCTTTTGCCGGTTTTCCGCGTTTGAGCGCATTGATGGCGCAAGATGGTTTTCTCCCTCGCCAGTTAACCTACCGTGGCAGTCGACTGGTATATTCCTATGGTATTGTCAGTCTGGCGTTGATAGCTGCAGTATTGGTCGTGATCTTTCAGGCCAGTGTAACGCGCTTGATCCCACTTTATGCAATTGGCGTGTTCCTCTCTTTTACACTGGCACAATTCGGGATGTCTCGTCGCTGGTGGAAGAGTGGCAAGCTGGTTTCTGGTGAAGAAATCGTTGAATCTGGTTCAACCATACGGTATGAAAAAAACTGGATGACGAAGATGTTTGCCAATGGTTTTGGTGCTGTGTGTACGGGTGTTGTCATGGTGATCTTTGCGATTACCAAATTTCACGACGGGGCTTGGGTGGTACTCATCTTGATCCCGGCGTTGGTGGTAGTGCTCCAGTTAATTAACCGCCACTACCGCGAATTGGCGAACCGTCTTTCGCTGGAAAAGTTCGGAGGGCCACCTCCGCAGGCCACTCGTCATAGAGTGATCCTGCCGGTCAGTGGTGTGCACCAGGGATCGCTGGAAGCGCTGCGTTATGCGCGTCTGCTATCGGATGATGTTACTGCGATCCATATCTCGATGGATCCCGAAGAGACCGAGAAGGTCAAGCAAAAGTGGGAGATTTGGGGAGAAGGTACACGTCTGGTAATCGTGGATTCACCCTATCGACTCTTTGTGGAGCCATTGCTTGCTTATCTGGAAGAGATCATTGCCCAGCGACAGCCGAACGAGACCATTACGATCGTTGTGCCTGAATTTGTCCCGTCTGAGCGCTGGCATAATTTTTTGCATATGCAAACGGCCAAATTGCTTCGCAGCGAGTTGCTGTCCAAACCTGGCGTCGTGGTTACCAATGTGCCTTATCAGGTATTTTGATTATTGACAGTTTTCGAAGGAGAATGTTTATGAACTTCTTTGTGATTGGTTGTGGACGCGTCGGTTCTGAACTGGCCTTCCGCCTGTATAAAAACGGACATAAAGTTGTTGTTATTGATAAGAACCGAGAAGCCCTCAATGGGCTTCCTTCTGAGTTCCGCGGCAGAACTATCGAGGGCGACGTATTGGCTGAACAGATGCTTGAGCGCGCTGGAATTGCTGAGGCTGATGGTGTAGCGACGGTGACGAATTCCGACACACTCAATGCAGTTGTTGCTCATATGGCGCGTGCTTTATATAAAGTGCCGATCGTGGTTGCGCGCAATTATGACCCTGCTATGCTGCCCGTGATGGAGGCCTTTGGTCTTCAGGTCGTCAGTTCCACCAGTTGGGGCGCGCAGCGTATTCAGGAGTTGATGCTTGACCCATCCTTCCGCACCATCTTCTCAGCCGGGAATGGGGAAGTGGAGATTTACGAGATGCTGGTCACTCCTCGCCTGGGATGGAAAACCTTTGGGAGACCTGCTCCGCGACAACCCGGACTGTCTGGCTGTTGCGTTGACCCGGGCCGGTCGCGCCCTTTTGCCGAATGCCGAAACGAATTTGCAGGCGGGTGATATGCTCAATGTCAGTGCAACGTTTGCTGGCATCAAGGCCTTGCGTTCGCTTATGGATGCAGGAACGGAGGCATAAGATGTTTGTAATTATTGCTGGTGGTGGACGGACAGGTTCTCAATTAGCTATATTGCTGCTCTCTGGAGGGCATAAGGTGGTTGTAGTAGAACATCGGCGCGAACTGTTGACTCGCTTACACCAAGAATTACCTACTGAGGCAATTTATGAAGGTAATCCAACGGATCCATCTGTTTTGGAGCAGGCCGACATTCGAAAAGCAAATGTGATTGCAGCCTGCACGTCGGATGATACAGCCAACCTGGCATTGTGTTTCCTGGCGCGCAAAACGTTTGGCGTGCCGCGCACAATCGCTCGTGTAAATAATCCACGTAATGCTTGGTTGTTCAATGGAGAATTTCATGTAGATGTGGCGCTCAATCAGGCCAATGTGTTTGCAAGCCTGATCCAGGAAGAGATGTCTATGGGCGATATGATGACCCTGCTCAAGCTGCGCCGGGGACGATATTCGCTGGTGGAAGAAAAGGTTCCTGATGGCGCAAAAGCGATTGGCGTTGCCCTAAAGGATCTTGGCCTGCCCGATGAATGTGTCATTGCCGCCATTATTCGAGATGGAAAGGTCACATTACCGCGCGGGGACACCACCTTCCAAAAAGACGATGAAGTTTTGGCGGTCACAGACCCTGATGGCGCCCGTCAACTGGCTGCGCTATTGGCTCCTGTCAGAGATTAAGACATAATTAGATCTTGGATTCGAGTTTGACCGATAGTAGGCGTTACGGTATAATACCGTGCCACTTCAACAGCTAAATTCCCTGGACTGGGAAGAGCAATTATCTTTTGTATGAGGAAAGTATATGACGAAACGAACGTATCAACCTAAAATCCGCCGCCGCGTGCGCGTACATGGTTTTCGCAAGCGCATGGCAACCGCAGACGGGCGCCAGGTACTTAAGCGCCGTCGCTTGCGCGGTCGCTATCGTTTGGCTACAAAGGCCAACGAACATGTCAAGAAGGTGCGGTGGTAGGATTCCCAGCCGGTTTGACCTGCGAGGCGGAGTCTTTACCCCCTGCTTAATGCTTTGAATCAACAAGAACAGTTGGCATTTCGAGGTACGGGTGCAGCGCAAATTCCGCCTGACCCGGTCGACTGATTTCAAGCGGGTGCGGCGCACAGGCAAGTCTTATGCCCACCCGTTTGTTGTGTTGGTAGTACAAACCAGTGAAGCACCCAGGGTGCGCGTGGGGGTGACAGCCGGTCGGTCTGTCGGTGGGGCCGTGCAACGGAACAGAGCCAAGCGTCTCTTGCGTGAAGCAATGCGACCATTGCTCCCCGATTTGCTCCCCGGTTGGGACTTGATCTTAATCGCCCGCTCAGCACTCCCCTCTAAATCTTTGCAGGAAATCCGCCAAGTGCTTACAAGTTTGCTTCGCCGTGCACAAATCACATCCCTTTCCAATGAAAGCTGAATTTTACTTACCCAAAGATTATCCCAATGAGCCACGCCTGCGTGACCTGCCGCGTACACCGCGGAATTGGGCTCGTCTGGTGATACTGTCATTGATTCGGCTATATCAAAAAACCATCTCGCCTGGCCTTCCGGAGGGAACATGTCGGTTTTATCCGTCGTGTTCTCACTATGGGTATCAGGCCATCTTCAAGTATGGTGTGCTAAAAGGCTCAATAATGGCTACCTGGAGGGTGTTGCGTTGCAATCCTTTCAACGATGGCGGCTATGACCCTGTCCCTTAGGAGAAAATTTAACTCAATGAAACCGAAGTTTACGCTTTTTGTGCTTGTAGCTGCCCTTGCTGCTATTTTGCTGAGTGGCTGTGCAGGCCGGGCCAGCCTGAGTAACAGTTGGCCGGGACTGGCTAGCGATGGCGAAACAGCTTATCTCGCATCCGGGCAATATATTTATGCCATTCGGTTGAGCGATGGCAAGGAAATATGGCGCTATCCAGCCAAGGGCAGCAGCAGCATCCAGTTCATCGCGCAGCCGGTAATTGCACCCGATGGGACGGTGGTAGTCGGTTCAGCCGGTTCGGATCATCGTTTGGTGGCAATCGATCCTTCCAATATTGATGCTTCTACTAATTCCCCAACAGAAAAGTGGATTTTCTCTGAGGCGAAAAGTAGCTGGGTTGCTGGCGCGCTTATTCTGAACGATAAAGTTTTTGCTCCCAATTCTGACGGTATACTTTATGTCCTTGACCTTCAGGATGGCTTTTCTACAAAATCAGCTTTGAAAGAGATTGAGCTTGGTGGCTCGCTTTGGGCGCAGCCAAGCTCGGATGGCAAGCTGGTCTATGTTGCCTCGGTGGACCATCACCTGTACGCCATTAATCCCGAAACATACGATTTTGCCTGGCCTGCAATCGACCTGGGCGGGGCCGCTCCCGGCACGCCGCTGGTCGGTCCGGATGGCAACGTGTATATCGGCTCCTTTGCTTCGGAAGTCGTGAAGGTGGATGTTGCTACAGGGAAGGCAACGCCTTTGACAAGCACGCCGGGTTGGGTCTGGGGTGGGCCCGTGACAGATGGTCAGACAATCTATTTCGGAGACCTGGAAGGTAATCTGTTTGCCGTGGATGCTGTCAATGGAAGTCAGTCCTGGTCTATCAAGCCCGATGGCCCGGTTGTCGGCAGCCCGTTAGTGGTAGCTGGAAATATCGTCTTTGCTACTGAGTCCGGCTCTGTATACGCTGTGGACAGCGAAGGAAAGATTGTCTGGCAGCACGAACTCGGTGGGCAGATTTATACAGCACCAGTTGCCGGTACTGACCAAATAATCATTGCTCCCATGCAAGCCGATTTTTCAGTAGCCATGCTTGATACCAATGGAAATCAGGTTTGGTCTTTTAAGCCTGAGAACTGAGGATTGAAATATGTGGAATACCTTCATTATTTACCCGTTTACAAATCTACTTTTGTGGATTTATTCCCTCATGGCAACTATCCCCGGCGCATTTGGTTGGGCGATCATCCTGTTCACCATTGTCATCCGTGCCGTTACCTGGCCGCTTAATGCGCAGCAGCTAAAGGGCGCACAGGCTATGCAGGAACTGCAAAATGACAAAGACTGGCAGGCTATTCAGAAAAAATACGCCAAAGACAAAGAGAAACTGGCACAGGAGCAGATGCGTGTTTACAAGGAGAAAGGAATTAACCCCTTTAGTTCTTGTCTGCCCACTGTGATCCAATTTCCCATCATCATTGGTCTATATCAGGCTATCATTCGGGCGCTTGCAACTGCGCCGCTGGGTTTGCTGCAACTGGCGCGCAGTGTTTATCCATCTCTCAGCGTAGCTGCCCTCATCCCGCTCAACAGCCATTTCCTGTGGATGGATTTGAGCCGGCCTGAGTCAATTGCCATTTTTGGTTTCAGTTTACCATCACTGGCTGTCATTGTTGCCATCACCACTTACATCCAGTCCAAGTTGACTATGCCCGCCACTTCTGCTCCAGGCGACCAGTCTGCGGCCATGGGTAACACCATGAGCATCTACATGCCGCTCCTGTTGGGCTATTTCGCACTCACATTCGCGTCGGGCCTCTCTGTATATTTCATTACCAGCAATTTGCTGGGTATCTTCCAGTATGCCGTCACCGGGCGTGCCAATTGGCGTAACCTGTTGCCTGGCGGTAAAAAGCAAGCCAAAACCAATTAGGTTTTTGGGGAGGAATTATGAACGAAAAACCAACACTTGAGATTATTGCCACCACTGTAGAAGAAGCCCTCGCGCAGGGATTGGCGCAACTTGGTCTGCCAGCCGAAGCCGTCAGTATGGAAGTGCTGGATGCGGGCTCGAAAGGATTGTTCGGTCTGGGTGGACGTCAGGTGCGTGTACGTCTGACTGTCAAAACGGATGATGAAACGGTTTCACCTGAGCCCACATCTCCCGCCTCAAAACCGGACCGTAAACCTGCTCCCGTTTCCCCGTCGCCATTGGGCGGGGCTCCGAAAAAGAACTCTCAACCCCAACCCAAGGAAACTGCTCCGAGTCCTGCCCCGAAAGATGATGGCGAACCGGACGAGTTACTCAATATGGCAGAAGAGACCGTTTCCAAGCTGCTGTATCACATGAAACTGCAAGCACAGGTCGCAGCCCATTATGAAGAAACCGACCGTGAAGATCGCCGCACCATTCATGTGGACGTGCGCGGCGATGACTTGAGCATCCTGATCGGACGCCGCTCTGAAACATTAAATGCCTTCCAGTATGTTGCCAGCCTGATGGTCGGTAAGGAAGTACAGCAATGGGTACAACTTGTGGTGGATGTGGAAGGGTACCGTAGCCGTCGCGAGAGTCAATTACGCCGGGTGGCGCGCCGCATGGCTGAACAGGCAATCAAGACTGGACGCCGTCAGGTGCTGGAACCAATGTCGTCCAACGAACGTCGCATCATTCACTTGGAATTGCGCGAAAATCCTGCTGTCACTACTGAGAGTGTCGGGGAAGACCCGCACAGAAAAGTCACCATCATCCCCAAAGATTCCTGATCTTGATACAGAAACTATCTTGCGAAGGCGAGTCCTGAGGTGTATCCAAAGGATAAGCCTTCGCAAGGTTTTTAAGACGGTATAATGCTTGCATGTATAACCTGGTCCCCTTGGAGCCGGTAGATTATCTGGTTATCGGGCATGTCGCTCATGACTTGACCCCTTCCGGTCCACACCTGGGTGGAACGGCTGCTTATTCCGCGCTCACCGCGCGGGCGCTGGGTTTGCGTGTGGGGGTTGTCACCGCCAGCGGCCCAGAAACCAGCCTGGATGCCCTAAGTGGCCTTCTGGTCATCTCCGCTCCATCACCGCAAAGCACGACTTTTGAAAATATCTACTCCGAAAACGGGCGCAGGCAGATATTGCATCATTGCGCTGTGCCGCTATTGCTTGACAGTGTGCCTGATGTCTGGCGACGGACGGCGATCATTCATTTGGGCCCGGTGGCCCAGGAAGTGGATGCAGTTTTGCCCGACTCATTTTCACCCTCGCTGGTGGGACTGACGCCACAGGGTTGGATGCGCGCTTGGGATGAATCCGGCCAGGTGCGGCGAACGAATTGGGAATCCGCCGAGCAGGCTCTCGGTCAGGCTGGAGCCGTGGTGGTCAGTATTGAAGATGTGGACGGCGATGAAGAACGGATTGAGTTCATGGCAGCGCATACCCGTGTCCTGGCTGTAACCGAGGCAGCGGCCGGTTCCCGTCTGTACTGGCATGGTGACCAGCGCCGCTTCCGCGCTCCTGAAATGTACGAAACAGATGCGACCGGCGCGGGCGATATTTTTGCGGCAGCTTTTTTTATCCGCCTGTTGACTACACAAGACCCGTGGGAAGCAGCCCGTTTTGCGACGCAATTATCAGCGCGTTCTGTCACGCGCAAAGGGTTGGAAGGGATTCCAACCCCTGAAGAAATACAAGCCTGTATGGTGGAGGTCTTTTAATTTATGGGACGGATTTATACGCTTGTCAATCAAAAAGGTGGTGTGGGGAAGACTACCACGGCTATCAACCTGGGAGCATTCCTAGCCAATTTTGGGCAGCGCGTTTTGATCGTAGACCTGGACCCGCAGGCGAATGCTACCTCCTGCCTGGGTGTGGACAAACAAAATGTTAAGGGCAGTACATATGATGCCATGCTGGGCTCGACGCCCGCCAATTCGTTGGTACTTTATAATGAGCGATTGAAGCTCTCCTTATTGCCTTCTTCTCCTGCGCTGGCTGGCGCTGAAGTGGAACTTGTAGATCTACCCGGGCGCGAGTCGCGTTTGAAGCAAGCTATTGCTCCTCTGGCTGACCATTATGATTATGTTTTGATTGATTGCCCGCCGTCGCTTGGCCTGTTAACGGTGAACGGACTGATAGCAGCTCGTGATGGGGTCATCATCCCGGTGCAGTGTGAATATCTGGCATTGGAAGGGCTGGGCCAGTTGACCCAGACATTGCAACTTGTGCGCTCAAGCATGTTCCCCGAACTTAAAGTGCGTGGCGTGGTGTTGACTATGTTCGATGGCCGCACCCGACTTTCCACTGATGTAGTGAACGAGGTCAACCGCCATTTTCCGGAGCAGGCCTTCAAGTCGGTGGTGCCGCGCAGCGTTCGTCTGGCAGAAGCGCCTTCGTATGGCCTTCCGGTTTCAGCCTATGCCCCCGGCTCGACTGGCGCACAGGCTTATGAAAGCCTTGCCCTGGAGGTATTAGCCGGGGATGGAATTCAGGTTCCCGTAGAAAATTGATATTATTCGTGTTTTTTGGTGGATAAAGAAGGAGTAGCATATGCCTCAACGCTCTGGTCTCGGCAAAGGATTGGGTGCACTTATCCCCTCCTCGCCTGGTACACAACATCCTTCCGTTGGCGATGGAGGTGTCTTACAGCTATCTGCGGATGTGATCGTTCGTAATCCCCGTCAACCGCGTAAAAGCGAATTTGACCCAAAAGATCTAGAGGAACTGGCTACTTCCATTCAGGAACATGGCATTATTCAACCATTGATTGTTTCACCAGGCGAGGGCGGAACCTACATCCTGATCGCCGGGGAACGACGTTTACGGGCAGCCAGGCAGATAGGACTTCGTACCGTCCCGGCCATTTTGCGTCAGGCCAGTGACCGTGAATTGCTGGAACTGGCTTTGATTGAGAACATCCAGCGCGCAGAATTGAATCCGTTGGAAGAAGCAGATGCCTATCGTCAACTGACCAAGGACTTCGGTCTTTCTCACGAGGAAGTTGCCCGGCGCGTGGGGAAAAGTCGCCCGGCTGTGAGCAACACTATGCGCCTGCTGGAGCTTTCCGATACCGCTAAAAAAGCTCTTGTCGAGAGCTATTCTCACATAGACGAGAATGACCAGGATCTGGAACAACAAAACGGAACCAGGTTCCGTTTGAGCGAAGGACATGCACGCGCTTTACTGCGTTTGTCCACACATACATTGCAGGATTCTGTATTGAGAACGATACAAGACCGTAAGCTCAATGTCCGCCAAACTGAGGAACTCGTAAAAATTCGAAGCGGGCAGAAACCGCCCTCCGCTTTGAAACCGGCAAAGCCCCCTGAAATAGTCGATCTGGAAAAACGTCTTGAAACGAGTCTGGAGACAGCAGTCAAGCTGCGACATGGTAAACAAGGTGGTACGATTACCATCCGCTATTATTCGGACGAAGAACTGGATAAATTATTGGGAAGATTGTTATAAGCGGAAAATCGTCTCACCGAGCCTGATCGATGCACGTTTACATTTGCAATCTTACGCGCTTTCTCTTTAAAAAATGATTGTGAAATCGATGTGTTGAATGAACGCTTACGTTTGTAGAGGGACCATATGGCACAACAAACCCAACTGACCCCTGAAATGCTCGTTCCCCGCCTGGGCGAATATCTGGTACAGCGCAATTACATAACAGAAACAGACCTGCAAAAGGCGCTTGCATATCAGCAGGAGAAATTAACCAATAATCAGACCTACTTGCTAGGACAGGCGCTGATCGATCTAAAACTGATCAACCGCGTCATTCTTGATCAGGCCGTAACGGAACAGATTATCCAACTGCGTTCAGCCTTACAGGCTGCCAATCGCAATCTGGAGCACCGCGTGCAGGAACGTACGGCTGAATTACAAAAAGCGCTGGAACGGCTCTCAGAACTGACCCAGATGAAAGCTAACTTTATCAGTAATGTCTCACACGAATTACGTACACCCCTGACACATGTGAAGGGCTATATTGAACTACTGATCACCGGTTCGCTGGGGCCGGTAGTAGAAGAACAACGCCATGCGCTTGAAGTCAGCCAGAAAGCGACAGCACGCTTGGAAGCAATGATTGACGATCTGATCATGTTCTCGCTGGCATCCAAAGGCGAACTTAGCATCAAGCAAGACTCGGTGGATATCCGTCGTTTGGCGAATCTGGCTGTCAAGTCAGCTGCGGAAAAGGCTTCAGACCGGGATGTTACCGTCCATGCGGTGGTGGATGAAGGCGTTCCCCATGTCCAGGCAAATTCGCAGAAAATTGTCTGGGTATTTTCCCAACTTCTGGATAACGGGATCAAATTTACGCCCGCAGGTGGACGCGTTGTCTTGAATATAAAACCGGAATCAGGTAACCTGGTCATGATTTCGGTTGTAGATACCGGTATTGGCATTCCCCCATCCCGCATCGATGAGATCTTTGAGCCTTTCCACCAATTGGATGAAACGTCAACTCGTCATTTCGGCGGCGCGGGATTAGGATTATCGCTAGTACGGCAAATTGTGGAAGCGCACGGCTCGATGATCGACGTACAGTCTACAGAGGGGCACGGAACTACGTTCCGCTTCCCTTTGTTAGTGGTTGAATCATAGGGTTCATATGTCCAAAAAAAGACTCGATCATAGGACTCTGGCGTACATTCAAACTCTTGTTCAGGCTGCCAGCATGAACAACGGTTGGAAAGTTGCGTTGGATAAGTTGTTGGTCGCACTCCGGGCAGAATTTGTTTTTGATAATGTTGCCATTTACATGGTTGATCCCACCACGCATAACCTGGAAATTGCACATGCTCGTGCAGTTGGGCGCGGTAAGGCTGCCGGAGCAGATGCAGCCTGGGGGGAGAATTTGGCCAACCAGGTGCTGGCAAAAGAAAGTGTGCTTGTGCAGGATCCGGTCGATGATGCAAATGACAGAATATCCCAGGCTTACTTGCTGGGGTTGCCCCTGTATAATGGTTCTAAAGTGTTTGGGGTAATGGTTTTTGTTCGCTTTGGTGGACCTGTTTATGAAGATGCGCATATCACCCTGGCAGTAGTCGTAGGAAGTTGGGTTGCCGCGCTTTTGTATCGAAAGACGCACGAAGAAACATGTCGGCAGTTAAATGCATTGCAACAAAAGGTGCAGTTACAGGACGATTTTGTGGCTACTATCTCGCATGAATTGCGTACCCCGCTAGGTTTTATTAAAGGCTATTCGACAACCTTGTTGCGTGCAGATACTACCTGGGATGAAGAAACCAAACATGAATTTCTGACGATCATTGACGAAGAAGCCGACCGATTGGCCCAATTGATTGATAACATCCTTGAATCGGCGAAGTTACAAAGTCGTTCCGTACAGCTTAACGTGCAACCGATCCGTATGGATGCATTGATTCGTGATGTGGTTGTTCGCGTTCGTACACGTCATAAAGATCTGGAAGTAGAACTTCGCCTTGAGCCAATTCCCTCTATACAAGGTGATAATGTCCGTATTACACAGGTGCTTGACAACTTGTTTAGTAATGCCGTTAAATATGCTAATGGATCTAAAATTACTGTGACAGTCAAAGAGAACAAAGGCTCAATACTGGTCATTTTTTCCGACCGAGGGCCTGGAATTCCCAAAGGCTTATTTGCCGTATATTTTTGAGCGTTTCTATCGTGTGCCCGGTGAACATGCTGGTAAGGGCAGTGGTTTAGGATTATATATTTGTAATCAAATCATTATGGCTCATCATGGTAAGATTTGGGTAGAGTTTGAATTAGAAAGAGGAACCACTTTTTATATCCAGTTACCAATTAAATCGGCAATCTAATTTCCCCTTTTTATTCGCAAAGGAGTTGTGCATATGTCAAAACGAGTTCTCATAGTGGATGATGAGCCGCGTTACCTGCGGTTGCTGGAAGCCAACCTGCGCACAGAGGGTTATGAAGTGACAACTGCACAGGATGGCGTGCAAGCAGTGGATATCTTCTCATCCCAGCCCATTGACTTGATTTTGCTGGATATCATGATGCCCCGCATGGATGGGTTTTCGACATGTCAACGTATCCGCGAATATTCCAACGTCCCCATCATTATGTTGACAGCCAAGGGCGAAGAACAAGATCGCGTCCGCGGCTTGGACCTGGGGGCTGATGACTATCTGGTCAAGCCTTTCTCAGCGACAGAGTTACTTGCGCGCGTCCGCGCCGTGTTGCGGCGCAGCCAGCTCCCTACGGAGACCGGGCAGGCGCGCTTTTTCTCGCATGATGATCTTAAGATCGATTTTGCACGTGCAGAAGTTTGGCGTGGGGAACAACCTATTTCGCTTTCAGCTACTGAATATCGTTTGTTATTACAATTTGCACATAATGTTGGTAGTATACTGACATCTGAAGACTTGTTGACCGGTGTATGGGGACCAGAATACAAAACTGAAAAGGAAATTTTGTGGGTGAGCATCGCTCGTTTGCGTCAGAAGTTGGAAGAAGACCCACATTCTCCTAAACACGTCGTAACACGTTCTGGATTAGGATATCTCATGCCACCGATTGAATCTTGACCCAGCGGAGTTTGCCGTGTCAGAAAAATCTATTCTTGTTGTTGATGCGGATAGCGCTAGCCGGAATTATCTTATACGTATGGCGAAGGAACAGCGTTATGCTGCCATGGGCGTCGGTTCAGGTAAAGAAGGGTTGATTGTTATTTGGCGAGATCGCCCCGATCTGGTAATTTTTGACCCGACTTTGCAAGATATTTCTCCAGAAGAATTTTTGCTGAAATTACGCCGTGATTTGCGCAGCGCCAATATACCTATATTGGCTTTGAGCAGCAATCCCGATTTGGAAATGAAGAATGCCTGTCTACAGGCGGGTTGTAATGAATACATGATGAAATCCGGTGAAGTGGTTGCAACCCTGCCTGAGATTGTCGCTCGTTTGCTGGACATAAAACAAGAGTTTGTAAAAGAGGGCGGGTACCTGATTGTCTTTTTGAGCGCCAAAGGTGGTACAGGCACATCTTCCCTCTGCGCAAATTATGCTATGGCCATGCACAACAACAAACCTGAAGCAAGTGTTGTCGTTGTTGATTTGGTGCTTCCAATCGGTTCGATTGCGCCTATTGTAGGTTATGAAGGTGAAGTAGACCTGGTTGCTGTAACAGAGTTATCATCTGCCGAGACAACCGGGGGATATTTCCAAACAAACCTGCCCAATATGGAAATGTGGCAATTTCAGTTACTGGCTAGTGCGCCTGATCCCGAGCGTGCGAATGACCTCCAGGTTGCGCGCATCCCGGAAATCCTCCAGACACTCCAAAAAGCTTATGATTATGTGGTCGTTGATTTAGGACGTTCATTGTCACGTATCAGCCTGCCCATTATTCAAAAAGCGGATTTGCTGGTGCTTATCATGAGCACTGATCAGAGTACCATCACATTAACAAAAAAGATTTTGGATTATTTGCAGGCACAGGGTATCGAATTGCAAAATATATTTGCCATCTTGAACCGTGCAGTCGGTCTTGAGGGGTTGACCAAAGCTGAAGCCGAAAAAATCCTTGAACTTCCAATCAGAACTGCTTTGCCGTATATGGGCAGTAATTTTGCTTTGGCAAATAATTTAAACCAACCCATCATCGTAAAATACCCGGGAGACACCGCGGCTATTGTTTTCAAAGAAACCGCCAGTAGCATGATCAATACTGCAGCCAATTTACGTAACAAATAGAAACCCAGAATCTATAGATTTGCGGATTGCTGAAAATACAGAAAGTGAGAAATGATGACAATTGAATTTGACGACAAAGGCAAAATTTTTACTGATATCGTCTCCAAGATAGCAATCCCGGCTGTAGTGCAGACAACTAAGCATTTGATCCGTGGCAATGTACATGTTCGCCGCGATGAGAGATTGAAAGATGAGTTAGATCGTGATGAACTCTTTCTGGCGATAACTGACGCAAGTGTGATTGGTGCTGATGGACAGACGCTCCATCAAACTCATTTTATGGCTGTACGTCGTGCACAAATTATCTGGGTAATGCCTGCTCAAAGCGCGGAAGAAGTTGGTGAATTATGACCACTCTTTCCTCTGTTGGTGGCGTTTCTCGTCTGACAGGCCAGGATCTTGTCAGGCTTAAAAAGTTTTTGATGGAAAATGTTTCACGTGCGATTGAGGAAGAGGGGGTGACGGCTGAACAGCGTGATGAATTTATAAAACAACGCATAGAAGGAATATATAACCAGGCGAATCTAAAATTACCGCAAGATGTCCGCGGTCTGATCTTCAAAGAAGTTATGAATGAATTGCTTGGATATGGGCCTATCCAACCGTTGTTGGATGATCCGGATATCACTGAAGTCATGGTGAACGGCCCCAAGAGTGTTTATGTTGAAAAGAAAGGTCAATTAACGAAATCGAGCGTCGTGTTCGATGATGACAATCATGTGCTGCAGATCATTGACCGAATTATTTTGCCGCTTGGTCGTCGCGTGGATGCAGACAGCCCTACCGTAGATGCGCGTCTTCCGGATGGTTCGCGTGTAAATGCTGTTATACAGCCTATTGCTATTGATGGACCGTGTATCACAATACGGAAGTTTAGCAAGGAAAGGTTAGGTATAGATGAGCTCATTGATTTCGGCTCTATCACCGATAAAATGGCTGAGTTCATGCGCGCCTGTGTGTTAGCGCATCTGAACATCATCATCTCAGGTGGAACCGGTTCAGGTAAAACTACCCTGCTAAATGTTTTGTCCAGTTTTATCCCGGAAACCGAGCGTATTATTACGATTGAAGATGCGGCCGAATTGCAATTGCAACAGGATCATGTTCTGCGTCTGGAAACCAAACCGGCCAATGTAGAAGGCCGCGGTGCAGTAACCATTCGTGAACTGGTTCGCAATTCCCTGCGTATGCGCCCTGATCGGATTGTGGTCGGCGAGTGTCGCGGTGGCGAAGCGCTTGACATGTTACAGGCCATGAACACCGGTCATGATGGCTCACTGACAACTGTGCATTCCAACTCGCCACGAGATGCCATCGCGCGTCTGGAAACTCTGGTGCTTATGGCGGGTATGGACTTGCCTCTCAAAGTCGTGCGCCAGCAAATTGCCTCGGCGGTGGATTTGATTGTACAACAATCGCGCCTTACAGATGGCTCCCGCAAAGTGACAGCGGTTACCGAAGTAGCGGGAATGGAAGGTGATATTGTGGTGCTTACAGATGTCTTCAAGTTCGAACAAACCAACGTAACAGCCGATGGGAAAGTTGTAGGTGCTCTTAAGCCGACCGGTATTCGTCCGCTCTTCACGCCTCGTCTGGAAGCAGCCGGGGTCAAACTTGGCGCAGAAGTGTTTGGGGCTAACATTTCTGAAATGCTGGGAAAAGGCCAGCGAAGGTAAAATGAAAGAAAAGGTTCTCTGCTATAATCGGTTAATCTGACTTTTGGAACGCCCGGAAAGAAAACATTGAGGAACTATGGATATGCAGGCCCAGATTACGATACGTGCGAAGAAACTAGGCATCCTGATCCGGGATGCACGCATGGCTTCGCGGCGTAGCGCCAAAGAGTGCGCCGCCGCGATCAACGTGACCAACGGTGTTTTTAAGGCTTACGAAGAAGGGCGTAAAGCGCCATCTTTGCCTGAGCTGGAATCGCTGGTTTACTATCTAGAACTGCCCATTGACCATTTTTGGGGCAACAAATCGCTTTCCGATGCTCCTGAGCGCATCAATGAGTTAAATCTGCCCCGTTTGACCGGGCTCCGCCATCGCATGATTGGCGCGCTCTTACGTCAGGAACGTATGAGTGCCAGCCTGTCTATGAAATCCGTTGCCGAACAGACCGGTATTTCGACCAGTCGTCTAAAACGATACGAGTTGGGGGAACGCCCTATCCCCTTGCCCGAACTCGAAGTTATTCTCAAAGTGTTGGGTGGACGAATCGAAACATTTTTTGATCAGGGCGGGCCAATAGGCCAGTGGATGACACAACAAAGAGCGATCCAGCAATTTTTGGATATGCCGGTCGAACTCCAGAATTTCGTCTGCCAGCCAATCAACAGGCCATATCTCGACCTGGCACGCAAGCTCAGCGAAATGTCCACCGGTAAGCTGCGTTCCGTTGCCGAAGACTTACTCGATATCACACTCTAAAAGATAAAAATATGAATTCTGACCCACAACAACTTGCTGAACAGGGGAAACAGGCCTTTGCCGCCAAGCAATTTGACCAGGCCGCTTCTGCCTTTACCGAAGCGGCTTCCGCTTACGAAGCGCTGGATGATCCCTTGAACGCTGCCGAGATGAAAAACAACCTGAGCGTAGCCTTGTTGCAAGCGGGGAATGCACAGGCAGCTTATGACGCTGCTGCCGGTACAGATGAGATATTCGCTCAAGCAAGTGATTTGAAGCGCCAAGGGATGGCTTATGGCAACCAGGCGGCTGCCTTGGAAGCGCTCAAGAAATTCGATCAAGCCCTCGAAGCCTATGAAAAATCCGCAGCTTTGTTTGCTGATGCGGGAGAAGCCGAGATGCGTTCCATGGTGTTGCAGTCGGCTGCTACAATCGAATTGCGGCGCGGCAAGATGATGGATTCCGCGCTTTCGATGATTGGCTCGGTTGAGTTGACCAAAAAACCCAATTTACTGCAAAGGTTTCTGAAACTTCTATTACGTATTAAACTATGATCGAGGTTAGCCTCCAGGTCCGTCCGGCAGTCCCTCAGGATCAACATCAAATTGCCAATTTGATGTTTTTTGAATCCCATGTGCATCGTCACCTGGACTGGCGCGCGCCGCTGGAGTGGTTAGGCTTTCCGTGTTACTGGGTGATAGAAGATAATGGACGTGTGCAGGCGGTCCTGGCCTGTCCCCAAGATCCAAAGGGCGTGGCCTGGGTGCGTTTGTTTGCCCACGCCAGACAATTGTCTTTGGATGATGCCTGGACAGCGTTATGGAATACTGCCCAAAAAGATATCGCACAGCATGGTGGCGCAACTGTTGCCATGATAGCTATGCATCAGTGGTTAGGCGATTTACTGGCCAGGAATAATTTCACCCATACACAAGACATCATCATGCTCGAATGGAAAGGTACCGATATCCCCGAGGTGCCGTTGGTTGAGGGCGTAACACTTCGCACGATGCGAACTGACGATTTGCTCGCGGTTGCCGACCTGGATGCTTCTGCCTTCAAGCCGCTCTGGCAGAATCCGCTGAACGCGCTGGAAAAAGCGCTCCCACAGGCCACCTCGGCAATGGTAGCAGAAGACGATGATGGGTTGGTCGGGTATCAGATCAGTACCGCGAATCCGTTTGGGGCCCACCTCGCCAGGCTTGCGGTCCGGCCTGATGCGCAGCGGCGGGGACTTGGCTCGTTCATCGTCACCGATCTAATCCGTCGCTTGAAGAACAAAGGTGTCGCTCGTCTGACTGTCAATACACAGAGTGATAATCACGCTTCCCTGGCGTTGTACGAGAAAATGGGATTTGTATTAACCGGTGAAAAGTTCCCGGTGTATTGTTTTTCGGTTCCACCTTCCCGTTAGGAGGCTGGCATGGCAAGAGAAGATGCGGTTATCGTGAATACACTGGTGCGGCAAGCGCTGGTCTCTGCCCAGGAAGTGATGGGGGAAAATGGTCTGAACACGGTCTTGCGAACCAGCGGACTGGAACGCTTTATCGGTAACTTCCCGCCAGATGATTTGAATCCCGCCATTAAAACGTCAGATTATGCCCGCTTGAACGAAGCCATCGAGGAATTTTACGGGCGTGGTGGACGCGGCATGTTGCGGCGCATCGGCAAAGCCTCTTTCCAATATGCGGTGCGCGAGCAGGCAGCTTTGCTTGGCCTTGCGGGCGCCGCCTTGAAACTATTACCAACCAGGCAACGCATTAAATTTATTTTGAATGCACTGGTCAACGCCTTGAAAAAATCCAACCCCCAGGTGCAGGCCTGGGTAGAGGAGGCCGGTGATACCTTCGCGTACTGTGATGCTTCTTGTGCGATTTGCCATGGTCGCCACAGCACGAATGCAATCTGCTATCTTTATATCGGATCGATCGGTGAGGCCGTGCAGTGGGCCACCGGCCAGGAATTCAAGATTGTCGAGACGCTTTGTACGGCCAAAGGAGATCCGCACTGCCGCTTCGAAGTCAGGGAGTTGGAAGCATGAGCGACCGGACGCTTTCCGGCCGGTTTCTGCATCACTTTGTCGAAACGATTGCCAGCGAGTTGGGGCAGGAAAACTTTTCCATTGTATTGGAGAAAGCCAGCCTGCCTTCTGATTGGTCCGATCCCGCGCGTTGGAAAAACCTGGATGGCACAACGGCCGCCGAAGCCTACGCCGGGCTGCAAAAGGGCATGCGCACCTATTACGGACGCGGCGCGCGCGGCATTTTAATCCGCGTAGGGGGCAATCTATGGAAACGCCTGTTAGATGATGCTCCTGTGGCTTTGAAAGCACAATCAAAAATTTTGTTTGGACTGCCTGTTAATGCGCGCAGAAAATCTGCTTTAGAACTGCTTGCCAAACTGCTCTCTGACCAACGAGGGGATGTGACGGTTCATACGCTGGACCTGGACCTGCTCCTGGCCGATAAGGCCAGTCCCAGTACCCTGGGACAAAGCGAATCAGAGCATATCTGTTACGTGACCCTCGGGTTATTGCGGGAATGCCTGTACTGGGCCACCGGGCAGGAGCATGACATTGAAGAGACTTCCTGCCGCGCAAACGGTGGTGAAGCCTGCGAATTCAAAATCACTATCGGAGGGTAATTGCCATGAAGGCCACTGAATGGAGTTGGAAGAGTAATGATGGCTTGGAGATGTATGCCCGCAGTTGGGAACCGGAAGGAATGCCCAAAGCTGTAGTTTGTCTCGTACACGGTCTGGGGGAACATTCCGGTCGCTATGCCCATGTTGGCAAGGCTTTTACGGATGCGGATTTTGCGTTGGCGGCATTTGACTTGCGAGGACATGGTAAATCCGGCGGACCACGTGGGCATATCCCGTCTTTTAACGCTTTTATGGATGATATCGAAGATTTTCAAAAACAACTCGATGAGCGTTTTTCTGACCTGCCACGTTTTTTGTATGGGCATAGTTTAGGGGGAATCCTGGTGTTGAATTATGTTTTGCGGCGTAAACCTGATTTCGTAGGCGTGATCTCCACGGCTGCCGGATTGCGCACCTCCCTGGAAGAACAGAAGGCCAAAATTATGATGGCGCGAGTCTTAGGCGCCTTGATGCCCAGTGTTGCCATCTCTAGCGGCCTGGATCCTGCCACAATCAGTCGCAATCAGGAAGTGGTAGATAAGTATGTAAATGACCCGCTGGTGCACGATAAAATGTCGCTTGGATTTGGGAAGATTATGCTGTCAGAATTGCCCTGGACATTTGAACATGCACATGAGTTTTCATTGCCCTTGTTAATCATGCACGGGACAGAAGACAAATTGGGTTATCCAAGGGGAAGCGAAGAATTCGCTAGTCATATAAAACAAAATTGTACGCTTAAACTCTGGGATGGGCTTTATCACGAGCTCCATAATGAACCTGAGCAGAATGAAGTCCTTGCCTTCATGATCGATTGGATGAATAGCCAGCTTAAAAAGAAATAAGATTCAAGCAGTTTTACTGGACAATTCCCCCCGGACATGGCAAAATTCGGCTTCAATCAAATTATCGAGGAGAATAAGAAATGAGTTCTGAAAAAAAGACAAGTAAGCGTCAGGCGATGCGGGAAAAACGTGAACGCCAGGCGCGCATGCAACAACTGGGTATCATCGGAATTATCGTTGTGGGGGCCTTGTTTGTTGCAGGTGCCTTGATTTACCCAAATTTGAAGCCGGTTGGCCAGATAGCAACTACGATTCCTGGTGAACATCCAATGGCCAGTGACAACGCCATGGGCGACCCGAACGCGCCGATCAAGATCGAGGAATTCTCAGATTTCCAATGTCCATATTGCGCCCGTTTTCATGAAGAGACCGAATCGCAGATCGTAAACACGTACGTAACCGATGGTACCGTATATTTTGTCTATCGTTCATTCGGCGATTTCATTGGTCCGGAGTCAAAAGCCGCGGCTGAGGCGGCATATTGTGCCGGTGACCAGAATAAATATCTGGGAATATCACGATATTCTATTTGCCAATCAGACTGGTGAAAACGTAGGCGCTTTTGCGGATCGCCGCTTGCAAGCCTTTGCCGAAACGCTATCGTTAAACATGGATGAATTCAATACCTGTTATAGCAGTGGCAAATACGCCGACCGGGTTGCCCAGGACAAAGCAGATGGCACCGCTGCTGGCGTGACCGGTACCCCGGCCTTTTTGATCACCTATACAGTCAATGGTCAGCAAACACAAAGCTTGATTGCCGGAGCTTATCCGTTTAGCGAATTCCAGACCCGCATCGATGCGAGCATTGGCAGAGATGGGCTTGAAATAACTTCTGAAGCAGTACTTTTGATTTAATGGACGACACCTCTTGTGAATTCACAGGAGGTGTTTTTTAAGATTTGAAATAACCGGGAAGTTATCTACTCGCTGGCCAGCTCTCGATACAAAAACCACTGCCCCTTGCGATCATCCACGCTTTTCATGGCACGATCGTAGTACAGATCGAAGATTTGACTTTCAGATTGTCCAGCGGTTGAACTGCTGGACAACACAGCTTTTACACGGAAGTAGAACCGACCCACGTTCAACGAACCGCGCGTGGATGCAACCGCCGCATGTGTAGGTCGCATATTGCGCGCGTACTTTCCACGGCGTGTGAAGTCGCTCCACTCAGACAGGGTCTCGACCACGCGATAGGTTTGTTCCTCCCGGATAAAGCCGCTGGGGCAATCGGGAGTTTTCTCGTGCACCGGGGGAGCATCGAATATAACCTCGATAAGCTCATCATAAAAGTGGATCGATTGAAGATCAGACATGCTTCTCTACAGGTTGAATTGTGACAGGGCAAAGATCAGGCCGAGGCCTATTGAATTGACCAGGAAATGCAAGATGATTCCCGGCCAGAGCGAGTTCGACTTGTGAAAGATATACGCCAGCAAATATCCCAAAATGAAGGTGGGAATCAGGGCAACCAGTTGCAGGTGCGCAAGAGCGAAAAAGGTTGAACTGAGCAACGCAGCTTTGTTCCAGCCAAAGCGTTGGCGGAAGCCCGCAAACAGGAACCCGCGAAAGAACATCTCCTCGACGAAGGGGGCCAGAACGACACCGACCAAAATCAGCCAGATGGGACTGTCGAGACTGCCGAATGCCTGGTAAATTGTCTCACCCTGTGTAGTCACTCCTGAAAGGGCAAGGATGATGTTATGCACCAAGATGAACAAATAGGCTATCACAAGTAATCCGCAACCCAGGGCGAGCTTGTTTTTGTCAAATGCCCGGAAACCGAGTGTTTTCCAGGGCACCCTTCGCCTGACCAGGATGAAGACTACGGGTACCAGGTAAAGCAATTCCGCAGCCACAAGTCCAATGCTTTGCAGAGAACGCGATTTCGTGCCAGACTATGGCAACCACCACCTGTCCGACGACCACCAGTACGAATATGAACAATCCCAGCCAGGTATCAGCCACTGACCATGGAACGGAAAAATCTTCTTCGGGGGTAGTTGCGAGCGGTTCTTCGGGTTGGTCCATGATGTCCTTATGATTTCAATTTCATTCGATAATAAACCCATACGCCCCAGAACACGATAAAAATCCCCAGGAAAGCCCAACTTACTGGCGGCGAGCCTTCAAACAAAGCTGCCAGGATCGCGAAGATGGCGCTGGAGGCCCAGATGATTTTCAGGTTCAACATGGCACGGAACGTTTCAGCCGAAGCGTTCCTGCCCAGCAGCGACTCTAGCCCAATCCCCATCAGTGCCGCGCCAACCAGACGGCTGGTCAGTGGATCGTAGGTGGTCCAACCCAGCAGCGGCAGCAGCAGGTGTGGGAAGAACAGCAAAGGGATGCCAAAAAGCATGTCCGCCACAAAGTGGATGACGAACCAGGTCCGCAGACCGTTGGGAATCGCTTTTATGTTCATCCTTCATACTTCCAATCCCAAAACCAGTAAGCCAACCCCTTGAACTCGCCCCATTCTTCGAAGTGCTGCTCCACCTGCTTGGGCGTGACAGGCTCGCCGTCGTACCACTCGTGTGAGACCAGTTTTAGCGCCCACGAGTCAACCGGGATAAAGTCGCTGCGCCCCAGGATCATCAGCAGGTTGGCCGCTGCATACGGGCCGATGCCTTTGATCTTCAGCAGTTCTTTGCGCAACTCCAGGGTTGGCAGATCGCTGGTCTTCAGGGATTCGAGTTCCAATTCGCCGGATGCTACGCGGACGGCCAACTCATGGATAAACTCTGCCCGATAGCCGACTCGCACCGCTTCTTTCAGGACCTCGGGGCTGCTGGCCGCTATGGACGCGGGAACCGGGAAAGCTTTTTTATCCGTTGTAGGCAAAGGGTCCCCGTAGGTTGCGATCAGGTTCGCATTCATGCGTTTGGTGGCTGCCCAAAGTGTGTTCGTGGTCAGGATGGTCTTAAGCACATCCTCGAAAAACGTTGGGGAGCGCAGCACCCGTCCGCGGGCCAATTTCTCGGCGTGTGCCAGTTTGGGTTCCTTCCGCGCGGCAGCGTAGAAGGCGGAGAAGTCCATATCGAGTCCGAGCATCCAGTTGACCGTCTCGGTCAGTTCGGCGGCTTCGGCTTTCGTCAGCTTCTCGTTCGTTTCGATGCTGACGCCGCCGGGCGCTTCGCGGATATGCATCTCAAGCACCTTGCCAGTTCCCAGGCGGATGACATAATGCAGGATGCCTGCCTCTTCATCATAGCTGAAGGGGGCCATCTGGTACCAACCGTGCGAGCGGACGGCGTTATGGAAGTTAAAGGGTTGGTGAGCAAGGATAGTAAGTTTCATGCGTTGATTTTAGCACAAATGTTTCATGCATTCTTCCCTTTGCCTTGCGCACCCCGCTCAACTGTAGCGGGGACACAGATCATGGTGGCCTGCATCACGGCGATGAGCGTTTTCCTGACCGTCGTCCAGCGCGAACATTTTCCCTTCGCAGATGGTCAGCGTTTTGCCGGGCTTGATGACGCGCCCTTCGGCCCTGAAGTGCTGTCCCTGCGCCGGGTTGAGAAAGTTGACCTTGAATTCCACTGAGAGCACGCGCGAGTTTTCGGGCATGAGCGTGTAGGCGGCGTAACCGCACGCGCTGTCGATCAGTGTGGTGACGATGCCCGCGTGCAGGAAGCCGTCTTGCTGGGTGAAGCGCTCGTCGAAGGGGGCGCTGATGTGCAGTTCACCGGGGCTGACGTGGGAAATCTCTCCATTGAGCGTGAGGATCAGTTGTTGCCGATCAAAGCTGGCGCGGACGCGTTGTTCAATGTCAGGAGTGAGGGGGGACGGGGTAGCTCATCCTGAGATTTTATCATTGCAAACATAAACGACCGAACGTGATGGATAAGATTTAGTCGTTGAATTTTGAAGAATGATAATCAAAAATAGCCGGAGACTTTCGTTCTCCGGCTATTTTGTGGTTATAAAATTACTGCTGGCAGGATGTGTGGCGGTAGTGGCAGGTGGTGGCGTAGTCGGTGGCGGGGCAGTCGTCATCGCAAGAAGGAAGAGGTGGCCTGATTAGGCAATTACTCGGGGATAATGCATGTTCGGCAGATCCCGAGATACATGAAGTATCTTTTCATTAAGGCAGTAGATTTGGCGTTCAGGTGTTACAGGGTTCATTCAAAAAAGGGACACAGATTTCATCAACAGTTATACCCGCTCATCAAAGAGACATGGGTCACCAGGCTGCGCATCGCCGTGAGCCAGAGTGGGCATCCAGCGCCGGTTGGCAGCTACGGTGATGCTTTGAAGTTACCTTGTCCATCTACGTGGCATACGACTCACATTTACTCTGTCCCATGGTTGCCGCTTTTTGCGAATGACCTTCTAGCCTGAAGTGCTGATCGTAGCCGAAGATCAGCATGACTGGCCACTAACATTACAAATTATAAAACTCAGTTTCATTACTGCGCATTGAAAACTCCTTGAGCGAGTCAATTGTTTTCGGATAAATATTTGCAGTCCAATTCACCAGGCGAAGAGGATGTTGTATCTTGAAAACTTGTCGAAGTTCTTTCACACCCAGAAGCGTTTGTTTGATCATTTATCAAATGGATAAAACGGTTATGCGGCTCGATAGATACTTACGGACAAGATTATGCCTGTCACTACTCCTAAACGGTGGACAGATGTTTTTTGCGGCGTCATGAGTCATCATTAGCAAGGCCAGGGATAACATGTGGTAACATGGTTCTCGTCATTTTAATTTATATTGATAAAATCTTGTCTAACCAGTTTATCTAAATACCGCCCTGGATATCTAAATCGATATAATCTTAGGATACAAATCTCTTGAAGCAAGTTCATAATTGTTTCTTTGGTGCGCCCGTCTTCATCCAATTCTGGATTCCAGGAAGATACGGAGATGGCTTTCACCTGTCCCGTTTGGGCGATGTGGCGAAACACTTTGCCCAATTCTTCCGCCCTGGGTCCGCCCGGCTGCGACATAGTTCATCGCAGGCGCATCCAGCGGGTTGACGATATCGGTGTCAAAATGCACATAGATGGGTCTATCGGGAAAGTCGTATGCGAGCAAGCTCATTGGATCAGTTAAGTGCAGGATATCTGGAACCGGAGACCAAATCTTTTTCGCCAGGGTCCAGGTCGCGCCCGTCGGTGAGAATAATATCTTCATGCTCTACCGGTTGCAGACCAACCGCATTTGGCATGCTCTGCTCGCCCATCCCGGCGATCATCGCCAGCGGCATGCCTCCCAGGAATCCGCTGGGGGTGGTTTCCCAGGTGTTGAAATCGCCATGCGCATCGAACCAGATGAACAAAGGTTGGATGCGCGCTTTTTGCAGTCCGGCCATCACACCGATGGCTGTACAGCAGTCCCCGGCAATGGATACCGGCAGCTGAGCCGCCAGTGATTGCTTGGAGTCACATGCTTGGCAATTTCTTTATGGAGGACCGACATTCTGGATTGTTTATTCTGAAGCGGGTAATGTCCTGTTCATTTACGATCCAGTCAGATTGGGCGAGTTCTTTCAACCCTTGTAGCGGCTGGTCTAAAAAATAGGGAGTCAGAATATATTGTGTTTTCATCATGCATCAGATTATTTCAGCGCATACACCGCGTATCCGCGCGGAGCAGCGTAGAAGTACGCCCGTCCGTCACGGTCGGTGTTCTGGTCGATCGGGCGGGCCATGTCGGTTTTGCTCCACCAGGCAACGGGCTCGAGTGTAGCGTTGGGCCATTGGGTGTTGACCAACCCACCGCGCCAACCCTCCCCGTAATTGTTCAGCACGTAGATCAGTCCCGGTTTATCCTCATAGCCACCGCGCTGCATGATGTACACGTTATCGTCCAGCCACAAGGTTTGCGTGTTGCCGCCTGCATATTTCTCGTGCGCTCGCACCAGCGCTGCGATGCCGTTCGGCGAATCGACCAACGCCAGGTTGTAGTTAAAGTAATCATGCCAGAAGACGCACGGGTAGCCTTCGTGCGTCAGGATGAAGGAGTAGGCCAGCAGCTTGTCGTTGACGATCGGGCGGCCCTCGTCGCGCAAGTCGTGGTTCTCGACGAAGGTGACGGTCGTCTGCGGCTGTTTTTGGAGCACGGTTTCCCAGGTTGCCAGCTCCCGCAGGCTGAAGCCGTACTGGTCGCAGAGCGCCTTGAGCATCTCGCGCAGCGGGAAGTCGAAAGCGTCTACCGGGTTAGAGTTGGAGAAGTTGGCCAGATCGACCCAATTCTCGATGGCGTGCGCGTTATCCCAGAACTCGGCCACACCGTAGGGGCTGAACGGCCTCCCATCGCGCATGTAGCGATACTCCTGGATGGCGGTAATGGTGTTCGCGCCGTAGCCTTTGACGAAGTCATAGCGGAAGCCGTCGAAGTTGAGTTCCTCGACCAGCCAGCGCGTCAGTTTCAGGATCTCGGCATACACATAAGGGATTGCGATGCGACAGGTCGGGCATGTCGCCAAACGTGCCTTCGTCCCAACTCTCGTACATAGACGGATGAAAGCATTCCCAGTTGCGTGGGAATACCCCACTCTTCGGCTTGAACAGCGTCCAACGCTCCTGCCCGGTGAGCGGATTGACTTCGCTCTCGTCCGCGCCGGAGTTGTGGTTGATGACAACATCCGCGATCAGACTCAGCCCGTGGCTGTGCGCCGTTTCGATGAGACTCAGCAGTTCCTTTTTGGTTCCGAACCAGGTCGGAATGGAGCCTTTCTGGTCGAACTCACCCAGGTCATAGTAATCATAAGGATCGTAGCCCATCGAAGGCCCGCTCAGGTTGGCGGCCTTATGAATTGGTGGCAGCCATAGCGACGTGAATCCGACCTCTGCCAGCGCCGGAACTTGCTCTTTGACATATTTCCACCACTTGAATTCTTTCTTCTCTTCGCGGGGACAGTCCCAGTAAAAGGCTTGCAGCATGACGCCCATTTGATTCGCACTCCTGAATTGGTATAGGCGTTATTTTACCCGCAAAGGCGGAAAAGAAAACGACCGAAAGTCGTGGTGAGAGACTTTCGGTCTAGTTCCAGCGAGGTCAGAAACCACGCTAGGCAAGCGTCTTATGTCCGCAAAGATTTTGCGCTTTCCAGGTAATGTATAGGAGTCATGATTAAATCAAATGTGTTTCCTTCCCTGATTATATTCTCTTGATCAACCCTTCCCAGATTAGATGACCTTAAGCCTTAGTCGCGCTCGAGTGTCTTCCTCGCGAAGACCTTCCACTCACCGGATTCTTCTCTCTGACGCAGTAACATCTCCCATCCATCAGTCTCACGGTTCCAGGTAAAGGTGTTCGAAAAAAGACCATTCGGATACTCGAACAGGAATTCCACTGCGTCATCATGACGCGTTCCGGTGCCAACCGTCTGTGCGTAGCTTGCGCCAAACGTGTCAAAGAGATGCATCAAGTACTCTCCGGTCTGGCTTTCGTAACCAAGCATGTAGATGGCTTCGTATGGGGTCTGATCTGGTGAAACTGGTCCGTCTTGTATACAGTGGATTTCGAGAAAGCGGTCCTGAATTACCCAACGAGCATCAACTTTCTGCCTCAATTCGGTTAGACCCATCGTGCCAGTCAAAATCCATGAACCCACTAATCTATTGAGAAAATCGTCAGACATCGGTATCTCCTGCACTACCCGGGTCAAGTTTGTCGAAGTTCGAGAACAACTCGCGCTTCGTGATGATTTCGATCAAGGCCCTGGCGAGGCTGGCATCCATTTCAAGCAGCCTGTTGGGAACTCAGCTTCCATCCCATGACAATCTTGTCAACCACCCCGATATTGTCGATGATGGCCTCCAGGTTATCGAGCGGATTGGGATCGGTGAGGCCGCCCCACTGAAGATTGGGGCCGAGTAATTGCGCTTTGGAAAGCGACTCCATTTTCGCCGCTTTGATGATGTCCTGACACTTCTGCACCCTCCGGTCTTGTTTGCTCAACAGCGATAGGTCGATCGGTTGCCAATTCGATGACCAGTTCCTCTTGCGGCGTTAACATGACAGGCCCCAGAACGAACGTCTCTTTTTCTGGATCGTAAGATTGCGCCAGGTTTTGTTCTTTTTGACCAAGCCGACAAAACATCTGTCTAAAAGCGTTGATCGTGCGTTTTTGGAACAATTTCGTACCAGACGGGCAGAACCGTTCTCAGCACCCGCAGAAATCGCTCGGTGGGATTAATCCCCTTCCACCATATCTCGTGCCTGCTCTACGTACGCCAAACTTTGATGTCTGAAATATGTGTTGTAGAGCGTGGCGTAATGCCCGCCTTGTGCCAACAAGCCATCGTGATCCCCTTCCTCGATAATGGTGCCCTCGTCCATCACGACGATCCTATCCGCGGCTTTGACGGTGGACAGGCGATGCGCGATCAGGATGCTGGTGGCGTTCTTGAGGATCAGATTGAGCGCCTGCTGGATTTGCCATTCGGTGAAGGGGTCGATGCTGGCGGTGGCTTCGTCCAGGATGAAGATGGCGGGCTTCTGGACCAGCACACGCATCAGGGCTACCAGTTGGCGTTGTCCCATGGAGAGATGGTTGCCGCGCTCACCCACTTCGGTATACAGACCGTCGGGCAAGGTTTCAAGCCATTCGCCCTCCCCAATGCGATGCGCCATTTCGAGCATCTCGTCATCGCTCACTTCGGGAGCGGCATAACGGATATTCTGCGCCATCGTGCCCGAGAACAGGAACGGCACTTGCGAGACAATGCCCAACTGGCGGCGGTACTGCGTCAGGTCAAAGGTGCGGATGTCGTGTCCGTCAACCGTCAGCCCGCCGGATTGGAATTCATAGAAACGCGCGATCAACTTGGCAATCGAGGATTTACCCGCGCCGGTGTGTCCCACCAGGGCCAGATTCTCTCCGGGTTGGATGCACAGGTCGAAGTCCGTTAGAACCGGCTCTTTGTCCGTATAACGGAAATACAGGTTTTCGAAGCAGACCAGTCCCTTTAGACGGGGTACGTCGCGTTGTGCCGTCTGAATAACGTTAGGGTCCGCATCGATCAATGCGAAGGCGCGCTCAGCGGCAGCCAATCCCTGCTGGATCTGCGCCCAGAACGCGGACAGGTTCAGCACCGGGAAGAAGAACTGGTCCAGGCTCAAGATGAACAGGTACCAGGCGCCGGCGGTGACCATGCCCTGCTGAATGCTCAGTCCGCCTGCATAAACCAGCATAGCCGTGAAGATGCCGCCCAGCGCGTTGAGCGTGGGAAAGACCAGTGACAGAATGAAACCGCGCTGGATGTTGACCCGATAGGATTGCTGGTTGGCAAAGTCGAAGGTTTCGAAAATGCTGTTTTCCTGGCGGAAATTCTTGGCAATCGAGATACCGCTGACCGTTTCCTTGATGGCTGCGTTGACATCCGCCATAGCCTGCATACCGCGCTTGGTCACGCGGCGCGCCATGGCACGGAAGCCCAGCGCAACCAGGAAGATGAAAGGCATGAAAGCGAACATCAGCAGGGCCAGATGCCATTCGGTGCGGAAGAGAATAACGCCCAGAATAATGGCCTGGATCATCTGCGAGGTCACATCGGTGACAATGACCACCAGTTGCCCGAAATCGTTGGTATCAGCGGTGATGCGCGAGACGATACGCCCGGAAGAGAACTGGTCGTAAAAAGACAGGTCATGTTCGGCGGCGGCGTGGAAGGCCTTCGTGCGTAATTCCAGCACCACGTCCCCCACCGAGCGCACTACCAGCGCACGCCGCGCCCAGTTCAATCCCCAGATGCCCACTCCTATCAGTAGAAGCGCCAGCCCTGCCAGGCTGATGGCCTCGATGGTCGGCTGTTGTTTGAGCAAGTCTACAATGCGGCTGACTACCACTGGCAGCGTCGCACCAACACCTGCGATCGCCACCACCAACACCGAGACCACCCCCAGGCGTTTGACCTGCGGTTTGAAGTATTCGGTGATACGTCCGACCAACTGGCGGTCGGAGTATTGCCGGTCATATTTTTCTTCGTTCAGTCCACCAAAAAAGCCCATAAGTCTCCATATGTCATTGCAGGAGGCCGTAGGACGACGTGGCAATCCAGGTTTCAAAACCAAGATTGCCACGTCGGCACTGCGGCCTCCTCGCAATGACATTGAATGCTATTCCCTGAAAATCCTCGAATACGCTTCAGACGTGCTCATCAACTCGTCATGCGTGCCGATGGCAGCGATACTTCCCTTGCGCAGCACCAAGATCAGGTCTGCCCAGCGGATTTGCGACAGGCGGTGCGTGATCAGGAAGGTCGTGCGTCCCTTGGCCGCGTTCGCCACCGCACGCTGGATTTTGTCTTCCGTGGCCGAGTCAATCGCCGAAGTGGAGTCGTCCAGGATCAGGATATGCGGATCGGTCAGGAAAGCGCGTGACAGGGCCAGCCGTTGGCGTTGACCGCCGGAGAGCGTGACGCCGCGTTCGCCGATGACGGTCTGGTAGCCCTCGTCAAAGGACTGGATGAAGTCATGCGCCTGGGCCGAGGCTGCCGCCGCTTCGACCTCCTCCTGGCCTGCTCCCGGTTTCCCGAAAGCAATATTGTCACTGATAGAACGCGAGAACAGGAAGATGTCCTGCTCGATCATCGAAATCTGAGAGCGCAGCGAAGCCAGGTTCCACTCGCGGACGTCTCTCCCGTCAACCAGCACCTGCCCGCTGGTCACATCGTATGTGCGGTTGATGAGTTTGACCAGCGTGGTCTTGCCCGCGCCGGTCTGCCCGACGATGGCAACCGTTTGGCCCGGCTTGACTTTGAATGAAACATTTTCCAAAATGCATTCACCCTCAGTGCCATGTTCAGGGTCAGGGTAGGTAAATGAAACATCCCGAAACTCGATTTCACCGCGCATCTTCCCGGTGTAGCCTGCGGCGTTCTGGTCCAGATTGGTCTCTTGATTAACCAATTCCAGGATGCGACGCGCACTGGAGAGTCCCAGCGAGATTTGGGTATAGGCAAAGGTTGAAGCAAAAGTGGGAAATTCCAGCATGCGCAACAGACCGAAGTAAGCCACCACGCCGCCAATGTTGATGCTTCCGGCCCGGAAGAGTAGCAGGGCATGCACCAGGCCAAGCGCGTAGGCCATGCCCAGCAACAGGTTGGGGAGGAAACGAGCTTCCAGGTCGCCCTGTCGTACAAAGGCACTACGCACACGCCGGGCGTTGGTCACGAAGCGCTCGATCTCCGCGCCTTCCTGGGCCGCGCCCTTCATGATCTCCACGCCGTCCAGCGTTTCGGAGAGATGTGTGTTCATATCCCCAAACGTGCTACGGACTTCATCAGTGATCGGTGAAAGCGTTTTGAGATAGTTTGCCAGCGCGATGAAATAGGCGATAGTGAACAGGGCGGGCGTCAAAATCAATGAAATGTGATATTGCGGCGCGAAGAAGAACGGCATGACCAGGAACATGAACGACCCAACCACCAGGTTCAAGCCCGGGCTGAACATGAAGTTGACCTCGCGCACATCGTTGGTTGCACGCGCCATCGTATCGCCGACCGGCTGCAGGTTGTGGAAGGTCATGCTCTTGCCAAGCAGGGAGACATATAGTTCGTCGCGGATGTCACGCTCGATCTTCTGCGCTATCAGTTCCGCGCCAAAGTTGCGTCCCAGTTGCAGCACGCCGCGCACGATTTGTGAGCCGCCCAAAATCAGCGCCAATGGAATCAAGATACTGACATCCGGGTTAGTTTTCAGCATCTGGTTGAACGCGTCCCCCACCATGACGGGCACTACGGCTGCCAGCCCGGCGTTTCCCGCTCCACCAATAAAAATCATGATCAGGATCGGCCAATAGCGGACGGCGTGTGAAACGATCCACTTGACGGCATTGCTGCGGTCAGCGGTATGTTTGCGTTGCAGGGTGAATTCAGCAGGGTGAGAAATTGTCGTCATAGGAGTTTACAGGTATCAAGACGAATGCACAGAGCCTGATTTTACCCCCGTTTATAGTGCCGAATTTGGTAAGCATTCCCCCTCGGCTTGGAAATTCGAAGAATACCAAGGATGCATAGGTCGATATTTATTTCTTGCGCCCAATCAATGCAATATGCTGATTGCCATCTTCGCCCAAGGAGAAAATATCGAAGCCAGGAAAACATGCTCGAAACTCATCTGGGGTGAACAAATGATGTGGCAATCCTTTTTCGGTACCAGAGAGCGGAACAAAAGTATGCCGCTCGATCTCTTCCCAATCTCCTGCCTTATCTGTTTCTCTAAGCACAGGTAAACATGTGATCAAGTGTGATCCGGATTGCGAACGACTACGCGTGTGATACTCGTTGATCGTAAAAATGGAAGCACTTCCTCAATATATCTATTCGCCCAGTTTCCCAGTCACACGCCCGCGCCCGGCCCGTTTGGCATGATAGGTACGCTGATCGGCAGCTTCCAGTAACATCTCCACCTTATCCCCATCTGCAGGGAAGTAGGCAATCCCGGCGCTGAACAGAAACTCAACGGAAGGCTCCTCCAAGGATTTGCATAGCACTGACATCATCGAGCAGATGCTGGACCAGGGCAGGTCCGCGAGTTTGATCCACCCCTTGCAGGATCAGGACAAACTCGTCGCCTCCAAACCGGAACAACAGGTCTGTTGTCCGCAAATTGGCTTTGACTTCGCTCGACGAAAGAAATCAAAACCTCATCACCCCGCGTGTGTCCGTAGGTATCATTGACCAGCTTGAAATGGTCGATGTCGAGAAACACCAGCGAAAGATTATATTGGTACAGGCGCGCGCGCTCCATTTCTTCTTGCAGACGGATGTCGAAGGCCTGGCGGGAAAGCGCCCCCGTCAAATGGTCATACAGACCGGCGCTGTAATCCGCTGGCTTGACCTCGCGCAGGCGTGAACTGAGCAGACGCATGATTTCTACGCCAAAGCCGGGGATAAGCGCCAGCAATCCCTGGAATTTTTCTTTGCTCATATATCTTAAGCGCGTAGGGGTGATGGCTGCAATACTGGCGGTGCGCTGTATATTTTCGAGTAAGGCAATCTCGCCCACAACCTGTCCTGGATGGCGGAAAGTCAACAAGCGCGGTTCATCTAACCGGCCTTGCAAAACAACCAGCAGTCCCGATTCGATCCAGTACATGCCGTCGCCGGGGTCATCTTGCCTGAACAGAATTTCGCCTGCCTGAAGTTCCACATCGTTTCCGGAAGCTTCCAGAAATTCCCGCAGGGATGAATTCGCCTGAGAGGCAACTCCGGACAACTTTGAACGCTCAGGGAGATCGTCGTAAACAGTCTGCAATCTGATAAGTATATTTTGCGGGAGAAACTGGGTGGTGGTCATGGGTATCTGTGATTTTACTGCTTCTTACATAAATGCGTGAATATATAGCGATCAAAACACGGGTAAATTGCGGTTATTATGTTCAGATTTTTACGCAGCATACAGTAGCATAGCCGGAAGAAAAAGCCTCCAGCACATGGACTGGGGGCTGATAAGTAATTATGCTTTTGCCCAACCCAGGCCAATACGACCTCGCTCGGGTTCGATTTTCAGAATTTCAACGTCGAGGATGTCACCAACTTTCAGCACCGTGCCAAACGGGATTTGACTTTTGTGCAGCAGCCCGTCTTGCTTGACACCGATATCGACGAAGGCCCCAAAATCGACCACATTTCGCACGGTTCCTTTCAAGCTCATGCCTGTTACCAGGTCCTCCATTTTCAACACGTCCGAACGCAGGATGGGCGCGGGCGTGTCGGCACGCGGGTCACGCCCTGGGCGTACAAGCTGCTCGAGGATATCTTTCAATGTCGGGATGCCGCAGCCCAGTTCGGCGGCTAACTTGTCAGCCGGGACTTTGGCGGTCAGCGCTTCGAGGGCGGGTTTGCGCTCTTCGATAGCGGAAGCAGGCGAAAGTCCGGCACGAGCGAGGATGGCTTCGGCGATAGCGTAGGATTCCGGGTGAATGGCGGAAGCGTCTAACGGGTTGACCCCGTCCCGAATCCGCATGAATCCCGCGCTTTGTTCGTAGGCTTTCGGCCCGAGACCAGAGACATCCCGCAATTGCTCGCGCGATTTGAAGACTCCGTTGGTGTCGCGGTGGGAAACGATGCTGGCGGCCAACTTTGGGCCGACGCCTGCCACATGGGTGAGCAGGGCCGGACTGGCCGTATTAACATCCACGCCAACGTGGTTGACAACGCTCTCGACCACGCCATCGAGGGCATGCGTCAGGGCGGACTGGTCGACATCGTGCTGGTAGAGGCCCACGCCGATGGATTTGGGATCGATCTTGACCAGTTCAGCCAGCGGGTCCTGGGCGCGGCGGGCGATGGAGACCGCGCCGCGGATGGAGACATCCAGGTCGGGGAATTCGGCGCGTGCCAGGGAAGAGGCGCTGTAAACAGACGCGCCCGCTTCGTTGACGATCAAATATTTGGTGGCCTGTAGGGGCGATATGCGAAAGGGTATGCTTCGCCCCTACGTTTATCAATTCAGCCACCAATTGCTCGGTCTCGCGCGAGGCGGTGCCGTTGCCGATAGTGATGAGCGTGACATGATGGCGGTTGATCATCTCTTCGAGTATGGCGATGGCTTCGTCCCATTTCTTTTGCGGCTCGTGCGGATAGATGGTGCCGGTGTCGAGCAGCTTGCCGGTCGGGTCTACTACTGCTACTTTGCTAGCCGGTGCGGAAACCGGGGTCGAGGCCCAGCACGGTCTGACCGGCCAGCGGCGGCTGGCCGAGCAGCGCGCGCAGGTTGGTGGCAAAGACCTGGATGGCGTGGTTATCGGATTTTTCGCTCAGTTCGCGGCGCACATCGCGCTCGATGGAGGGCAGCAGCAGGCGCTCGGCGGAATCCTGGATGGCTTCTTCGAGCTGCTCGGCAAACGGGCTGATGATGTCTTCTTCGAATTCGCTCTGGATCGGATCGAGCCAGTCGCGCTCGGCAATGTGGACGCGCACCTTCAGCACGCCTTCTTTCTCGCCGCGCGCAATGGCCAGCACCTGGTGCGGCTGCAAACGGTCGACGCGGTTCTGGAAATCATAATAACTTTCGTAAACGCGCTTCTCATCCACAGCGTCTTCCACTTTTTCGGCGGTCAGGGTAGCGAATTTGAGCGCCTTCTCACGCGTTGCTGAGCGAACGTTAGCGTTGTCGCTGATGGTTTCGGCCACGATGTCACGCGCGCCTTGCAGGGCATCTTCTACGGTGGGGACATCTTCCGTGATGAACTGCGCCGCAGCTTCTTCGGGAGAGCCGTCCAACGACTGCGACAGGATCATCTCGGCCAGCGGCTCCAGTCCGCGCTCGCGGGCCACCATGGCGCGCGTGCGGCGCTTGGGCTTGTAGGGCGCGTACAGGTCTTCGAGCGCGGTCATGTTCTCGGCAGCCTCGATGGCGGCCTTGAGTTCATCGGTCAGCTTGCCCTGTTCCTCGATGGACTTCAGAATGGCGGCGCGGCGCTCGTCGATGGCGCGCAGGCGGACAATCTCGTCTGCAACGATGCGCACCTGCTCGTCGTCGAGCGAGCCGGTCATTTCTTTGCGGTAGCGGGCGATAAACGGGACGGTATTGCCTTCATCCAGCAGGCGGACGGTTGCGTCCACCTGGGAGGCTTTGGCTTTGATCAAAAGGGCGATTTTTTCAGCATGAGTCATGGCGGCGATTTTACCATGCGGGTGGGGTGCGGGCATTATTTTCCTGATCCGCTAACTACACCTGCATAAAAATCTCCGCACAACGAAGGCTGTATTCGCCTCCGTCTGGATCGTTGTCTTCGATGCTCCACCAGGCAGACAGGACAGCATGACAGATACCCCAATTGCGGATGCGCTCGCGCTCCATGCCCAGCATCTCGGACAGGATGGCAATCCGCTTCTCTGTCTGGGCCCGCGGGTTGCCTCCATTTAAGAAGCGGTCATTCGGGTTGATCAGAAACGGCCCTAGCTCGTAGCCACGTGGACCGATCACGCCTTTGGGGTCAATCGCCAGCCAGCCGCGCTCGGATTCGAGCACGTTAAAGTGGTGGAAGTCGCCGTGCAGCAAGGTCTCGTCTTTGTTTTCGGCCAGTAATTCCTGCGATAACGTCTCGGCAGTTTCAACCAGCTTTTCAGGCATCGGTCCTGTTCCCCCGTTGAATTGTTGTCGCAGGCGTTTGAAGCCATCAAACCAGTCTTTGAGTTGGATGAAATCTGTAGTAACGACTTCCCCGGCGCCGCCCGCCGGGGCAGGTGTAGTCGTTTTATAGCGACTGAAGTCGCTACTACTTTTCCAGAGTTGACTCATCACATCGGCAGCGATGCGGGTGGCGTGTTCGTCGTCCATCATCGTGGACAACATACGTCCTGGATGCAAGCGTTCAAGCAAGAGCATCCCTTTGTCTGCATCTGCATCCAGCAGGCGACATGCGCCGTGTCCGTTATAGAGTCGCAGCGCAGCGATCTCGGAGGTCAGTTCGCGGTTGGGGACGCCGAGTTTTAAGATGACTTCACCCTCACCCCTAGCCCCTTCGCGAAGCACCCCTGTGGGGCTCCCTGAGGGAGAGGGGTGATTGCTTGGCCAAAGCCACAAAATTATAGGAGAGATTGGAAACAGGTTGGATATCTGTCAGACCCCAGCGGCGGGAGGCTTCCTCAAGCAGGGCGGGCAAAGACTCCAGCCAACGCTGGCCGTCTGCTCCGAAGGTATTTTTGATGGTTTGAATGAATTCAGGGGGAAGGTCGCGCATTACTGTCTAGTCGGATGTCGTTTTTCGTACAGGAAGCCTGAGTGTTCCACATGCTGTCTGTACCCGGCAGCTTGCGCCGCGGACAGGACTTCGGGCACCAACGGGGCGATCCAGAACACGCCAACCCGGCCCAGTTGGGCTGCCAGGCGACGGACATCGAGCAGCAACTCCGGCAGAAGATTCCAGCGCACAGACAGGTAAGCCCAGGCCGAGCACATTTCCGTCTTCGTTCTCGTCATCCCAGGCGAGCAACAGGCCTTGGCCGTTGCGCCACCAGAAGGCCATGCCTTGCTGCTGAATGGAAGCCAGAATATCTTCGGTCGGTTGGATGGCATCCCAACCTCTATCGAACAGGCCGCGGCCTAACGCCAGGATGGGAGAATCCAAGGTGGCTTTCAAGATGGCGGGAATTTCATCTTTTCGAACGGGTTGGAAACTTGCGCAGGCTTCGTCAAGCGAAGCTGTCTCGAACTCTTTGACTTCAAGAATTTTGGAATATCCTAACTTTTCGCACAGATGATGGACTTTGACGCGCTGCGAACTGGTCATCAGGCGAGCAACGCCATCGCCGTGTTCCAGCCACCAGGCGTCGATGTACTGCGTGGATGTGCGAGCCGATCTTCAAATCCCTGAGAGTTGCGGATCAACGCGAAAGCCTTGCAGCCACCACTGTCCCGGCGCGGAGCAGGGAAAGTTTGGCCAATCCCAACGCAGTGCCCGCCATATTCGGCCACGACCAGGATGCCGTGTGGATCGGTCCAACCACTCATCCCAGACATACTGGACGTAATCGTGACCGTTCCAGATGAATTTGGAGAACTCGCAGCACGTCCGCGGTATCTCGCGGCAAGGCAGGGCGGCAGACGACAACAGGGGAAGAAAAGGTTTGGGTCATGGGAGCAAGTTGAGGGGATGAAAGATGACGGTTGATCGTAGACCGAATTCACGTTATCGTCCAGGTCAGCAGGTCTAAACCGGGAACAACTTGTCCATCACTTCGGGACAATACTTCTGGACCATCTCGCTGGAGAGGCCATTCTCTTTGCAGATCTCGGCATACAGGTCAGCGGAGGGGCGTTTGGTGCGTTTCTGGGTTTCTACGTCCAACGACCACAGGCCAAAGCGCTGGGTCCAGCCGCGTTCCCATTCGAAGTTGTCGACCAGCGTCCAGTGGAAGTAGCCCTTGACCGGCCAGTTGAAGTTGACTGCGCGCCAGACCTGGTGGATGTGCTGTGCCAGGTAGCGCGGGCGCAGGTGGTCGTCAGTATCTTCCACGCCGTTTTCGGTGATCAGGATGGGCAGGTTGGGATAGGTTTTGGCAACCCACTTGATGCTCTGGAACAAGCCTTCGGGGATATTGGCGATAAAACCCGTGCCGCTCAGGTCGGCATCTTCTGGATAGCCCGCCGCCGTGAAGAGTTCCTTGCTGTTGCGCAAATCGAACCAGACGGTATCGACGGAATAATAATTCAGACCAAAATAATCCTGCGTGCCTTTGGCCTCGGGGATTTGATACTTGCCAACGGGAGTCTGCATCACGCCGGTGGAAATACCGGAAGGAAAGCCCATGTTGAGCGCCGTTGTAACGGATGTTGCGCATGAGCCTATCGAGCGGGAACCAGGGCCGTTTGGGAACCATCGGGCGGTAATGATGGGCATAGCCGACGCGCGCTTCGGGCTGGATCTCATGGATAGCGCGATAAGCAGCAGCGTGCCCGCGCAGCATGTTGGCCATGACATTCATCGCCATATTGATGCCCGGGTGGCAGGCCGGGAAATCGCCGGTCACGTAGCCGCTCAGCGCGTAAATGTTCGGTTCGTTGATGGTGCACCACAGCGTGCAGTATTCCTTGAGCGCATCCACTGTTTTGCGCACGAATTTTTCGAACAGGGATACAACATCCTCATGCTCCCAGCCGCATTTTTCATACAGCCAGAGCGGATCGGAGAAATGGTGCAGGGTGACCATAGGCGTCATGCCGCGCTCTTTCAGGCCGCGCAGCATGGTGCGATAGCGTTCCAGTGCGTCTTCGTCCCAGCGCTCAGGTTCGGGCTGGATGCGGCTCCATTCTACCGAAAAGCGGTGCGCGTTCTGACCGCCCTCGGCGGCGCGGTCGAAATCCTCGCGCCAGCGTCCGCCGCCCCACCAATCGCAGGCCAGACCCGATTTGCCATTTGTATGGCCTTCCTGCTCCCACTTCCACCACTGGTTATTGGTATTGTTGCCCTCCACCTGATGGGACGCGGTGGCCGTGCCCCATAAAAATCCGCGCGGAAAATGATAGGTTGCTTGCGGCATATTGCCTCCAAAAATCTGTAGGGGCAGGTTTCAAACCTGCCCCTACAAGTCTAACACGTCATTTATTCCTTGCCATGTACGTGAGATAGAGCGCAACCGACCCCGCAACCGCGGCATTCAGCGACTCGATCTGCCCCTTCATGGGTAATTTCATCAGGATGTCACAGGATTTGGCCGTCAGCGGACGCATGCCTTCGCCTTCCGAGCCGACCACCAGCCCGATAGCGCCATCCAGGCGCACCTCGTCCGGACCCTTCGGCTGATCGCTCAGGGCAGCGCCCTGGGCCTGCCTGCCACCTTCAGGTGGCCCGCCGCCTTCGAGACCGATGACCCAGGCCCCGGCATCCTTCAGCGCTGTAATGGCCTGCGACAGATTGGATTGCGCTACCAGCAAATGCTCGGACGCGCCCGACGAGGCATTGACCACCGCCGGTGTGACTCCCACCGTGCGCGCCAGCGGGATGACCACGCCATGCACACCGAGCACTTCAGCCGTGCGCAGCAGCGTGCCAAAGTTCTGCGGATCGTTGAGCGAATCCAGCAGCAGCACGAAGAGCGGTTCTGCTGCGTTCGTCGGCCAGTTCGAAAATCTCGGTCAGGTCGGCGTAGGGATAGCCGCCAACTTCCAGCGCCACGCCCTGGTGATTGGCCTTCAAGCGTTCCAATCGTCCGCGTGGCACACGCCTGACGGGGATCTTGCGCTCTTTAGCGATGCGAAGAATATCGCTCAGGCGGCCTTTTTCTTGCACGCCCTCGGCGATTTCCAGCGCTGTGGGTTGGCGACGCCGAGCGATCAGCGTTTCATAGACGGCATTGCGAGAGTAGATAAATTCTTTCATGGGGATATTTTACATCAGAGTGCGTCGCACCTGGTTTGACGGAAGAAATCTGCTCGATAGTCTTTTGCCAGTTAAACGGATTCTTCTGTCCGTGTGGTGCGACGCACCCCCTACGCCCGGATCGTATACACCCCTGCACAGGCAGAGACCTGCATCATAGTCCACCTGCAACCCGGCCTGCCCCAACGCGGGCAGGGCTTCCTCCACCAGCCAATACGGTTCTTCTTCCCACAAGTCTGGGAATGGATGCGGCAAAGGCATCCATCGCAGCCCGGTTCTGGAAGGACAGGTCAGCAACGACCAGTTTGCCGCCGGGCGTCAGGTTGTGCGTGACCAGTGACTTGCAAATCTCCACCTTGCGCGGCAACTCGACATGATGAAAGACATAGGCCGAGACGATGGCATCGAAGCGTATACCCGCCAGTTCGGGTGGTAAGTCCGTGCGGAAATCGTGGGTGATGAAATGCGCATTCGGCAGTTTGGCGCGCGCCTTCTCCAGCATGGACTCGGAGAAATCGGTGCACCACAGCTCACAGCCCCGCTCCGCGAAGCGCAGGGCCAGGTTGGCCGTGCCGGTGCCGATATCGAGCACGGACATGCCGGGGCGCGGGTCCGCCTGGCGGACGACGGTATCCAGCAGTTCATCGTAACCATCGAAAGGGAAGATGCTTTCGGTGCGGGTGGTCTCATCGTAGGAGTCGGCCCACCCGTCGAAGTCGGAGGCAGGAAAGGGGTCGGTCATGGGAAGATTGTACTTGAGAAATTGCTTGCCTTAAGGCGTTTGCCTTTGTATACTGAAAATAGCTGTCGTCACCCACACTCAGCGAGGGACAACGCCATGACCGAGATTAGAGTTTTCATCAGTTATAGTCACGACTCACCTGAACACGAAAATCGAGTTCTGGAACTATCCGACCGTTTGAGAGAAGATGGCATAGATGCGAACATTGATCAATACCAAACCAACCCGCCCGAAGGCTGGCAATTGTGGATGGAGAAGGAAATTCGGGATTTGCAATTCGTCCTCTTGGTTTGTACAGAAACGTATCTGAAACGCGTGATGAAGGAAGATGATGGCCGGGGGAAGGGTGTCATGTGGGAATCGACAATCATTTATTCGTATCTTTATGAGGCAGGTGTAGTCAATGAGAAATTTATTCCTATTGTCTTTGAGCATGAAAACACCAAGCATATCCCTACACCTCTCAAACCAACCACATTTTATGACGTCAGCACTCAAGAAGGTTATGAAGCTCTATATCGCCGGTTAACAGATCAGCCTTATACAACAAAGCCAAAACTTGGAGCGTTGAAAAAACTTCCACCACGCGAACGAAAGTCAGATTATCTCGGTATAAAAATTTCTCTCGCCAAACTTCCATCGACATCGCCCGATCTGTTTGGGCGCAAAAGGGTATTGAAAGAACTGGATGAGGCCTGGGAAAACCCAAAGATCAACATCGTCTCTCTTGTCGCCTGGGGAGGGGTAGGCAAGACCGCCTTGGTCAACAAGTGGCTTTCGAGTTTGGGAGAAGATTTTCGTGGCGCGGAGCGAGTCTATGGCTGGTCGTTTTATTCGCAAGGCGCGGCGGAGGGACGGCAGGTTTCTGCCGACCAGTTTATCGCTGCGGCGCTGGAATGGTTCGGCGACCCCGATCCAACCGCAGGTTCGCCCTGGGATAAAGGCGAACGCTTGGCGGAACTCATCAAACGGCAAAGAACCCTGCTCATCCTGGATGGACTCGAACCGCTACAAAACCCGCCGCCAGTTGAAACAGGAAAAATCAAAGACCCGGGGTTGACCTCCTTGTTGCGCGAATTGGGGAGACAAAATCCCGGGCTGGTCGTCATTTCAACACGTCTGGCGGTGGATGATTTGAAGGATTTCAAGGAAGCACTGCCCTCGAAATTGATCTTGAATCGCTTTCAGAAGAAGCAGGCGCGGCATATCTCAAATTTCTTGGTGTAGATGGCACCGAGGATGAACGCAAAGAAGCCTCGCGTGATTTCGGCGGACATGCTTTGGCGCTCACCTTGCTTGGACGCTACCTAAAAGTGGTTCACGGTGGCGACATTCGCAAACGCAAAGAAATCCCGCACGTGCTGGATGAACAAAAGCAGGGCGCGCACGCACGCCGTGTGATGGAATCGTACGAGCGTTGGTTAGCTGGCAAACCCGAATTGGACATTTTGCGTTTGATGGGGCTTGTTCGACCGGCCTGCGGAAAAGGGCGCACTGGATGCTTTGAGAAAGAAATTGCCGACCAAAGAAAAGGGATTGCTTGGCGCAATGAAGAATTGGCGAAACACGGATGTCATCAAAGGGTTGACTGATAACATCCATAAACTTTCTGATAAAGGTTGGAAAGACGCGGTACATAATCTGCGCGACTTGCGCCTCATTGCCCAGGAAGAACCGCTTGAACCTGATACCCTTGATTGTCATCCGCTCTTGCGCGAACACTTTGGTGAAAAACTTAAAGCCGAAAACGAAGAGGCCTGGCGCGAAGGCCACAACCGCCTGTATGAATACTATAAAGCCACAGCCAAAGAATTACCAGATACACTGGAAGAAATGGCACCGCTCTTTGCGGCGGTGATACACGGCTGCCAGGCGGGGAGACATCAAGAGGTGTTTTGGGATTACTACAACCGTATTCAACGCGATCCTAATGTCAACTATTGTTGTAACCAACTTGGGGCTTTTGGCGCAGACCTTTCTGTGATTTCTGGTTTCTTTGACCAGATTTGGTATCAACCTGTTTCTATACTCCGTGAAGATGATAAAGCGTTTCTTCTGAGTATTGCTGGCTTTCGTTTGCGTGCATTGGGACGGATTAAAGAATCGGAGCAACCGATTCAAGCAGCGTTGGACATGTGGATTGAAGCAAAGAACTGGGTGGTAGCAGCAGTGGATGCCGGCAATCTCAGCGAACTCATGCTGACTATCGGCGATGTGAAGCGCGCGCTCGGCTACGCGGAGCAAAGCGTCAGAACTCGCTGACAAAAGCGACGATGAGTTTTGGAAAATGGGTGTTCGTACAACATTTTGTGATGCGTTACACCAAGCAGGTCGTTTGAAAGAATCACAAATAGCATTTAGTGAAGCAGAAGAAATGCAAAAGAAACGTCAGCCCGAATTTCCACTACTATACACTCTGCAAGGTTTTCGATATTGTGACCTGTTGCTAAGTCAGGGAAACTATGGGGAGGTGGAACGGCGGGCAAGTCAGACGTTGGAATGGGCAAAAGGTCAACCAACTGTAAGCCTACTCTCCTTTGCGCTTGACAATCTCTCGCTCGGGCGGGCGAAAACCTACCTCATGCTTCGACAAGCTCAGCACGATGCCCCGCCCTCTCCCAAAGGGAAAGGGGAGCCTGCCCTAACATACCTCAACCGTGCGGTGGATGGCTTGCGGCAGGCAGGGCGACAAGATGATTTACCACACGGCTTGCTGGCGCGGGCGGAGTATTACCGGGTTACGGGCGATTTGGATAAGGCGCAAAAGGATTTGGATGAAGCCTTCACGATTGCCTCGCGCGGGGGGATGGGGCTGCATTTGGCGGATTGTCATTTGGAGTATGCGCGGCTCTACATGTCGTTGCGAGGAGCGCAAGCGACGAAGCAACCCCATGGCAACGAGGGGGTTGCTTCGGGCTCCGCCCTCGCAACGACAACGATAAAGCCCGCGAACATTTGAAAACAGCGAAGGAAATGATCGAGAAGATGGGCTATCACAGGCGGGATAAAGAGGTGGATGAGTTGGAAGAACAACTATACGTGACATGTCACCCTGAGGGAGCTTCGCGTTGAGCGGAGGGTCCGTGTTCGCCGACCCGTAGTCGCATCGTCCCCGCAGGGGGAAGCGTCGCTGCGACCGAAGGGTCTCTTATCACCGCCGCTTCGACAGGCTCAGCACGATTGGCTTAAGAAACAAAAAACTTCCGAGAAACTGCCTCGGAAGTTTTTATCAGCGATTGGGAGATTGCTTCGCAAAGTGCGCTCGCAATGACACTGGCTAGGAATACCGCCAACTGGTGCCATCCTTGCTATCTTCGATGGTGACGCCTAGTTCTTTGAGAATTCAGAAGCCATTTTATTATACGAATGACCTTTACTTCTTCGCCTTTGTTTTCTTGTTGGTTGTTTTACTTGCAGCCGGTTTCGCTTTTGTCGTTGGCTTCTTGCCCTTTCTGGGATGAGGTCACGGCAGTCTTTCCAACGGCTGGTTTCTTTGCAGGAGACGCCTTCGCCGCTGCCTTTTTCACTTCTTTCTTCGCACTTACCGCCACAAAATTCTCCACTTCCCAGCCCATCACCACGGCAGTTATCGTATCCCCAGCCTTCACATCCACGGCACTATCGCCGCGCACTGCCGCGCGCTTGCGGACCGGGGCAGCATCCAGACGCGTGGATTTCGGTGCTAAATTGAGCAAGTGGACTGTCGCGACATAGTTGGGTTTGCCGGTTGCCGTGCCGGCCAGGTTGACGCCCTTCGGCAGTTGCCAGGCGATCACGCCACGGCCATAGCGTCCCTGCGTGGGGAAGTCTTTGACCGGCACGCGTTTGGCCTTGCCATCTGTTGCGATCAAGAAAATCTCACCTTTATCGGGCATGACTTCCGCGCCGATCACTTCATCTCCCACGCCCAGCTTGACGCCGTTCACACCGGCGGCCACCAAGCCCATCGGGCGGACGTCTTCCTCTTTGAACCGGATCGCGAGTCCACTGGAGATGGCCAGCAAAATCTCCTTTGTGCCATCGGTCAGCATTACCCAACGCAGCGAGTCGCCCTCATTGACCTTGACCAGCGTAAAGGTCTGTGCGGAGGGGCCGGGCAGTTCGCTCACCAGCGACTTCTTGACCATCCCGCCGCGTGTTACGCTAAAGGCATAGGTTTCTTCCGGCAGGGTCGATCTTCGGGATGGCAACGTAAAGACCGCGGCTAGTTTGTCACTCTCGCGCAAGGGCGAGACTTTGTGCCAGAGCGTGCCGTCGCCTAACTTGTCCGTTTCCGGCAAGGTATGCACCGCCACCGCCGCAGCTTTCCCGCTTTCGGACACCAGATAGAGCGTATCCGTTGTGGAGGCTTTTACCAGCCAGCGTGGGGCCTCGTTGCCGCTCGGGCGGGGAGACTTCTCATCGCGTGTGCGTGAGGCCAGCCCATCGGCGGTCACGCCCACCCATACGGTCTGATCGGGCAGCAGGTCACTGGCGGTCAGCAGTTTGGCGGCTTTGCCCTTCTTCAGGTTGACGATCTGCGTGCGGCGGCGATCACCGTAATCCGCTTTGACCTCGATCAGTTCATCGGCAACCAAAGCCCGCATCTTCTTGGGTGATTTGAGCAACCCTTCCAGCGTGATGATGTCCTGCTTTAATTCTCTATATTCGGTCTCGATCTTCTTGCGTTCCAGCGCAGCCAGGCGGCGCAACTGCATCTCCAAAATGGCGTTGGCCTGGAGCTCCGTCAGCTTGAAGCGCTTCATCAGTTTTGTCCGGGCAGTTTCAACGTCCGGCGCGCTGCGGATGAGCTTGATGACCTCGTCCAGGTTCTTGAGCGCGACCAGGTATCCTTCCAGGATATGCGCGCGTTGTTTGGCCTTGTCCAGGTCATATTCGGCGCGTCGCCTGACGACCGTCAAGCGGTGCTCGATATAGACGCGCAGCGCCTGCTTGAGCGAGAGCATGCGCGGTTCATTGTCCACCAGCGCCAGCAGGATGATGCTGAAGGTGGACTGCATGGGTGTGCGGCGGTAGAGGTCGGCCAATACTTTTTCAGGCTCGACGTTCTTGGTCAGCTCGATGACAATGCGCATGCCATGGCGGTCGGATTCATCACGCAGGTCGGTTAGGCCATCGATGACGCCATCGCGCGCCAACAAAGCGATGCGTTCGATCAAACTCGACTTGTTGACCATGTACGGCAGTTCGGTGACGATCAAACGCGAACGGCCGCGGTCCATTTCCTCGATATGGACTTTGGCCTGGATGCTCACGCGTCCGCGCCCGGACCCGTAAGCTGCTTCCAGACCCTCTTCGCCCTCCTGCTGGAGGATGACCCCGCCTGTCGGGAAGTCCGGTCCCTGCACGAAATTCATCAACTGCCCGACGGAGATATCGTCCAGCTTTTCCCAGCGTTCGAGCATATAAACCAGCGCGTCCACCACTTCACTCAGATTGTGCGGCGGGATGGAGGTGGACATGCCGACCGCGATGCCTGTCGCGCCGTTGACCAGTAAATTGGGAATGGATGCGGGCAGCACGGTCGGCTCGGTCAGTGTGTCGTCGAAATTGGGGACAAAATCAACCGTGTTCTTGCCGATGTCGGTCAGGATGTCGAGGGCGGGCGCAGTCAGGCGCGCTTCGGTATAACGCATGGCAGCCGGTGGGTCGCCATCGATCGAGCCGAAGTTGCCCTGTCCATCCACCAGCAGCGTGCGCATGGAAAAATCCTGCGCCATACGCGCCATGGCTTCGTAGACAGCCGAGTCGCCATGCGGGTGATATTTGCCCAGTACCTCGCCCACGATACGAGCGGATTTTTTGTACGAAGAGTCTGCCCGTATTCCCATGTCGTACATCGCGTACAGGATTCGGCGATGTACAGGTTTAAGTCCATCGCGGGCATCTGGCAGCGCGCGCGCCACGATCGTGCTCATGGCGTAATCGAGGTACGCCTGCTGCATCTCCCTATTAATATCTATTTTCTTTACCAGGCCAAGTTCCATAAAGACTCCTCCTTACCTAACCCTCACCCTCGACCCTCCCCTTCCCTACAGGGAAGGGGAGGGTGCCCGAAGGGCGGGAGGGGTTAGGCGAGGGTGAATTAATGTTCTATACCGCGCTTATCTTAAGGGAGAAGGGGGAAAGCGTCAAGGTGAAAAGCTGATAAGCGCTATACATTCAAGTTGAGACTTCCCTTAAAAACAAATAACGGTCTTCGCGACCGTTATTTGTTTTGCTAAAATGTTTGATTTAGTCTGCCGCAGTGGGGTCTGGGACAGAGGTCCACGGGGATGAGCCGTTTTCTTGGGCCTCTTCAATCGCGCTGAAACGTCCTTCGGTAAAGCCTGTCCCGGCAGGGATCAATTTACCGATGATGACGTTCTCTTTCAAGCCAAAGAGTGGGTCCGTGCTCGAAGCAATGGCCGCCTGCGCCAGCACCTTGATGGTGTGCTGGAAGGAGGAAGCTGAGAGGAACGAATCGGTGGATAGAGAAGCCTTGGTCACGCCCAGCAAAATCTCGACGAATTTTGCTGATTGCTTTCCTTCAACCATTAACTGCTCGTTCACATGCCGGATCTCGAGCCTGTCTACCGCGTCCCCAGGCAGGTACTTGCTGTCGCTGGGCCGGGTGACCTGTACTTTGCTGAGCATCTTGCGAATGATGACCTCGAAGTGCTTGTCATGGATGTTCTGGCCCTGTGAGCGGTACACCTTTTGTACCTCGGTCATCAGATACATCTGGCAGGCCTCGCGTCCCTGGATGCGCAGTACACGGTGCGGATTGAGCGAGCCCTCGGTCAACGGTTGGCCAGCCTCCACCTGCGCGTTATCTTTGACGAGCAAACGCGCTGTGGTCGGGATGTCGTAAGTCTTTTCCTCTTTCTGGTCATAGGCAACGACAACCTGGCCGGCTTTCTTCTCGACGCGCACGCGACCGCCATGTTGGGCAACGATAGTAGCATCGTCCTTACTCGCCAGCACATCACCCATGTTGACTTCGTTCTCAGTCTTAACCTCGATTTTCCAGTCTTCAGGGATATCATAAGTGTCACTGATCAGTTCGCTGTGCTCGATAGTTACCTCACGCAGGTCAGCGTAGCGCTCGGACTGCATGATCCTCACAGCGCCACTGATCTCTGCCACCACGGCTTCACCCTTAGGCTGTTTGCGAGCTTCGAACAACTCTTCTACGCGGGGGAGACCAGTCGTAATGTCTGCCCCACCGGCGGCAACACCACCGGTGTGGAAAGTTCGCAGCGTCAACTGCGTGCCAGGCTCTCCGATGGACTGGGCAGCCACAATACCGACTGCCGAGCCAAGCGAGACCATGTCACCGCGCCCCAGATCGATGCCATAGCACTTGGCGCAAATGCCGTGCGTTAACTCGCAGGTCATTGGCGAGCGTACTTTGATCTCTGCAAGGCCTGTCTGGGAGATTTTACGTGCCAGGTCATGATCGATGATGTCGTCGAAATCGCCGACCACCTCACCAGTGTTCGGATCAATGACGCGTTCGGCCAACAAGCGACTGTACAGGCGGTTCGCCATGGACTGTCCGGCCACGTCGTCTTTTCTGCGAATGTAGATGCCGTCTTTGGTGCCACAGTCGTGCTCGTTGATGATGATGTCTTGGGCAATGTCCACGAGGCGGCGTGTCAGGTATCCGGCATCCGCAGTACGCAGTGCGGTGTCAGCCAGACCTTTGCGAGCGCCGTGAGTAGACATGAAGTATTCCATGGCGGTCAGGCCTTCGCGGAAGTTCGAGCGGATCGGGAATGGGATGATGCGCCCGGAGGGGTCGGCCATCAAACCGCGCATCCCGGCCAACTGTGAAATGGTGGAGTAACCACCTTTGGTCGCACCGGAGTTTGCCATGGTTGCCAGGTTACCATCTGGGTCCATGTGTTGTCGAACGGCAACAGAAACGCGGTCTGTAGTTTCCTGCCAGACATTGATCTCGCGCTCGTTCTTCTCCTGTTCGGTCAACAGGCCGCGACGGAAATCACGGTTGACCACTTCGATCTGTTGCAAGGCTTCTTGGATAATTTCGCGGCGTTCCGGTGGGATGGTGATGTCAGCGACTGCCAAAGTCGTGCCGGAACGCATGGCGAATTCGAAGCCCAAGCTCTTGATGCGATCTGCAACGTTGGTGGTGATTTCTTGACCGCACAGTTCGTACACCTCGGCGATCAGGTCCTTCACATCACCTTTATCCAATTTGTGGTTCACGAATTGCACATCTTCCGGGAGGATGCGGTTGAAGAGTGCGCGGCCCACAGTCGTCTCGATGATACGAGTCTGCGGTTCGGGCATACGACTGCCATCATCATCGTACCAGGTTGTCACGCGCATTTTGATCTCAGAATGAACCTCGACTTGTCCAAGCTGAAACGCCATCTCCACTTCATCCATATCGGCAAAAGCACGTCCGTCACCTTTGTGTTCGGCTTTGTGCTTTATTGTCAGATAGAATACGCCTAGAACCATATCCTTCGACGGAGAAATGATCGGTTCGCCGTCAGCAGGCTTGAGCAGGTTCTTGGATGCGAGCATCAATTCGCGGGCTTCCTGCACGGCTTTCTGGGAAAGCGGCACATGCACGGCCATTTGGTCACCGTCGAAGTCAGCATTGAAAGCAGTACAAACCAACGGATGTAACTGGATGGCAGAGCCTTCAATCAGAAGCGGCTCGAATGCCTGGATACCCAGGCGGTGCAGGGTTGGCGCACGGTTCAAGAGCACAGGTCGATCTTTGATGACTTCCTCGAGCACTTCCCAGACCTCAGGCCTGTTGCGCTCGATCAGGCGGCGTGCACCCTTGACGTTTGCCGCATAGTTGTGTAGCACGAGACGCGCAATCACGAACGGACGGTAAAGTTCCAGCGCCATGGTCTTGGGCAGGCCACACTGGTAAAGTTTGAGTTGCGGACCTACCACGATCACTGAGCGACCGGAGTAGTCTACGCGCTTGCCGAGCAAGTTGCGGCGGAAACGTCCCTTCTTACCCTTGAGCATATCGCTCAGGGATTTGAGTTCACGGCGACCGCGGCGGGAAAGCGCTTTGCCGCGTTGTGAATTATCGATCAGGCTGTCCACTGCTTCTTGCAGCATGCGCTTCTCATTGCGGATGATGACATCCGGCGCGCCCAACTCGAGCAGGCGCTTGAGACGGTTGTTGCGGTTGATTACACGGCGGTACAGATCGTTCAAATCAGAAGTCGCAAAACGGCCACCGTCCAACTGCACCATCGGGCGCAGGTCGGGCGGGATGACCGGTAAAACGGTCATAATCATCCATTCCGGGCGGTTGCCAGAACGACGGAATGCTTCCACTACCTTCAAACGGTTGGTGGCTTTCTTGCGTTTTTGTTTCGATTTGGTGGTACGTACCTCGTACCAGAGTTCTTCGGAGAGTTTATCGAGGTCGAGGCGACGCAGGATGTCAAAGAAAGCCTCTGCGCCCATATCGGCACGGAAGACCTGCCCCCAGCGCTGTTTGAGTTCGCGATAACGAATCTCGCTTAAGAAGGTAAAGGGACGCAGCTCCAGCAATTCATCTCGTACGTGAGAATTCTGATTCTGCGAAACCGTTGACTGGTCTTCGAGCTGTCCACGAAAGGCTTCCATCTCTTCGTCGGCTTCGGCTTTGATGCGAGCCGATTCGTTTTTCAACTCATCGACTTCGCGTGCCTTCTGATCCTTGAGTTCGTTTTCAAGTTCTTCCAGCTTTATCTGAACGACCCTTTGCACCTGGCTGATGTGCTTGGCAGTAATTTCGAGGCCTGTTTCTACGATCGTGTCACCGGTCACTTCGAAGACCAGCGCTTTCTTGGCAGCATTACCCTTCTGGTCTTGAAGTTGCTTTTCCAGCCTTTGGCCCTCTTTGATGATCGGGTCAAGCTGTGCAGCGATCTGTTCGTCGTAAGATCGTTCGAGAGCAGCTTGTTTCTGCTTGATCTCACTCTGGGCATGGTCACGTCGTGTTTTGACCTCTGCAATTTTGGCATTGATTTGTGTTGCCTGCTCGCGCTCAGAAACAGAAATTTCATCTTCCAAACGTTTAAGCGCCTTCTGGCGGGCATCTTCATCTACGTAGGTGACGATATATTGGGCAAAATACAATACACGGTCCAGATTGCGACGTGAGATGTCAAGCAGTAAACCCAAATAAGAGGGAATGCGTCGCGTATACCAGATATGCGCAACCGGCGTTGCCAGAGCCGATATGCCCCATGCGCTCGCGGCGCACGGCAGCACGGGTTACTTCAACGCCGCACTTGTCACAAACGATGCCTTTAAAACGGGGATTCTTATATTTACCACAATAACACTGCCAGTCGCGAGTTGGGCCAAAAATAGCCTCACAGAATAGACCATCTTTTTCTGGTCGCAGGCGGCGGTAGTTGATTGTCTCGGGCTTGAGCACCTCACCATACGACCAGGACATGATCGTTTCGGGCGATGCCAGGCTGATGCGTAATGCGGTCAGTCCTTTGGTTTCCACAGATCCACTCCTCATCCAACGAATCAGGGTTACTTAAGAGCGAGGCCTCTGTATGGCGTGTAGTCGGCGCATACAGGAGACAAACAAAGGCAAGCGCTTCGAGACTTTTCGTCTCAAGCGCTCGCTGTGTTTTGCTCTATTTTTACATCCAACAGGACAATTATAGTCCGAATTGGGCTTAAGTCAAGAGCATTACTTAAAGTACTACTAATGGACATTGACCCGCACCCTGTTTCCTTTTACAATACCTTTATGAGATTGTTGCATTTTGAGTTCACCGGCGTATCCCCATTTTTTGGGGGATTCTTTCGCCCTGACCATGACCCTCCGCGTGTGTTTTAGAAACTGTCTGATCTATCCTTAGAGCCCCTTTTATTCCAATCCGGAGGAAAAACCCTATGCCTAGCCCAATTATTTCCAAACGCGCCCCTGTTTACGCCGACGTTCCCGATGAAAAATGGAACGACTGGCGTTGGCAGTTAAGCCACCGTTTAAATTCTGTTGAAGAGATCGAGAAAGTTTTCCCGCTGACCGATAGTGAGCGTAAGGCGCTCCAGTCCAGTGGTTTGTTCCGTGTGGATATTACACCTTACTTTATCTCGCTGATCGACCCTGATGACCCAAACGACCCGGTCCGCAAGCAGATCATCCCGCGCTCGGAGGAGATGCAGGCCTTTACTGCCATGATGGAAGATTCCCTGGCAGAAGATCGCCACTCTCCGGTCCCCGGCCTGGTGCATCGGTATCCCGACAGGGTACTTATGCTGGTAACGACTCAGTGCGCGTCTTACTGTCGGTATTGCACGCGTTCACGCATCGTAGGCGATCCCGGCCAGACTTTCTCGCGCCAGGAATTCGAAGCGCAGATCGAGTATCTCAAGCGCACGCCGCAAGTGCGTGATGTGCTGCTTTCCGGTGGCGATCCGTTGGTTTTAGCGCCCAAGATTTTGAAAGAAATCCTGACCCGCCTGCGCGAAATCCCGCACATTGAAATTGTCCGTATCGGCTCGCGCGTGCCGGTTTTCCTGCCTATGCGCGTCACACAGGAACTGTGCGATATGCTGCGAGAGTTCCACCCGTTATGGATCAACATCCACATTAACCATCCCAACGAGATCAGCCAGGAATTGGCCGATGCCTGCGACCGCATGGCACGTGCCGGTATCCCGCTGGGCAACCAGTCCGTTTTGCTGGCAGGTGTAAACGACTGCGTCCACATTCAGCGCGAATTGGTGCAGAAGATCACCCGCATCCGCGTGCGCCCGTATTATCTGTATCAATGTGATCTGGTGGAAGGCGCCGGACACTTCCGTACACCGGTCGCGAAGGGTATCGAGATCATCGAAGGCCTGCGCGGTCACACGTCCGGGTACGCTGTCCCGCAATTTATAGTGGATGCACCCGGCGGGGGCGGAAAGATCCCGGTCATGCCAAATTATCAGATCAGCGCCTCCGACCACAAGATCATCCTGCGCAACTACGAAGGCTACGTCACGACATATGAAGAGCCGACCGTTTATACGTCGCATGATCCCGCTACCTGTTCCTACTGTCAGAACAAGCGTCCCGAACCGGGTCAGACGGGCATCACGGGCTTGCTCGACGGTGAAGATATGTTTATCAAGCCCGAAGGTTTTGACCTGATCCACGACCGGCACGGTATCCAGCATCGTCTGAAAGACGAGAAGAAATGGAAGCCGCTGGGAATTGGGGCAGGAACGAACGAAAAAACGGAAGGATAGTTCATTCCGAATCAAAGGAGAAACGAATGAAACGCTTGTCTATTCCACTACGATTGGTAACTATGGCGCTAATCATTGCATCCCTGGCGGCCTGTGTACCTGCAGGAGGGGCGACACCCACTCCTGTAGATATAGAAGGGAAGGTTGCCACTTCGGTTGCCATGACGCTCGAAGCGCAGGGTCAGATCGCTACTACAGTGGCGATGACTGTCGCAGCCCAGGCGACCGAAACCGCTGCTGCCGCACCTACGGAGGTAACCTCTCCAACGTTGGTGCCGACAATAACGCCGGTTCTGCCAACCGCAACTCCATTCACGACAGGCGGTTCTTCTGGTGGAAGTGGTGGCAGTACCAGCGGCGGTGGCTATACTACCTATGCGTACTCCTGCGATATCATCCGGCAAAGGCCTCTCGATAATACGGAGTTCAAGCGCACGAACACATTTGATGTTACCTTCACGATCCTCAACAACGGTACTTCAACCTGGGCAGCCGGTAAAGATCTTGTCTTATTAGGGAATCCCGGCCCAACGCTTACCAATCCTCCCGGTACCATACAACTCCCGGAAATGGCACCTGGGGATACGTTCAAAGTGGGTCCCTTCGATGCACAGGCTCCGGATAGTCCCGGACATTACGTGATTGATTTCAAACTCGAGGGAGGCTTCTGCTATCCATACGTAGCCTTCGACGTAGTTCGCTAGACTATGTTGAAATAACTCGGAGTGCAAGACAATATCGAGGAGGTGTGATGAACAGGCGGACCGTTCGCCGGATTACCATATGGCTGATCCTGGGGTTGGTCATTTTGGGTTGTGCAACGCCAGCGCTTGTCACACCTCCTCCTTCCGTATCTGCTCCCGGTTCTGTTGAAACATTCATTGTGCAGACAGGGGTGGCAGCGCAGACAGGCACAGCGTTTGTGCTGCCTCCTACCGAGACGCCGAGCCTGACGCCATCCCCATCGAAAACTCCAACCATCACACCGACGGCAACTGCCACTGTCCTTTTCCTGTTTGCGACCAGTACCAACCCGACGGACGTTTTTCTGACAAGTGACATCGCAGATTTGATGACGTCTGAGGCAAGTACAAGCAGCAGTCATGATGGTTTTGTAAAACCTACAGCGACCCCCTCAGAATGGGAGTGTCGCGTTTTATCCAAAAGCCCGGCAAATCACGCGGTTATAATCGCAGGTACCAGTTTCAAGGCAATTTGGACCGTTCAAAATACAGGTACGAAGACCTGGCCTAAAAAAGGTGTGGACGTTGTCTATGAATCCGGAGCCGATCTCAATGTCGGCAGGCCCTATTACGACATTCCTGCAGGGGTCGGACCGGGGGGCACGGTCACGATCTCGGTCCCGATGACCGTTCCGAAACGACCTAAAGAATACAATATGAGATGGTCCCTCAAGGTTGGTCAAACAAATTTTTGTTCCGTACGATTTGTTTTCGAAACCAAATAAGGTTCTTGGTAGACGATCATGAATACACCTTCAAAAAAAATTCTATTCCCGTTTGTAGTACTGTTCGTCCTGTTGGCGTGCGCGGTACCTGGGCTTCCGCTGTCTGTTGCCTCGAACCCAACCACTGATCCCGGTGCCATACAAACGATCGTTGTTGCCACAGCAGGAGCGGCGCAAACACAAACAGCGTTGGTAATGCCGTCCCCTACCAAGACCTCGACATCTACACCAATGCCGACCTCAACTCCTACAGATACGCCAACAGCCAACAGCAACATTCCTTTTGTCGACTGCCACCAGCCCCCCGACTGCCACCGAACCGTTTGTAGCTAAAAGCGCCGGTTCAAACTGTGAATTGGTTGCTCAGCTACCAAGCAACGATACAACGTATGCATCTCGGGCGCGCTTTACAGCCGAATGGACGCTGAAAAATACGGGAAGCGAGAGTTGGCTAAGCAGCAACGTTGATTTCTCCCGTTCGGGTGGCAAGGATATGTCTGGTCAGGATATCTACGACCTTCCTAATAATGTCGGCCCCGGTGCACAGGTGACTTTAACAGTTGACATGAGAGCGCCAGCAGATGCCGGAACCTATACTTCCAACTGGAGATTAGGTTCGAAGAACAACCCGCTGTGTGAAGTTTCTGTCAGGATTATTGTAAAGTAGGCAAAGGATATTTATGCACTACCGACGCCTGGGTCGTTCCGGCCTGAAACTAAGTGAAATTGCCCTGGGAGCCTGGGTCACGTTTGGTGACCAGATTTCCGAGAAAACTGCTTTGCAGTTGATTCATGCCGCTTACGACGGCGGCATCAACTTTTTCGATAACGCGGATGTATATGCCAATGGTCAGGCTGAGATCGTGATGGGCAAGGCCATTCAGGATTTGCCGCGCGAAGCGCTGGTGCTCTCCAGCAAAGTCTTTTCACAGACCATGCCCGGCCCCAATGGACGCGGTCTATCGCGCAAGCACATCACCGAGTCTGTGCATGCTTCGCTTAAACGTCTCGGCACTGATTATCTTGATCTGTATTTCTGTCACCGTTATGACCCCGATACATCCATTGACGAAGTCGTCTATACTATGGATATGCTTGTCCGCCAGGGCAAGATCCTGTATTGGGGTACTTCTGAGTGGCGCGGTTATCAAATTGCGACAGCCATTAAAATCGCTGACCAGCATCATTTATCTCCGCCTGTCATGGAACAGCCGCAATACAATATGTTCCACCGTTATCGCGTTGAGACCGATCTGGCGCCTGTTTGCAAAGAGTTTGGCATTGGATTGACTACTTTTAGCCCACTGTATTACGGTATTTTGACCGGAAAATATAATGAAGGGATTCCCAAGGGGACACGTGCCGACAGAGATGGTTACGGCTGGATACGGGAACGTATCACCCCGGAGCGTATTGCTATCGTAGATATGCTCACCTCGATCGCACGGGACCTGGGCCTGACCACCGCGCAATTGGCTATCGCCTGGCTGCTAAGACGCAAAGAGATCGGTAGCGTCATCACCGGTGCAACACGACTGGCGCAACTCAAGGAAAATATAGCTGCCGGGGAAGCGGCCAATAAATTGACAAATGAGATTTTGGAAAAGATCGAGCAGATATTGGGAAACTATCCGGACGAATAAACTTTCTATATCGTTGTTCCCTTTATTAAATGATAAGGGGCTGTCCCAAAGAGACAGCCCCTATTTTTACCTTTGGCACTATCCGTGCCTGCTCATGAAGCGTTCCATGCGTTGCAGTGCTTCTTCGATCTTCTCATAAGCTGTTGCATAGCAAGCTCTTACAAAGCCATCCCCACCGGGCCCAAAAGCATTGCCAGGGACAACGGCCACGCCTTCTTCTTTCAGCAGCGTTTCGGCGAAGGTTTCATCGTCCATGCCGGAAGCTCGGATGTTGGGAAAGGCGTAAAAAGCGCCACGCGGCTCAAAGGTCTGGAGGCCGAGGCGGTTGAACCCACTGACAAGCAGTTTGCGGCGGCGGTCGTATTCCGTTACCATTTCTTCCACGTATTTGTTACCATTCTTCAGCGCCTCGATGGCAGCGTCTTGTGCGGTGGTCGGCGCGGACATGATGGTGTACTGGTGGATGCGCACCAAGCCTTTAATAATGTTGGCTGGCCCGCACGCGTAACCGATGCGCCAGCCGGTCATAGCGTAATCTTTCGAGAAGCCACCCAGCAAAATTGTGCGGCGTTTGATGCTCTCACCCAGCGCCGGGACGCAGACATGCTCGAAGCCATACACCAGCCGGTCGTAGATTTCGTCTGAGATGATCAGCAGGTTGTACTCTTCCGCAATCTTTGCCACTTCGATCAAGGTCTCGCGTTCGGCTACAGCGCCGGTCGGGTTGCTGGGATAACCAACGAAGATGGCCTTTGTCTTTGGCGTGATCGCAGCGCGGACTTCGTCTGGGTCTAACTGAAAATTGTTCTCGATCTTGCTGGGGATTTCCACCGGCACGCCACCTGCCAGGATGACTTCTGCCTGGTAGGAAACGAAGCAGGGCGTCGGGATGATGACCTCATCGCCGGGGTTCAGGACGGCAACCATCGTCAGATACAGCGCTTCCGAGACGCCCACTGTGGCAATAATTTCGTCAGCCGGGTTATAAGAAACGCCATAGAGACTTTTAAGGTTATCAGAGATAGCCTGCCTGAGTTCCAGCTTACCCCAGTTCGATGTGTAATGGGTCTCCCCCATTTGCAGCGAGCGAATACCAGCCTGCAAGATCGGTTCAGGGGTGGTGAAATCCGGTTCGCCGATGCCAAGCGAAATCACATCCTTCATCGTTGCGGCAATATCGAAGAACTTGCGTATGCCCGAGGGTTTCAACCCCACCACGCGCTTCGAAAGAAAGTTCGCGCTGTCGATTTCCTGCATTAAGCCTCCATTTTTGAACACGGATTCCGTTGATTCCGTTTTATCCGTGTCCCAGGTTTATGACTTGCCATTCATCGGGAACTTCCCGATAGGTTAATTCAAAGACTTGCTTGTCAGCCGTCTGCACGCGGAAACCTTTTTCGGCAGGTCCGCGCCAGCGCGCCAGAATTTCAGCGATTTCCAATCTCTGCCCCTCCCAAATCAATGAAAGCGGACGTTCAGCGTAGTCCGAATCCGAACGACATTCGACCAATTCACGCTTCAAACCGGACCTCGGAATTGTCACCGATATTGAGAGAGGACGCTTCCTCTTTATTGGGCTGCCCCTCCACAACACAGTTGCGCCCGATAAAAGAATGAGTTAATGCGGCCTGCGTGATCTGCGTCCCCGCCTCAATGATGCTATCCTGGATAACGGCCTCACTGATCTTGCAATCAGGCCCGATCGAAACGTTTGGCCCGATAACTGCTTCACTGACCTCAGCGGTCTCATGGATGAACACCGGCGGGATGATCTTTACGTCTGGGCGTTCTTCCGGTTTGGTGTCCATGCGTTCGAGCAGGATTGCATTCGTTTCCAGGGTGGCGTCGATCGTGCCCGCATCCAGCCAGGTTTCCACGATTTCGGTGCGCACCAATGCGCCCTTTTCGATCATGATGCTGATGGCATCTGTCAGGAAAAATTCGTTCTTAAGCTGCACATCTCGGCTGAACTGTTCTTCGATGGCTGCCATCAAATTTTCGCCGCTCTGGAAGTAGTAACAACCGACTACTACCATGTTGTTGTCCAGGCTCTCTGGTTTTTCGATGAAACGCGTCACCCAGCCGTCGGCGTTGACTTCGGCCACCCCAAAGCGACGCGGATCGGGCACGGGTTTGACCCAGGCCACGGCATTGCTTTTTTCGCGGTCGAGGAACGAGAAGTCTGTTTCGATCAGCGTATCCGAGAAGATCATCAGCACCGGGCCGGTCAGGTACTGGCGCGCAAGATAAAGTGCGTGCGACTGTCCTTTCATCTCAGCCTGCACCACGTAGTGTGCTTTGATGTCGGGGTAGTGTTTTGCGATGAATTCCGGAATTTGCGTTTCACCCAGATATGGGCCGACAATGAAAACATATTCTGTGCGTTTTGGATCGGGCAGGGTCTCGAACACGTCCATCAAGTGTTCCAGAGCGGTTTTGCCCGCCACACTGACCAGCGGCTTAGGCTTGCTCCAGGTATGCGGACGCATGCGTGTGCCCCAGCCTGCCATCGGGATGACGATTTTCAAAGTCTCAGCCAAGTGATTTCTCCTGTCTACTATTCACAACCTATTTTACAACATTGTGTGCGTAAGGGTGGCGCATATATACTCTTACAATTTCCGGCAAACCAGAATGCCTTTGCCAATGGGCACAACCAGCGCATCCACACGTGTGTCACTTTCAGCATGTGCGGCAAAACCTGCCAACTCATTGGCGTGGCTGATGATGTTGTCTGCAGCCAGAATGCCGCCCGGTACTAGGTTAGGCAAAACCTTTTCGTATACATCCAGGTAAACATCTTTCTCAGCATCCAGAAAACAGAAGGCCACGTTAGCATATCCGGCAATAACCTGGCGCGCGTCGCCATGAATGAGTTGGATTTGCCTGCTTACTCCAGCGGCTTCGAAAGTTTCATTAGCGCGTGCAACCTTTTCCTCGAGAATTTCAAAAGTAGTTAAATGATCGCCGCGCTCTTTGCAGGCCAACGAGAGCCATAGCGATGAATATCCGCCACTGGTACCCACTTCCAGCACGCCGCCGCTTGGGGCGGAGGCACATAACAGGGCCAGGAATTTCCCCGTCACGGGCGGAATCTGGCGCAGGCGTTGGAGACGAGGCGTTCCATCCTCACGGTCGAGCGAATCTTGTGCTTCGAGTTCATTCATCCGATTCAGGATGGGCTTAGGAATGTTGTGGAACATCGGTGTTACCTGTAGACGACAAATCCGAAGATCGCTGCGACGATGACCAAGAAAACGGGATTGGTTTCTGTGAATGTCAGGATAGCGAAGGTGGTAAGTGCAATCAACACCTTGTCCCAGCTCTGGATTAGACCATTGCCCCAGCCAACCTTGCTGACGCTGAAAACGGAATAAGCCATGATGTAGACCGTCCACATCAACAGGCCTACTATAACTGGGCGCACAGCCTTGAGCATGGCAACCACATTAGGACTATCTTTGATACCAAAGAAGAATACGATCATCACCAGCATCAAAAGCGTGGTGGGTAACACGGTCCCGGTTACGCCGGCGATTGCTCCGGGCAGCCTGGCTAGTTTGTAGCCCACAAAGGCAGATACCTGGGGAGCGATAGGGCCTGGCAGGGCATTGCCGACTGCCAGTGCATCTGCGAACTCTTCGGGCGTTACCCAGCCCGCAGCGACGGTCTCACGTTGCATCAATCCCATTGATGCCGGGCCGCCGCCCCAGGAGAACAGAGCAACGCGTGAAAAGATGATGAATAGATCCCAGAGTAGTTTCCAGTTCATAAGCTCTCGAAATCTCCTCGATTTTTAGGTGTGTCCCAGGACCGGATGAGGCTGGTACGCTTCTTCTAGCGCAGTGATTTCATCTTCTGACAATTCGATTTCTAACGCAGCAATGGATTGTTCCAGATGTTCCAGTTTTGTTGCTCCAATAATCGGTGCAGTGATGTGTGACTTGTCCAGCATCCAGGCGAGCGCAATCTGCGAACTTGTCACACCGCGCTTTTCGGCAATCTCCTGCGCGCGTTCTGCCACGGTGAAATCTTCCTTGTGGAAATACATTTGGTCGGCGAAGTCGTCGCTTTTGGCGCGGGTAGTTTCTCCGCCGCCATCGCGTTTGCGGTTGCCTGCCAGGAAACCGCGTGCCAGCGGGCTCCAGGGAATCAGGCCGATGCCCTGGTCTATGCACAGAGGAATCATCTCACGCTCTTCTTCGCGATAAACCAGGTTGTAGTGGTTTTGCATAGAGACAAAGCGCGTCCAGCCATTCAGGTCGGCAGTATATTGTGCTTTGGCGAACTGCCAGGAATACATGGATGATGCGCCGATGTAACGTGCTTTGCCCGCCTTGACCACATCGTGCAGGGCTTCCATGGTCTCTTCGATGGGCGTTTCATAATCCCAGCGATGGATCTGGTACAGGTCCACGTAATCCATTCCCAGACGTTTGAGTGACGCATCAATGGCATCCATAATGTGCTTCCGAGAAAGTCCGCCACCGTTGACTTCATCTGTCAAATTGAAATAGACCTTGGTGGCAACCACCAGGTTCTCGCGTTTGTCGCCAAGTTCGCGCAGCAATTTCCCTGTTACCTCTTCGCTAACACCTTTTGAGTACATGTCAGCGGTATCGAAAAAGTTGATGCCCGCATCCAGGGCCTTCTTTACAAAAGGTCGTGCATCTTCTTCATCAAGCACCCAGGGTCGCCATTTGGATGTGCCATAGCTCATCATGCCCAGACACAGGCGTGAGACTTTCAGTCCGCTTTTGCCAAGATTGACATATTGCATATTCGCTCCTTTTCCCTTTACTGATGTGTCGCTGCGAGGAGGCCGAAGGCCGACGTGGCAGTCTCAAGTAGTTTAGAAACAAGAGATTGCAAATGCCATGAGATTGCCACGCTCCCCTTCGACAGGCTCAGGGTCGCTCGCAATGACATATTAAATGTTACCACTCACCAAACTGTGGAATTTCTTTCCCGGCGTGATATTCCTCCAGACGGCGGCGGTGACCTGACATGAGTCCTTCCGGAGGAGCACCAACCGGGAAGAAACGCGTCTCGGCGATCTCTCCATCATGCTTGCCATTAAGCGTGAAGTCGGTGCACAAGAAGAGCGCATTGTGGTCGCTTTTGTGTTCACCAAAATGGGTATAGGTTCCAAGTAATCTTAACTCTCCCATCTCTGCGCCAACTTCCTCGTGTGCTTCACGACGAGCGGCCTGATCTAATGTTTCGCCGCGCTTGACACCGCCGCCGGGCATGAACCAGCCCGGCATATAGGTTTGACGAACGAGTAATACCTGTTCGTTTTGGATGAGCATGATGCGCACACCGAGAGTGATGGGGCGAAAAATAAAACAGTAGATGCGAAAGCCAAAGTAGAGCAGGCGCATCATGAGATGATGGTCAGGTTGGCAAGCGATGCGGCCAGGCGTTTGATACCGACTGACTCGAAGACCACGTCAACGATTTCGTCATCGTCCTGGATACGGCTATCAAGCACGATGCCTTCGCCCCATAGTTTGTGCTGGACTTTGGTTCCGGCGTGGTATTTGGCCTGGATAATCCCCGTGCCGGGGATAACGGGAGCAGATTGTGATGCTCGTTTTGAGGCGTTCCAGAGCGTTTCAGGCGCGCGTCCCCGTATCGTACGTCCTGTACGCGCTTTGCCAATCAACAAATCTGCCGGGATATCGTCCAGAAAACGGGACGGGAAAGTCTCCTCGGCATAGCCACGACCGCCGCGCTGCACAGAGCGGATCAGATACAGCCTGTCTTTGGCGCGCGTGATGCCAACATAGAACAGACGGCGCTCTTCTTCCATTTCTTCGGGCTCGTCAAAAGAGCGACTGTGCGGCAACAGCCCATCGTCGAGGCCGACGATAAAGACCGCACCGAATTCAAGCCCTTTGGCGGCGTGCAGGGTCAGCAGGGTGGGGGCGTTGACGGTTTCAGCCAGGGTGTCCTGATCGGAAATGAGCGCCACATCTTGCAGGAATTCATCGAGCGTGCGCGTGACGTATTCCTGGGTCAGACGGCGCAACTCGGTCACATTTTCCCAACGCTCGGAGCCTTCTTCCGTACCGTCATCGATATAGTTTTTATAACCGATGTCCGTGGCAATTTGGTCGAAAAGTTCTGTGACGGTCAGAGTCTGAGCGGCGGCTCTCCAGTTGGCGAGTAAGACACCGAAGTCAGCCAGTGAAATGGCTGCGCGATTGCTGAATTGCTCCCAGTACGGAGAGCCAGAACCGCGCGCCAGATCGAGTACCATCGCGCCGGGCGTAATGCCAACGGCGCGTGCGGCAGTGTAGAGCGAAGTGATAGTTTTGCGCCGATGCCGCGCGTAGGCACGTTAATAATACGCGTCAGGCTGGCTTCATCGTTCGCATTGTAAGACAGACGCAGATAAGCCATCATGTCCTTCACTTCGCGGCGGCCGTAGAAACGCTGTGCGCCAACCAGACGATAAGGCAGGCGCGCGTTCAGGAAGGCTTCTTCCAGCAGACGGGATTGCGCATTGGTGCGGTACATCACGGCGCACTCGCCGGGTTCGAACTGCTGACTGGCGACAAGTTGGGCGATGGTGTCAACGACAAAAGATGCTTCTGCGTAATCATCAGGCGCTTCATAATAGAAGAGCTTCTCGCCCTGCCCACGCTCGGTGAATAGTTGCTTGCGGCGACGGTTGCGGGACCGGTCGATGACCGACATGGCCGCGTCGAGGATGGTCTGTTTGGAACGGTAGTTTTGTTCCAGCAGGATGACCTGTGCATCGGGATGGTCCTGCTCGAAGCGCTGCACGTTGCGCCAGTCTGCTCCGCGCCATCTATAGATGGATTGATCGGGGTCACCGACCACGAAGATATTATTGTGCGCCGAGGCCAGGTGTTTGACTAACGTATATTGCGCAATGTTCGTATCCTGGAATTCATCCACCAACACATGCCTGAAGCGCTGCGCATATTTCTGGCGCACGTCAGGGTTGCCTTCCAACAAGCGCGCGGCGTAAACCAGAATGTCGTCAAAGTCCACGGCGTTGCTGGCGATCAGCCGCTTCTGGTATTCCACATACACGCGCTTGACCACCTCGTCGCGGTAGGTGCTGGTTGGGTAATCGTCCGCACCGATCAGCTCGTTCTTGGCATTGGAGATGGCAGCATGTACGCTGTTCGGTCGATACATTTTTTCGTTAAGGTTGAATTCGCGGATGATGCTCTTGACGAGCCGGGTCTGGTCGTCGGCATCGAAAATGACGTAGTTGGCCTCCACAGGCAACAGGTCCGCTTCGCGGCGCAGGATGCGGGCGCAGACCGAGTGGAACGTGCCCAGCATCATCCCTTGTGTGGCCTGTTCTCCTAATAAGTCATCCACACGCGATTCCATCTCGCGCGCGGCTTTGTTGGTGAATGTGACGGCCAGGATCTGATAAGGACGCACGCCCTCATAGGCGATCAAATAGGCAATGCGCTGGGTCAGCACGCGCGTCTTTCCGGACCCGGGGCCTGCCAGCACCAAAACCGGCCCATTCCCTGCTGAAACAGCCTGTCGCTGCCGGGGATTGAGTTGTTCGAGAAAATCCATGGGGTTGTGTAGGGGCAGGGTTACCCAGCCCCTACAATATCATTTCAATTCAGACGTGCAATTGGGACAACGAGTTGCCTGGATGGCAATGGTAGTGAAGCAATAGGGGCAATCCTTGGTGGTGGGTTCTACAGGAGGAGCGGGCTCTTCCTTCTTTTTTGTGGGATTCGCAGCTTTGATGATTAGGAAAATGACAAAGGCGACAATTAGAAAGTCAACAACGGTGTTGATGAAGACACCGTAATTGATAGTGGCCGCTCCGGCAGCAGTGGCGGCTTCGAGCGAATCATACGTTTTTCCATCCAATGCTAGGAAGAGGTTGGTAAAATCTACCCCCCCCAGCAAAAGACCGATGGGGGGCATTAGCACATCGTTCACAAACGAGGTGATGATTTTCCCAAACGCCCCGCCGATGATGACGGCCACGGCCAGATCGAGCACATTGCCGCGCATTACAAATTCCTTGAATTCTTTTAACATTGCTTCTCCTCGACAGGATAATATATGGAATATCCGTATTCTATTTTAGGAAGGGATGCCTGTCAACAAACAGCTTCTTTTTTGTGTTTTCAGGCTAAGTTGGGAAACCATACTACAGTATCTTCCGCATATAATACTGTGGTACTATATTAACCATACTGTAGGACTGTTTTTCTTCTCCTACACCTTGCCTACGATTACCCTACGCTTGGAGCACTGTTGACGACCTTGAAGAATTAGGTATAATTTGATTCACACCGCAATATAGAGTTATACCTAGTTCCGCACAAGGCTAGTTGTTAATATCATCTCACAATAAAAAAAAGGATTCCCGCGGATGCCTGATCTCTTACTTGATGTTCAAGGTCTTGAGACTCAATTCAAGACCTCTGATGGGATTGTACATGCAGTTAATGGAGTTTCGTTTAGTTTAGCCGAAGGTGAGACCTTGGGCATAGTGGGGGAAAGCGGTTGCGGTAAGAGTGTGACCATGTTGTCATTACTTCGCCTGATCCCATCACCGCCTGGAGAAATTACTGCAGGAAAAGCAATTTTCTACAATCAAGATTTGTTGAAACTCTCTAACGAGGAAATCCGTTACGTGCGGGGCGCTCAAATCAGTATGATCTTCCAGGATCCAATGACTTCTTTGAATCCGGTTTTGACGATAGGCTTGCAATTGGAAGAGCCGCTTATGTTACACCTGGGCATGAACAGGAAACAGGCCCGCGATCGAGCAGCCGAACTGCTTGGCATGGTGGGCATTCCGAAGGCAGCGGACCGCCTTGGAGATTACCCTCACCAATTTTCAGGTGGAATGCGACAGCGCGTAATGATTGCAATGGCACTCTCCTGTAGCCCGCAAATCTTGATTGCGGACGAGCCAACGACCGCGCTGGATGTGACTATCCAGGCTCAGATTGTGGAGTTGGTCAAACGTCTGCGGGATGAACTTGGCATGGCGATCATCTGGATCACGCATGACTTGGGTGTGGTAGCCGGTATTGCTCAACGCGTGGCTGTGATGTATGGTGGGCTTATTATTGAAGAGGCTCCGGTAATCGAGTTGTACGCCAACCCTCAACATCCATATACGCTTGGACTGTTACGAAGCCTGCCTCGTGTAGATGAGACGGAACGTAAACGTCTGTACTCTATTGATGGCCTGCCTCCAGTACTATATGAGAAACCAAATTCCTGTCCGTTTGCGCCGCGTTGCAAGTGGGCAGTCGAACATTGTTGGAATGAAAACCCACCTTTTGCGGAGATCGATACTGGGCATCGTCTGGCTTGTTGGGTAGATGTGAAGACAGGGAAGGAACGCTAATGACAGCCAACAATGTTTTACTCAGCGTTGATAATCTCGTCAAGTATTTCCCGATTACGCGTGGAATCATCTTTCAAAAGCAAGTTGCTGCGGTCCATGCCGTTGATGATATTTCCTTTAGTATCCGCAGAGGCGAAACATTAGGGTTGGTAGGTGAATCTGGCTGTGGAAAGTCCACAACCGGACGAACGATACTGCAACTTTATCGGCCTACTTCCGGTTCTGTAGTTTTCGATGATGTTGATCTCGTGGCGCTGCAGGGTGAAGAACTTCGAAAAATGCGCCGGAAGATGCAGATGATTTTTCAAGATCCTTATGCCAGTCTCAATCCTCGTATGACTGTTGGCGAAATCGTTGGCGAGCCGTTGGTTGTTCATAGAGTTGCAAATCAAAAAGAGATCAACGAACGAGTAAAGAACTTACTTGAGCTGGTTGGCCTGAATCCTGCTTTTTCGAATCGATATCCGCATGAATTCTCTGGGGGGCAGCGTCAACGCATCGGCGTGGCGCGTGCACTTTCTTTGCAACCATCTTTTATTGTTTGTGATGAGCCAATTTCGGCTCTGGATGTATCCATCCAGGCACAGGTTGTTAACCTACTCGAGGATTTGCAGAGTCAGTTCAACCTGACTTATCTGTTTGTAGCGCACGATTTGTCTATGGTGAAGCATATTAGCGATCGCGTAGCAGTGATGTATCTGGGCGTGATTGCTGAACTTGCCAGCCGCGATGAGGTGTATCTCCACCCTCTGCATCCGTATACACAGGCTTTGTTGTCAGCGGTTCCTATCCCGGATCCGGTAGCCGATGCAAAACGAAAGCGAGTCATCTTGCAAGGTGATGTACCCTCGCCTGTTAATCCCCCGTCTGGTTGTCGGTTCCGCACGCGTTGTCCGATTGCAGAATCACTTTGCGCTGAAACCCGCCCAGAATTCCGCGAGATTCAACCCGAACATTTCGTCGCTTGTCATTTTGCCGAGAGATTTTTATAGGAGAAATTGAAAGGAGGTGATGACTTCTCAGAAACAAAAGTCAAATTTTCAGTCAAAGTATGTAAGTAACTAATTCTGTTCAAACTAAATTGTGAGGAGAAGAAAGATGCGTAAACTATTTGTTGTACTGAGCTTTCTGATCGCTCTGAGTATGGCCCTTTCTGCTTGTGGCGGCGCCGCAACAGAAGCGCCCGCTCAGCCCGCTCAGCCCGCTCAACCCGCTCAACCTGCCGCAACCGAAGCGCCTGCTCAACCTGCGGCGACTGAAGCCCCCGCGATGGAAGGCCCTAAGGTTCTTAACTGGAACTTTGGTGTAGGTGATGTGCCGACCCTAGATCCTGCGATTGCCGAGGACACATCCTCGATCCAGGTCATTAATGAAGCCTTTGTCGGTATGACCACCCTTAACGAGGTAACCAACCTGACCGAACAAGGCATGGCTAACTCCTGGGAGCGTGTTACCAATGACGACGGTACCGAGACCATCACCTTCCATCTGCGCACGGACGTTCCGTGGGTGCGTTGGAACGGCGAGGCTGTTGAGACCGTCAAGACTTGCGATGGCTCCGCGGACCGCCTGGTCACTGCCAACGATTTCGCCTATGGTATCAAGCGCAACATAGATCCAGCCAATGCCTCCCCCTATGCCTACCTGTTGGGCTTTGTACTTAAGGGCGCTGCTGACTTCAACAATGGCGTAACGGATGATTTCTCGACGGTTGGCGTTAATGTTATTGACGACGCTACTATCGCGCTGACCTTCCTGTCCCCGGCTGTTTACAATGAGCAGATCGCTGGCTTATGGGTTGCCCGCCCGCAACCACAATGGGTGATCGAAGGCGACGACTGCAACGATGCCCGCGGCGAACGCTGGACTGAGCCTGGCTTCTTCCAGAGCTATGGTCCCTACACCATGAGTGAGTGGATTCACAACTCGTCTATGACCATCGTCAAGAATCCCTTCTGGCCCGGTAGTGAGGGCAACCCGGTGGCGAAGATCGACCAGGTTAATTTCTCGATGCTGGATGAGTCTGTTGCTTTTGCTGATTACGAGGCCGGTAGCTTAGATGTTGCTGCTGTCCCGCTTGCTGACATTGATCGCGTCAAGGCTGACCCGACTCTGTCGCAGGAACTGATCATTGCTCCATCGCTGTGCACGTACTACTACGGTTTCAACACCACTGCTCCTATCGTCAGTGACGTGCGCGTTCGCCGTGCGCTGTCAGAGGCGATTGACCGCCAGAGCTTGATCGATAATGTCACAAAAGGTGGCCAGGAACCCGCTCAGTGGTTTGGACGCCCCGGTTTGGCCGGTGCCCCGACCATGGCCGATTACCCCGACCTGGGTGTCAAGTCCGATCCTGTGGCTGCCAAGGCTGATCTGCAATCCTACCTGGATGAGACCGGTCAAACTGCTGACCAGCTCGACCTGACCCTGATGTTCAACACCTCCTCTGGCCACCAGAAAATTGCTGAGGCCATTCAGCAGATGTGGAAGGACACTTTAGGCGTGGATGTCAAACTGGTCAACCAGGAATGGGCTGTCTACTTGGCGACCATCAAGGGCGCCGACACCCCGCAGATCTTCCGTCTCGGCTGGTGCCAGGACTACCCGGATGAAAACAACTTCATCCGCGAGAACTTCGATGCCAATGCTTCATCGAATCCCTATACGGACGGCAAGCCCTCCGGTGGTGTCTTCTATGACAATCCAGAGTTCTTCGCCGGGCTGGCTGCTGCTGCTACCGAGAGCGATCCGGTCAAGCGCGTTGCGATGTATGCTGATCTCGAAGAAACCCTGGTCTACACTGATGCGGTGATTATCCCGATCTACTGGTATACCAGTGTTTCCGTGACCAAACCCTATGTTGAGCGAACCGTTGCCTCGGCTGGACAGCAAGCTTTTGAGAAGTGGGATATCCTGCCCCACTAATCGGTAAGCTTTCGTAAGAAAAATAGAGGGGGGAGCCAAGCTCCCCTCTCTATACCTGGCAATACTTTTTGATTGGAGAGTTTTGATGGGCCGTTACATTATCCGTCGTCTGCTGTACATGGTCGTTGTCATCATAGTTGTCTCGATCATTACCTTTGGTTTGATGCACGCCATTCCCGGCGGCCCATTCTCGCGTGAGAAGGCCCTGCCTGCGGAAACCATCAAGATCTTGAATGAACGCTATCATCTGGATCAACCTTTATGGAAACAATATTTGAGTTATGGATACGCTGTATTGATTCCACATGTCACTACAACACCGCCTTCGACCTCATTGGCGGACGATTTTCTGATGAATGTCAAGATTGGTTCGGTCTGGATTCGTTGGATGAATTTCGGCCCTTCATATCGGTCTCGCAGCCGGACAGTCAATGATATCTTTCGTGATAATTTGCCCATCTCAGCCCAGTTGGGGACAATGGCCTTGATCATCGCCATTTTGATCGGTATGCCGTTGGGCATCCTGGCGGCTTTGAAGCAAAATACCGTTTGGGATTACCTTGGCATGGGAGTTGCCATCTTTGGGGTGTCTGTGCCTGTCATTGTGCTCGGGCCAATTTTTGTCTGGCTTTTTGGCGTGGCCTTGAAATGGTTCCCACCCAGTGGCTGGGGTGGTAAACCGCCCTGGCTATTTGGTTTTCTGCCCAGCAAATTCGGTTGGGATTTCTTCAAATATGCGATCATGCCCTCGGTTGCTTTGGGTTTGGGTTCATCGGCTGTGATCGCCCGCCTGACCCGCGCTACGCTACTCCAGACCGTGCGCGAAGATTACATCCGCACGGCCCGCTCCAAAGGCTTGCATGAACGTGTCATTATTTTGCGGCATGCTTTAAAAAATTCAATGATCCCGGTAATTACTATCCTCGGTCCATTATTTGCAGCTTTAGTCACCGGTACTTTTGTAACTGAGTTGATGTTCGGCATTCCGGGCATGGGCAAGTATTTTGTGACCAGCATTACCAATCGGGATTATCCCGTCATCATGGGAACCATCCTGCTCTACGCGGTCTTTTTGGTGGTGGCTAACTTGTTCGTTGATATTGTGTATGCATATCTCGATCCGCGCATTCGGTATGATTAGGAACCAAGGAGACTAAGATGGCACAGGTCAAACTAGAATCGGAAACCCTCGGCCCGGGTGGCACGCCGCTCTTGCAAAAACGCGAGAGTCTGTTTCAGGATGCTTTCAGGCGTTTGCTTCGAAACCGCGCTTCGGTCCTGGGCGGTAGTATTATCATCATACTCATATTGATGGCAGTATTTGCGCCCTTGGTTACGGTAAAGTCCTTTGAGATCCAGGTTTTGGTGGACCAGAATAAGGTCCCTGAGTGGATTACAAAGGTCTTCCCAACTATGAAGCCTTATGCTCAGATCTCCAATGATTATCCCTTCGGCGCAGATTATGTTGGACGCGACCTGTACAGCCGCATCGTCTATGGTGCGCGTGTATCTCTGGCTGTAGCCTTTATCGGTCCGCTGATCAGTCTGCTCATCGGTGTTCTTTACGGCAGTATTTCGGGCTATTTTGGCGGCCGTGTCGATAACATCATGATGCGCATCGTGGACATTTTGTATGCTTTCCCAAGCCTGCTCTTTATCATCTTGTTACTGGCTTTCTTCCGTTCAACTATCACTGACGTTCAGCCAGGTACTTTTAGTTATTTCATGGGTAAGATAGACGATTCTATGGGAGGCATGTTTTTCATCTTTGTAGGTATCGGCCTGACTGCCTGGCAGACTATGGCCCGACTCACACGCGGACAGGTGCTCTCTGTTCGCGAGAAGGAATTTATTGAGGCGGCGCACACCATTGGTGCATCAAATTTACGCATCATGTTTCGCCATATTCTGCCCAATATCCTCGGTCCGTTGGTTGTTGCTGAAACCCTGGCCATTCCTGGTTACATCTCCACCGAGGCTTTCCTTTCCTTTATTGGTTTAGGGGTGAACCCACCAACTCCTTCCTGGGGTGCCATGATTTCAGATGGTGCTACGACCATCCGTACCTATCCAAACCAGACCATTTTCCCCGCGCTGGCGCTTGCCATTACCATGTTTGCCTTCAATTTCCTTGGTGATGGTTTGCGTGATGCGTTGGATCCCCGTTTGCGTGGAACACAGTGATCTGACGATAGGCTCATCAAACTCGGTCAAAGGACAGGATTCAGAAGTAGATCGTGCTTCTGAATCCTGTTACATTTGATAGAAAGAATGTTGATGTGCATTAAACGTAATCGAGGTGCTTCATGCAGAAAAGCCAACTCTTCTTCCCAACTTTGATTCTCCTGGTCATAGTGATGACATTGGGAATCTCGAGTTGGGTTTCTCCGAACACCATTGTCTTGCAACAAGAGGCAACGCCGACAATCACACCTATGGGCATGTCGCCTACAGAGGACAGTTGGATCATTGTTGATCTCCCGATGATGCCACCCAACTTGAATATGGCGCGGAAGTATATCGCTTGGTCTGTAAAGCTTGTCATGGCGACAAGGGACAGGGACTTACCGATGACTGGCGCGCACAATGGGCGCCTGAAGACCAAAATTGCTGGCAATCCAAGTGTCATGCCCTAAACCACCCGCCAGATGGATTTTATCATGCCACAGGTTCCGGCGGTGCTTGGAAAACCAATCAGGGGCTTTGGTACGGCACTGAACCTCTATACCTATACCCATAATTACATGCCCTGGCATGACCGTGGCAGCATGACAGAAAAAGAGTCATGGAGCGTCACTGCATACCTCTTGAAGATAAACGGCATCGATCCGGGCCCGGAACTTAGTGCCGAAACTGCCGCCAATATCGATTTGAGCGTTATCGATCCTAATCTTGGCCCCACTCCTGTTCCACCGTCTCCACAAGCGCAGCTTGCGCCAACACCGAAAAACACAATAGTCCCGGCGCCAACGCCCGGACATGAAAATCAAAATACTGACACCCAAACCCAGCAATGGATTCTGTTGATTGCCTTCTTGATTGTCCTTGTGATTGGATTGGCCATATTATTTCGCAGACGACCAGCAGAATAAATGCACGCAAAAAGCGGATTTTCAAACGCTTCATCGACCGACCTCCAACCTGCTCCCATTATCGCTGTCAGCTTTAGCCCAATCCCATCCTTCAAGATAGGCTTTCTACAACCCATTTTTCGATTGGGCGGAATCCTGTTTTTGTGGCATACTTTGAGACGAAAACAAACCCAACCCTGAAGGGGTACCCTATGACCACCTATCCTTCGAAACGCAGCCTGTTGGCTTTTATCCTGTTTGTATTCATCCTTTCCGCCTGTCAGTTTCCAATGGGAACCAATGTTGAGACTCCCACACCGACGGTGATACTTCCCCCAACCTCTGCTCCAACTGCAACTCCGGTACCGTCACGTACCTTGACTGTTTGTCTTGGTGAAGAGCCTAACACTCTTTATCCGTTTGGCGGGCCAAATACCGCTGCTCAAAGTGTGCTTGAAGCCATCTACGACGGCCCTATGGACGTGGTTGGTTACAATTATCAGCCCGTCATCCTTCAACGCGTTCCCAGCATTGCTACGGGCGATGCCCTGCTTGAAGCAACCCCGGTTCAAAATGGTGATCTGATTGTAGATGCAGGGGGCAACCTTTCCTATTTGGATACCGGCTTGCGCGTCCGTCCGGCAGGTTGTCGCAGTGACGATTGTGCCGTCACTTACGACGGTGTCAGTCCTCTTGAAATGGATCAGATGATTGTCAATTTCGGTCTGCTCGAAAATCTGGTCTGGTCAGATGGGGAGCCGCTCACCGCCGATGATTCCGTTTTTGCATATAACCTGGCTAAGGATGATGGCACTCCCGGCTCCAAATTTATTTTTGATCGGACCCAGTCGTACGAAGCTACCGATGAAACCCATCTCCAATGGTGGGGCATTCCTGGTTTCATTGACCCAACTTACTACACAAATTTCTGGGCGCCGCTTCCCCAACATGCTTGGGGAGAATTTGCTGCGGCTGACCTCCCCCAGATTGATATCGCTTCTCGAACCCCAATCGGCTGGGGACCATACGTGATGGATGAATGGATAGCTGGTGACCATCTGACGCTCACAAAAAATATCCGCTATTTCCGCGCAGATGAGAATTTGCCGGTCTTTGATACCCTGGTCTTCCGCATTGTTCCTGATCCCAACGCCGCTATGAGCGACCTGGTTTCAGGTGCATGCGACATCCTCGACCCGACCATTAACTTGGATGGTCAATTATCTCTCCTGCTCCAGATGCAAACTGATGGACAGGCCCAAGTGCTGACCTCTCCCACCAATACCATTGAATGGCTTGGGCTCGGCATTGCACCGGCCACCTACGACGATGGTTACAGTACCTCCCCGCCGCTTGACCGCCCTGATTTCTTCTATGACAAGCGCACTCGTCAAGCGATTGCTTTATGCCTCGACCGTCAGAAAGTCGTCGATACGGTGCTCTTCGGTTTATCGGAAGTCCCGCATACCTATATCTCTCCCGAGCATCCTCTTTATGACACTACGGTTGCGCCCTATCCCTACGATCCTGACCAGGGTAACCGTATTCTTGACCAGGTCGGCTGGCGAGACTTAGATAACGATCCTTCGACGCCTCGGCAAGCCTTTGGCGTTCTGAATATTCCGCAACTCACGCCGCTCACCTTGAACTATTACACCAGTTCCGCTACCCAGCGTCGCCAGGTCAGTGAAATCCTGGCTCAATCGCTTGAAGGGTGTGGTATTGGTGTCAATGTCATTTATCTCTCGTACATTGACCTTTACGCCGAAGGGTGGAGCTAATGGCCCTCTATTCGGTCGCAGCTTTGACTTGGCCGAGTTTGCCATGGGTACGACCAGCCTCGAACCGCCCTGCTCCTGGTTTACCACAGCGCAAATCCCTACCGCGGCCAATAATTGGGTGGGCGCAAATGTGACTGGTTATAAAAGCCCCGAGTTCGACGCAGCCTGTACCTGGGCGCAAGCGCAAACCCCGGATGATGCGGCCTACCGTGATGCGTATCATCTGACCCAGTCCATCTTCGCTTCTGACTTGCCTGCCATCCCGTTATATGTGCGTTTGAAAGTGGCCGCGGCTCGCCCGGATATGTGCGACTTCGACCTTGACCCCACAGCCAATACGCTCTGGAATATCGAGTCTCTGGATTACGAAACCACTTGTGCGCCTTAGGCTTTTGTCATGCGGCCTCTCCTTTTTTCGCTGGCGCTCGTTGCTTTTCTCTTGGCTGCTTGCGCGACAGTCACACCGGAGCCGCTTCCTACAGTTGCACCTGCAAATACACCTACTAATACACTTGTTCCCCCCACTTCACCTCCTGCTCCGCAGCGTGCACCTTTGCTGCGGATTGCCATTTTGGGTGAGACAACCACTACCAACGTTTGGGCTCTATTTGACGAAACAGGCGCAAACTATTGGAACGCCGCGACTCAGGCTGGCTACTGGCCGCGTCTCTACCGTCTCGCGCCTCCTTCCCTGGACTTCCAGCCTGCTACCGCTCAAGGGGAACCATCGCCTGTCATTTGTGATGCTACTACCTGCACCGCGACAGTAACTTTGCAATCCCACCTGACCTGGACAGACGGCACTCCCCTCACCGCAAGCGATGTGGCTTTTACAGTCAACACAGCGCTTCAATTTCGGTTGGGCCTGAACTGGCAGGGATACTACAACCCGGATGTACTCGATCACGTCGAGGCCTTGGATAAAGTCACCGCCAAATTTTATTTCAAGTCGAGGCCCACGGTAGCTGATTGGCAATACGGGGCCTTGCAGGGACCGATCGTTAACCGGGTATACTGGCAGCCTCGCATTGTCAATGCGGTCAGCTTGCTGCCGGATGAAGCACTGTTGCCAACCATTCAAGAACTGGAAGCTGAACTTGCCGGGATGCAAGCAGATGAGGAGAAGTTAAATCTCTCGCTAAACACCATGGTTCCTGGCACTACGGTGTATCAGGATACCTCCAGAGAGGCGCAACACTTGCAGGATGACCTGAATAGCGTTTCCAACAAACTCGAAAAAAATCGCACTGAATATGAGACAGAGCTAGCCGAAGCGCGTGCCTCCCTTTTCAAACTTGCCAATGCCAAAGAACCAACGTTAGGTCCGTGGAAGTTTACAAGCCGCATCGAAGATAGTTTTGAAAATCAGGCCAATTTGGGTACGCCCTTTGGCGATCCGTGGTTTGATAGTGTTCGTTACACTACCTATCCTGATGAATCGACAGCCGTAGATGCACTGTTAAAGGATGATACGGATCTTATCCTGACATCCGATGGCCTTTCTGCAGAGGCTGTCTCCCGGTTGGAGAATGATCCCGAAATATCACTCAGTCGCAACATAACCCGTAGTGCACGATTCCTGGTCTTTAATCATGCCAATCCTTATCTGGCTGACCCGGTATTGCATCAAGCACTGGCTTGTATGCTCGATCCGCAAGCACTTATGGAAGAGTTGGGTGGCGATGCAGCCCAATTACCTGGTTTCGTAATAGATGATCTCTGGCGGAATAAAGATTCAACATTGCCATGTTCCGGTGCAACAGAGGAAGCGCGCTTGGCAGAGGCTGTCAGGCTTTTGAAGGGGGCGGGCTATTCCTGGGATGAAGAGCCGACTCCCGGGGTAGGGTTCAAAGCCTCGGACGGGAATGAATTACCGCATTTCACATTGCTGGCTTCAGGGCAGGACCCCATGCGTGAAATTGCAGCGCGCTATATTGCGCAACAGGCCGCAATTCTGGGTCTGACGTTGGATGTACAGCTAAGCAGTTCCGATGAATTGTTATACGCGGTTTATGGATCAGGAAATTATGACATGGCCTTGCTGGGCTGGCGTTTGAGCGCTTACCCCGCTTACCTGTGTGACTGGTTTTTGCCTTCAGACCAGAATCCGTTTGCTTATAACGGAGGCGGGCTGACTTCCGCGTGTGGGGCGTGGATGCAGGTCAGCGATTTGGATGTGGCAAAAGCCCGTGCATTCGATGTTCAATCTGTCCTGATGCAAGACCTGCCTCTCATCCCGTTGTATATTGGTACGCGCGTCGATGCTTATCGGAATATTCAATATCCATATTCGAATGTAATTGATGGGTTGGGTGGTTTGTACGGCGCAACAGTGCAGGCAATTCCAATTCCATGATAAAAGTTATAAGTGGAGTGAAACTTTGCTATAATTCCGCCAACCCAACTGATGAGAAGAACGTGGTATTAAAAAACCCCTTACTAGAAGTCAAATCGCTGAGGTTAGCTCGGACCATTGGGTTGCTTGCTGGATGGTGAAGTAAAATTTCTTTCAAGGAAAGTCTTATGTCTATTCCCCGCATTCTATTGGTAGATGATCAGCGCGACATTCTGAGATTGCTCCATTCCACCTTGGATACGTTAGCGCATGAGATGGAGATTATCGAGGCGCCTTCCGGTGAGGAAGCATTACTGGAAGCCTCGCGTAACAAAGTGGATTTATTGGTATCCGACTATCGTTTGCCGGGTATCACGGGCGTAGAGTTGATGCACAAAATCCGGGCCAGATACCCGGATGCACGCATTATCCTCATTACAGGTATGACCGACCGCAAAGCGCGCGACGAAATCTTGAATGCGGGTGCTGTAGCCGTTTTTGACAAACCTATTTCGTTGACAGACTTTCTGGATGCAGTGGAGCGTGCGCTTAACCTTGACCGTACCATTTTGCCTGAGGAGGAAGAGCCGGAATCCGGTCAGCATCAGACGCTCGCGAACTTGCTGGCCAATTTCAGGCAGGATACCAAGGCCCAGGCTGTATACCTGCTTAGCGACCGTGGGCGGGTGTTGGCATGTGCTGGTGCTTTAAAGGATAGCAGCATGGAAGCCTCCCTGTTTTCAGCCTTGATGGCGATTTATAGCGCCGGGTTGAAGGTGACGCGTTACATGCACCAGAGCGAGCTGGATAACTATCATGTGTTTGCAGGTGGCGACCAGGATCTGTTTCTTATCCCAGTGAACGCTGCCTATGCACTTTTGTTGGCTGGCGATGGTCTTGCGACAGTTGAAAACGTATTGGAAACCGTCAACGCCATGTTAGCTGTGCGAGATGAAGTCAAGGGGGCTTTGAAACAAATGGGTGTAGCCCCAGTTGTTTCTGACGATGAAGAGGATGAAGAGCAAAACGCTTCCAAGTACGTGGAGCCGCTTACACAAACCACGACAAGTGAAATAGAAGCGCTTTTGAAATCCAAGAAGAAGATCTCTACCGATGAATTGGAAGCTTATTGGAATGATGCCGCCTCAAAACAGAGTAGCGTCCCAACCAACCCGGATGTGATTACGTACGAACAGGCGCGCCAACTGGGCTTAGCGCCTGGAGAAGAAGAATAATGATATTGCTCAACTGCACGCCGTATGATACAATCTTGCCCGCCCGAAGGGGCATCTCAGGGGCGTGGTGCAATGGCAGCACACCGGCCTTTGGAGCCGTGGATCTTGGTTCGAATCCAGGCGCCCCTGCCTTTTTCTTATGCTCGCCAATTCCCGCTTTTGCGGGGCTTTTTCTCTAAACCCAAGCAGGCTTTGCGCCGCCCCGCGGAGTGCAGGTCTGTTTTTATTTTAGGAGCGAATTTATGAAGGTCACTGCTGTTTTACTTGCCGCTGGGCAAGGCACACGCATGAAATCAAATTTGCCGAAGGTGTTACATCCCTTGGCTGGCAAGCCCATGTTGTGGCATACGCTCCAGGCTGTGAACCAGGCTTCCACCGAGAAGCCGGTTGTAGTAGTCGGGCATGGTGCGAAGCAGGTGATGGAATTCGTCGGCGAGATGGCGGTCTGCGTTCTCCAGGAACCGCAACTTGGTACGGGACATGCCGCCATGCAGGCTGAACCTGTGCTGAAGGGCAATGCGGATTATGTCATCGTTACCTATGCGGATATGCCCTTGTTGCGGGGCGAAGCTTTCCAGCAACTGGTCGAAGCACAGAAGAAGAACACTGGCCCAATTTCCATGTTGACGGTCATCGCTGATGACTCCGCGTGGATTTGGTCGTATTGTGCGAAAGGAAGATGGCACCGTAGCAGCTATCGTGGAAGAATACGTTGCCACAGCGGAGCAGATGGCTATCAAGGAACTCAACGTTGGCGCATACTGCTTTTCCGCCGACTGGCTGTGGGATGCGCTGGGTCGTATCCAGAAGAATCCCCATAAAGGCGAGTATTACTTGACTGATACGATCGAATTGGCAGTCAAAGATGGTTTGCCTGTGCAGGCGCAGGTCCACGAAAGTTTGGTGGAGACAATTGGCATCAACACGCGGGTCCATCTTGCCGAAGCGGAAGCTGCTATGCGCCAGCGTATCAACCAGGACCTGATGCTTGCTGGCGTGACCATGATCGACCCCGCCTCAACCTATATCGAGGCTGGCGTGATGATTGGCAAAGATACAGTGGTGATGCCCAACACTTATATTCAAGGAATAACCACTATAGGTGAAGGCTGCGAAATTGGCCCGAACGCTCATATCCGCAACTCGCAGATTGGGAACCGGTGCAAAGTCTTTATGTCCGTGATGGAAGGCGCGCGCCTCGAAGATGACGTGGATATCGGTCCCTTTGCCCGTTTGCGCAAAGGCGCGCACCTGCTGGAGCACGTCCACATGGGCAACTTTGGCGAGGTAAAAAACTCGACCCTCGGTCCCGGTGTCAAAATGGGGCATTTCTCGTATATTGGCAACACTACCATTGGCGCGAATACCAATATCGGTGCTGGTACGATCACCTGTAATTATGATGGCCAGAAGAAACATCCCACCGAAATCGGCGAAGATGTCTTTATCGGCTCAGATTCGATGCTGGTCGCGCCCCTGAAAATCGGGGACCGTTCGCGCACCGGAGCCGGCGCAGTTGTCACCAAAGACGTCCCGGAAGATACCCTTGTAGTGGGGATGCCAGCCCGGGCCATACGAAAGTTGGAGAAACGTGATACAGATTGAGTGGGGCATCCCGCTTAGTATTCTATTTGTAATTCTTGACCTTTTGATCGCGGCGACACGCGTCAGCTTGCTGAACCTGCGTCCGCTGCGTTTGCTCTCCCTGCGAGAGCAATCTCCCGAAGCCGTAGAACGCACACTGGCATTGATCGAGAATGCCCGCTTGCGCCCTACTCTGCGTTTTAGCCAGACGGCCACACGCATCCTGCTCGCCGGGGTTATCCTGTCGATGGTCGGGCAGGCCGCGGGGGAGTCCCGCTTCGCGCTTGTCATCATGCTGGTGATTATTCTCCTGGTGGCGTTGTCCCTGGTGGTAGTGGAGTTCACCGTTGAAGGCAATATCCTGAGCGAACCGGAGTACTGGAGCCTGCGCCTGGGGACATTTGCACGCGCCTTGATTTTCGTCATGACGCCGCTGGTCTTTTTACCGGTGCTGTTGCTCAAGTCACAGTGGCCGGCTCCGGTAGCCGCGCAAATGACCGAAGATGAGCTTAAAACCTGGGTGGAAACGGATCAGGAAGAAGGCGGACTGGAACGCGAAGAACGCAAGATGATCTATTCCATTTTTCAGTTTGGCGATACGCTGGCGCGCGAGATCATGGTGCCGCGTATGGACATCCTGGCTTTCGAGGTCGGTACCTCGCTCGCACAGGCGGCTAAGGCTTTCACGCAATCCGGGCATTCGCGTGTCCCGGTTTATGAGCATGAGATTGACAATATCATCGGCCTGTTATACGCCAAGGATCTGCTGCACATTATGGAGAACGGTCGAAAACAGACCGACATGCATGACCTGTTGCGTCCGGCATATTTCGTGCCTGATACCAAAAAGGCCGATGCCCTGTTGACCGAGATGCAGTCGCAGCGCATTCATATGGCGATTGTGGTGGATGAATACGGTGGCGTGGCCGGGCTGGTGACACTTGAAGACATCATCGAAGAGATTATCGGCGAAATCCAGGATGAATATGACTTGAGCGAAGAAGAGCCGGTGCAGCCGGCTGGCCCCGGCGAATATATTTTCCTCGGGCGGATCGACCTGGACGATTTCAATGAAGTCATGGAAAGTGATATTCCGAAGGTTGAATCGGACACGCTGGCCGGATTCCTGTACGATCATTTTGGACGCGTTCCGCATGACGGCGAATCGATCCAGGCCGATGGCCTGCTCCTGACCGTCGAACAAGTCATTGGCCGACGCATCCGTCGCGTGCGCGCCCAGCGCATCAAAACTGACGAAGAAGGTGATAAGGAAAATGCTCCCACTAACTGACGAAGAACGCCACTCCCTGATCGATCTGGCAAACGAAGCCCGTCGGCGTGCGTATGCGCCTTACTCGAACTACCCCGTTGGCGCGGCCCTGCGGACGAAATCCGGCAAGATGTTCACCGGCGTGAACGTGGAAAATGCAGCCTACCCCACCGGCATGTGCGCTGAGCGGACGGCGGTCTTCAAGGCCGTTTCCGAAGGTGAGCGCGAATTCGAAGTCATCGCCGTGGTGACCGACAACGGCGGTTCGCCCTGCGGTGCTTGCCGTCAGGTGTTGGCCGAGTTCGGATTGGATACGCTCGTACTGATCGCGAACGGGGAAGGGGAATTGCTCCAGGAGACGACCGTGAAGGAGTTGCTCCCGGGAGCCTTTACGCCGGAACATTTGGTGAAAAAATAACTGTTCAACTGAACCGTATTGGTATTGAACCCCCTTCAAGGTCCCTTAGCAAACAACTTCCGGACTGTCTGATCTCCAGTAACCTTAACCAGTGCTTCCTCAAAGTTGTTCAGTTTCACAGGCGCCATCCGTTTGTAGAATTGCCTGCCCGATGGCTTGAGGGCCATATGCCTCATCAACTGAAATCAGAACAGCAACAGCCCGATAATGATCTCCTAACATGTCTGCTCTGCCGGTTCCAGCCTCGATGCGCTGACGAAGGTCTGCGGGCCCGTCGTTGGCCAGGTAATCGTACGGCTGCGGCCAGGCATCCGCCCCCAACCGTTCCCATACATAGGGAATGATTCTGTATGCGGCTGCGTAATCGGCCCAGGCCTCGAAGTAGTACGGGTCGGCAATTGGGAAGACGAGATGTCCTATCTCATGGCAAATTCCGTAGATATTGTTTGCCCCACCATCGGCTGGTGGTAGCAGGTGGGTTTCATTGCCACGGAAGGTAATTTTTCCTCCGTACGAATCCAGGCTGGGTTCCATTTGCGTGATTCGAAAAAGGCTCACCTCGACAGTCTCCAAGTTGTTGATGGCTAAGACGTCGAGGCCATAGATCTCCCGGTAACCCTCGTAGCTCACCTCGCAGACGTTGGCCCAGGCCAAAGCATAGCTCACGTCGAACCCATCGTTAATCACCCGGCAGTGGGCAGTCTGGATCTCCGCACCCCCATTCAGGATAGTGGGAGTTGGGGTTGGCATTATTGTTGGTGAAGGTGTTAATGTCGGTACTGATGTTGGTGTAGGTGATGGAGTGGCTGTCGTGCCGCACGCGGCTAGAAGTAGAATAATTACTATAATGATGGACAGCAACATTTTTCTCGTAAACATTTTTCTGCTTATCTTGAATATTGAGAGACGCCTAACGACTGGCGACATCGTCCCGGCGCTCGCTTGCCCCGCGGTTTTTGTGGGGCGCTTTTTGCGGGGTTCGCGTGCACCCAATCAAGATGGCAGGGTCTCATGTTTCCCGAAAGAAACCGCCCAGGGGCTTGGTGCGAAGTATACTGCCAAAATGGCAGGTCTGGAGGCCGTACAAAGCATTGGAGACACGCTGTTCTGAGTCGCAGTCCCGTCGTGCACCCCTTCGACAAGCTCAGGACAGCGCGTGGTCGCCGGTCAAATTGATGTATCCAGTGGTGGCAAGGGGGGAAAGACCCCGATGAGAAAGCTAATAATTTGATTGACCGGGTCCTGCCCAAATCAAACAAGGAGGCAGTGATGAGGAGAAAAGGCAAACGCACGAAGGGGATCGAGCAGGCACATCCGTTTGCGGGGATGAGCAAGGTCAATCCGAATGCAGCCGGGGTGGATATTGGGGCGGAAGAGATCGTGGTATGTGTAGCAGCGGATGAGAGTACCCAGTTAGTTCGGGGTTTTGGGAACTACACGGTGGATCTGCGCACTATCGCAGACTGGCTCACGGAGCACGAGGTTGAGACAGTGGCAATGGAAAGCACGGGAGTGTACTGGATCCCGTTATTTGAGGCGCTGGAGCAATGTGGATTTGAATGTCTGTTGATCAGCTCGCGGTCGCTGCGACGGGTCTCGGGGCGGAAAAGCGATATCGCGGATGCGCAGTGGATCCAGACCTTACACAGTTATGGGCTTTTGGAAAGCTCGTTCCGTCCGCAGGCCGATCTGATAGCGCTGCGTTCCCTGCTGCGACACCGCCGGAGCTTGATCGATCATCGTTCCCCCCATGTTTTGCATATGCAGAAGGCCCTGCTTCAAATGAACATCCAGCTTTCGCAGGCAGTAAGTGATGTGACTGGAGTAACAGGACAGGCGATCATTCGTGCGATCTTATCGGGAGTGCGCGACCCGAAAATGCTGGCATCTCTGCGGGAGCCGGGCTGCAAAAAGAGCGAGGAAGAGATTGGCAAGGCCTTGACAGGGACCTGGCGAGAGGAACATCTGTTTGTACTGAAGCAAGCAGTGGCGCTGTACGATTTCTATACTCAGCAGATCCTGGAATGTGATGAAGAGATCGAGCGAATGTATGCCCTCACTCGTCCGGATTGGGAAGCAGGGGAAGTGAAGCCGACGCGGAAGAAGAACAGTGCAAGACACAGCAAAAATGCGCCGTATAATCCGGAGCAGATACGCAAACACCTGAAGCGCATTAGTGGAGTGGATTTAAGCGCTGTGGATGGGATGAGCGTGTCGTTGACACAAATGGTGATCCTGGAATGTGGGACGGATATGTCGAAGTTCCCCACAGAGAAGCATTTTGGTTCCTGGCTGGGATTGGCGCCCAAACACGAAATCTCTGGGGGTAAGGTGCTGAAGAACAAAACCTTGAAGACCAAGAACCGCGCGGGACAGGCCTTCCGCATGGCAGCGCAATCGGTGAAGCGGGCGGATTGTCCATTTGGGGTGTTGTACCGGCGCTTGAAAGCTAGATTGGGACCAGCCCAGGCAACGGTGGCAACGGCCTATGCGATTGCGCGAGTGGTTTATCGCATGTTGAAGTACAAGGTGGAGTACGACCCGTTGAGTGTGAACGAATACCAGAAACAATATGAAGAACAACAGCTCAAATACATGAGAAAGCGAGCCGCCAAGCTCGGCTATCAATTGTTGCCTGTCCCGGCTTGAGAAAAGGGACCAGACAAAAGAAATGGCGTCCTCTGTGGGAGAATGCCTTGTTTGGGTTTAATCCGAAACAGATTTTTGACTGGATTTTGCTATCCATCCCCCCGTAGAGCGGATTTGCGCAACCTCAAGCGCCTGAAGATGCTTTCAGGAGCGCTCTCCATCTGGTGG
>CAWHJM010000050.1:0-68639 GCA_963829615.1 uncultured Chloroflexia bacterium
GTATAAAATTCAAAATAGCCCTACAATTTAATGTGGTTGCGGCGCTAGCGAATTACCTTCGTCATTCAACATTCTACTGCAAATATTTTCGCAACACTCTGTAAAAATAGGACAAGATGGGCTCTTGTCCTACAGTTTACAATTTTATTGGTGATGTCTGCCAAAACCTATCAGGCTCGTGAAATTTGGATATAATAGTCCTAATAGAGGTGAATTTAGATGCTTTTGACACGTGAGGAATTAAGGGAGCGTCTGATTGCGTTACATCAGGCCAGTCTGGAGTTAGTAAAGGACGTCTCTCTGGAGACGCTCTTAGAGCGTATCGCAACCGTAGCCTGTGAACAGGCCGAAGCTCGTTATGCGGCATTAGGGGTGTTGGATGATGAGGGGAAACTGGAGAAGTTCATTTCTGTAGGTATGCCAGAAACTGAGATGAAGCGCATTCCACACCCGCCAGTGGGGAAGGGCTTGATTGGCGAGTTGATGAATGCCAGGGAACCATTGCGTGTGCCAGTAATTGAAAAGCACCCGCGCAGTTCCGGTTTTCCGTCCTATCACCCTCAAATGACATCCTTTTTGGGTGTGCCCATCCGTACGGGGGAGCGCCAGTTGGGACAGATCTACCTGACCGACAAAATCGGCGCAACTGAATTCAATGAGGACGATGAGAAGATCATCCAGATGTTGGCGGCTTATGCTGCTGCAGCGATCCAGAACGCAAGGCTGTATAAACATCTCAAGGAGCGTGATGTGGCACTGACGCGCCGAAGCGAAGACCTTACCTTGATGAATGACTTCGCTTCTACGCTGACAGCTTCGCTTGAGTTAGATGAAATTTTGAATAAAACCCTGGCCCTGGTAATGAACTATATGAAGGTGGAGGCCGGGGAAATTTTTTTGCTGGAAGATGATCAGAAGACATTGCGGCTGGTGCTGCACCGTGGACAGGCAGCCGAGGCATTTTGGACACGCAACCGTTTCAAGATGAACGAAGGGTTTATCGGGTTGGTGGCAAAGAACCGTGAGCCGATCATCAGTCATAACCTGGCAAATGAAGCTCACTTTTTGCGTGATTCGGTGGTGAAAGCCGGGTTCCGTCAGATTGCCTGCATCCCGTTGGAATCCACTGAGAATATGGTAGGCGTGTTGAGTGTTGCCACGCGCAGCAAAAGTCCTATTGACGAGCGTGATATCCGTTTGTTGACCGCGGTGGCGAACTGGGCGGCCTTGGCCATTGAAAATGCTCGCTTGCATCAGAATGCGCGTCGCCTGGCGATCCTTGAAGAGCGCGAACGCATTGGCATGGACTTGCACGATGGCATCATCCAGTCCATTTTCGGGGTGGGATTATCATTGGAGAATATCTCGCACCTGGTCAAGGAAAATCCGCAGAAGGCCCAGGAAGGTATCAAGCATTCGATTGATGACTTGAACCAGACCATCCGTGATTTGCGTTCCTACATCCTTGATTTGCGTCCGCGCCAGTTGAATGGGGAAGGTTTGATGGATGGCCTGCGGCGGCTCCTCACCGAATATCGCGCACACACATTGTCGGAAGCTGTTCTCACAGGTCCGAAGGAGCCGTTGGATGATATGCCACAAAACCATGTCTTGGCAATGTTCCATATCTGCCAGGAGGCCCTGGCAAATGCAGCCAAGCACGCCGCTGCAAAACACTTGGAAGTAAGCGTATGGGTGACCAGTGATCGGGTTTTGATGGAAATACAGGATAATGGCCGGGGTTTTGAGATGGAGAAAATGAATTCGTCTATTGGACACGGCCTGGCCAATATGCAGACACGCGCCCGTAATGTGGGCGGTGAAGTGGATATTTCCTCCTCGCGCAATGAAGGAACAACGGTGTTGGCCTGGGTTCCCCGCAGCTCTACTCCTTAATATATTGTTAATGTTTCGAATCTGAAAATTGAGTCACAGGATTTCGCGTTTCACACCTGAGTGATTCCGAAGAGTCAACCATTTCCTTTGTTAAGGCATATATACGAATGCAGAGATAAATTTTAAGAAAAACCCCATATATGGGGGATGCGATTTCACCCTGTAGCTTTTTTGGCTGAAACAAGTGTTCTGAATAAAACTTCGAATTGCACTAAGTGCAAAATGATTTCTTTAAGGTTTCTCCACCTTAAAAAACAAAAGTTCTTAAGGTTTCGTAGGGAAGGCGTGATGGTGTGGGGTAAATTTTTCTGCTAGAATGTATGCACGCTGAGATTTTGGATGGGGCACCTTTATCTGTCCCAGGTCCCTGTAAGACTAAAAGGCAAGTACATATACCTCGCTGAACCGCTGGCTTTATAGCGGGTTAGTTTTCCATACCCTAAACTATTGATGAGGGAGCAAGTATGAATGTAGAACAGGCTTGGCAATCTGTGCTCGGACAACTTCAAATGGAGATGCCAAGAGCATCTTTTGATACCTGGGTGCGCGATACCAGGCCGATCAGATATGAGAAAGGTTTGCTAACCATCAGTGTGCGCAATGCATATGCGCGTGATTGGTTGGAGAGCCGCCTTACCAGCACAGTCAGCCGCCTCTTGATTGGTATTATGGATTCGAATGTGTCAGTCAATTTTATAGTGGCGCAGAATGATGGGGAAATGTCCCAAGCGGTTGATTCGGTAGAGCAAAACGAAGAAGAATCCCCCGTAGCTCATCAGCGGAACTTAACGTTAAATCTTCGCTATACATTTGAAAATTATGTTGTCGGCTCTGGTAATCGGCTGGCGCATGCTGCTTGCCTGGCTGTTGCTGAAAAACCGGCACGCGCCTACAATCCATTGTTCCTGTATGGGGGCGTTGGGCTTGGAAAGACGCATTTATTACATGCCATCGGGAATGCCTGCCACACACGTGGATTGAACGTTCTGTATGTTTCGTCGGAAGAGTTCACCAATGACATGATCAATGCCATCCGCACGCACACCACACAGGCCTTCCGTGATAAATATCGCTCCATTGATGTGCTCCTGGTGGATGATATTCAATTTATTGCCGGTAAAGAGTCCACTCAGGAAGAATTTTTCCATACCTTCAATACCCTGCACGGGCAGGATAAGCAAATTATCGTTTCTTCTGACCGTCCGCCCAAATCGCTGGTCACGCTGGAAGAACGTCTGCGTTCACGTTTCGAGTGGGGCCTGACCGCCGACATCCAACCGCCTGACCTGGAAACCCGCCTGGCGATTTTGCGCCATAAAGCCGAACGCACCGGTCGCTACATCCCGGATGAAGTCCTGGATACGATTGCACGACGAGTGCAATCCAACATCCGCGAGTTGGAAGGCGCTCTCAACCGTATCCTGGCCTTTGCAGATTTGAGCGGATCATCCATGACCTCTAACCTGGTCGACGTTGCCCTGTCTGATCTGTTGCCCCAGCGGGGTGACCTCGAACCGCAAAAAGTGGTGGACCTGGTAGCCCATTATTTCAACATGTCAGCCGAAAAGCTGCTCGGACGGGACCGCTCGCGCAGCGTTGCGCTTCCTCGACAGATTGCCATGTATCTGCTGCGTGAAGAGGCCAACGTGTCCCTGCCGCAGATCGGTGAAGTGCTTGGTGGCCGCGATCATACAACTGTGATGTATGCCATTGATAAGATCACGAAAGAGATCAAGGGCGATTCGGGTTCCAAGATTGGTCGAGATATTATGAAACTTAAAGAGCAACTATACCAACAGGCCCAGTCCGTTATGTAACCGTGCTTAACGGGAACAGGTCTGAGATCCCCGGACGATGCGCCGGGGATTTTTCATTCCTGCCGAAAAACACGTTATAATGTTCGCCGGAGTCATTTATGCCAGCTATATACCCATTTACTGCTATTGTCGGTCAGGAACGCATGCGACGTGCCCTGATCTTGAACGCTGTTGATACCCGCATCGGCGGGGTGTTGATCCGTGGCGAGCGCGGCACGGCCAAGTCCACCATGGCGCGCGCGTTAGCGGCGTTGCTACCGAACGTAAAGGTTGTACAGGATTGCCGCTTCGGCTGTGACCCGGATAAGCCCCACACCTGGTGTACGGAATGCAAGGAACGCGCCGCATCGAATGGAGACAAATTGCCTGTCACCGAGCGAACAACTCCATTTATCAACTTACCTGTTTCCGCGACTGAAGACCGTGTGGTCGGCACATTGGATATCGAACAGGCCATCCAGAAGGGCGAACGTCATTTTGAAGCTGGAGTGCTGGCTTCTGCCAACCGAGGTCTGCTCTATATTGATGAAGTTAATCTGCTTGATGATCACGTTGTGGATATTCTGCTTGACTCGGCTGCTATGGGCGTGAACGTGGTCGAGCGTGAAGGCATTTCCTTTGCACATCCGGCACGCTTCATCCTGGTTGGAACAATGAACCCGGAAGAGGGCGATCTGCGCCCGCAGTTGCTGGATCGCTTTGCCCTTTCGGTGGATATTATCGGCATCCGCGATCCACGTGATCGTGTGCTCATTATGGAGCGCAACCTGGCTTTTGAAAAAGACCCGGAGGCCTTCCGTACAGTTTGGCTTTCGAAAGAAAAAGAACTCTCAGAGAAAATTGCGATGGCGCGCACGATCATTGATAAAGTCACCTACACCAGCCGTGATTTACTCTCCATTGCTGCATTGACTGCCTCCCTGAATGTAGATGGTCACCGCGCTGACCTGGTTATTTTGAAGGCAGCTCGCGCGCAGGCTGCTTTTGAAGGCCGTACAGCTATCAATGACCACGACATTGCGCTGGCCGCTGAGTTAGCTTTACCGCACCGCATCAAGCGGACTCCCTTCCAACAGGCACAGATGACGACCGAGCAATTGCAGGAGCGTATCGAGCAATTGGCCGGCCAAGCGGTCCCGAACGAAGCCGATGAGAGTGAGAACCAGCAACAGGAATCTGCTGAGGCTCAAAAAAAAACTTAAAGCTCGAGGATGAGGCCGAGGAAGGCTCCCCGCAGGGACAGCCCGAACCACAGGCGCAGGATGTATTCGATAACGCCAGCGCCAACTGGTGGGAGGGCGGGCAAAAGGTCAAAACCGGTGAAACCTTCGAGCCGCGCAAACTGAATACCCCCTTGGACAAATTGGCCCGCCGCCATGCGGGCCGTCGTTCTTTAACCAAAACCGAGCGCAAGCACGGACGCTATATCCGTGCGCGCCCTGCAGGCGGTAAAACCGATGATATCGCCTTTGATGCCACCTTCCGCGCTGCTGCACCTTATCAGAAGCGCCGTGCGGAGAAACGCAAGCGCATGGCATTTGCCATCGAGAAAAGCGACTTGCAACGCAAGATCCGCGTTAAGAAAGTTGCCAACCTGGTGCTCTTCCTGGTGGATGCTTCCTGGTCAATGGCAGTGGCGGAACGCATGAATGCGACCAAAGGAGCCATTCTCTCGCTATTGACAGACGCTTATCAACGTCGTGACCGCGTGGGCCTGATCGTATTCCAGAAGGATCGAGCGACCCTGGTCCTGCCACCGACAAACAGCATTCAACTGGCCCAGAGAGCCCTCGTGGATATCCCCGTAGGTGGCAAGACGCCGCTTTCAGCGGGTCTGTTGATGGCGCACGATGTGCTGCGTCAGGAAAGCCTGGTGCATCCCGATGTGGAACCATTGCTGATTGTCCTGACCGATGGCGCGGGGAATGTTGCTATTGGCACACTGCCACCGCAGGAAGAATCCTACAAATTTGCGGAGCTGATTGCAAATGAAGACACGCGCAGCATTGTCATCAACATGGAACACGCCGCCTTCGACCAGGGACTGGCACAGAAGCTGGCCGATCACCTGGAAGCGCCGTGTTTTACCTTGAATGAATTAAAGGCTGAGAATTTGTATCATGCCGTCAGGCAGGAGATGGTTGGCGGGAAGTAACAAAATCACCTGGATTGTCCAAAAAGCGGCGAAGCGTATATCTAGCTTTATAGAACTTTTGTCGTATCGGGCGTACAGCTTGCAAACGATACCAACAGACCAAAATAGAGACTTTCACCAGTTGAAGATCAATGTGATGATATGACCACTATCTTGTTTCCTTTTGACTGTCCTGCGTATCCAGATAGAATCTCAGCGGGCAGGCAAAGCAGGGTCAAGACCATCAGAATTCGTTGAATAGGTTAGACAAGCTACTTACGATTGGTTCGAAAACGAATCAGACAGCACCATGATCAAAAGGGGCACGAACATTAAAATACTCGAAATAATCCCGATTTGGGATTGGGGGATGATTCGTTTAAGCTCAGACATGTTACCACTTCTCCTTTACTGGTAAGTGAATGACAGAAACATTATCAGGTAACGTGCAACGAATTCGTGCTTGACAAATATAGAATATTTGTTCTATAATAGTCAAAAGGTTTCCTATTCGACAAGGAGGTCGAGATGACTACATATCGTCGTAATGCAGGAGATGGCCTGGCAGCACTCTTTAAAGGGCATAAGATCAGTCGTGGTGCGGCTTGGGGAGTTATGATCCTGGGTGCGTTGCTGGCTTTTGAAGTCTTCAACTTCAGCACCACCGAGTTTGCACTCAATGATGTGCTTGGCGAACTCAAGTTTGCCGGGTTCCGTTGGGCGACCATTCTCTCAATCGCTTTCTGTGGTATTGACTTTGCCGGTATTGCCCGCATTTTCACCCCGGAACAAGGCCGTGACGAACCGACCGAGGTCTGGTATCTCTTCGGTGCCTGGTTGCTGGCGGCTGCCATGAATGCCATGCTCACCTGGTGGGGCGTCTCGGTTGCCATCATCAACCACAGCAGCATGGGAGCGGGCGCAGTGATCAGCAATGCTACTTTAACCAAGACTGTGCCGGTTTTCGTGGCCATCATGGTCTGGCTGATTCGCGTGCTGATTATCGGTACATTCTCTCTTGCCGGTGACCGCTTGTTTAGCCAGGATAGCAATCGTCCACGCAACACAGCACGCCCGAGTTCGCGTCCGCAAACCAGCGGGGCAACTGCTTCATTGCGCCCTGCTTCCAGCTTGCAACGCCCGGCCAATTCTTACTCGCGTCCGGCGCCTAAGCCGCAGGGCAGTTACTCGCGCCCAGAGCCGACTTACCAGAATATGTCATTTAGCGGTCGCAATAATCAAAACGATCGCCATGAAATTTAGTCAAGACTATGGCATTTAGTGAAGCTCTGGTACAACGCATACGCGATGTGTTGTATCCGCTAACGACTGCCGAAGAGAAAAAGATGTTTGGTGGTTTATCTTTTATGGTCAGTGGAAACATGATGGTCGGTGTCATCCGGGATGACCTGATCGTACGCGTTGGCCTGGAAAACTATGAAGCCTCATTGCACAAGCTGGGCGCCGACCTTTTCCAACCAACCGGTAAACCAATGGCTGGCTGGGTCACAGTTGCGCCTGATGGCCATCAAACCGATGAAGATTTAAAACACTGGGTAGAACTGGCATTGGAGTTCGTCAAAACCCTGCCTGCTAAATAATCCAGTTAACAATTTATAGTTACTGCTCCTTTGCCGAGCCGGGTTCCCAAACCCGAATAAGGAAAAAATACCTATGCCCCGCGCTCGTACCTCCTACACATCCGATTGGCAGACAGCCGCCTCCACACAGGGAAGCGGCTGTTTGTCTGGATTTTTCATCCCACCGTTGGCAGTCTTATTGGTTGGCCTGCTGCTGGCCTTCTTTGTCAAAGGACTCAATATCCCTGTGCAGGCCGAGGGTCTGCCTCTTGCAACAACGCAAGCGAACGTAACTTCTAAGACATCTGCCGCCCTCGTGTCGTCAAACCTTTCCCCTATTTTCACACCTGAGATCCACTATTGGGCTGATTCCATTGTCCGTTGGGCGGCCGCTTCAAACCTGGACCCAAACCTGGTCGCCGTGGTGATGCAGATCGAATCCTGCGGCGATCCCCGCGCCACCTCGCGCGCAGGCGCGATGGGACTGTTCCAGGTCATGCCTTATCACTTCGTATCCGGCGAGAATCCTTATAGCCCGGACACCAACGCCCTGCGCGGACTTAATCTATCTTAAGCGCTCTCTCGATGCAGCCGGTGGCAATGCTCGCTTGGCGCTGGCTGGTTACAATGGCGGGATTGGCGTCATCAGCCGCGGCGAATGGACCTGGGCCGCCGAGACAGCGCGTTATGTCAGATATGGGTTTCCGATTTATGAAGATGCGCGTGGTAGCGGGACGAGCAGTGCCTCACTGAATGAATGGTATGGTCGTTATGGCGCTGGTCTGTGCAGGCAAGCCGCACAACGCCTGGGTCTGCCCTAATTTTGCTGTACGCTGATTACTGGCGTCTTATCGCTAATCAGCGGCAACCAGATGCAAAAGGTTGTCCCCTGGTCATCCTTTGAGTTGACCTCAATGCGTCCCCCGTGTTTTTCAACGATCCAGTGTGCGATGGAGAGACCCAGCCCAAACCCGGTCGTCTTTCCGCGTGTGCGTGACTTCTCGGCACGGTAGAAACGCTCGAAGATATGTGGCAGGTCTTCGGGCGGGATACCAGGCCCGGTATCTCGGATAATGATGCGTGCCTGTTCGGCCACTTTTCCCATACTTAAGAAAACATCCCCACCTTGTGGTGTGTATTGGATTGCATTTGCTACTAAATTCAATAGCACTTGTTTCAACCTGTCACGGTCGCCATTGATCTGTATCTGGTCGATTTCAGTCAAATGCAATTTGATTTTTTCGCCAGCCAGCACTTTCATTTCGTGGAACACTTCCAGTAACAAGGTGTCTAATTCCACGGGCCTCATGTTGAGCGACACGCTGCCCAACTCAGCCTGGGCCAGTAGTAACAATCCGCCTACCAGACGGGTAAGACGTCCGGATTCCTGATCGATGCTGGTGAGCGACTCTTCGTCGAGACTCTTCATCCGGCGCATCAGATCAACGTTGCCCTTGATGACGGTGAGAGGCGTGCGTAGTTCATGACTGACATCTGCCAGGAAACGCTGCTGTGATGTAAAAAGCGTTTCCAGTCGTTCCAGCGTTTGGTTAAAAGCCTCGATCAAACCGCCAATCTCATCATGCATGGGCCCATGGTAAGGGATACGCCGGGCGAGGTCGTCTGCGCGATTAATCTGTTCGGTTGTCTCTGTAATAGCGTCGAGCGGGGACAGCGCTCTGCCAACCGCCACCCAGGAGCCAAATGCGGCCAGGAGCACCGCCACGATGGTTGCAATAGCCATGATGTATAGCAGGACTTCGCGAGCGGCATCTACCACGTCCAGGCTGGCTGCGGCCTGTAACGTGCCCACCGGGCGACCTTCGATGATCAATGGTGTGTTAAGCACACGTAGATGCACACCCCGAAAACCAGTTTCGTGATACACCGGTCGAGTGATGCTCAGGTTATCGGGGTCGAGCGATTCGTTGAGTTGTGAAAGACTTGGCGAGGAGGTCATCAACCTCCCATTTCGTCCCCAAATCTGCACGTAAACGTTGGCAGTCATATTCAGTGGAGGAAACTTGATCACACTGATGTCCCCCACCGGATTGACCCTGGTCACACTGACGATGTCCTTTACCGTGGTCGCCAGCAGGTTGTCGATATGGTTGATGAGCAAAATGCTGACCAGTACATAAACAGCCGAACCGAAAACCAACAAAATCCCCATTACCAGGGATGAATATAACAGGGTCAGGCGTGAACGCAGCGACATAATATCAACAAGACCGGGCCAAGTCGCCCGGTCTTTTGGAAATTACTCTTCCCGTAAGACGTAGCCCACGCCGCGAACTGTATGGATCAAGCGTGCTTCGCTATCGGCCTCCAGCTTTTGTCGCAGGTAGCGGATGTACACTTCCAGCACATTGCTCTCGCCGCCAAAATCGTATCCCCAGACACGGTCGAAAATGACTTCACGCGTCATCACCTGTTTGGGGTGGCGCATAAATAGTTCGAGCAATTCGTACTCTTTGGCCGTCAGCGAGACCACCCGGCTTCCCCGCGATGCCTGCCTGGAGCCGGTATCCAGCGTCAGGTCGGCGAATTTCAACACCGGGATGCGTTCCGGCTGGGTGCGACGCAGCAGGGCACGCACGCGTGCCAGCAACTCGTCCAGGTTGAATGGCTTGACCATATAGTCATCTGCACCGGCATCCAGCCCCTGGACGCGGTCTTGCACCGTATCCTTGGCTGTCAGCATCAGGATCGGGATCGAGCCGCCTGTGCGCAGACGATGGCAAACATCCAGCCCATCCATGCCCGGCAACATCCAATCCAGGATGACCAGGTCCGGTGTATGGTCACGTGCCAAAATCAAGCCCGTACGTCCATCCATGGCCGTATCGACCGTGTACCCCTCGTAAGCCAGGCCTCGCTGCAAAAGCTTCAAGATAGCCTGATCGTCTTCGATTATCAAAATTCGTTCATTCATGTTATGCTCCCACGCAGAATATACCACAAAGTTTGATAAAATCCTTCTATGTTCTTCCCATCCGGTTTGCCCGTCAGCAAGCGCATATTTGATCTGATTTTAACCTCATTAGGACTGATTTTGCTTTGGCCCTTCGCGCTATTGACGGCATTGTCTGTGCGTATCTTTCTTGGGACCCCGATTTTTTTTCGCCAGCAGCGACCGGGATATAAAGGACAGCCTTTCTTCATTTATAAATTCAGGACAATGGCAGACGCTTCAGACTCAGCCGGAAACCTGCTTCCGGACTCCCAACGTTTGACTCGTCTCGGGCGTTTCCTGCGCGCCCTCAGTCTGGACGAATTGCCCGAGCTCTTCAACATTCTGCGTGGCGAGATGAGTCTGGTCGGCCCGCGCCCGCTGCTGATGGAATATCTTGAGCGTTACTCGCCCGAGCAGATGCGCCGCCACGATGCCTATCCCGGACTGACGGGGTGGGCGCAGGTCAACGGGCGCAATGCCATCACCTGGCAGGATAAATTTGCTTTAGACGTTTGGTATGTAGACCACTGGTCGTTCTGGCTGGATATCAAAATCATCTTGCTGACGTTGTGGAAAGTGATCAAGCGCGAGGGCATCAGCCAGCCGGGGCAGGCTACAACAGAATACTTTGTGGGGAATCCTGATGGCGGCGATACTAGAACTAGATGACCTGTTGGTAACTTTCGACAATGCTGGAATTTTAGCTTCAGGGCGGTCTCTGGCCGCTCTTTCCATTTTTCAGGGATATAGTGCCTGCGTGAGCATTAATTCTATCTACCAAGTGGCAAGTTGGAGGTAAGCCACGCTATCCGTCCCTGTGTGGCCTCCTCGTTTAAACCGTGTCCAGCTTCATACCAGTGAATCTCTTTCGGCTTTCTGGCAGCGGCAAAGAATTCTTCAGCCCGTTCGCGCGGTACGTGAAAATCGTCCGTGGCAAATTGGAACAGTATAGAGGCGGGGGAAAGGTTTCCCACGTGGGTGATCGGATCGATTTCAGCCATTTGATGGATAAACGTTTCTCGCGCCTCTCCCTCTAATTTAGGGGCATACAGGTACCAGTCCGGGAAACGAGGCGTGGCTGCCATGATGACATAGTGCGTTGGGCGTTTGTCTAGGCTGCCAGCCAGCACACCGTACATGCCGCCGAAGTCATGCCCTACATATGCAAAGCGGCCAGGGTCTATATTAGGTTGCGCCAGCAGGAAATCCATCGCGCGGCGGATGTCTACTACTTGCTGAATTGATTTTTGCATGTCATCATCCTGGGTGCGCTTCAGGAAAAAATCCGGGTCAGACCACATGGTTTCGATCAGCAGGCAGGCTGCGCCGCGTTTTGCCATTTCAGTGGCTTCAGCCACGAATTGGCTTCGGTTTGAATCATGTGACTCCGGCTCGTACCAGTGCACATACAGGATGGCCGCGCAGGGCGTTTGACCTTCAGGCCGGATCAACTCAGCCATGCGCCGGTATCCGAATGGACTGGACGTAACCAGCAGTTGACTTTCAATGCCGTTTTCACTGTGTTTGCCGATAAGGCGGAAAACGTAAGGCAAACTCTGATCGTAGTTTTGCATTTTGGGTAACATATTGGCTCCTTTGGCGCGATTTTTTGATTATACAAGTTTTGCGAAACTTGACATCCCTCTCCAGTTGGGTATAATCCAACCTATTAGAAAGACCCACCCGGAGATAAGTATCCGCGCAACTGTTCAGAGACCTGCTGGTTTGGTGTGAGGCAGGCAGCCAGGCGGTGAACTCCCCTCCGGTGCTTTGTAAGGCGATTTGCTAAATCGCTCCACAGAGCAGTCGCTCTCGCAGGGATACGCGAAGAACGCTATCGTAAGAGAGCCGGGAACGCGCCCGTTACAGCGCTAGCCGAGATTATTGCCGTGAGTGAACTCACCCCGGCCCTCTCCTGAAAGGAGAGGGGGTGATAATGAACGCAGGTGGTACCACGAGACGCCCCCTCGTCCTGCCAGGACAGGGGCGTATTCTATTTATGCTGAAAGCTGAACGCTGACAGCTATACAGGAGGTACTACCATGCTAGACATCAACCTTATCCGCGAGCAACCAGATGTTGTCCGTAAGTCGCTCAAAGACCGCCAGATGGACGACTCGCCGGTCGATTCCATTCTGGAGTTGGATGAGAAGCGCCGTACACTACTGACCGAAGTGGAGACGCTCAAGGCGGAGCGGAATGCTGTCTCGAAAGAGATCGGCCAGATGAAAGATGCAACCGCCCGACAGTCCAAGATCGATGCGATGCGCGCCGTCGGGGACAAGATCAGCGTCATGGATGCGGAGCTGGCAGCAGTAGATGCTGAACTCCAGTCGCTCATGTCCAACCTGCCTAATATCCCGGATGAACGCACACCCTATGGGGTGGACGAGGATGAGAACGTCGTCATCAAAACGGTGGGCGAGCCACGCAAGTTCGATTTCACCCCAAAGGCACATTGGGACCTGGGCCCGGAACTTGGCATCATCGATTTCGAACGCGGGACGAAGATTACCGGTTCGCGTTTCTACGTTCTCAGCGGTCCCGGCGCACGTTTGCAGCGCGCATTGATCGCCTACATGCTTGATCTGCATATCCGCCAGGGATACACCGAAAAATACCTGCCCTTCATGGTCAAGACCGAAACGGTCTACGGCGCAGGCCAACTGCCCAAGTTCGCTGACAACCTGTACAAAGACCACGAGGAAGACCTGTATTTCGTACCGACTGCCGAAGTTCCGTTGACCGGCTATCATATGGATGAAATCCTGGAAGAAGCCGACTTGCCGCGTCGGTATACAGGCTATACGCCTTGCTTCCGGCGTGAGAAGATGAGTGCCGGACGGGATGTGCGCGGCATCAAGCGCGGACACCAGTTCGATAAGGTCGAGATGTACATATATTGCAAGCCCGAAGAGTCGGATGACTGGTTGGAAAAGATGCGCGAAAACGCCGAACAAACCTGCGCCGACCTGGGCATCCCGTATCGCGTCAAGCAGTTGTGTACAGGCGACATCGGTTTTGGCTCGGCCATTACTTATGATATCGAAGCCTGGGCTCCTGGCTGTGACGAGTGGCTGGAAGTTTCGTCGGTCTCGAATGTGACCGATTTCCAGGCGCGGCGTGCAAACATCCGTTATCGGCCTACGGAAGGCGGTAAGGTTCAGTTCCCGCACACCCTGAATGGTTCGGGGCTGGGCTTACCGCGCACGTTGATCGCGGTCATGGAAAATTACCAGCAGGCGGACGGTTCCATCGTCGTGCCTGAAGCGCTGCGTCCCTGGATGGGCGGTATCGACATCATCAAACCATAAACCATAGACTGTGGACGATGAATGATGTTCAATGTTCATCGTCCACAGTTGGAGACCCTATGCCTCCTGACCTCGAATTCTGGCTGCATGTTGGCGTTCAAACGCTGACCCTGTTTGCGCTGATTGTTGGCACCATCGGGTTGATCGTTCCTGTCTTTCCGGGACTGGTCATCAATTGGCTGGTCATATTGATTTATGGGACTTGTCTCTGGCTTTGGCGTCAAAGGTTGGATTATCTTTATCCTTGTCACCATTTTGGCGATCGTTGGCAATGTGAGTGACAACATTATGATGGGCAAAAAAGCACGCGAGAGCGGCGCCTCCTGGCTTGCGATTGGGACGGGGTATGTTGCCAGCCTTGTATTCAGCTTGACCCTCTCTCCCATTGCGGGCTTGATTGCTGCGCCGGTAAGTGTGTTTCTGGTCGAGTTTCTCAAGCTCAAGAAGTGGCGAGAAGCGCTGAACGTAGCCTGGTCCTTGATGGTGGGCTGGGGCTGGTCGATTGGCATCCGTATTACAATTGGGGTGGTAATGATTGGCCTGTGGATGATCTGGGCCTGGACGTAAAATAAATTTACAAGGAGGACGTTATGTTCAACTTCAATGCGATATTGGCTGTATTGGGATTTTTGCTGCGCGGGCTCGGCTTTTTAGTCTTTGGTTTCGCAATTGGCCGGTTTGTGCTGGATGCTTATCAGAAGGCCAACTGGCAGTTGCAAATTGCCCTGGCGTTGGGTTTCTTTGGTTTGCTGATCGGATTGACTGACTTTGCCAGCCCCGGCTCAAGCGGCGCATTCGCGCTAGGCGCAGGCGTAGCCTTGATAATGGCCAACATGAATAAGAATAAAGGTGATGAAGAAGAAAAGAAAGAAGATGATTGAAAGCAGAACAGGCTCCCAACCGGGAGCCTGTTTGCTTAAGACAACGCTTCGAAATTGTCGCATGCAAACTGCGTATGCGACCAAATGTGAAGCAAAATCCGATTATCCGCTGTGTGTCATGTAGGCTTCTACCATCAGTAAGTTCTTTTCACCGGCTTTTTGAACAACTTGTAACATCGTTTCCATTGTGGACTCTTCCTCAACTTGCTCCGTTACAAACCATTGCAGGAAAGCCTGCGAAGCGTAATCCTTCTCGCTGACTGCCTGATCCATCATAGCGTGGATGCGGCGAGTCACTTCCTTTTCCCAATCCAATGATATTTGAAAAGCCTGCTCGGCAGAATTAACGTCATAGTTTGCCGCGGGAATTTCCAGGATACGGACATCCGCTCCAACCTCGGTCAGGTAATGTACAAATTTCAAAGCGTGCTCGCGTTCTTCTCCTGATTGCTTATAGAAGAATGCAGATAATTTGCGCAGAGCTTGCCCGTCAAAATATGTGGCAAGTTGAAGGTATTGGTTGGATGCGATTAATTCATGAGCAATCTGTTCATTTATCAGATCAACCATAGCTTTACTGATTTGCATAATGTATCTCCTTTTCTTTTTATCCTTAAAGATTCTAACATGGTAGTGTTAACGTTTGATATGAAATCATGAAATTTCGCAACAGGTCATTTTAGTTGTTCGACGATGGATTGCGCCGCTTCAGTAGGTAATTGCTCTCCATTTATGACGGCAAGTGTAGCTTCAGCAAATAACGGTCCGACGGTGACGAGCAAGTCCTCGCCCGGGATCAGATTTGCGGATTCGGCCGCCTGGCTCAAAATCGTCTGTGTTCGCGCATCGCTCCAGGACGATAAAGCTGTTGGTCGCGTGGGGAGGTACCCTGCCGCCTGGGTCCATTCCGCTAAGAACTGGCTGTCTGACAGGAACTCTGCCAGCTCAACGGCCAGCGGCTGATTGTTCGTGTTGGAACCGGCTAAGGCCCAACTCCAGCCGGTCGCCAGGGTATATTGACCAGTATCCAGGCCGGGGAGAGGCGCCAGCGCCAGTGGAAGGGTCTGCTCTTTTAGGAAACGCGATGTCCAGCTAACGACCAGGTTGCCACGTTGTTCGCGAAAAGCGTTCCAGGCCTGTTCATCATCTTGATAATCAACAATGTTCGGGGGCATTAATCCGTTTTCTGTAAAGGATGGGTACAGGGAAAGTACTTCGGCCATAATAGTTTCATCCAAAGCCAGGTGACCTTGACTGTCCTGCAAGGTGCCGCCAGCCGAGAGATAGAGCGATAAGGTGAACAGCGCGTGCGGATCGGCAGCCGGGAAGATAAATAGCGTGTCTTTTTTTAAATCACTCCAGGCCGATGGTATTGGATAACGGTATCCAACCAGCGCCAACGCATCGCCTGCAAAGGGCAAGCCGTAGGTGGTATTCTGGATGTGTGCCATTTCCCGCGCATAGGGATACCAGTCGGGATCGTCTGGCAGAGTCGTCAGGCCATCCAGCGGATGCAGCAATCCTTTGGCTGTGGCCGATTCCAGGTCAGCGCGCGAAAGCGCCACCAAGTCTGGCATGATGGACGGCGCAGCCGAGCGGGTGGCTGTCAGCGCATTGAGCAGGCTACTGGTTCCACTCTCGGATTTGACGCGTACTTCAATTTGCAGTCCTGGGCGGCGGGCAACGAACTCATCCAGCCTTTTTTGGAGCAGGATGCTCGGCGGGTGTCTCTGCCGCGGGGTCGAATTGTGGTGGAACCCAAAGACGCAATATATGCGGTCCGCCGGGTGTGACTGTTGAAGTGGCAGGGACTGTGGGAGTTGTGGTAGGGGTGTTGGTGCTTGCGGGTACGGTGGCAGGTTCAGGCGTGGAAAGTAGCGAAGAGATATTGGCGCAGCCAGTCAGTAGAGACAGAAAAATCGCAAGAGTTCAGAAATCGTCGCATTATCCTAAGTCAATCGGTGCGTTAAGCATGGCTGTCAGCAATTTGACCGCGTTCTCAACATCGCTATAATCTACCATCTCGGAGGGCGAGTGTACATAGCGGCAGGGGATGACCAGCCCGCCAGTAGGCACGCCGGAGCGAGTAAGCTGGATGGCGCGTGCGTCGGTGCTGCCCCCGGTGAACACTTCGCGCTGAGTGGGAATCTTGTTTTTTTGAGCGGTGCCTTCCATCCATGTGACCACTTTCGGGTCGGATAGCATCATATAATCCTTGATCTTGATCGCCGGGCCTTTTCCCAGAGCGATATCGCGCCGGATCGGATTGGGCGTGTCGCCAGCGGGTGTGACATCGACGGCGATACCGACTTCGGGATCGACTCCATAAGCGGAAACGGTTGCCCCACGCACGCCGACTTCCTCCTGTGCGGTGAAGACGAAGTACACCTCGTTCGGACTCGGCTTGAGCCTGCGCAGCGTTTCGATAGCGATAGCCACCCCGACACGGTCATCCAGCGACTTGGCGACCAGCCGCGTGCCCATCTCAACGAATGGACGCTCGAAGGCAGCCACATCACCCACTTTGACCGGGCAATCCTTTTTACCGCTTGCGCCCACGTCAATGAACAGCTTGTCCGCAGGGGGAATTTCATTGCGTTTGTCCGGGCGTTCTGACCCGATGACGCCCTGTACCCCGTTTACAAAGCGGACGCGTCCGCCCAACAGGTAGCGTGCGAAGGGAATGCCAACGGTGGTGAAGCGTACGAAGCCGTTCTCGTCAATGTGCGTGGCAATCAGGCCAATTTCGTCCATATGGGCGGCGACCATAACGCGCTGGCCTTTTGCGGCTTTTTCGCCTTTGCGTGCGATGATATTGCCCAGCGCATCCACACGGATTTCGTCTGCCAGGGGCCTGATTTCAGCCAGGATGACTTCGCGGATGGCGTCTTCATAGCCTGATGGGCTGAAGGTTTCGGTTAGTTTTTGGATGAGTTGTTTCATAGAGTTTTCAAAGGATGTTGTACCACAGAATGATATGTGCTTGCAGTGTGCCTGGAAAATGGGGAGCACTCAAATATCGTTAGTTGGAGTGCAAAATCTCCAGATTTTGCTGCCAAAGTCGGAGACTTTGGACTCCGCTTCCAATTACTTTTTAGTATATCGGAAAATGTCCTTCGACTGCGCTCCCTGGCGTTCGCTCCGCTCAGGAACCAAGTAACACTTCTTGCTCGGCGATGAAATCTTGCTGGCTGTCGCGGGTGATGATGTGAGCTTTGCCTTGTCCCATCACCTGCCAGGCTCCTTCATCCAGCTTACCGACCAGGGCGGTATTCTCGTCCACGCCCAGGATGAACTGTCCTTCCTTCAACTGGCGGCGGACGCCGAACAGGTAGGCTGACCACAGCCCGCGCATACGGTCGAAGTGCGGGATGACAAACGTGGCAGGCACGATTTGAAAGGCATCCATCGAAGTCAAACCTGCTGCGCGGAAGTTTGGGACTTTTTGGGCGAGGATCATCGCGCCGGCTGAACACCCGGCATAGACAGCGCCGCGCTCCCAGGCCTTTTGGGCGGCAGTCCAGGCACGGCTGCCTTGCATGGTCTCGTACAGATACATCGGGTTGCCGCCGGAGAAGTAGATCAGATCGGCGTTCTCCAAGGCTTCTTCCCATTGTGGGTCGTCCGCGGACTCGCGGTCGATGATGCGGGCAGGAGTCACTTCCGTGCCCAGGGCTTGGAAGTGTTCCACGCCCATGCGCAGCCAGCGGCCCACACTTTCATCGCCTTCCTGCCCGGCAGCGGTTGGCAAACAGACCACGCGCGGGGCACGTCCATTTGTGTTCACCGAAGCCAGCAGGTGGCGGTCAACTTCGTTCATTACCGGCAAATATTCCCCGGCACCAACCAAAGCAATTAAACCGTTCATAAGATTATCTTTCTGTAAGTACTTTGGGCGTTATCTGTCCTAAAGCAGTAAATAAAAGGTTGAGTGTGTTTTTCCAATCATCCACACGCGAGATACTGATAGGGGAGTGCGTATAACGGTGTGGCACCGAGACCGAGACAACCGGCACGCCGCTGTGCGTGCGCTGGATCGCGCCGGCATCCGTCCCGCCGCCGCCCGGTTGGCGGATTTGATACGGGATGCCTGCGGTTTCGGCGGTCTCTTTCAAGAAGCGTACCAGGCGCGGGTCATCGATGGTGGAGCGGTTGTAAACATAAATCGCCGGGCCCAATCCCAGTTTTGTGTTGTAGACTGTGTTTTCTGCGCCATCGTGTCTGGGCAGGTCGTGGGCGGGTGTCGAGTCGATGGCGATGGCTAAATCCGGGTTGAAGGCGTAAGCCGCGACTTGTGCGCCACGCAAGCCGACTTCCTCTTGCACGGTGAAGGCCGCCAACAGATCGATGTTTGCCGGCGCATGTTTGACTAACTCGATCAAAGTTGCTACGCCGATGCGATCATCGATGGCTTTGGACATGATCGAAGGCCCAATGCGCTGGAACTTTGTGGCGAAAGTAGCCCACTCTCCGGGCTTGGCTTTCCCATTGGGACCCAGGTCGATGCGCAAAGAGTCAATCGAAGGCTTCCGTTTGAGTTCGCCTGAATCCGCCAGGTGAATAGGTTTCATCCCAATCACGCCGGGGAGATGCTCTTTTCCGACCAGTACTGGCTTGCCGGGCAGGTGACGCGGATCGATGCCGCCCACAGTTTGGAAACTGAACAGCCCATCGCCTTCGTCAGCCACCAGGATGAAACCAACCTCGTCCATGTGAGCATCCAGCATCACGCGCAAACGGTTCTTCCCGCTGCCTTTCCTGGTCACCAGCACATTGCCGAGTGCATCTACTTTGACGTCATCAGCATAGGCTTTTATTTCTTCTAAAACGATCTTGCGTACTTCGCCTTCATCCCCCGAGACGGCGCAGGCATTGCAGAGTTTTTCCAGCAATTTGAATTGGGTGTTTCCGATCGTTGGCTGTGATACGGGCATCATCAATCGTCCCAGGTGATCGTGCTGATAAAGTCAGGTTCCAGCCCGGCAATGAATTCCGCCACCAGCCGCCCGGCGCGCTGGATGTCTTTTAGCGTCACCATTTCAACGGGCGTGTGCATGTAACGGATGGGGATGCCCAACACAAAGTTGGGAATGCCCTCAGCCGTGATCTGCATGGCCATGCCATCCGTGCCAGATGATTTTGGCATGATCTCGGTCGCGTATGGGATTTCCAATCGCTCGGCCAGTTCCTTGAATTGTTTGAACAGGTAAGGATGGATGTTCGGGCCATACCCAAAGGTGGGACCTTTGCCAAGCGGGAAGGCCTGCCAGTCATTTGCGCCGGGGCCTTTTGCGAAGGTGACGTCAATCGCAATTGCCAGGTCAGGCCTCAACTGGAAAGTGGACGTGTACGCGCCATTGTAATTGATCTCTTCTTGAACAGTAGCCACAGCCTAGACGTCCCATGCATGTGACCTGGACTGCAGTTCCTGTAAGCAAAGCGTGAGGGCGGCTACGGAGGCGCGGTTGTCAATCGAATGTCCGCTCACGATCTCTCCGGACATTTCAACTGCTTCCGTTCCGAAAGAGACCAGGTCCCCGACGTGGACGAGACTCGCCACCTTTGACGGGAGCAGGCCCACGTCCACGAAAAGATGCGGGATGTCCACCACGCCGTCTCCGGCTCCATCCGGGAGCAGTCTGGCGGGCGGCATGACGATCACGCCGGGTAAGTCTTCCTTATCGGTATGAACCATCACGCTCTGTCCGGGCAGGATGCGCGGGTCCACACCGCCGACCGATGTAATGCGCAGGAAGCCATCTTCGACCTGCGTGACCATCAGACCAATGGCATCCATGTGAGCGGCCAGCATAATGGACGGGCGCGGGTCTTCTCCCGCGCCCCTTTTGAGCCCGTGTATTGAGCCAAGCCGGCTCAGGCTGAGTTCGTCCACCAGTGGACGCCACTCAGCTTCAACCAAACGCGCGACGGGAGATTCATAGCCTGAAAGGCCGGGCACAGATAACAGGGATTTAAAAAATGGAAGGATATTTGTCATCAAAACGGATGTGGGATGTTGTCTTATTGAGTTGCCGAAGGGAAGGGCGTAACGCTTGGAGTTGGAGTGTTTGAAGGAGGTAGATGTGGCGGTCGGCGTATTGGTAATTGTGGGCGTAAAAGATGGCATTGGCGTCAGGGTAAAGGTTGGCGTTATCGAGGGCGTGAATGTTGGTATGACAGTTGCTGTATTGGTCGTTGTTGGTGTTGAGGTAGAAGTAAGTGTTGCTGGCTGGAATGGAGTATCGGTGATGGTTGGGGTGAGCGTTTCGGTGGAAGTGGGCGAGGCCGTCTCGGTCAAGATGATGGGCGTCAGAGTGCCGGTAGGTGTAAAAATACTCAAAGTTTCAGTAGCGGTCGCAGTGACAGGTGTAATAGTGGCAGTCGGGGTGATGGCATTGGGGTTGGGAGCCAACTGTACCGCGATCCAGCCCAGGCAATAACATGGCAAGGTGGCGAGCGTGACCACCAGGAGAATCAGCCTTCTGCGCGAGCGGGTGGATTCGACTTCAAGCATGATGATGGATGATAACATCACTCGATGGATGTAACAAGTAAACAGGTGAAAGGTTGCAAGAAAAAATGATGAAGACAACTGGTATGTCTTGCCCGGCACTGGTCACCTGTGCCGTGTTGTTCTCACGGGTATAATTCGTTTGCGATGATTCCTTTAAAACTCTATCTTTCCGGTTTCCTTTCTTATCGTGAGCCCGTCGAAGTGGATTTCACCACCTTCGACCTGGCCTGTATCTCCGGCTCGAACGGGGCCGGCAAATCGTCCCTGTTGGATGCGATCACCTGGTCGTTGTTTGGACAGGCGCGCAAACGCGATGACTCGGTTGTCAACCTGCAATCCGTTGCGGCTGAAGTTGCATTTACATTTTTTTATGAAGAAATGTTTATCGTGTGCAGCGCAGTTTGCCGAAGGGCAAGGGAACCTCGTTGGAGTTCCAGGTGCAGGATGATGGCACCTGGCGTCCGCTTACCGAACGGACCCTGCGTGAAACACAGGCGCGCATCGAACAGATTCTGCGGCTGGACTACGAAACTTTTGTCAACGCGGCTTTCTTCTTGCAGGGCAAGGCTGACCAGTTCACCCAGCATACCGCCAGCAAGCGCAAGGAAGTGCTCGGCAGTATCCTGGGTCTTGAAGCCTGGGAGACTTACCGCGTCCGCACCGCTGAGCGTCGTCGGGGCCTTGAAAACGAGGTCGGGAACATTGACGGGCGCATCACCGAAATTGACAATGAGTTGGCTGAAGAAGAGGAACGCAAAGCGCGCCTGTCCGAATTGGAAGGTAATCTCAAAGGATTGACGAGCTTGCGGAAATCGCAGGAGTCCGCGCTGGAGAATATGAAGAAAGTGACCGCTTCGCTCGAAAACCAGCGCAGACTGGTCGAGACGTTGGCCACTGCCCTCGAACGATCCCAATCGCATCTTTCCGGACTGCAAACCCGTCTCGCCGGACGAGAAGCCGAACGCGCCACCTATGCTGACCTCGTTAACCGCGCTGCCGAAGTGGAATCCGCTTACGAGAAATGGAAACAGGCCCGGGCGGAGTCCGAACGCATGGACGAGGTTGCAACGCAGTTCCGCGAGCATGAGAAACATCGTCAGCCGCTGTTGGAAGAGATTGCGGTCGAGAAGGCCAAATTGGAGCAGGAGCGGGATGCTCTCAGTGGGCAGTATTCAGTAATCAGTAACCAGTTACCAGTAATCAATAACTTGAATGAAAAGATCGATACTGCCAAGAAGTCGCTGGCTGAGGCCGAAACAAAGCTGGCTGAGCGCGAAGAATTGGAAAAACAGGCCGGAACCGCGCGCGAGAAAATGGCTGAGCTGAAGGCGGAGAACCAGACGCTCAAAGTCCAGATGGACGAGTTGAAGTCGCGCATCGACCGGCTCTCCGCTACCGAAGGCGCAGTCTGTCCACTGTGCGGGCAGGATTTGAGCGAGGAACATCGCAAATCCACGCTGGCCGGGTTAGAAGCCGAAGGCAAAACGCAAGGCGACCGTTACCGCGCCAATACCGCCGAGATGAAGGCGCTTGCCGAGCAAATCACGAACTACGAATCGCAAATCACGGATTTCGCATCTGTTGAAAGGGAACGCCAATCTACCTCTACCACGATTGCCCAGCTTACCGAACGCCTGGAAACACTGCAAAAACAGACCGATGAATGGAAGTCCACGGGCGAGAAACGCCTGACAGAAGTGTCCAAAAGCCTGGAAAAAGAAGATTTTGCCAAAGAAGCCCGGAAACAACTCAAGGAAGTGGACAAAGAACTGGCCGCGCTCGGCTACGATGCTGCCGCACATGATGCCGCGCGCAAGGCCGAATCCGAGCAACGCGTTGCCGAAGAAGAATATCAAAATCTTGAGAAAGCGCGCGCCGCGCTCAAACCCATCGAAGACGAGATCGCCAATCTCAAGTCGGAAATCGAAAAGCGGGGAGCGGAAATTGGGGCGCAGCAGAAAGAGCATGATGAAGCCGCGGCGATCCTGGCTGCCTCCGAGGCGCAGGCTCCTGACGTAGAGGCTGCCATGGATGAATTGCTGCGCTTGCAAGAGCAGGAAAACCGATTGACACAGGATGTGGGCGCGGCGCGCCAGAAAGTGGATGTGCTGTCCGACCTGAAAAAACGCAAAGCCGACTATGCAACCGGTCGGGAAGAGTTGCTGCACCAGATTGCCCGTCACAAGACGTTGGAACGTGCTTTTGGCAAGGACGGCGTCCCGGCACTGTTGATCGAGCAGGCGCTGCCGCAGATCGAGACGCGCGCCAACGAACTGCTCGACCGCCTGAGTGACGGGCAGATGAGCATTCGATTTCGTAACCCAGGCTGAGTATAAGGACAAGAAGCGTGAAGATATGAAAGAAACGCTTGACATCCAGATCAGCGACGGAGCTGGAGTGCGCGATTACGAAATGTATTCGGGCGGCGAGGCCTTCCGGGTGAATTTTGCCATCCGGCTGGCGCTCTCGGAAGTGCTGGCCCAACGCAAAGGCGCACGCTTGCAAACGCTGGTCATCGACGAGGGCTTCGGCTCGCAGGATATCCAGGGCAGACAGCGTCTTGATCGAAGCCATCAATTTAGTGAAGGACGATTTTGCAAAGATTTTAGTGATCACGCATTTGGAAGAGTTGAAAGATGCCTTTCCCAACGCGCATCGAGGTGGAGAAGACGGCACGGGGGTCGGTGGTAAGTGTGATTTAGCAAAGGTGCGTCGCACCATACCGTCAGGGTCATCCGTTTTGGCGGTGAATCTTATCGAGGTAAGTTTCCCCGCTAAACATGGTGCGATGCACTGATTGACTTAACTCCATGATCTATATTCTTCTTTCTTCTCTCTTCTTTCTGTCCGGTCTTATCATCGTCACCTGGATGCATAACCAGTACCAGCTTGATATTGTGGTGGAGCCATCGCCGCCGCCCGATGAATCTCCGCTCATCTCAGTCTGTGTGCCGGCCCGCAACGAGGCGCGCAACATCGGGCGTTGTGTGGAAGCTTTGCTGGCGCAGACCTATCCCAACTTTGAAATCATTGTTTTGGATGACCGTTCGACGGATTCCACGCCAGAGATTTTATCCGGGCTATCGGCATCAGACTCCCGCATAAGCGTTATCAGCGGTTCCGAACTTCCTCCAGGCTGGGCCGGGAAACCCCATGCGCTGACCCAGGCTGCGGCCGCGGCGCGCGGCGAGTGGCTGTGCTTCGTGGACGCGGACACCTTCGTCACACCCGATGCGCTGGCGGCGGTGTATGCCAAAGCCATTGAAACAAATGCTGACCTGTTCACGATCATGACCCGTCAGATCATGCTGACCTTCTGGGAGCGGGCGGTGTTGCCGCTGGTCATGCTGGCGCTCTCGGTCGGGTTTTCGCCGCGCAAGGTCAATGATCCCAGGCGCAAGGATGCGATTGCCAACGGGCAGTTCATTTTCATCAAACGCTCTGTCTACGAAGCGGTTGGCGGACATGCGGCCATCAAAGGCTCGATTGTGGAAGATAAGGATTTGGCGGTGCTTGTCAAAGGGAAAGGTTACCGGCTGGTGGTTGCCGATGGGCGACAGGTGGCGTCCACGCGTATGTACACGTCTCTTGCGGAGATGTGGGAAGGCTGGACGAAGAACATCTATCTCGGCCTGCGCGATGACCGGGGCTTGTTATTATTGGGCGTCTTCGGAGCGTTTCTGGCTTTCACGGCGGCATTACTGTTACCGGCCTGGGTGATCTGGGGTGTCGTTTTAACGGTGGCAGGTTCGAGCCTGGAAGGAAGCGTGGTGCTCATCGAAGCGCTGGCGCTGTGGGGCTATCTGATCTACTGGCGAATTCTGGCATCACGCGGCATGGGCATTCCATCCTGGTACGCGCTGACCACGCCACTCGGTGCGGGCGTCTTTGCGGCCATGATGTTAACGTCTGCATGGAATGTTCTATCGGGTAAGGGGGTTACCTGGAAGGGCAGAACGTATTCTCAATAATTTCAATTCCACGGCTGCGCCCACTGCGCAAGCACGTCTGGGTCCGAAACTTCGATGCGGCGTTTATCTACGTTGATCGCGCCGCTGCGTTCCAATTCCTTAAGTGAACGTGCCACCACTTCACGGACGGTTCCCAGCCGGGCTGCAAGCTGTTCCTGGGTCCAGGGCGTGCCGCTCAGTTCGTCCGGCGACTGCTCGCTGATCAGGCGTGCCAGCCGGTGCGTGACCTGGTAAAAAGCCATCTCGCTGACCATTTTGACCAGCCCGCGCAATTGCTTTGTCAGGTTGTTGATGACCTTTTGAGCGAATTCAGGATGCCGCACCAGCAGTTCGCGCAGGATGTCGGCCTGGATGACCCACGCGCGCGTCGGTTCCAACGCCTCTACATTGACCGGGTTCCTGCCACCGTCAAAGGTGGGGACTTCGTTGCAGGTATCGCCTTCCTGCAACACACGCACGATGTACTGGCGTCCTTGCGGGGAGAGCCGGTACAGTTTCACAAAACCCTGCTCGATGATGTGCAACCCTGCGCAAGGATCGTCCTCCCAGAAAAGCGTTTCGCCGCGCGCATACTCGCGTAGTTGCATGTGTTCGGCAACCTGGTCGAGCAAGCTGTCATCCAGCCCCTCGAAGTACTCGTTTTTGTGCAGCAACTTTCGTTTCTTGGCCGGCTCAACGCTGATGATGTGCATGGATCAAGGTTCAAATGTGCCCAGAATGACTTTATCCGGTCCGCGGTCGATCTCCCAGGGAAAGATGATGTAAGCATCAGTGACGGCAGCATAATAATCCGGGCGGACTTTTCCGAACAGATTGCGATGGGGATTGAAGTGGAAGACGCAAGTCTCCGGGAAGCCACCCGCGGACGAAACGCGATTTTTCACCGCCGTGATGGTGCGCCCCGAACCCCAGACATCATCGACGATCAGGGTCGGGCGTCCGCGTAACAATTCATCGCTGGGAAATTGGATGAAATCCGGCCAGACCATCAATTTATTCTGTTCCTGCTCAGACTGGCCGGGGAAGTCCACCGCGGCGGTCAGCAGGTGGGTGATATCCATCGCTTCGGCCAACATGCCGCCGGGGATGATACCGCCGCGCGTGATCATCACCATGGCTGTGAACTCGCGGCGGAACTGCGGTAGTAAATGGTCAATCAGGCGATCGACATCGCTCCAGGTCAATACTTCGCGGCGGGGTCCTAATGGTTTTGTCATGAGCTAGCCCAATACAGCGGCCAACGGAGCCGGAGCCGCCACCTGAATGGATTGACCTGCAGCCTGCGCCTTTTCCGCTTCACGAGCCCAAATATAAAGGCAGGTGTGATAGGCAATGCCGGTGTAGCTGCTGATGACGCTGGCAACCAATACGAAGACGAAGAAAATCATCGCGCCCAGGCCGATGCCGATCACCAGCCCGGCCACGCCTGTTCCCAGCACGGCAATGATGCCGTAGCCAACGCCGAAGCCTATAACGGCTCCTATCGCGCCCAGCCCAAAACCGATCAGGCCGGTTACCGCGCGCACGCCGACCGTGCTGATACCGATCAATAAAAGATTATTCTTTGTGATCTCCCAGATGCGTGTCGCACCGTCCTTGAGATTCAAGTCGTCGATCACCATCGCAGGCAAAATCAAGTAAGCTGCTTCTGTCCAGAGCACTTCCAACAAACCTACCGCAGAACGCACCATCCCGGCTAAGATGTTGGCTCCGCCGCGTCGGCTGCGTCTCTGTGCCAGACTTTTGAGCATGTTTACTGCAGTCGAAGCGGCTGCCAGGGTCAGGATGTCGAAGAAGTCACGCTTCACAATTGCCCAGGCTTTATCCATGCGGCCATCGCCTTCAGAGAGATAGCCGAAAATCAGGTAAGCTGTCATGCCTGAAAATATGTACGTGACCACAAAATTCACAAAAACCATCAACGCGCCCAGCACGAACGTCAGGACTTGCCCGATGCTGGATTGGCCGAATAGCAAATACGCGCCTACAATGGGGATGATGCCAATGATGGAGACGACAAATCCCACCCCCAGCGCATAGATCGATGGCTTGATCAAGTCTTTATCCTTGAAAGCCATTTGCCAGGCCTGGGTTAGAAATGACCAGCCACGACTGAAGCTTTGCATATTGTCTCTCCTTTGGAAAATAAATTCGATTCAGTTGAGATTTACAGCAAAAATTCCCAAAGAACCATAAGCCCGATTATAGCAAAGATGTCGGGTCAACTTCAACCCGCCAACCACTGAGTCCCCTTTGGGGATCGAATCTCTGACCCTGCAAGATGTCAACCGGATTAGGCCCGCGCAGTACGATTTGCCAGCGATACTCGCCGCGCAATTTGGAAAAAAAGCATGGAACCGGGCCCACCAGTGTCGTTTGTAGACGTCCACCCGCCTCGATCTCAGCCTGTAACCTGCTGGCCGTTTTCCTGGCTTCAGTCTCGGCCCGCTCATTCTCCCGGTGACGGTACTCCAGCCGCACCAGTCGTCCGAAGGGCGGATAGCCCAATGTTCGCCGCGCCTTCCAGTTCCTGCTGGTAGAAACCCGCATAATCGTGCTCCGAAGCCGCCTGGATAATGGGATGCTCCGGCTGGAAAGTTTGCATGACAACCTGTCCGCCGCGGATGCTGCGCCCGGCGCGTCCGGCTACCTGCGTCAATACTTGAAAGACGCGTTCGGACGAGAACGGGTCAGGCAGACTCAACCCCACGTCGGCCAGCACCACCCCGACCAGGGTCACCAATGGCAGATCCAGCCCTTTGGCCAGCATTTGCGTGCCGACCAGCACATCCGCGCGATGACCGGCAAAATGGCTCAAGATGATCTCATGCGCATCCTTCTGACGAGTGGTTTCCCAATCCCAGCGTAAGACGCGCGCATGCGGGAATAATTTCCCGACTTCTGTCTCTACGCGTTCGCTGCCCAACCCGTATTCTCGGATTTGTACACTGCTACATTCGGGGCATTTCTTCGGCTTCTGGCGTGTGTAGCCGCAATGGTGGCAGACGAGCCTTTCTTTTATTTCTATATGGAATGTCAGTGGCGTATCACACTGCGGACATTTCAACGTATATCCACAATCGCGGCAGAAAACATAGGTTGCTGTGCCACGCCTGTTCAAAAACAGGATAGCTTGCTCATTGCGTTCCAGAGTCTTGCCCAGAGCTTGTAGCAGGTCGTGGCTGAAGATGCCACGGTTGCCGGCTTTGAGTTCCTCGCGCATGTCTATAACGGAAACAGGCGGCAGGTCCAGGTGTTGATGCGGCTTTGTCTCTTGCGCGGAAGCGATGCGTCTGGGTAATTCCAGGCGCAGACTTTTCCCGTTATCCGCATCCCAGCGTTGGACGATGCTAGGCGTGGCGGAACCCAGGATGCAGACCGCACCTGTCAGCCGGGCATAGGTCTGCGCAGCGCTGACCGCGTGATAGAACGGCGGCTCGGACTGGTAGTATGAACCGTCGTGGCATTCGTCTATTGCGATGAGACCGATCTTGGGCAGGGGTGCGAACAAGGCGCTGCGCGGTCCGATGATCACTTTCAGCAGCCCAATACGCGCCTTGCGCCAGGTATCATAGCGTTCGCCTTCGGAGAGCTTGGAATGAATGAGACCGACCTCACCCGGAAAGCGCGCCAGGAAACGACGCACGGTCTGGGGCGTCAGCGCGATTTCCGGAACAAGGATGATGGCCTGTTTACCGCGCCGTACCGCTTCTTCCGCCGCGCGGATGTAGAGTTCGGTTTTGCCGGAGCCGGTCACGCCATGTAATAGGAAGGGGATATTTGTAGATTGGGAATTAAAGGCTGCCTGGATTTTCTCCCAGGCTTGTTCCTGTTCTAGGGTAAGCACAGGGATTTCACTATGCTCTATCCTCTTCTCAAGCTTTTCCAACGGATCGCGCCAGATTTCGTTCTCACGCAACACGATCAACCCGCGTTCGGCCAGAATTTGCAAATCGGACAGGTTACAGCCACTTTCGGCATACACCCACGAGACGTTGACCTCGTCCAACTCCTGCATCAGATAGCGCAGTGCGGCGGCGCGGCGTTCCTGTGTGGCTTCGGTTGTGCCCAGGTCTGGAAGTTCCAACTCGGCCGTTTCGAGGGATGTTGCCAACTGCGCCACACGGACATTTTTGGGGCGTACACGCGGCGGCATCAGCACCGACTTTTTCTCCAGCACGCCGCGTCGCACCAGCGCCTCAGCAGATTTTCGCCAGTCTACGTTGTGGAAGTGGGTATCGATCTGGCGCCCGCGCAGCACGCCGCGTTCTTGCAGGAGATTGAGTAGGCGGGATTGGATAGATGATAATTCGCTATTTGGGAATCGGGAATTGCGATTTCGTTCCAGTTTCCTGGTCCCCAAATCCCGAATCTCGAATCTCGTACAGAATATCCGCTTGCTGGCTCAACCCGGTTGGCACCATTAAGTTCACGATCGCAGCCAACGGGGAAAGCGTTGCTTTCGCCATCCACTCGGCCAGCGCAATTTGTGCGGAAGTCAAAACAGGAAGCAGGTCTATGAGTTCAAAAATATCTTTCGTATTGGCTACGGAGGGCTGGTCTACAAAGCGCAGAATAACGCCCTGTACGCGCTGTTTTCCAAAGGGGACCACCACTAACTGTCCAACGCCGAGTTTTCCCGCCAGGTCATCTGGGATGGAATAATCAAAAACGCCCGCCACAGACGGGACGTTAACAGCGATTTGGGCGAAGGGTTTCATGGATCTGAAATTTCCAAGAAAGAGTGTGGCGCACGTTTTAAGAGTGAGCTATTTTGATTGTTTTAAAATCGCTGCTGCCCCGTAGCCAACCACGCCGGAATAATCCCCGGTCACGTCGCCAGAAGTGGCATACTGCAATAGCTTGACCGTATTTGCCCCCAGTTCTTTGGAGGCCCACAACACAGCCGCTACAGCGGCATGTCCGCAGGCAAAGCCTTTGCCGGTTCGCTCTGCTTCGAAGACGCCTTCCGGCGAGAAGGCCTCGATCTGGCGCAGCATTTCGCTATCCAGCTTTTTAGCGGTTTCTTGATCGTAGAAGTGGGACAGGTCCGTGCTGGCGACCAGGACGAAGTTTTTGTCACGCAGCACACTCGCCAACGCTTTCCCCAACTCTTGCGAACTGCGCGGGTCTTGTGCGCGGACCATGATGGGCAGCAGTTTGAAATCCGATGTCAGGGAACGTTGTAAGAAGGGAAGTTCGATCTCGAGGGAATGTTCCGGGTCGCGCGAAACAGCGGAAAGGCCGAGGCCGAGTTCTTTTGTCAGGATAGCGTCCAGTTCGTTCACGGCTTGCTTGTCAATGGGAATCGTGCCCAGGGGGGTGGCGTAGGCATCATGACTGGAGGTGATTAACGGTTGTGCATACGGGTGGTGCATGGGCGAGATAACGGCGACCAGGTCTGGAGCGTGGTCACGAAGCGCTGCAAACGCATAACCTGCAACAGCCCCTGAATAGCGGTGTCCGGCATGGGGCGCGACAACAGCAATCACGTCCCCGGGTAGTTCAGGAAGTTCCGCGTTGTCTAAATAGGCATCAATGTTGCGTTTTAGGGTTTCAGGTCGGCCTTCGTACCAGGTTCCAGCAATGGGAGAAGGGCGTAGATTGAGTGCGGTTTGCATATCCATTTTTATTGTAGCATAATCACGGGGTAGTTATACCAATTGCTTGCCGTAAGACCATGAATTACTGTGATTCAGGACGGCACAGACAAATTGATTCATGGTTTATAAGATGGCTTTTTCACCACGGAGAACACCGAGAGCACGGAGTTTTTTTCTGTGAGCTTTGTGTTCTCTGTGGTGATACAAATAGGGAGCTCACAAAATTGGTCATTCCTGGCTTCTCCTGAACAAGGTAATTGAACAAAAAAAGGCCACCGTTTTGGGTGGCCTTCTCGATGCTTACCATATTTTACGGTTCGCTAACCTGAATGTAGTCAAATTCGACCTTGACAGGCAGGTCTTTGAAAGAAGACGCTCCTATACCGACCTGGCCTCCGCGCAGGACGAATCTGTTGTCAGTATAAGTGCGGGTTTCTACACCGTTGATATATAGGATCAAATTGCGCTCGTTACAAATGAAGGTGTAGTCATTCGTTTCTTTGCCGGCCTTGATTTTGTTGGATCCTCCATCAGCAATCTTGACGTAATTCTGATTGGCTCCATCGAATGCATACAGCCAGTAAAGGCCATTGTTGGCGATGGAGATTTCATACCAACCTTCGTCAGAGTAGCGACAGATCATGTTGATATTATTGTTGTTTGTACCGCGGTTGTCCACACGAACATCGATGCGAACGTTTTTGTATGTATAAGGTTCATACATCGCATATACATTGAGGTATTTAGCGAGGTCGAAGATCAGGAAACCATCTTCTGTGAAGGGAGCCGCATCCCTGTCATCGGCATTTATATCGTTTTTGGTTACAAAATAGCTCCAATACCCGTTATCGCCATCGAATTCTTCTGTAAAGAATTCCTGTGCAGCAGGTACTGCAGGCTCTTCAGTTTGTAAGGGTTCTTCCACCTGTACAGGCTCTTCTGTCTGGGCAGGTTGTTGTGGGGCTTCTGTTACTACAGCGGGGGGTTGGGGTTCCGGCGCTGGCGTTCCACTCCCACCCAGGCAGGCCAGGCTGACAACCGCCATAACCGCCAAAATAAAAACAAATGGTTTTAGGACTTTTGCGTGCATTATATTCTCCTCCAAAAAATGAATGAAACGAGTTGATACTTCGAGTATACACATCGTTTTTGTCTATCGCAAGTAAACCCCGGTAGTCCAATCAGCCTATTTCGTGTACAAGGCTATCGCTTTGTGTGTGGCATCAAAGGCCAGGGGAGGCAGGTTTGTGGTTTCGAACCATTCGACCGCATCCGCATCATCGTTGGGCGCTAAAACACCACTCAAGAATTCTGCCTGGTAGACGATGACAAAATCTGCGCCACGCTCGTGTTCCCGCCCGGCAATGACATCCAGTACGCGCTTCACACGGACCGATAGGCCTGTTTCCTCTAAACATTCCCGTTCGGCAGCCCGGGCCGGATCTTCACCCGCGTCGATGAAACCGGCGGGTAACGTCCACAGGCCGCGATAGGGCTCATTGACGCGCCGTACCAATAACACGCGGCTATCCTGTTCTACCAGGACAGCCGCAGCGACTTTCGGGTCGTCAAAATGAATCCACTCACATTGCGGGCAGACCGCATGGAGCTTGCCGAAGCGTTCTTGCAAGGTGACAGGGGTCCCGCAACGAGGGCAAAAATTTATTTGGCTTTCGCGCGCCATTTTTGGATTGCAGTGTAACGGAGAATGAAGGCGATCAGTCCACTCGCGATAGCGATGCCTGCCAGTACGATCTGCCAGGTTGCGTTGATGGGCGGTTTTAGCGGCTGGGCCTGCGGCGTTTGAAGGGGCGCGGCTTGTTGCGCGAAGGCTTCACCGGTGGGGGCTTGCTGTATGCCACTTTTTTCGGATGCCTGAAGCGTTGGTTCGGCGCGGACGCTGTCATTGGCTGAAGGTGCCATCAGAGTCGGTGCCGGAGCAGGCGCTTCCAATGCAGGTGCTTCGGTGGCAGCAGGCTGCTTGCAGTGCAGGTGCAGCGGCCTCAGGCGCAGCTTCTGATGAAAGTTCAGGTTCGCCACCGCCTCCACTGCCATAGCCGCCGCCTATTCCATAAGCGACAGGCGCAGCTGTGCGAGTCAGACGGGGCGCCATAAAGTTCGTGGCAAAGGTGAAGAACAGCAGTAAAGTGGCAAGTACAGTCGCAAAGCGGAAAACCGGATAGGTGCGCGGCAAAGGCGGTTTCTGGCCGACCATTTTCGGGGTCAATGTGAAGTTGCGGGGGGCGCGTCGTTGGGGGAGTTGACGGAGAATGCTGCGAGCCTGGCGAAGGTCTTTTAGAACGGAGGCAAGTTCGGGGTCCGTTTGGAGGCGCGATTCGAGACGCGTTATTTCGGACGGTTTGAGTTGTCCATCCAAATAAGCGGAAAGTTTTTCTACGTCGCGGAAGGAAGGTGTCTGGGTCATGCGCGGATGTTCTCTTCTTCCAGACGAAAAGTGGCGGGTAAAAGTTCCCAGAAGCCCTGCAGGCACTCGCGCAGACGCAAGCGGGCACGAGCCAGGCGGCTCTTGATCGTGCCCAGCGGTACACGGATGGTCGCTGCTACTTCTTTATAGTCCATCCCTTGAAGATCGGTTAGCACCACCACGGTGCGAAATTCAACGGGCAGCGCTTCCAGACAGTGCTGGATGGCATGCTCAAGTTCATCGACTTCGATTTCTTGCTCGGGACTCATGGATGGATCAGCCAGCCAGCGCGGGGCTTCCATTTCTTCGCCGTCATCGGTCTCTGGCTCAAGCGGCGTGGTGGGGCGACGCTTCTGGCGGCGCAGTTCGTCGTAACAGGCATTGGTAACAGTACGCAACAGCCAGGCCTTGAATGACCCGCCGCGGAAGGATTTGATCGCACGGAAGGCTGAGAGAAAGGCTTCTTGTGTGGCGTCGGCTGCCGCATCTTCGTCGCCCATGATGCGCAGAGCGGTGTTGAAGAGCATATCCTGGTATGTCAGGATAAGGGTATTGAAGGCGTCCAGATCGCCGCGCTGGGCTTCTTGGATGAGGGCGGGTTCGTCCATAAGGAGTATTTTACACTACATGAACAAATAAATATGGAATGGAAACGTAAGTTTTGATGAAAAATAATAGTATCATCTTTTTATTGCTATTGATGTTACAGACCGTGTCCAACTCTATCAGGAAACGCAAAGATTGGCGACACAGGACCCTTTGACAGGTTGTTTCAACCGCCGGCATTTTATGATTATGGCAAAACAGGAACTGCAACGTGTTGCGCGTTATGCGAGACCCGTTTCCCTGTTGATATTAGACATTGACTATTTTAAGAATTTCAATGACCAGCATGGACATCCAGCAGGTGATCAACTGCTCTGTGCTTTGGTGAAGCTTTGCCAGAAGATTTTGCGTAATGTTGACGTTTTGGCACGTTATGGTGGTGAGGAGTTTGTTATCTTGATGCCTGAAACGGATTCAGATGCAGTTTTCTTCACAGGGGAACGCTTACGCGATGAGATTGAGAAGATGGAAGTGGTTACGCCACAAGGGAGTCGATCTGTCACGGTCAGCATAGGAGCAACCAGTTATGCTGGATCAAGCAAACACCCACAAAATGTGGATGTTCTGATCAAACAAGCAGACCAAGCCTTGTACGAGGCCAAGAATGCCGGACGTAATTGCATCAAGCTGTGGCGAGATTTGGATGTCAGTAAAGACTGATAAAGGTTGCTCCAGTAAAAGAACTGAAACGGGTAGATATTCATCCACTGTCCTGCCAAATATAGATTAAGTCCGGGAAATTTTTTGCCCACAGGGTACCCCCTCAAAAAATAAAGCGAATAAATATGTCCGATTTGCTCGCCCAAGTATAGCAAGGCTTCGATGTAACTTTTTGGAGTCGTGTTATGAAGCTTGCTCACGGTCTAGCCACAACTCGCGGTACCTGCGGTTCCAGTCGATCAAAAAGCGCAGAGCAATAACGATCCCAACCGCGATGGCAACCCGGAATTCGATGCCGCGCAAACCAAGCAGCCAGAAGGCGGGCGCTATCAGGATGCCGGTAAACACACTGGCACGTGCACCGTGGTGAATGGTCAGAGTCAACGTAATCAAAATAGCCAGGCTGATTAAAAAAGCCAGCGGCTCCGCTGCCAGCAGACAGCCGCCTGCACTGGCTAATCCCATCCCGCCGCGGAATCCGGCAAAAACCGGCCAGCAATGACCGATGACCACCGCCGCAGTTGTCAAGGGGACGATCCACACAGCAGGAGCAAATTGCAGCGCCAGCCAGGTTGGCAGGAAACCTTTGGTAATGTCAAGTACCAAAACCAGCGCGCCCCAGCCAAAGCCTGCCTGCCGGATGGTATTGGTTGTGGTGGCATGACCGGAGCCTGCATCGCGCACGTCCACGCCTTTGACCAGCCGTGTGATCCAGATGGAGGGCGTTAGCGAGCCGCTCAGATAGCCGAGCAAGGGAAATATCAGGGTGGCGAGTAACAGGTTGATCATTGGCTGAATTCACACCCTACTTTTTCTTTTTCTCTTCAGCCCGACTGGCTCTTTGGATTTTATCGATAATACGATAGATCCTGAACATCGCTGGCCCAAGCAGCACGGCAATCAGGACGATAAGGATAAGCAATTCCGGCCATCCGATCGCGATAACCGGTCGGCAGGACAACAGACTAAGAAGCAATACAAATAAGCTAGCTGATTTTGCAGAGATATGTTTCACAGAATATACGCTCACAATTCGCAATAAAAATGGATGGGAATCTCATCGGGATCGTAGACGACGAATGAACGATGCCCCCAGGGACGGTCTTGTGGCGGCTCGATTCGATCTACGCCTTTGCCTGCCAGCCGTTGATGGAAGTTGTCCACGGCCTCGGTGTTTTCCAGCCGGATTGCCAGGTTGATACCAACCGGGCTGGGACCGTCGTAAGTTTGTCCCTCTGCTGCGCCATAGATTTCGATCACGCCTGTTTTATCAGCCGAGAGCAACGCACCTTTTCCATCGGGACGGTCCCAGCCGCCGACCAACTCCATACCAAGCGTATCGCGATAGAAGGCAACGCTGTGTTCAAAATCTCGCGCATAAAAGGCAAACCGGAATTCGAGCGAGTCCAAGAAATTACTTCCTTTCCTATGTAACAGACAGTGCGATCAAATCTTCCACACCCAGGCCAAAGATGTGCGGCGGTTGGACGCCCATCAGGGACAAATAGACCGCCAGTTGGCTGCGGTGGTGGATTTCATGTTCCGTCATGGCCATCAGCCAGCGCCAGGCTTTGAGGGGCCGCCCTTCCCCTTTTGGCCCAAAGCGCGGCTCGTTCAAATCCTGATCGGGGAACTGTCCCAACTTCTCCATCGTTTCGGCGTGGGTCGTCTCGAGCAGTGTGATCAACTCATCGAGACTCTGCTTCTGTTCTGATTCGTGCCCCTCGTATTTCCAGCGTCCCTCCGTCGCCACACGGACAAACATCTTCTCGGCTGCGATAATGTGCCGGATGATGTCAGCACAGGTGAATTCTCCTTCTTTCGGCGACCAGCCCAATCGGTCTGCTGGAACGACGCGGATGTAGTTCATCGTCCGGCGTCGGATGCTATCGAAATATTTGATGAAGTCAACTGTCGATTAAATCATCCAGTATCTCCTTGACACGCCCAACCTGTCCGCTCTGTAAACGGACTTTGATGCCATGCGGATGCGTGGGTGATTTGGTTAGAATGTCTTTGACGATGCCTTCTGTCAGTTTGCCGCTGCGTTGGTCTTGCTTCAAAACGATGCGGACGTGCAGGCCGGGTTTGATGTTAGAACGCTTTGTGCCACTCATAATTCTTCATCCATCACATTGACGCCTAACAAACTTGCCACCTGGATAGCCTGGGTTGAGGAGATGATGGCTCCCTGCATATCCTTTGGGGAAACTTGCAGACCATCGAGAGTAGAGCCGCGTAAGTCGGCGGCTTGCAGCTTTGTGTTGCGCAGGTCAGCGTTTGTCAGGTCACACCGTTTGAAAATTGTACCCCCTAAATTTGCTTCTTCAAATGTGGCATTACGCAAGATGCAGTTTTCAAAACGCAGCACTTTTGTCTGGCTGGATACGAAGACCGCCCCCTCGAGATTACACTCCACGAAACGGACATCATCCAGTTGCGCGGATAGCAATTGAACGCCCAGCAGGCGGCAGCCGACAAATTCAACCCGCCGCAAGCGCGCCTCCTCCAGGAATGCCCCCGATAAATCACAGGCTTTCAAGCGGACATCGAGCAGCCGTAGCTTGGGCAGGCGCGAATTTGTGAAAGTGATGCGTTTGAAAGAGATTTCTTCGAAGAGCACATTGCTGGCGGACTGATTTGTCAGGTCGCAGCCCGAGATTTCAATCGACGCGTATTCTTGGTGTTCTTCCAATTGTGTTAGCGTTTCGGATGGAAGGTTTTTGGGCAGACGGGGTGGTTGCAATTTGGTCATGCGTTTGATTGTACTATGTCACTCCCCAATCCAAGCTCAAATCTCGTCATTCTGGATTGAGCAACTCTATCAATTCGATTTTCTTAGCGTGCAACCAGTAACGCTGATTGCAAACTGTAGTTCTAAAGAACGCAGGAAAATTATTCGGATTCTCGAAAAATTGCAATCGGCTCCGACGTGGGCGTGAAATACTAAACCTGACAGGTCTCCGCAAAACCTTCCCTACCTGTGCCCTGTCCGCGCAGACAGCCTGATGGGGTGGCTGTCCTTTAGACCTGTCAGGTTTTTAGCTGTGCGGTATGATTGGGGGCATGATCCGAATTGAAACTCACAAAGTAATCCCATTTGTATTGTTCTTTGCCGTTATCGCTGCTTTGCTCTTCCTGCCTTATTTCTCGCAGGTCGAATTGCCTGTGGCGCAGATGTCTGCCTTTGGCTCGGAGACTGTCCGTGCGCAGGTGGACGAAATCATCGAGGAAGGCGAGATTGACTTGGGCGGCACCGTGCAGCGTTATCAGATCGCGCGCGTGGAAATCCTGGAGGGGGACTACAAGGGCATCCTGATGGAGATCGATTACGGCAAACGTCAGGTGCTCTCCGGAAATGTCTATCTCAAGCCGGGGGATGAAATCCTGGTCACGCTCGGCAAACGCTCCGATAATGTGCTTACCGCCTATTTCGTAGACTTCGTCCGTACGCAGGCCATGCTGTGGTTGTTCCTGGCCTTCGTTGCCGCGATCATCGTCATCAGCCGCTGGGAGGGGTTGCGTTCCCTGCTGGGCATGTTGTTCAGCTTATTCATCATCATCGGTTACATCATCCCGCACATCCTGATCGGGGAAGACCCGGTACGGGTCAGCATCATCGGCTCGGTCATCTTGCTGGGCGTCACGCTCTATCTCACCTACGGCTGGAACCTGAAGACCCATGCCGCGGTGCTGGGGATGGTCTCTGCGCTGGTCATCACCGGCACGCTGGCCTGGTTCTTCGTTGTTTTTACCCGCCTGACTGGCGCTGGCGACGAGAACGCCTTGTTCCTGATGCAGATGCTCAACTCGAACATCAACCTGCGTGGACTGTTGCTGGGCGGCATGATCATCGGCGCGTTGGGTGTACTGGATGATTTGGTGATCACGCAGGCCTCGGCCGTCTTTGAACTCTACGGAGCGAATTCTGGCCTGGATTTCCGCGGCCTCTACAACTCTGCCATGCGCATCGGCCGGGACCATGTGGCTGCTACCGTTAATACGCTGGTTTTAGCCTACGCTGGGGCCTCGCTGCCCATGCTACTTCTGTTCTCGTTGGGACGAGGTAACTACGGCTTTCTGGTTAATTATTCCTTCGTGGCCGAAGAGGTCGTGCGCACCCTGGTCGGGTCGCTGGGGTTGATTGCGGCGGTCCCGCTCACGACGCTGATTGCCGCGGAACTCGCTCTCAACAGTCAAAAGCTGGGAAAATGGGAGCAGGTTCTCGGTCCAGAAGGAAGCGGGAACGGTCATTCTCACAAGCATTAATCCTTGCAAATTCATCAGTTTATTCTTGCAACCTTTTATTGTCCTGTTGCGTAAAGTAAGTACAGAAAGTTTAGAGGAGTAACGTGGACGAAGAGAAAACCTGGATACTCCAGGCGAAAAACGGAAGCGACGAAGCGTTTACATACATTGTTGAGACCTATCAAACTCCGGTCTACAATTTGTGTTACCGAATGCTGGGTGAGCCCGAGGCGGCTGAAGATGCCGCGCAGGAGACTTTTCTGCGGGTCTACCAGCATCTTCATCGCTATGATATAAAGCGGTCTTTTGCGACCTGGCTACTCTCGATCGCAGCCCATTATTGTATCGACCGCCTCAGACGACGCAAGTTACCTGTTTTCTCGGTGGATGAGGACGAAGAAACCACCTTTGAAATACCAGATGCTCAAGCGCTCCATCCTGAATCCGAGACAGTACACGGCGAGCAGCGGGAACAAATCCATTCGATGGTGCAATCCCTGGATGAAACTGATCAAGCCGCGATTGTGATGCGTTACTGGTATGACTTTTCTGAAAAAGAGATTGCCGAGGCGCTCAATTTGACTGTCAGCGCGGTGAAAAGCCGCCTGCACCGGGCGCGTAAGCAACTCGGTAAACTTTGGCAAGAATCTTCCACTACCGCACAAGTGGAAAGGAGCCCCTATGAATCACCGGCCTTTTGAAGACTGGCTGCTGGAAGACCAGCCTCTCGATCCTACACAGAAACGCGAACTGGATGCGCACTTGCGCACCTGTGAAGTTTGCAGCGCAATTGCCGAATCAAATCTGGCGCTGCGCTCCGCACGCGTGGTTGCGCCTGCGCCGGGTTTTACCACTCGCTTCCAGGAGCGGCTGATTTTGGCGCGCCGCGCACAGCGCCGCCGTACGTTACTGGGCACCCTGTTTTTCTCACTGGGAGGGCTGCTTTTACTGGCTTTACTGGCAGGCCCCGTCCTGGTTTCTTTGATCGGTTCACCCGCTGATTGGATCGCTTCAATAATACAAACCGTCTTATTTGTTTACACAACGAGTTTGGCCGTCGCAGAAGCTGGTTCGATCATTCTCCGCGTACTGCCAGATTTTATGCCCCCGTTTGTCTGGTTAATCTTACTATCTACCTTGAGCGGACTGGGTTTGCTCTGGTCTGTCTCGATCTGGCGCTTGATGCGCCGTCCGCAAGGAGCTGAATCATGAAAAATACTTTCAAGCTATTAACTCTCATGCTGTTGTTGGCACTGATACTCCTGCCAACCAGCGCTGTTTACGCCCGTGGCTCATCTGGCAGACTGTTGGATGGCCGGGTCATCTTCGGTGACAATTTCACATTGCAAAGCGGCGATACGCTAACCGGTGACCTGGTAGTCTTTGGCGGGAATGTCAAGATCGAAGGGGATGCCCTGGTTCAGGGTGATATGGTCGTGATCGGTGGCAATGTTACTTTGGATGGTACGATTACGGGGTCAACTGTTATCGTAGGTGGCTCGACCTCCATGAGTGAAAGCGCAGTCGTCAAGGGTGACCTGGTTACCGTGGGCGGATCGCTATCACGCGACCCGGGTTCGGAGGTGGGAGGGGAAGTGGTAACCAATATCCCTGCGCCTGATATCCGTATCCCGAATATCCAGGCGCCAGCCGTGCCGGCTGTACCAAATGTGCCGGATGTGCCCAATCCGCCCTCACCGGAAATCAACTTTAACTATAACCCGTTGTTCAGCTTCTTCCGTATGTTTGGAACTGCGCTCGCAGTTTCTCTGCTTGCGATGTTAGCCAGTCTGTTCTTGCAGCCACAGATCGAACGTGTCTCCCAGGCAGTGGTCGGTCAGCCTGTTATTGCCGGTAGCTTTGGTTTGTTGACAGGCGTCCTGGCCCCATTTGTATTGGTGGTTTTAGTGGTGACGCTGATCCTGATCCCGGTGGCGGCGCTGGCGATAGTGGCTCTGGCGCTGGCGTGGTTATTCGGGGTGGTCGCTATCGGTACGGAAGTGGGTGAACGCTTCACCCACGCCATCAACCAGACCTGGGCCCCGCCCCTGACCGCTGGCATAGGCACTTTCTTGATGATGCTGGTGGTCGGTGGCATTGGTATGATCCCCTGTATCGGCTGGCTGGCGACTTCATTGGTGGCATTACTGGGTGTCGGCGGTGTCGTCCTGACGATGTTCGGTACACAGTCTTATCCAAAGGTAGTCGCGCCGGTACCGGTTCCCGGTAACGATCCGGTTGGGTAGCATCCTGTATTAGTACTTCACGAAAACCAAAAGAATACCCGAAAATAAGGGAGCGGACGTACGTCCGCTCCCTTATTTTCGGGCTTCTGCCAGCTATTCGTGATCTACTGTGTATAGATAATATTTTGTAAGGGTAGCCTCTGCGCTATCGACTCTCAGTAGTATAATGAACCTGCCTCGGCGCCCCTTGCCGGGGCAGGTTTGTGTTTACTGCTTTTTGTATATTTTCCTGAACTTATATTTGCAAATTGCTTTCTAAATTCAGGGTTGCAATTCAAATATTTTCACAGTACTTGATTAGGAGCACCATTTATGACTCAGAAAAAAGAAACTGTTGATACCCCAATCCACCCCAATCCACTTCCTATGGTCAATGTTTCAGGTACGCACCGTGAAATGGGAAGGCAAATTGGCGAGGCGCGCCGTGAGAACGTACAGCGGAGCATTGCGAATGCTCGCAAGTTACTCGAAGCGGCCTATAACGAGCTAGAACTAACCTGGGAAGGCGCCTTGATTCAGGCGCGCAAATATATTCCCTTCTCACAGGAACGTTATCCCCAGTATGTTGATGAAATGATGGGTATTGCGGAAGGAGCAAATGTACCACCCGATGAAATCTCTGTGTTGACAGCCATGGAAGCTGTGACCACAGATGCGTTACATCTCATGCGCTGCACCAGCATAGCGGTCAATGACGAGCGCACTGCTGATGGGCATGTGCTGGCTGCCCATAACGAAGACTGGGTTCCTGAGGATGAGGATGATGTCTTTATCATCCATGCCAAGCCAAAGGATGATCCTCCTTATCTCGCGATGACCTACGGCGGTTTGATCCCGAATATCGGCTTTAATGCCTATGGCATCGCTCAGTTGATTGATTCTGTCTACCCGAACGATTCACGTATCGGTATTCCGCGCCTGGTCTTAGCTCGGGCCGTCTTAGCATCCAGAACGCCCGGAGGGGCAATCAATCGTTCGTTGATCCCGCATCGCGCCGCAGGCTATAACCATTTGATCGTCCATGAGAGCGGCGAGATATACAGCGTGGAAGTGTCAGCGCGCCGTTTCTCGATCCTGTATAATAAGGATGGGTATAACGTGCATACCAATCACTACCTTTCGCGAAATATGCAGGAAATCGAGAATGACCCTGAAGAGTTGATTTCTTCGCGTATCCGATATTTTCGGGCTTTGCGGTTACTGAACCAGTCAGATAAGCACACGATCAAGTCATTACAGAATATCCAGCGCGACCATGTCAATTATCCGAATTCCATTTGCAAACATGATCTGGGCGTCAACGACCCGCTCGACCGGGAGAAAACGGTCAATGCGTTGGTGATCGACTTGACGGCACGAGAGATGCACATCGCCTGGGGCAATCCCTGCAAGAATGGCTACCATACTTATCATTTGGACGCGTAATAAGATTGCCGCCCCGTTATATAACGGGGCGGTTTTTGCATTTATAGGTTTTTAAACAAGGAAATAGTGTTCAGGCCTCGACAGCAATGGGCTTGGGAGCATTCTCTTTCAATTTTATTGTGACCAGTGAAGCTGCCAATACCAACCCGGCAGTCATCTGAAATACAGGTTGGAATCCCCATGTGTCCGCCAGTGGACCGGAAAGCAACGTGCCGAAAGCGCCGGCAGAAAACATGATGCCCAGGATTAGCCCGGAAGCTAACGCCATTCCGCCTTTGATAACGCCCTGCGCAGTGACGACCACAATGCTATGCACAGAACCCGTCAGCATGCCGGAGAGGGGGACAAGCAGGTATAGCCAGGGCGACCAGCCCACTTGCGCGATCAAAAATAAGCGGGATGCTCGCCAGCGCCAGCATAATCCCGGCCACGCGCTGTTTCCCAAAACGATCTGCCATGTGACCGCCGAACACATTCCCCAGCGCCGAACCACCCATAAACAGCCCGGTAATCAGTCCGTAAACCGAAGGTGTTTGTCCCAGATCCTTCAAATACTTTGGGATGAAAGTCATCATATTTTGTTGCGCCCAGGCCTGCAGGATCGCAACGGTCGCCAATGTGACGATGAACCCGACACCGCGACGAATCTGGATGGTCGATTGCTCCTTCCCGGGGGATTGTATTGGGCGTGTGTGGCGTAATTGCCAGCCGGCGTTCAGCGCAACTGGTAGACAAAGACCCGCCGGGATGAGCAGCCCAACCAGACCGTAGGTTCCCAGCAGCGGTCCAGCGATAATCGGTCCCAGAAAGTAGCCCGTTTGGCCAAACGTGAAGAAAAACGAAGCCGCGGTGGTTTCACGACCTGCATAATGCGTACGGCCTCGCAGCGTGGCCTGCGCAGCGCCCGCCGGATGCAAGGCCGCAGATCCCAGGCTGGCGATTATCAGGAAGACCAACGATTCCTTCCCTGGAAGAAACATTGCCAGCATAAAGAAGGACATCATCCAGAACAGGCCACCGGCAGCCAGCCAGCGTGGACCGAAACGGTCTGTCAGCCAACCGAAGATGGGCTGGGTTATGGAAGCCGTCCACACATAAAATGTGGAAATCAGGGCGATGTTGGCGTTTGTCAGCCCGAGTGGCCCGCTCAAATAGGCTAGTAACACCGAGCGGCTGCCGTTGAGCAGGTCAACCATAAAATGTCCGAACGCGATGGATGAGAAGAGAGAGTCAAGGAGAAGGGGCATCAATTACCTGTATAGGTTGTTCTTCAAGATGTATTCGTATACCGATGGGGATAGATAATACCGAAACGGCAATTTTTCGCGGATGCGACGACGGATATTGCTCGATGAAATGTCCAGTAATGGCGCATCAACAAAGCGGACTTTAGCCTGCGTGCCCGGTACCTGCCGCTCCCACCCCGACAGGTCTACCGAGTCGCCGGGGCGGCGGATCACGCCAATTTCGTGGCAAGCAGCCACAAGCTCCGCGGGTCGATGCCAGGTTGGCAGGTCCCGCAAGGAGTTGCCGCCAATTAGCAGGATCAGGTCTGCGGATGGGTGCCTGTCTGCCAACAGTCGCATGGTATCCACCGTATAGTGCGGGCCGGGCCGGTCTAATTCGATGCGCGAAAGCTTGAAATGTGGGTTGTCGGAAATCGCAAGCTCGAGCATTGCCAATCGATGCTCGAGGGACGTAATGGGTTGGTCCAGTTTGTGGGGCGGAACGGGGGTAAGCACCCAGAGCAGGCGGTCAAAACGCAAATCTGCGCATGCCTCGGCAGCCAGGATTAAATGACCGATGTGGAGTGGATCGAAGGTGCCGCCAAAGACACCAAGCCGTTCGCGCGACATGGGCGAAGTATAACGCAGTTAGCAACTATTAACTCTTTAGCAGAGATTTTCCGGTATGAAGTTGATTGGTTAAGCGCCGGGGTTACCTTTCAATTTGGCGTCCAGGTTTTGCCAGATGCCCTCGCCGAGCTTGCTGCCAGCCTTGCGCCGCAGATTGACCTTGTAAATGGCACGTTCACCTTCGCCGATTTGGATCAACCAGGCTTGTTCCGCCAGCTTTTTCAAGGCCTCGTCCAGATTGGCGCGCGTCAGCCGTTCGTCTTCGGGCATTTGGTCCATCGCGTTGCACAGTTGAGGATAGTTCATTTGAAGCTGCCGCAGCATGAGCAGCATGATTTTGCGGAGCGCAGGCGGCAGGTCAGCCAGATCGAGGATGGTGATTCCGCCTTCTTTGCGCTTATCGTCTATTTGTTTTTGTAATTGATCAAATACTCCAGACATTTTCGCCTCCCTGCTAATACAATTCTGGCATGGAAATGGGCTCAGGCTGCGGGTCACACTCACCACACCAGACCACATTTGCTACCGCCAGCCCTTTGGGGGTCTCGTTCTTGCCTAGATACATGGCAACAAAGGTAGACATTGGTTTGAAATGTTCTTTGCAGACAAAACGTCCGCAGAACGTACAGGCGGCTCGCGCCGGTTCCTCACAGTGCCAGCATTTCATCTTCGCCTCCTGGTGCCCGAACAGTGAATCTTGATAGATATATTTTTCCTGTGCATATAGAGGATGTTGTTAACCATAATCCTATCATCCGGGTACTAATGGACCGATAAAATTGTTTCCGTTACCCTGTGCAATTCCTGCGACCAGGGATGGCGCGGATTACTGAGCGAGAACAGGTCTTTACTGGCGTTATTTGCCAATTCGAAATTTAGCGGCAAAATGCCTGTCAGGGAAGTTTTGTATGCGCTTTCGATTTGTTCTTTAAGATCATCATAATCGTAGCCGGGAACAGCTTTATTGACCATTAACAGCATGTTGGGGACATCCAAGCTGCGGGCAATGTCCACCGTCACCGCCGTCCCCTGAAAATCCTGATGGTCAGGACGCAGGATGACGATCAGGAGATCGGATATGGCTATCGAAAGCAAAGTCTCCTCGTTCAGGCCGGGATGCGTATCGATGAAGAGATAGTCCAGGTCGAACTCACTCATCAGGGTTTGCAACCCTGTATTCAGCAGGTTGATATCGAAACCTTCCCGCAATATCTTGCTGATCTCGGCCCCACGTATCGAGGAAGGGAACAGCCACAGGTGCTTGCCCGCGAGCTGTGCACGTTGCCCTGCATGCTCCCCAACTGGGAAGGCGACTTCCCGGATCGTGCATTTCCCGTGCAGAAAATCGTTCAACGTATTCCCCATGTTGGTTTCATCCAACCCAAACAAAACATGGATGCCGGGCGATTGGATGTCAGTGTCTACGATGCCGACACGTTTATCAGCTAGAGCTACTTGCGCTGCCAGATTGGCAGTGACATTGGATTTCCCTGTTCCGCCACGGAACGAGTGGATCGATACGATTTTTCCCATCATGCCTCCCAAAATATTACTTGTTATCCGTGCGTTGTGTACGCAAATTTTTCGCCTGTTCTTTCAACATGGCGTAGAAATCGGTGCTGGTGATTTCTTCGAATTCTCGCTTGCGTTTTACCTCGTCAATTTGCAAAGTTAATTTTTGGACCTGTTTCTTCAACTCGTCCTCGCGTTTTCTAATATCCTTTACCATGGCGTAGAACTCTGCTTGCAATTGTTCAAGCTTGTCCTCTTCGCTCACTTTTTCCCCTCGCGGTTTCAAAGGCCGGGTTTCGCCAATGAACGAATAATCACCCTTTGCAACCCGTCTGCTCATTTGGGTGATTTTTTCGATGTAGTTCGTGTTGTGACGTAATCGCGCTGAGAGATTGCGGATGACAGAAAGTGCCAGGTCGGGTTGCCCTTTCAGGATTTCCATAAAATCTTCCCGGCTCAATTCCAGTGCAGATGTTTTCTCAAGCGCAACAACGCCCGCGGAGCGTGGTTCATGATCCAACAAGGCCATTTCGCCAATGATTTCGCCAGCCCCTACTTGATTTAAAATAACTTCATTGCCCTGTTCATCTTGTGTAACAATCTTTACCCAGCCTGAAAGTATGGCAAAAAGAGAGTTGCCTTCATCGCCCTTGTTAAACAAAATCTCGCCTTTGCCCAGAATGCGTTTGCGGACTTTCTGCGCCAGCGCAGCAAGCATGTCATCCGGCAATTCATCAAACCAATTGATCTTTTTCAATTGTGCGGTAGTATCTTTATCCATAAAAGCTATTCAAGCCTTCCATCTTTCGCTGATGATTTGGTACGCTCCTCAAGTGACGACCAAAGGCCGCCTCCTTTTTGACCGTCGGTGGCAGCGGATCGTTCCTTGATTTTACTCTGCATCTGCTCCCAGACCGAGACCATCTCGTCGGTGAATAAGCCGCGCACGAATAGCATGGCATATGTTCCTATAGCATGACGGATTTCATCCATTTCTGTTCGCATTTTAATTATCTCAGTTTCTACAGCGTTACGCATCCCATCGTTATTTTGGATGCTATCCAGGGTTTTGAGCTTGATGCCAAGTCGTGCCTGGAGATATAGAAGTTTTTCCACCTGGCTGGTTGTTTTAGCGCCAAAGCGCTCGAAAATTGGGAGCAAAATAGCATCTGTGCTTGCGAGACGGTCGACTGCAATGACTTCGCTGCGGGTTACACGGTCATCCATCCCCAGTTTTTCTTTGATCCAACTTCGTGCTTGTTTCTTACCACGTTGCATAACAGCGTAGATAAAAAACAAACCGGGAATCCCTGGAATTAAGAAGATAATCGGAGGAATCCTTTGTACCTATTAATATGTTGAAGAGCATATGTTGTCCGATAGCCACGAAGCACCCCACATACAGAAATCAGCCAGCGTGATCGGGAAGTTCCCGAGTCGGAATATTCCTAACGCAATCCCGATAGCTGCGCTGCTAAAGGCATGGATAAGATTTGTGAAAATATGCGAATTGATAGGATATCTGTTGCATCGATTGAGTCAGGTAAGATGTAACTCAAAATTTTCGACAGATAGCGAAACCAATGCCAATGGCAAACCCATAAAGCGCTCCATCAACAGAATAAGTGAATTGGGCACGCCTCACCAGATAGAGCAGGATCAATCCCTTGAATATTTCTTCATAGAATGGGCGCGATGAAGTGGATCAATAGTGGTCTTGATTTACCAGCCTGAATATGTTCAGAAACCAATTTGTCGAAGCTGCTGGCGCGAAAGCAATCGCTCCCCAGACACAAACATAACAGAATGATATGAGAACTGACCGGTTTGATAAAAATCAAATGTACGGATAATACCAAGAAATGAGTAGTGGAACGAATAAGAGCCAGAAGCATACCAAGAATGATTACCCATAAAGAAATATTACCTTATCTGAAACGTGGTTGCAACTCTAATCCTTTGGTTATGTAAGATGAGACGATAGCAGCAGTTTGTTGCTATCGTCTCTCGTTGTCAAGTTGTACTGGATGAAGGGGCTATCTTTTGCGGCGGTACAAAACCAAATAATTAGCAGGATCAAGTCCGACCAGATGCGATCAGAAGACTGACGTTCAGGTTTTGTCCGCTTGCGGCAGGTTGATTAGAATAGATTCCGTTAAAAGGAAAATACTTATAAGAAGTAATCCAACCACTATTGCTGTGTATGAAAACATATTCAAACGCTGGCGGCTTCGCTGTGATTGCCATTTTTGCTTGCTTGGTTGAAGGATAGGAAACCATTTTTCCCAAAAGGGTTTGCTCGCCTTAATTTTTTGCTGTTGCCATTCCCTGTTGATATTCTTTTGCATGCGACGGATCACTGCCTCGCTGGGACCGTTTTCTCCAAAGGTGGTTTTCAAGCGTAGAGCGGTTTCTTCGAGGGCACGCAACTCCGGGTCTGGGGCGAACGGGCTCTCTTCCTTCTTGACAGGTTTTTCGTTAAGGATGAGGTCGGTAAAGTTAGCGAGTTGATCCTCAATATCATGTTTGTTGTTTTGATATTCATTCATTTTTTACATCCAATGTTTCTTTAAGAGCAGCTATAGCACGACGATGAAGTGATTTGGTTGCCTCTAGGTTTTTATTTAGACAATCCGCTATTTCATTGAATGGCATTCCCTCGGCGAAGCGCAATAGTATGACTTCACGATATTGTTTAGGGAGGCTGTTCAGGGCATGTTGTATGGTAATGAGATCTTCCAGGAAGCTGACATTGCTATGGTCGCTGCTTTGTTCGGCATATTCCAGATCCACTTGCATCGTTTCTTTTTTGCGGTAACGCTTGCGGTAGTTTTCGGCTACTTTGTTGTCGGTTAAAGTGCGAAGCCAGGTACTGAACTTTGCTTCGCCTCGAAACGATGGAAGGGAGTGCAGCACGGCGATAAACACTTCTTGTGTTACGTCCTCAACATCCGTTTCCGGGGTAACATAACGCACTCGGTTATAAACTGCCTTAACATAACGATGATATAGAGTGTCAAATGCTAGTTCATTGCCCTGTATGAACTGTTAAATCAGATACTCATCGCTAATGTTGAGGGGGCGGTGGGTTGGGTACGTTCTATTACCTTAGTTGTCATAAATCTATCTGTCGGGTCGTTACAAACAAAATCATACCACTTTTGTAGGTATGGAAGAAAACAATGTCGTAAAAAGTATAACATTTGTGACATCGTATAGCAATTCGTTGCCAGATGGTTTTGCTTATAGGTTCTTACTGCGTTACGTTGACATTCACATCCTTTTCCGCTAAACTATACGCAAAGACTACACGCTGATTATGATAAGGAGGCGCGATGTCTGCCAACTCTTCTGTAGCTCATTTAACCCCACAAAGCTTGCTCCCCCCGACTATCAAAGCCTGGGAGTTGTATCTTAACGACCAGGGCCGTTCCCCTAACACAGTTAAAGCCTTCCTGTCTGACGTGCGTATCTTGACACAGTTCATTCCTCCCGACCGTACCCTGGGCGCAATTACCACCAAAGATCTTAATCGTTACTTCGAGTGGATGGAAAATGAACGTCCTGTACCGTGCAGTCCCAAAACGCTGGCAAGGCGCATAACCTCCACCAAATCCTTCTTCCGCTGGCTACACCAATATGGTGTTCTACTGGTGGACCCGGCCGAGAAGGTTTTACAGCGCTCGGTGATGAGTCCGCTACCTACGGTGTTGACCAAGGATGAAGTGGAATTTGTGTTGCAGGCCGCAGACCGTCACCGCCACGAGCGGAAACCGGATGCGCGCCCGTATGCATTGGTCTATCTGTTGTTGGCAACCGGCATCAAGAAGAGTGAATGTCTGGGTATTCACCTCAATCACATTGACCTGGAAGCTCCCGATGGCCCTATTGTATTCATCCGCTACGCCAGCCCTTCCAATCGTTACAAGGAACGTAAGATTCCTTTGCCTGAAGACTGGATTCCGGCTTACAGAGAGTACTTGTCCCAATATCAACCCGTAGACCAATTTTTCCCCTGGTCACCACGCAGGCTGGAATATTTGCTGGAGGATATTGGTGAAGAAGCCGGTCTTGGTGAAAAACATCTTTCTTTCGATATGTGTCGTTGGACCAGCACTCTGTTGGATTATCGGGCAGGCATGGAGATTGAAAAGATCCGTCAAAAGCTAGGCGTTTCCAAGATTCAATGGCGGGAAATCAACCTGAAGTTACGGCAACTCAACGAAAAATAGATTGAGGTACCCAAATGGAAATAAAATGGCTCTCGTTATTCGAGAGCCATTTTTGTATTTTACATTTTTTGCGTCAGGGTGAAATAGATTGATTGCCGCGTTTTGTCTGTCAGCCGGAAGGGGTGTGCTGGACGGTATCCCGGTACCCATATAACTGTATCTCCCGAACATAACAAAGGCCAGGAAGTGCGCGCCCGCTGGGGTAGCTTCTCGTTAATGAAGAAATCAGACAACTTCATCGTATGGCCTTCCATGCCAAACGGCTCGAAACGATCCCCGGGCTGACGAGCACGGATCTCTAATTTTTTAGGCAACCGGCTCGCATCCAACCACACCTGAAAAGGATTATCGTTATTGAGAGCCTGTTCCAACGCCAATGCCGGAATACGCCACTGCTCACAAGAGAATAGCCAGCCACCCGAAAGATTCAGTTGACCGGGGACGGGCAGCATCAGCGAGTCTTCGCTTTGCGGCATTTGGGGCCAGCGTTCGAAGGGCAGTTTTACCCCTTTGCCTGCCAGGTAGACCAAGTCTCCTTCCAGAGAGAAGACGCACGCCCCCGGTCAGATCGAGGCGGCCATAACGCTTGTTAGACAGGAATTCGGCGGCATTGTCTAATGTTGAAAAGCGCAGGTCCGTTATATCTGGCGCAATGCGTTCCAAGGCGCGACGGATCAAATTGCGCTGCAGCCCTGGCGCATACGCCGACAACATATCCGCGTTAAATGTAATCATGCCTGTTCGTTCCGAATTTACACATTCGCTCCAGGTTGCATCCAATACCTCGATCAGTGCTGTGTAATCGTCTGCCAGCGAGTGTGCTGTGCGCCAAACCGCCTCGCGAAAGCGCGTATTGTAGGTTTCTAGCTGTGGAATGAGCAGATGACGGATGCGATTACGCAAAAAATTAAGCGAATCGTTGCTGGGATCATAATACGGTCGTAGCCCATTGGCCGCGCAGTACACCACTGTTTCCTCGCGCCAAACGTCCAGCAGCGGCCGTATGAGTGGCATGCTCTCATCAAAAGAGGTTAAATGTGAACGATAAGTCATGCCTTTCAAGCCCGTCAGACCCGCGCCACGCAGGAAGTGCATGAGAACAGTTTCTACCTGATCATCCGCTGTATGGCCGACGGCCAGTGCCTGGGCATTTTGCTCCCGCGCCTGTTCGAACAGGAAGCGATAGCGCATTATCCGTGCCGCCTCCTCGATGGAAAGGCCCTCTCGCTCGGCAAAGCCACGCACATCCCCGTTCTCGAAGATGGAAGGGATATTTTTCCGGGATACAGTCTTCTCGAGAGACTTTGCCTCTGTATCTAAATCCGGACGCAATTGATGGTTGAAATGCGCCACAATGACCGCATATCCGGCCTGGCGTAACGCTTCCATCAAACATAAACTATCCGGCCCGCCGGAAACCCCCACTAAAATGGGACGCTCACGGGTCAATTTGCAATTTTCACGGAAAATGGTCGCGATGTTGTCTAACATCAAGCCTATATTAAACCACAAAGATTGCCATATCCGGCAATCTTCGCATAGGACCTTTTAGAGTTGGTAGAGTTCCACCAGCACCCCCGAAGTGCTCTCCGGATGGATGAAGGCATATTTCTTGCCATCGACGCTGGTGCGCGGCTCTTCATTTATGAGCCGTACGCCTTTTGCGCGCAACTGTGCCAGCATGCTGACGATGTCATCCACTTCGAGACAAATATGGTGCATCCCTGGGCCACGTTTGGCCAGATATTTGGCAATGCCCGAATCGTCGCTGGTTGGCATCACCAATTCCACTTCAGAGCCTGCCAGCGGCAGAAAAGCGACTTGTGATTGCTCGACGGGTACATCGCGCAATTCATGCAGTTCTATTCCTAACGCATCGCGCCAGAATGACAGGGCCTTTTCCATATCATCTACAACAACCGCAACGTGATTGATACTCTTGACGTGAGACATTTTGCTCCTGATTAAATATGATGTTCGATCAAATCCATGTAAGCCCCCTCGAGCCACGCATCTTTCCGGACCCCCAGCCTGCGCATCAAATCTTCGGCGATTGCCTGTCCCTCAGCATCACTCTGACCTTCGCGCATGACGACTTCCAGTTCCATAAAATGGCCCAGCCCTTCGACATCGTCCAGGTGGATGCGCGTTTGTCCAACCATATAGAGATAACGCGTTTTTCTGACCACACCACGGACGCCAAGCGCCAACGTTAGAGTCTCCTTGAGACTCTCGGGATCATGTGTCTCTGCCAGATGGTAATCAGAGCGTTTGGGGCCATCTTGATCTGGGCGTTCATAGTAGATGAGAACCCCCAGATCGGGAGCCAGCACCCGCAATTTCAAGCGTCCTTTCTCGGTGTTGAAAAAGGTATCTTCTTGCGGAATAATTTCTAAAGGTTTGTCGCTGATAGATGCAGCCCGCGCTTTCAGAGCTTCAAAGTCATTCACGCGGGCCTTGATTTCGATGTTAGCGGCCATGTTTATCCTATGAGCGTTAGGCACACGATTGACGTGTGAAGCAACGTCTGCAAAATGTCGGCGGGCCCCTTTTGCGTTAACGCCATCTTATCAGATTATTTCTTTATACGGAATTTTTGTTCGCCACGTCCCGGAATCCGTTCAATCTCCCCGCGCGCTTCCAGGTCGAGCTTGACCGTGGTGACATACCAGGAAATCGAGCCTTCGAAACGGTTACGCAGGTTGTAATCGATTAGCGAAACCAGCCCTTTATAGCTGATTGTTCCCTGTGAGCGGATGGCACTCAGAATAGCCTGCCGAATCATATCGTACTTGGCGCGGCTAATGTTGACACCTTGCTTGCCTTCTTCAGGATGTAAGGTCAGGATTTTTGCTTCTTCCATGTTTGCCTCCATTAAAAGTGTACCATAATCAGTCTTGTGAATCAGGTGTTGGATTTGTCATGATGATGTAAGGATAACTGATTGTAGTTTAGCTTACCCTCAAAACAAGTATGGAAATATCCAAACAACCAAAATCCTTGCATACTGCCAATCTATTGGCAAATGTCCAGCAAGATTTGCAGGTTCTTTTCGCTTTCACATCGGAATCGATATTGCTGATTGAAGCCAACGGTACTGTTTTGGTCGCTAACGATATCAGTGCTGGATGGCTAAATCGGAGTGCGGATGAACTCGCAGGCGAAAATTTGTTTTCATTGCTCACACCTTTCGGGATTCCAATTCGAGAATGGGTGTACGAGGCAGTGAGCAAGAAAACGATTTTTGAGGGCGACACACGCTTTGGAAAACGCTTTATTCACGTCCGGTTGATCCCTGTTTCGGAGGGTGGCAAAATAATTCGACTGATTGTTATCAGCCAAGATGTGACAGAGCACAAACGAGTAGAAGAACAGGTGCGAGAGTTTACAGAACAAATGGAGCGTAAAGTACGCGAACGCACCAAAGAATTAGAAAGCCTCAACCAAAAGCTGATCGAGGACAAACGCCGTTCAGAAATACGCGCAAGTCTATCCCAACGTCTGATACAAGATACTCAAGATTATGATCATTTGCTGGAGCAAATCACGGACGAATTAGCTGACTTGGTTGGAGATACCTGTCTGATCGGGCTTTTCACATCAGATCTGACCATCATAGAGGTTCGAGCCATCACGGATCAAGACCATAAAAGTATGCTACGCCAGCGTAAATATTTGCTCAACCGGGCCATTCCCGTTGATACGAACGTTATAGCTAGTAGAATCCTCAAAGGGGAGAGATATTCAGCAAGAGAAATTACAAAGGAAAAAGGTGCTGAACTACTTCCTGCCAAGTTTTCTGCGCTATTGGGAAAAGATGGTGTAAATGTGCTAGAAGTGTTTCCCTTACATGCTGGTGATCAGCCTCTGGGAATGCTGGCGCTTGCCCGAGAATATGGGGATCCTTACTCTGATGACGAAATTTCTTTCATAAAGAGCCTGGTAAGTCCGATAGCGTTGGCCATCCAAAACGCGCGCCTGTTTGAACAACTTACAGAAAGTCAAAACCAATTGCGCGGGCTCTCCCAGCAACTGGTACAGATACAAGAAGACCAATTCAGCCGCTTGGCGGAAGAATTGCATGATCGTGTGGGGCAGGATATGACCGCCATTAATATCAATTTGAATATTTTGCGTGCCTTGTTGCCAAGAAATATATCGGAAGATGCGATTGCCCGGCTCACTGACACAGAAAAATTGGTTATAGAGAGTGTCAAACGCATGCGTTCGACCATGACGGAACTGCGCCCGCCCATGCTAGACCAATATGGTTTAACCGCTACCTTATACTGGTACAGTGAACAATATCAGCGTCGCACAGAAATTCAAGTCGACATCAATGACAGTTACATGAAAAATACTCGTTTACCAACTGAGATTGAAATCGCACTGTTCCGCATTGTGCAGGAAGCCTTAAATAACGTTGCCAAGCATGCCAACGCAACACGAGTAGAGATTGAATTGTTTGAAGAAAGTGGCAATGTCATGATGGCTATTACAGATAACGGCATAGGCTTTGATACAAAAAGTCAAAGCTCACGTAACCTGCAACATTGGGGTGTGCCCCTCATGCAAGAACGCGCGCGAGCGATTAACGGAAAGTTCCTGCTTCGATCCGTACCGGGTCAGGGAACACAAATTGTCATTCGGGTGAGAAAAGCAGTATGAAGATTTCCGTATTCCTGGCTGACGATCACCGTGTGCTCCGCGATGGTTTACGCATCCTGCTCGAATCGCAGGATGATATTGAGGTGGTGGGAGAAGCAGAGAACGGCAACAAAGCCATCGAGGGTGTTATCAGCACGAAACCGAATGTGGTTGTAATGGATATCACCATGCCGGAACTGAATGGAATTGATGCTGCACAGGTAATCCATGAGACCTTACCTGAAACCGGGATTGTTATCCTCTCGATACACTCGGACCTGGAGCATGTTTTCCGTGCCCTTCAAGCAGGCGCGCAGGGGTATTTGTTGAAAGAATCGGCTGGTTCAGAAGTGATCTCTGCCGTTCGGGCTGTGTATTTAGGCCGCCGGTATTTGAGTCCCAGTATTCGGGATACCGTCACGGAAGCCTATTTGCATGACCGTCAGATACGGAGCCCGCTCGAATTGCTCAGCCTGCGAGAGAAAGAAGTTTTACAATTAACTGTTGAAGGGCATTCCAGTGCCGCGATTGCTGAAAAATTGGGGTTGTCACCCAAAACTGTTGAAACATATCGCAGCCGATTAATGGGGAAAATAAATGTGCATGACTTGCCAGAGCTAGTCCGCTTTGCCATTAAGCACGGCGTCACATCTCTCGACTAAACATCTATCCCTATTAGAACTATCAAAACTGCAAAGCCAAAATCAAGGATTCCCGACAGACAAGTTTGTATTCTTTTTGTATTATAGGGATAACTAATAAACAATCATTCAAAAGGAGTTAAAAATGTTTCATTCCCGTATGTTCCGAAGTGTTATTATCATGATCGTTGCGTTGGTCTTTGCAAGCACAGCCTATGCTCTGGCTGCCAGCAATACCCTTGCTGATGCGGGTAAAGCAGGTGATGGTAACAATACTGTAAGTGGATACACAGTTAGTCGGTGTTACTTACAACCTCGATGCCACGGATCCTTCCTTGCTTGCATCGGTCGAATTCGACCTCGACGCCGCCGCCTCCAGTGTAGCAGCCAGCTTGACCAATACCGCTACGTCCACCGAAACCTTCGCTAGTGCTTGCACTCAGGGCCCTACTGACCACTGGACTTGCACCTTCGGTACCGTTTCAGCCCTGAGCGCAGACAGCTTCCGCGTCATCTCTGCTCAGTAAAAGGTGGATTGCCAGCGTCAGATAGAAACGAGCAATGCCAGGAAATCCTGGTAGAAAAACAAATACAATGGACCTGTCATGAGTACTCCCAATGGGACACCTGATTGACGGGTCCTTTTCTTGCTTCATGTATAATTCTTAAAATGTCGATCTACCACCGCCGATACCAGGCCATATTGGCAGCCTTTTGGCTGACACTGATAGTTGTTATTTGGGCCTCGTTTGCACCTTTACAAGTTGGCGGACAGGCAACTTATGTTATTGTTGCCGGACAAAGCATGGAACCAAATTTGCACCTGGGTGACCTGGTTATCGTGCATAGGACTTCCAGTTATCGAGTTGGCGATGTGGTGGCCTACCAAAATGCGGATATAAACCGTTATGTTATCCACCGCATCATCAATGAAAAACAAGGCCACTTCTTGTTACAAGGCGATAACAATACGTGGATCGATCATTTCGAGCCTACCCGCCAGCAGATACTTGGCAAGCTATGGATCCACCTGCCTAGATTTGGTATCTACATGCAAAAACTGCGTGAGCCTGTCTATATGGCGCTTATCGCGGGTCTGATTGGGAGTATGGTTGCGGCGACATTATTCGTTTCAAATCGACGAGAGAAACATCCTATGGAAGAAAACTCAAGGAAAACAGAGCTTAATATTCGAAAAGGTTTGGCAATTCTGGTTCAGAAGATACGACTCGGGAAAATGTTAGAGAAATTTTCCAGGAATCGTTCACAAAGTCTGGACGTTTTGCCATCTGGCCAGAATCCTGTGCAAAATGGGGGACAAGATAGAAACGCCGTAGAAACCCTGTTCTTTGCCCTGGCTGTGGTTGCCTTGCTTTCACTCCTGCTAGGAGTCACATCTTTTACCCGCCCGGCGACACGAACTGTCTCTGACGATGTCAGCTACCAGCACCTGGGATTTTTCTCGTACACCGCTGCAGCTCCTGCAGGAGTATATGACACGGCTACGATCCAAAGCGGAGATCCGATCTTCCCGAAACTGACCTGTTCGATCAATATCTCTTTCAATTACACCCTGGTTGCTGCTCCTTTGGAGAACGTCGGCGGGAGCTATCAACTGACAGCCGTTTTGAAACATCCCCAGAGTGGCTGGCAACGCACATTTCCTCTGCAAGCACAAACGTTATTCACCGGGAATGCTTTTGATACGCAAGCGGAGTTGAATTTATGTGAAATTGTAAAGCTAATTGATTCGGTAGAGGAAGTTACAGCCTCTCGTGCCGGGTTATATACTCTATCCATTAACCCGCAGGTGCAAACGACCGGGTTAGTTGCAGATCGTCCGCTGGATTCCACCTTCGAACCCAATCTAACGTTCCAATATGATCGTACACAGTTTTATTTAGTAAATCAGAGTCAAGGCTCAGACCCGCTAAATCCGAGTGAAGCAAATATCTTACATGCAGAAAAACGCATACCCAATACCCTGGCCTTGTTTGGTATGGAACTCAATGTGCCAATTCTACGCACAATTGCCGTGGTCGGACTGGTACTCTCATTGAGCGGATTAGCTGTATTATGGCTGCAATTGGAGAATACCTCGCGCAAGAACCCTGAAACCTTCGTGCGCATGAAATACGATCCTCTCATCATTGATGTGGAAGAAAGCGGCCTGTACACCACAACACATGTTATCGATGTCAGCACGATTGATGATTTAGCAAAATTAGCCGAAAAGAATAATGCCATGATCCTGCATGAAGCACAGGGTAGTGTTGATAACTATATTATTCACATTGATGGCAATTCTTATGCTTATTCACAAGTCAAGAAACAGCCAGAAAGTATTTCCAGTTCGATAAAAGTTTATCGGGCCGATTTAGACCACGGAATGGACAAGGGCGAGTTCGAGGTGTATTACCAACCCATCGTTTCTCTGGTGGATGGGCAAATTACCGCTGTTGAAGCTTTACTTCGCTGGCGGCACCCACAACGTGGATTGCTGTCAGCGGGGGAATTCATTAAGACTGCAGAAACAACTGGTCGTATCAATAGGCTGGACGAGTGGGTTCTGCAAGTGGCCTGCGCACAACTCAAAGGGTGGCGAGACGCGGGTCATGATTTGAAATTGGCGGTCAATCTCTCCAATTATTACCTGGAGCACGAACCTGCGAAACACCTTCAGCGCATCCTGGAAAATACAGACGCTGAACCGAGCTGGCTTCAAATCGAAATCCCTGAGACGAAGATGACCCAGTCAACCCCAACGATGTTGTTGGAATTGCAAAAACTAAAGGAGTTGGGCGTTGGTATCACCATCGATGATTTTGTTGGTGATGTAGGGCTCTCTTCAATCAGTCAGATGCAAATCAGCAGCGTCAAGATCGATCGACTGCTGGTTAAAAAAATGGGCAATCCGGCGGAAGCAGTCGCTATGCAAAGAATGATTACTGTTGCCACAACCCTGGGAATGAATGTAGTTGGCAAGGGCGTGGAAACGGATGAAGAAAAAGTATTCCTGGCAAATGCAGGTTCACAGGCACAAGGTTTTCTATTGGGACGACCTGTCCCTGCCGGTGAAATCGCAGAATTACTTCGGCAAAATGTGAAACTCTTGGGCTCCGGTTCCCGAAAGAAAGCTACGGGTAAGTAAAATATGTTTTTGCGTGCAAAAAGGCTTCGAAAGATTGTCTTGATTGTTCTGTTGGCTCTGATTACGATGGGTGTAGTGAGTGCCTTGGCGGCAGGCAATATCGTTCCGGTGACGCGCCTGATGGATCAGAGTGGAGGTACATTGCCAGCGAGTTAGCCCCGCCTGAATGTGCTAGCATTCGTGATACCCTGGAAAGGTCATAGACTGCAGCGGTGGAAATTGCAGCAGCAATAAACAAGAATGATTTAATCCTTGGCACCCCGGGAGTGATATAATTGATGGCAAAAACGGTGACGATTGCATCGTTGGAGGCGGTAGCGACGAGTTATATGGCGATAACGGCAACGATGTGCTGGTCGGCGGGCCGGGCAGTGAATCTCTGGATGGCGGCGGTCGAAATAAAGATACTGACAACTGTGTTGATGATCCCGGTTCTACAACATTCATCGATTGTGAGATCGTCCAGTAAGGTAATTACCCAAGGGAGATTCCAACTGCCCGCATGACCGGGCGGTTCTGTTCACGGCTGATGGGCATAGCAAAGGGAAAGGCATCCAGACGGGTGCAATAATCTACATCGCTGGCGATGTTGCGGGAATTGATCAGCGGGCATATGCAGCAGTTCGGATGCGTTGCGCACTCGCTCGAGATAGGGTTCGGGGTCTGGCGTTTGCCCACGTAGGCGCGCTTCCAGATATTCGGCGCAGGCTCGGTCTTCGCCATCAGAATACCGCCCGGTGATAACGAAGGTGACTTTAAGCGGTTCCAGAAGTTGGATGGCGCGCACAGTTGCCTCGGCCACAACAAAACTGGCGGCAAAAAGCGTTTCTGCATTTGCGCTGCGTACTACGCCTTGCGTTCCGGCCGAAGTACGCTGGATCAGGTGCTTGCCGTGCAAGTCGTGCTGGACGATCTCGGTGGGCGAGTTGCCAAAATCGAAGCCTTCCGGTGGCAAGCCGTGCACTTCCCCCATCACCAGCGCGCCGGGCGTCTGCGTTTTGAGCGCCAACGCTTCCTCCGCGCCGCCGACGAGCGTGATGCTCTCCGCGCCCGCAGCGAGGGCATAGGCAGCCGTCGAAAAGGCGCGCAGCACATCGATGACCACGACCAGTCCGTCGGCAGTGTGACAGGTATCGTTGGTGACGTACTCAAATTCCATGGTTATGTTCAAGGATGATTTGAATGGTTTCCTGCGGATTTTCGTCGAGCAGACGATAAGCCTCTCCAGCCTGCTCTAACGGAATGCGATGTGTGATCCACTTCTGCGGCTGGATACGCTCCAACGCCTCCCACGCGACCTCGAACCTGCGTGCCTTGTCCCAGCGTCCCTGCAACTCGGGCGCGATCGTACTGACCTGTGATGCGATCAGTTTGATGCGCGAACGATGAAAAGCTCCTCCCAAATCGAGCGAAACGCGCTTTTCCCCGTACCATGAGCCGATCACCACCCGTCCGCCGAAACCGGTCAGTGCGATGGCGTCATCCAGGGCAGCGGGGGAGCCAGAAATCTCCAGCGACAAATCCGCGCCAGATGACAGCAGCTTGCGCACCTGCTCACGGAAGTCGGATGCGTTCGGGTCGAGCGCAGCGGAAGCGCCCAGGGATAAAGATGCTTCCCGTCGAAGCGGGTAGCAGTCACAGGTCACGAGAGAAGCGAGCGGGAACTCCGCCAGCAGCGCCGTTGTCAGCAGTCCGACGATTCCCTGCCCGAAAACCAGCGCTCGTTCTCCCAGAATCGGCGCAGCGTCTTGCACCAGGTTGACGGCTGTTTCCATGTTCGGCAGAAAGCAGGCTGTTTCAGGGGTCATCCCTTCAGGAAGTGGGAACAGCTCGTCCGGTTTTGCGATGAATTGGGACGTGTGCGGCTGAAAAGCGAAGACCAGTCTGCCCAGCCAGCGATGACGCATGTCTTTGCTGATCTTGGTTACCCGACCGACACAGGCGTAGCCATACGGCATGGGATAGCCCAAACTACTGCTCAGGGCATCATGCGCGTCGGACAGGTCTTTTGGGAATTGCCCGCGGTAGAGCAGCATCTCCGTGCCGGGACTGATGGCAGAACAGATTGTCTCGACCAGCATCTGTCCCTGCGCAAGCGGTGGCAGAGAACTTTGACGGACTTCGACCTGTCCTGGCGCGGTGAAGTAGACTTTCTTACATTCCATGAAGGGATAGCTTATGGCTTGTCATTTGACCCTTGCAAAGGTTGTCAACCTTTGCAAGGGTGAGTGTGATTACGACTTATCGTTCCACAATAATGCCAGCAGGATGAGTTCGTCAATTTTGGAAGGAACGCCATAGATCGAATCATGGCTGAAAAAGGGCGTACCATCGCGGATAACGTACAGTCCAACCCAGATGACCAGCCAGGCGATGATGGTCACGATAACGAAGCCAATCAGCCCAGTTCGCACCAGCGCGTGCTTCTGCTGGAAGAATGGGATGGGCAGAAAGTACGCGCCCAATAATCCCAGATAGCCCAGGCCGTTCAAAATGAACAGGGGATCGGGGCCATCCGGGAACAGGATCTTATCGAAGGCGGCGGCCAGGTGCAATGCCGCCGTAATCAGTACTGCCAGGATGATCCCTATTTGTTTACCAGTAAGTTTCTGCATGATCTATCTCCTTTGCCACTAAATGTGAATAAAACAAGCGATGAAATTACTTTCATTGTACACGAATGCCACGGCTTGCCAATAGCAAACCCAGCCCTCCGTTCAAAATGTCACGGGCGCGCATGAGCAGACTGATGCCAATGCCGATGGCCGCGGGGTGTCCGAAGGCCGCCATCACGTAGACCTGGCTGGCTTCCAGCGCGCCCAATCCGCCGGGCAGTGGCATCAGGAAGGCGAACAGGGCTGCGGTCAGGGCAGCCAGGGTTTGTTCTCGCCGTCAGTTGCGCCTGTAGAAATCCGGCCATCATGAAATACTCGGCGGCCATCCCGGCCCAGGCTAGCAGAGAAAATCCCAGCGCAGCCAGCAAAGACTCTGGGATGACGGCGCGTGAAGCCTCCGGCCATGCGCTCCGAGACGACCACGAGCCGCATCCATTTCTGTTTTTTGGTGGAGGAAAAGAGCGGCGCGTGCGAGCGCTGAAAGAGGATATTTGCCGCGATAGAGCAGCACCAGATGGATGAGCGGCCACAGCAAAATCGCCGCCAGCGGGATCAAACTCCCGAGAGCCTGCGTGCTGCCCCGAGTGATCAATCCCACCCTGATGGCTGCCGTCAGACCGACTGCCAGCAGGATGAAATTTGCCAGGAACTCCAGCAACTTATCCATGATGACGGCGGCCGTGGCGCGCGCGAAGCTCACGCCGTGGTCACGCTGCAAATAGATGACCTGCAACGGTTCCCCGCCCACCTGCGGACCGGGCGTGAAGTAACTCAGCCCGAAGACCGCCAGACGATAACGCACCAATTGCAGGAAAGGGATGCCCGGGTTTTCGGCGCGCAAGATGACCCACCAGCGGGCCGTCATTGCTACCAGCACCAGGATGTTGAGTCCCAGCAAGGTGCCAATCTGCCAGAGTTTGAGTTGCCTGAGCGCATCCCAGATTTCGATGAAGGGAACCGTCCGTAATGCCCACCAGAGCAGGAGTCCGAGAATAGTGTAAATTACAATGGAACGAAGCAAACGAATATTTCCCCTCACCCTAGCCCTCTCCCAAAGGGAGAGGGCGACTATCCTCTCTGGGAGCCTTTGATATAGGGGGCAAGGGTGAGGGTGCACTCACAGCACACTCACTCCTGCACCCTCCGGCGGATGCTCGATCAAGCGCTTCATCTCTGCCAGCACGGCCTGATGGATGACTTGTGTATCCTTGACATCCCAACTCCGCGGCCGTGATCGGCTTGCCAATCTGCACGGTCACATCCAGTGGCTTTTTATTCAGGACCACATGTGCCAGCAATTGAAATGCGGCAGCCAGCTTTTCTCTGTCTTCGCGCGTCTTTTTCAAGCGGGTCAAGGGATGCCCGGCCGCTTTCTCCCAGATCACGCCGCGTACCACGATTGGAAGGATGGCTGTCTCCGGCGCCATGCGGACGAAAATCCCAACGCTGTCTGTCCAACCCTGAAGGGCTTCTACTGCACCGGGATAAACGTTCGCATCCGGCTCGATCTTCCCGGCCGGGAAGGTCAATATCGCGCCGCCAGAGCGCAGGTGCCCGCTCACCTGGCGGACGAGCGACATGCGCGCGCCTGGGTCGTCGGTCACGTAGAACAGTCGTTGGCTGACGTGGGTTAATGATTTCAAGAAGGGACGGTCCACGGCGATGATCTTCAAGTCGCTGCGGTTCAAGGCTGAAAACAGCGCCAGGGTGTCGACCGTGCCCGGGTGGTTGGACAAGGCCAAAAAAGGGCCAGCAGGCAGGGGCGGCTGAAAAGAGGCGCAGGCTGCGAACGTATAAGCGTTGTGCCTGTCGCGCCGCGTCGACCAAACCAAATTGTCCAACCGCATCGTCAAAGTCCAGCATCTGGCGGGCAAATTTGCGCGCCGGAATGGTAAACAGGGCGCGCAGCATACCTGCCAACAGTGGACGATTTTCCCATCCAAAAGAGGAGACCAAATCATCGAGATTGATCCTGGTCAGGTCGTTGAGTCGCTGAGAGCGAAACAATTCCAGTAAAAGGGCAGTTGAGTTGCTTGATTCCATTACTCGGGCTCCATCGAAAAGTGCAGGGGATAGCCTTCCAGACCTGCGGCAAAATGCGCCTTGTTGATGCGTTTTTCTGCTTCGCTTTTGGGCAGAATTTGCACCACAGCCTCGCCGCGATAATGCGCGCTGAACATGACATCGACCGCATCGGGCGGCAGGAGCATAAAAATGCTGTGCAGCACGTGCACCACAAAATCCATCGGCGTGACATCGTCATTGTGGATGATGACGCGGTACATCGGCTCGTAGGCGGTTTCTGGCTGCTGGTCTTCGCCGATCTTGATATCCGGAGTCGTCTTCGTTTCCATCTGTCAGGCCAGTTGGTCCAGTTGCTCGATTTCGTCTGCGGTCAATTCAATCTCAGCCGCGTCAAAATTCTCGGCGATGTGACCAGGGTTGAACGACATCGGGATGGTGATGACGCGCGGCTGGGATGTCAACCAGGCCAGCGCGATCTGGTAAATCGTCGCATGATGCGCATCCGCGATAGTCTGCAAAGTGGAACTGGTACGCAAACGACCTTCTTCAACCGGCGAATATGCGGTGAGCAGGATATCATTACGCTGACAATAGTCCAGCACGCCGTTGCGGACATACGAACGGTCGGCCAGGCTGTACGGGACCTGATCCGTGAAGATGGGCGCTTCGGACTCCGCCTGAGCCTGCTTCAGCAAACGGACATCGAAATTGCTGACGCCGACGTGCCGTACCCTTTCCTCACGGATGAGTTGGTTCAGCGCCCGGAAGGTCTCATCGAGCGGGATGCTGCTCGAAGGCCAGTGGATGAGATACAGGTCGAGATAATCCATTCCCAGATGGCGCAAACTGTTCTCGCAGGAACGCAATACATCGTCATAGTGCAGGTGCGACGCGCTCACCTTAGAGGTGATGAACAGTTCTTCGCGCGGGATACCTGATTCGCGCACAGCCTGTCCCAGTAACTCTTCCGAATGACCGCTGGCGTACATTTCAGCCGTATCGAAGTGTCTGTATCCCACTTCCAGCGCTGACCGTAATGCCGCCAGCGAACGCGCATCTTTCGACTGGTCGGGGGACATGCCGCCACCGATACTCCAGGTCCCAAAGCCAATTTTGGGGATCTTTGTGCCGTTAAGCGTTTCGTATTTCATTTACCAACCTTTCCAGGGCACCATTATACCTATTGACGTTCTGAAGGCGGACTCTCTTGCGTAATAAAAACACACCCCGATACTTCGGGCTGCCTTCCAAACCTACAATTTTTTCTCAATCCTTTACTTCGACATTGCGTGCTTTTGCATAACTTCCCAGCTTTTCAATGTAAATGGTCATATCATGCGCTCCTATCCACGGACCGATAGGATTTTTTAGGCGAAACAAGGCCAGCAATGTTTCGAGGATCGATTCTAATGTCCTTCGAAGATTTGGAATGCCTCTGTATATCCGGTAGACACCATCTATCTTGCGGCGACTGAGATAGCGCGGATCACCTACGTGGACGAACGTGCCCAGGAAAATGGGAACCAGCGTAACAATATCTGTCGTGTTGACGATGCGGTAGAAGGGGACCTTGATGGATTTCTCATATCTGCCATCGCCGACGCGTGGACTCCCGAATGTGTATCAGGCCGCAATCAGGTCATCGAACTCTTCTGCCAGTTCTTGTGTGGCAACCGTCGCCAGCGCCGCACCGAGGGAATGACCGGTGATGTAAAGCGGCAGATCCTTACCAATACTCTTTCGAACTATATCGAAGATTTCATCTCTGACATCATCGAAAGCTTCTTTGAAGCCTTTGTGTACTTTGCCCTCAATGGTTTTTTGTTTCAAGGCCCTTAAATCGGTCCTTACATCTTCCCACCTGGTGGGTTGGGTGCCCCTGAAGGCCAGCACAGCGAATTCGTCGTTCTTTGCCAGAAAGGCCTGTGTGCCTTTTTTGTTGAAGGTTTTCATCAGGTTGAACCAACCACTCTGCAGACTATATTCCAGTTGCTCCATTCCCAAGTCGCTTTCTTCGAACGGGATATAGGCCAGCTTGGCCATGTTTGCCAGGGTCCATGCCATGCGGTCGGAATAAGCAGCACGGTTTACCGGCGGAGCTGAGAAATTGTTGAATTCGGCAAGCGGTTTTAGTTTCTGATCGCCTTGCGATATTCTTCTTTTGCCAGTTCAAACTTTACCTTCTCTGATTGGAAAAGTATGCTCGGTTGCTCTAAATTTTGTTCCATAAGGACCTCTCTGATTGGGAACGGAATACCAATTTAACCATACAATATTATAGCTAAATTTCAACCAAATCAGTCTAATTAAAAAGCCTGCCTCATTTGAGACAGGCTAATGTAACACAGGTTACTTTACGCAGGCACGCCTTCCAGTTGCGCTTTGGCGTGCGCAAAACCTTTATCCATAGCGTCGAAGTTATTAGGGATCAACTTCTGATGCTTGGCAGGCAAATGCGCCTTGAGCGCAGCCTTGACGTCATCCAGTTCCAGAATTGGGAAAGCCGCCAGCAAAGCACCGGTCATGACCATGTTGAGCAGACGGCGGTTGCCGCAGGCTTCGGCCATTTCATTACCGGGTACATAGATGACATTGATGTCCTTGCGTTCGGCCTTCCGGTCAATCATCGATTCGTTGACGATCAGAACGCCGCCGGGTTGGACGAGACTTTCGTACTTATCGAAAGAAGGTAAATTCAAGGCGATGACAGCCGGAGGCTTCTCTACCAGCGGCGAGCCGATCTCTTCGTCAGCAATGACAACCGTACAGTTGGCTGTACCGCCGCGCATTTCAGGGCCATAGGATGGAATCCAGGTGACTTCATGGCCGGTATCCATAGCTGCATAAGCCAGCACCTGACCGGAAAAAAGCACGCCCTGTCCGCCAAAACCTGCGATAAGAATTTCTTTTTGCATAGCTCACTCCGTGAGCAGAGAATAGAAATTAGCGATCAGAGAGCAGTCTCCACCAACTATTCTCTATTCTCCACTCTCTAGTATCTATTTAATTTCCGCCACGCCCGGCGCCACTTTGTAATCTCCCAACGGGTAAGCCGGGATCATGTGCTCTTCCAGCCAGTTCAGCGATTCGAGCGGGGAAATGCCCCAGTTGGTCGGGCAGGTGGAGAGCAGTTCGACCATCGAGAAGCCCAGTCCGCGCACCTGGGTTTCGAAAGCGGTGCGGATGGCCTTTTTTGCCATGCGGATGTTCTTGGGGTCGTGCAGCGAACGGCGAACGATATATCCCGCTCCGTCCAGGTTTGCCAGGATTTCCGACATACGCAGGGGATAACCTTGCACCTCCACGTCACGGCCCAGTGGCGATGAAGTCGTCTTCATGCCGGGCAGGGAGGTGGGGGCCATCTGACCGCCGGTCATGCCGTAGATGGCGTTGTTAATGAAAACCACGGTGATGTTCTCGCCGCGTCCTGCTGCGTGCATGATTTCGGCCATACCGATGGATGCCAGATCGCCATCTCCTTGATAGGTGAAAACTACCCGGTCAGGCAGAACGCGCTTAATGCCGGTTGCCATGGCTGGGGCGCGCCCGTGGGCAGCTTCAACAAAGTCACAATCGAAGTAGTTGTAAGCAAAGACCGAACAACCAACTGGCGCAACGCCAATCGTCTTTTCGATAATATTCATCTCGTCCAGCACTTCGGCGATCAATCGATGTGCTATACCATGCGTACAACCGGGGCAGTAATGGGTCGGGAAATCGGTAAACGCCTCAGGGCGCTGGTACACTAAATTTTCAGGTTTCGCAATTGTTGCCATCTTGCACCTCTATTTCAACATCTCAGTCATGCGTTCAACCCAGGCATGACGCGGGTCCGATACGATGCTCAATTCGGTGGTTGCAATGCGCTGGATTTCGCCGATGATTTCATCCGGGAAGGGCACCATGCCGCCGGGGCGACCATAAAATTCAACCGGGACGCGCCCTTTGGCTGCCAGTTGCACATCATTGAGCATCTGTCCCATGTTCATTTCTACAACCAAAAAAGCCTGTGCCCGTTTCGACAATTCGTCCAGCACATCATACGGGAAAGGACTGACTGTGATCGGTCGTAGCAGCCCAACCTTGATGCCCTGCTGACGGGCGGTCCGTACCGCAGACAAGGCCACGCGTCCAGCCGTGCCGAAGCCTACTACCACATAATCGGCATCATCCAGGAAATATTCCTTGTACCGAACTTCATTCTTCTGGACTTCCTGCCAGCGTTTGAACATGCGCAGGTTGGCAATTTCTTCTTCGTTTGGATCTATATAGATTGAACTGAGAACGCGTCTTTCGCGACCGATGGCGCCGTTGGTGGCCCAATCCCAATCTTTGCGTTGGACGGGTCGCATCTCGGGCAATTCTGCGGGCTCCATCATCTGGCCGATAGAGCCGTCAGCGATGATGATGCATGCGGTGCGGTAGCGTTCCGCGAGGTCGAAGGAAAGAACCGTCATGTCGATGGCTTCCTGTACTGTGGAGGGAGCCAGTACGATTGGGTTGTAATCGCCATGTCCGCCGCCATGCACGGCCTGATTGTAGTCACCCTGTGAAGGGGCGATATTGCCCAAGCCGGGGCCGCCGCGCATCACGTTAACCAGCACTACCGGGATTTCGGTCCCCATAATGTAGGACAGGCCTTCCAGCATCAGGCTGATGCCGGGGCTGGACGAGGTGGACATGACGCGCACACCCGTGCAGGCCGCGCCATAGACCATGTTGATGGCCGCCACTTCGCTCTCTGCCTGGACAAAGGTGCGTCCCAGTTCAGGCAGGCGTTTTGAAAGGTGTTCGAGAATTTCAGTTTGAGGGGTGATCGGGTAACCGAAATAGGCTTCCAGACCAGCTCGGATAGCTGCCTCCGCAATGGCCTGGTTGCCTTTTAACAGTTCTCTGGGCATGTGTTCTCCATTTGTTGGAATATGTAGTGAAATGGTAAGGGCGTAGCATTGTGCTACGCCCTTGTAAACTTATGCGGCGGCTGGTACCGCCTTGGTAATCTCGCGGTATACGGTGATGGCCGCATCCGGGCAGACCAGCGCGCAGATTGCGCAGCCCGTACAGCCATCCTTGAAAATGTGGGCCGGGTGATATCCCTTGGGTGTCAGGTGCTCCATGTTCAGGGCAAGTACATCTTGTGGACAGGCGCTGACGCACAACTCACAACCTTTACAATATGCGTCACTGACTTCGATCCAACCTTTAGCAGGCATTCATTACTCCTTATCGTGAGAAGTTGGATAAAAAATGGCTTATCAGCCAATTCATACCTATTATCACCTTTTTGGGCGGGATGTGATAGTGCCAAGCGTCATCAGCGTTTCATACAAAAATCCTATTTTTGTCCGCTTAGAAAGTCAGGTAATGTGTACAAATTCCCTGACTGAAGTAGTTGATATTTAAATCATCTATCCCATGCAGTGACAGGATTTTCAAATCCATGCCGCATGGGATAGGTGTAGAGGTAGCAAGTTGTTTTAATTACTGTGTTTTTCTCTGTCGTGGGTAGATCTCCAGGTAACGAACGCCCAGAGTAAATCCCAGTAATGCATAGGATACGATACCTATCGCTACACATATTTCCACTAAAGATGGGAAATAAGAGACTGCTACAATATTTCCCAGCACTCCAGGCGACCAATCAGGTGGCGCAACCAGGCCTGACAGGGTAATGTTCCACCTGT
>CAWHJM010000051.1:0-33905 GCA_963829615.1 uncultured Chloroflexia bacterium
AATTAAACAACTGTCTGGCAAGGGATTGCCCGGTAGTTCCAGGCAGGTAAGAAATCATCGTGAACAATCCGCATGGTTTGTTTGAAATCCTCGGCTGCCTTGCGTCCAGTTTGGTAAACGGTATCGACAATTTTGACGATCACTTTCAGCCCTTTACTGGTCTTCAGTCTTTTCGATCAGTTCTTGAACTAATTCGACGCTGGTGAAAAGCACACCCTGACAGGGCTCGAAGTCACATGTGGAAATAAGCGATGTTCAATCGGGTTGTACTCCGAACAGTAAGGTGGATAATGGGCAATGCGGATTTCGATGCCTAATTCATCTGACAAGCGTTGCAGGTCTTCCTTGAAAATGTAGTGACGCGAGCCGTTGCTGCCACCGCCATCACACTGAGCCAAAATCGAAGTAGCCCGTGGAAAGAGTTCCCGACCATGTTGAAGCCACCAGAGGCGCAGACAATCACAGGCAAACTGACTGGTATCCTTGCTCGTGCCCAGGTGGATGTAGCCGAGATTGTTCTTCCGGTCGTAGATCCCATGCGGAATAATGATACCTTCTGCCAAACTGCTGAAATCATGGTCATAGGCATGCAACTCTTCACGAGTGTATAAGCGGCCTGCGCGGTAAAAATTGCCCAAATATTCTTTCTTTTTGGTCTGTGAAGCTTGATGATCGGGTTGTCTGATTTCAAATATTCATCCACCAGAACCTTTATGTTGAGAAATTGGGCATCCCGATTGGGGACAGACTTGATTGTCTGTTTCTTTTGAGCTTTCCTGCGACGATAATTATGTTTCTTCAAGAGTTTGTTAACCACACTCTTGCTGACTTTGACCCGATGCTCTTGCTCCAGCAACTTCGCAATTCCTTCAGGTGTCAAATCGGTCCAGAAATCACCTTCTCGTCCATCGGATCACCGGCTGTATGGCTTTTCAGCACATCCAGAAATTGGGCATCAATATCCGGGTGCTGCTCTGCATAGCCTTTTCGACCTCCGCCGGGTTTGCGAATGGCTGGGTCATATTTAGGCTCATCAGGTAGTTCCGCCAACTCTTTCAAGCCGCGATAAATGCTCTTTTCACTGCAACCCGGAAAATCCTGGCAATATAGCTTTGCCCGCCCAAATCTAATTTCAAAGCCTCCACCGCGGCGTAGTGACGTTGATCTTTTTCTGAGAGCGTGGCGTAATATTTCTTCATCGCAAGTTCGATTTCTGGACGATACGGCTGCATCTGCGGCTCCATTTTATGACGTTGTCAGTTCGTTCTCAAGTGTACTTGTTTCTATCCTTAAAAGAAAACCTAATTTATTCTCGGACGGTTATTTTAAAATCCGCTACTAACGTTATGGGAGAAATCGACTTCCCAACAAATTTTAACTCCTCTCGGTCCAAGCCAACGGACAATTCCCTGAAACCTGCCGCCAACTTGCAGACATTGGCAGACCAACTACTCCTGCAAAAATATTCCCCGGCAGCCGTGCTGACCAACGACAAGGGCGATATTCTCTACATCAGCGGGCGCACCGGCAAATATCTTGAGCCTGCCGCTGGCAAAGCCAACTGGAACATCTTTAGCATGGCACGCGAAGGCCTGCGCTATGTACTGACGAGCGCCTTTAATAAAGCACTGCATCAAAAAGAAACCATTACCCTCGATAATGTGGTAGTAGGTACAAATGGCGGCAAACAGGTGGTGAATGTAAAGATAGAGCCACTCAGTGGAGAAAAGGGTCTGGCTGGAACGGTGATGATTGTTTTTGCCGATGTGGCTGCGAAGCCTTCTATAAAAAAAACAGGTAAACCACGCGGCGGGGACACTACGATCCTGGCAGATATGGAACAGGAACTCGGAAACGCCCGTCAGGAAGTGCGGAGTATCCGCGAAGAGATGCAGACCTCGCAGGAAGAACTCAAATCGGCCAACGAGGAGTTGCAATCCGCCAACGAAGAACTACAGTCCACCAACGAAGAACTGACTACTTCAAAAGAAGAATCGCAGTCCATGAACGAAGAGTTGCACACGGTCAACCAGGAGCTGCAAACCAGGTTGGATGAACTCTCACGCGTGAACAACGACATGAAGAATTTACTCGACAGCACGGATATCGCTACCTTATTCTTGGATAACAACCTGTGCGTGCGGCGTTTCACCAGCGAAACCAGCAAGATCACCAGGTTGATTCCAACCGATATGGGCCGGCCTGTTACCGATATCGCTTCTGCTTTGCTCTACCCTAAACTGGCAGAAGACGCGCGCGAGGTGTTGCGAACATTGATCAAAACAGAAAAGGAGATTCACGCCTCCGATGGCAGTTGGTTCGCAGTGCGTATCCTGCCATACCGTACCCTGGAAAATATGATCGACGGTGTGGTCATAACGTTCCTGGATATCACTCTTTTCAAAAAGGAAGGAATGGGGGGGAAGAAAATCGAAATAGTGGAAATTGAGCAGTGACTGGAGATTACCTCGCTGGATAGTAAGATATTCAATTATGCCTGGTGAAGATACCTGAATTAGCAGCTCTACATATGAGAATGGTCTACTATGAGAAATGAACCTGGAAAATTACCAAAAACAGAACTGCGCTACGAGGCGGAAGCGAAATTGAGTGAGCGCAGGAAAAAAACTGCGCCTCTACCTGCAATGGATGCCGATATTCGGCGACTGGTGCATGAACTGGAAGTACACCAGATTGAGTTGGAGATGCAGAACGAAGAACTGATGCAGGTTCGGGCGGAGTTGGAGGCGGCTCTTCGTCAATATACGGATCTATATGATTTAGCGCCTGTAGGGTATCTGACTCTCAGCTGTGACGGTACTATCCTGCAGGCAAATCTGAAGGGGGCAGAACTGCTGGGCTTAGAGCGGGGAAAGGTGATCAAGCGGCGCTTTGGGGGATTTGTTTCAGATCAATCCCGCCCGGTCTTCAATACTTTCCTGGAGATGGTATTCGCTAGCCAGGAGAACAAAAAATGTGAAGTCGCGCTCCTGAAAAAGGAGGGGGATCCCATTTGGGTGAACATCGAAGCCATCTTCGAACAGGCGCATGGACAAGACGATATCTGTCACGCTGTAGTCCGCGACGTCACCGTACGGAAGCAGGCGGAAGAAAAACTGATATACCTGAGTAACCACGATGTATTGACAGGCCTGTATAACCGCAATTTTTTTATAGAAGAGATGGCGCGCTTCGAACGCGGACGGAGATTTCCCAATCAGCATTGTTATGGCGGATGTAGATCAGCTCAAGGAAGCGAATGACCAGCAGGGACATGCTGCCGGGGACGCCTTGCTCAAACGTGCCGCGCAAGCCCTGACGGCTGCCTTCCGCGCCGAAGACGTGATCGCACGCATCGGCGGGGATGAGTTCGCCGCGCTCCTGCCTGGTATCGGCGAAATCGAAGGGCATGCAGCTTTGGAACGAGTGCGGAAAGCGATCCGGGAGGATAATGCTGTCCAAACTGGAGCACCGCTGTACCTTTCGCTTGGCGTAAGCACAGCCAATGATCCCACGCGCCTCTCGGTAACGCTCCAGGAAGCGGATGCGAATATGTACCGTGAGAAAAGAGAACGAAATGCCTCCTGAAAAAAACGATCCCAGGGAAACTCCTGAAGCGCTCGGCAGACATGGCATTGTACGGCGCCAAGCAGGCCATGCCCCGGCAAAAAAACAATTTTTGGGAATTTCTGTGATAGATAACCCGGAGAACCAAAATAACAAGGAATAATCTACGATGAATACACATACGCAGCATCACCGTTCCATTTTGCAAAGTATTGCCCATCGAGCTATGTTGGAGCGAGGGCTGCTCCCTGATTTTTCCAGTGAAGCGCTTGCTGAACTGGAACAGCTTTCACGTTCTGATGCAAAAGTCCCGAATGGTTCTATCGGGATTGACAGCAATACAATTCGAGATAAGCGAAACCTGCTCTGGGCTTCCATTGACAACGACGACTCGCGCGACCTGGATCAGCTTACTGTCGCCGAAGCCTTGCCCGCAGAGAAGCGTAAAAATCCTGGTCGCCATTGCAGATGTGGGTTCTTCCGTTAAAAATGGTTCAGCCATTGACGAACATGCGCGCCATAACACCACCTCGGTCTATACGGCTGCTGAGATATTCCCCATGCTGCCTGAAAAACTTTCCACGGACGTGACCTCCCTGAATTTGGACCAGGATCGGCTTGCCATCGTTGTTGAAATGGTGGTCAGTGACGGATGGGTCGCTTGAAGATTCAACAATCTACAAAGCCTGGGTGCATAATCATGCGAAACTGGCCTATAACAGTGTTGCCGCCTGGCTGGATAATAAAGGTGAAATTCCCGAAGAAGTTGCTGCTGTGCAAGGGTTGGCTGAGAATCTGCAACTCCAGGATCGGGCAGCACAAAGGATGAAGAAATTGCGGCATCTGCACGGGGCGTTGAGCCTGGAAACCATTGAAGCCAAACCGGTTTTTGATGGCGATCAAATCCGCGCCCTTGAAATAGAGGAGAAGAACCGCGCCAAGGAGATCATTGAAGATTTCATGATCGCGGCAAACGGTGTGACTGCACGCTATCTTTCAGCCAGCGGATTCCCCTCGATCCGTCGCGTGGTACGCACACCCAAAAGATGGGAGCGGATCGTAGAAATTGCATCAGACCATAAGTTTAGACTACCGCCCGACCCGGATTCAAAAGCGCTGGAAGAGTTTCTCATCCAGGCAAAAGCTGCAGATCCGCTGCGCTTCCCCGACCTTTCCCTGACGGTGATCAAGCTAATGGGGGCTGGCGAATATATTGCCGAACTTCCTAAGGATGATGCCCCGGGTCACTTTGGGCTGGCAGTCAAAGATTATGCCCACTCGACCGCTCCCAATCGCCGCTATCCCGACCTGCTGACGCAGCGCTTGTTGAAAGCGGCCCTGGACGGGAAGCCTGCGCCCTACAGCAAAGAGGAGTTGGATGTTCTGGCCGCCCATTGCACCGAAGCAGAAAACGCGGCCAATAAAGTCGAACGCCAGGTCGAAAAATCCGCTGCCGCGCTGCTGCTTGAATCAAGGATCGGAGAGCATTTTGATTCGGTTGTCACGGGTGCTTCCGAGAAAGGCACCTGGGTTCGGCTTCTCAGCGAACCAGTCGAAGGCAAACTGGTGCAGGGCTTCAAGGGTCTGGATGTCGGCGACCAGATTAGGGTGCAGCTAAAGTCGGTAGATGTGCAACGAGGCTTTATTGATTTCAGGAATGCGAGGATTACATGAGTAACAAACGATAATTCTCAATTGAAGAAGCTCACTCGATCCGAAAAAAAGCTCAAAGTGCCCGTAAGTAGACCAAACAGCAAATACACTTCGGGTCGGTGAGGTCCCCGGTTCAAAATGCCCCATTCGGGGCACACGTCCGGGCACCCCGACAGAAAACTTCCTCTATTGCGAGGAAGTTCTTTTTAGTTTATGGTTTTTCCTACAGGGATGACATTCATCTCCAAAACCAACGATGTTCGCCTGTACAAGTTACAAGAGTGGGGATATACAATCATGGTGGAGAGAAACTATGAAACCTTTTCAGCTTATTTTTCATTACGCCCGTCGTTATAAACTGACTCTGACGATTACTGCCATTTCGATGCTGGCGTTGGTTGGGGTGCAGTTGCTCATCCCGTGGATCATCAAAACCCTGGTTGCGGCCGTTACAGACTCAATTGCTACGCTGGACGTGATGGGGCTGGTACGCAAACTGACGCTGGTGGCGCTGGCGGTCTATATCGGCAAAGCCGTACTGCAATTCCTGCGCTCGTATATGGCACACGTGGCCGGTTGGGGTGTGGTGGCGGACGTGCGCAAGTACATCTATGAGCACATGCAGCGTCTGTCCCTGCGCTTCTACGAGGACAAGCAAGTCGGCCAGTTGATGTCGAACGTGGTCAACGACACCGAACTCTTCGAGCAGCTTATTTCACATGCCCTGCCCGATGTGATCGTCAACGTCATCACTTTTGTGGCTGTCACGGCGGTGCTGGTCAGCATGAACTGGAAGTTGACCCTCTTGAGCACCATCCCCATCCCGCTGGTCATCCTGTCGTTGCAAGGCTACGCCAAATACGTGCGCCCGGCCTTTCGCAGCCGCCAGCAGGAACTCGGCAACCTGAACGCCATGCTCAACGACAACCTGTCGGGCATCCGCGAGATCAAAGCCTTCACTCGTGAACATGAGGAGGCCGTCCGCATCACAGAGCGGATTTACAGCTATTACAACTCCAACTTACGCGCTCTCAAACTGATGGCTACCTTCCAGCCATTCGTGGAATTCTCATCCTCGTTGGGTACGTTGATCGTGATCTACTTCGGCGGACGATTGGCGCTGCAAGGCACGCTTCCGGTTTCGGACCTGGTGGCTTTTTTCCTGTATCTCGAAATGTTCTACACCCCCGTGCGGAATCTTTCCGGCGCCTGGGAAGCGATACAAAGTTCCCTGGCAGGCGCTGACCGGGTGGCACACCTGATCGAAGAAACCGAAGAACTGCACAACGCTCCGGGTGCGGTGGCACTTCCGGGTCCGGCAAGAGGCGGAATCGTCTTTCAAGATGTAAATTTTGAGTACATTCCGGGCGTCCCTGTGTTGGACAGCATCAGTCTCGAAGTCCCTGCTCGCAGCGTGGTGGCGCTGGTTGGTCCCACCGGGGTGGGTAAGTCCACGCTGGTCAGCCTGATCCCGCGCTTCTACGACGTGACCAGCGGGCAAATCCTGCTCGACGGGCGTGACATCCGCGAGTTGACGATGGACAGCCTGCGCCAGCAGATCAGCATCGTGCTGCAGGATGTGTTCCTGTTCTACGGCACGGTGCGGGAGAACATCCTGTTCGGGCGGCCAGACGCGACCGAAGCCGAAATGATCGCCGCCGCCCAGGCAGCCAACGCCCACGAGTTCATCCTGGACCTGCCGGATGGCTACGACACCCTGATCGGGGAGCGCGGCGTGAAGCTCTCCGGCGGGCAAAAGCAGCGCCTGTCGATTGCGCGGGCCGTGCTGAAGGATGCCCCCATCCTGATCCTGGACGAGGCAACTTCCTCGGTCGATACCCAGACCGAGTTGTTGATCCAGGAAGCGCTCGAACGGTTGATGAAGGGCCGCACGACGGTCATCATCGCCCACCGCCTGTCCACCATCCGCGAAGCCGATAAGATTGTGGTGTTGGAGGAGAACAAGATTCGTGAGATGGGCACGCACGAGCAACTGATCGCACTGGAAGATGGCCTGTACCGCAAGCTATACAACGTGCAGCGTCAGATCGATCCGGCAGCTCATGGGTTGAATTGAAAATACCCTGACTGGAAACTCCCTCGAAAAAAGAGGAGTTTTTTTGTTTAATTGAGCTTTTGTTGTATAGTAGATATGGTCGGAATTAACCGCTAAGCCGCGAAGAACGCCAAGAATTTTTTAGATCGCCAGAAAAAAAAACGGCTTGGCGCCTTTTATTAGATACTTGGCGACCTTGGTGTCTTGGCGGTAAAAATTCTACTAAAAGACCGGCAAATTCATTTACGCTTGCGGGAGTGACAGTATGAAAAAATCCTATTCCTTTGTCATCGTGTTTGGCATCTTCTTCCTGTTTCTCATCCAGTTGATGGGGACGCTGGTGGAGTCGATCTATATTCTGGACTTGATGAACACCTCCCTGGATGAAAAAGCCCTGGGCCTGCTGTTTTTCTTTTCCCCCATTTTGTTGCTTCCCCTGCGCATCAAAAAAACGGACCGATGGGCCTGGGTCGCGTTTGGAACCCTTTTCCTGTCCCGCGGCCTGACCCCGTATCTGGATACCCTGGGCCGTATGTTAGCTTCTGGGATTGGGATGGGCGCTGCGTTGATCCTGTTCGTCTTCCTGATGACGGCCAGGCTGAAGGATGACGTCCGGGCTCGAAGCGGGCTATGGGTTTCTGCCGGATTGGCGCTCGCGGTCGTGCTCTCGGTCTTCCTGCGCACCGTGAATTACAGCATCGATTACTCACTTACGCCCGGCGGCGGCTGGCTCGGCTGGGGATTGGGACTGCTGCTAGGGTATCTGCTGGCCCAACTGGAATGGAAGGGAGAACCAAACCAAAAGAAGACTAAAAGCGGACCGACGCCCGCGGTGTTGGGGATTTTTATGGTGCTGGCATTGGTTTATTTTGCCTTTTCTGCCCCGGCCGTCATCGCGCGCTGGACGGAAGGGGACTACGCCCTGATTGTCATCATCGTCAGCCTTTTTTCTGCGGGCTGGGGAATACTCGCATTCAGCAAGCCCGGATTTTTTGATCGCCTGCCAAAACGGTGGCTGGTTTTGTGGAACGTCCTTTTCACGCTTTCCCTGACCGGGACCATTCTGGCGCATCGCGTTTCTTTCCCGGCTACGCCCGAGTCCGCCGCGGTGGTTGTGGGTGCGCCGAGCGCGATACACCAAATTCCACTGGCATTGACCTTGCTGCTCTTCCCGGTCATCTTTCTGGATGTGCGCGTCTTTTTCGAGCAAATCCAGGCTGCCGACCCCATGCCACGCGATCTGGTTCCGGGCATGTTGTTGGGAAGCTTTGCACTTGTCTTGCTGGTCTTCATGTACATCTTCACCAACGTGTGGGGCTACATCGAGCCGGTCAGTCCCTGGTTCCGGAACAAGTTCTGGTTGCCGTACCTGCTGATGGCCGGGATCGTGAGCCTGCTCAGCATGCGTAAAAGGCCGCTCGAAACGGAAGCCAGCAAAGGCCCCGCCGGAACGTTCCACTGGGGGTGGGTCACCTTGCTGGGAGCGTTGTTCCTGGGGACTATTGTCAGCGCCGTATTGACCACGCGCGTGCGAACCTTCGAAACGGACAAATCGTCCTTGCTGGTCATGACCTACAACATCCAGCAGGCCAACGACGAGTCCGGCGAACGCTCTTACGAGCGCCAGCTTGCGCTCATCCGGCAGGTTTCGCCCGATGTCCTGTCCTTGCAGGAAATCCGATTTCGACCCGCATCTCGCTCAACAACAACGATTATGTGCGTTACTACGCCGGGAAACTGGGCTACTACTCTTACTACGGACCGAAGACGGTCACGGGCACCTACGGGACGGCGCTGCTCTCGAAATACCCGCTCCAGAACACGCGCACTGTGTTCAGTTATAGCGACCAGGACGAGATCGGCACTACCGCCGCTGAGATCGAAGTGGATGGCCGCCAATTTACGATCTACGATGTCCACCCGGATGGCTCGGATACGGCTATGCTGGTTTGGGCGCAGACGCTGTTGGAGCGCTCGAAAGATAAACCCTACGTGATCGCGCTGGGCGATTACAACCTGCGGGACTACGAAGAAGCCTACAAACTGATCGACAGCGTCTACACCAACGCCTGGACCAGCGTCTATCCGTCCGAGATCAGCCCGGACGGCGTGGACATGTCCGGCGAGAACCGCATCGACCATATCTTCTTCTCGCCATCCCTGAGTGCGCGCAACCCGGTCTACGTGCTGCCGCCCGAATTCGGCCACAGACCATCCGGTCCATTGGGCGGAGATTTTTTGGAAATGAAAGTAGCGCGAGATATTATCTCGCGCTACAGCTTGGTTTTACTCCACCTAGATAGTAGGCGGGACATCAACCTTTAACAGCACCCGCAACCACGCCTTCGATAATGTACTTTTGGCTGGTCAGATAGAAAATGATAATGGGTACGATTGCCAAAACAAGCATGGCCATCATAGCGCCCATGTCACGGCTGCCATAGCCTCCTTGCAAGTACTGGACCGCAATCGGGATCGTTTTGTAATTGCTGCCAATCACAAGATATGGCAGGAGATAATCGTTCCAAATCCACATGGTATTTAGAATTGCAACTGTAATGTAGACCGGCTTGAGAATTGGAAATACAACCAGGAAAAATGTCTGTATCGGGGTACACCCATCAATCGTCGCGGCTTCTTCTATTTCAAGCGGGATGCTTTTGATAAAACCGCTAAATATGAATACGGATAAGCCAGCGCCATAACCAAGGTAAATCACAATGATACCCACAGGATTGTCCAAACGCATAATATTCGCCATTTTTGACATTGTAAACATCACCATTTGGAAAGGGACGATCATGGAAAAAACCAAAAGATAATAAAGCAAGGAACTGACTTTTGACTTTACCCGCGTAATACACCAAGCCGTCATGGATGTGAAGAGCACGATTGTCACGACAGAGAAGACTGTAATAAAAAGCGAATACCCGAATGCCTGAATAAACCCGGTTTTGGCAATGCCGGAAAAGTAGTTCTGTATTCCTGTGAATGTCTGAGAATTGGGCAGAGCAAAAGGCGTATCAGAAATGAAGAATCTGCCTTTGAAAGAATTCATCAGAACGATCAGGATCGGGGTCAGGTATAAGACAGCCAGAATAGATAGGAAAATAAAAATGAGATTACTTTGAAATCGTTTTTGTGCACTCATCAGTTTTCTACCTCCTGGCTCCTGGAAAATCGGAGTTGCATCAACACGACTGCGGCCACAAACAGGAAGAACATGACAGCCTTTGCCTGACCTACGCCTTCATAGCCATTACGGCCATAGAAAGTATTGAAAATATCCAGTGCAAGCATCGCGGATTCCCTGGCAGGAGCACCGGCTGTCAGAGCAAGGTTCTGATCGAAGAGCTTAAATGAATTGGTGACTGTAAGGAAGGTACAAATCGTGAAGGCCGGCATGACCAGGGGGATCGTTATGCCAGTTAACATTTGCCACGAGTTTGCGCCATCGATCTTAGCTGCTTCGGTGAGTTCTGGGGGGATGGCCTGGATAGCGGCGATATAAATGACCATCATGTACCCTGCCATCTGCCAGTTCATCAGAACAACCAACCCCCAGAAACCATAATTCGCACTATAGGTGATATCCACACCGAAGTTAATAAGAACCCCGTTGATAATCAACTGCCAGATATAACCAAGCACGATCCCGCCGATCAGATTTGGCATGAAGAACACAGTCCGGAAAAGGTTCGTCCCCCTGATTTTGCGGGTGAGCAGTAGCGCAAGCGAAAACGCAAGAAGATTGATCAGCACCACGGAAACGATGGCAAACTTGACCGTGAATACCGCGGCGTTCACGAAGGTCTGATCATCCGTAAAAGCGCGAGTATAGTTGCTCAGACCAACCCACTGAGAATCGGTTACTGTTGTGAACTTAGTAAATGAAAGGTAAATCCCGAGTAGAAATGGTATGAAAAACGAGATTGCAAATGCAATCATCGTCGGCAATGTGAAGAACGCGTAATATCTTTTCGGCATTTTTTGCATAATAATTCTCCTGCTCTGTGGAATAATCGGTAATATGCAATTCTACGTCACCCTGCACCATGATCAATGCGGGGTGACGTAGAAACCTAATCTAAACCTTATTGACTTTTACTTTTTTCAATCTTCCACTGATCAATAAACAACTGTTTTACATCAGCCCACTGCATAGTGCCTTGTGCATACTGCAACAATGCAGCCCCGAAATTGTCCTTGAAGGTCTGGTTCGGGAACACGGTGAAATTCCAGGCTACATTATATAGATCAGTATTGCTCAAATAGCGGATCACTTCTTTGGCCAATGGATCTGTTGGCTTTTCATTTTCGGCAAAGGTGTCGAATGGAGCGATGAATTTCAAATCATTGGTAACGAACGCTTTCCCTTTTGGACTGCTATACAACCACCAGATGAAATCTGCTGCGAGTTTCTGCTTTTCAGGTGAAGCCTGTTTATTGATCGCAAAGAAGTTCTCGGTGCCTACGTTGATGGACTGTTTCTCTTCACCCGGCATGCCAGTATAGATCGGCAGGAATTTAACATCTTCGGCCTTGACCACATTGCCCTGAACACCTGAGATCTGGCCCCAGGCCCAGTTGCCATTCTGTACCATCGCAGATTGACCCAATGCAAACTCTGCCATTAAATCATCCACGCTTTTGCTGCCAAGCAACTTCGGATCAGTGGTTGAGTTGTTCAGATATAGGTCGAAGATATTCTTGAAATTATCCGAATACTGGAACTTGATCGTCATGGTGGCGGCTGGATCTTTGATGTCGATGTTGTTATCTCTGAATTCGTAGAATACCGGGACATCGGCAAGATGTGTTTGCCAGCGCCAGTCTTCGCCGGGCTTTAGCGAAGTGGAAGAAAACACGCCCTTGATGCCCAATTGGTCTTTCTTGGCGGTCATGTCTTCAACGACTTCTTTCAACATCGCGAAGTTGTTGACCTCATCCATGGACTTCGCTTTGGCGCCAGGTAAGGCAAAATAGTTATTCATGATGGCATTGTTGTAGATGATGCCGTACCCCTCAACTACATATGGGATGCCATACACGCCACCTGCATCTGTAACCGCCATGCTTTTATCGGAAAGATGCTTATACAGTTCGGTGTTGGATAGATCCGCGCAGTAATCTTTCCAGGCTGCATAACCTACCGGGCCATTGATTTGGAATAGAACCGGAGCGTCCGTCTTAGCAATTTCGGACTTTAACGTTTGCTCATATGTTCCTGATGCGGCTGTTACAACTTTCAGAGTGACCCCCGTTTCAGCTTTGTATTCGTCAGCGATTGTTTGATAGAGTTCGGCAACTTCCGGTTTGAAATTCAGGTAGTAAACTTCTCCACCCGATGAAGCGGCGGGCGCAGCCTCTGTTCCACTTGCTGACGGCGTTCCACATGCGGCAAGGACGAAAGCGGCGATTAAGACAATACTCACGAACGTGAACAACTTCTTAACCATGATTCTCTCCTTTTGAACACAGGTTATGACTACACAGTTTCAATTTACCTTGCCAAATATTTTTAACATCATCTCCCTTCATATAATCAATTGATGTTTGCCAATCCTTTCAACGTGCTACAACAATATTATACATTTTTCCCCCTCTCAAACCAACAGTCATTTTTATTGTGCAATTGCTCCCTGTTCAACACACTTTATGGGATATTCCATGGTTATCCAGTTTCTTCTGATGGGCGAAGGAGTTGTACTTTGTGACTACATTTGTCTCTGAAGCGAGGTTCATAGAATCACCAGCCCCGATACTATTGTATCGGGGCTGGTAGCAAAAAGCTGAATACTGACCGTTACTCCACAATCACCCAATCACTACCGCTCCTGCCAAACACCTCGGGCGAATACATCTCTTCCGCTTTGGCAGGCGGCGCGATGAACTTGCCCGGCGTGGTGGCGCGCGCGATGTAGGTGTAGTCGTAGACCCCATCCCACAGCAGGGACGTGAAGGCCTCGGCGCGTTCGTCGCGCATATTCTGGTGTTCGTACCAGGTGCCCCACCACCACCAGCCGTACTTGTAATCCGGGCTGGACGGGTCTTGCGGGATGCTCTGCGAGACGGCCAGCGCCGGGTTGACGATCTCCAGTCCAGCGGGCAGCGGATCGACCAGCGCCACATGGTAGCGGCGGTTGTCGGCCACCATCGTCAGGCGCACGCGCACGCGCGCCCCGGCTTTGATGTGCCAGACGCCATCGCTGTCACGATAGACATCTTCGGGATCGTCCACGCCTTCATATTCGCGCTGCACCACAAAGCCCATATCCAGCGGCTCCAGTTGCAGATCGGTGGGTGCATATTTCAGGCCCAGACGGTAGTACAAACGCCCGGTGCCGTCTTTCTGGATGATCAAATCCTGAGCCTGCCCTGAGCCCGTCGAAGGGCCGACAGGCTCTGTATCAACTAAATAACTCATCGGGACAGTCGTCTCATGCCGCTCGGTTGTGCGGCCTTGGTAGGCGTGTTCTCCGGCGTAGGTCTCGCCCAGCCAGATGCGCGCCACGAAATCGGGCGTCTGCGCTTCGTAGGTGTTGAAGTAACGGTCCAGTGCGATCAGCACAAAGACGTTCTCCTGCGTGTTGCCCCAGCGTCCCTGCGTGCGGTGCGCCAGCAAGCCGGTCACCAGCTTGGGGATCAGGTCGCTGTCCGGGTTATCGGCCATCAGCGCGTCCAGCAAGACCGCGTCCGTGCGGCGGTTGGAACTCAGGATCAGGTAGTCCTGGTCGTCGTAGGCGGTGGTGAAGTTGGCGGCCCCGGCGGTCTCGACCACACGGTTGCCAACGTAGCGCCGGATGGCTTCCAGTTCCGGTCCGGAGTTGGGATCATCGACCAGCACCTGCCAGGTCCAGCCGACCGCTTCGAGCGGGATGTTATCCAGCCCGGCCTCGTCCAGCAGTTGACGGGCCTTGGCCGGGTCGCTGTCGCCCATCAGGTCGCGCACGTACAGCGCGTAGGCGCTCAACGTCCAACGCGTGCGCTGGCTGTACCAGCTTGGGTAATAGTTCTCGATGTTTTGCAGGTAGGCCAGCAATTGTTCCTGCATCCCTTGCGGAACATCGAAACCCTTGAGTTTTGCGCGTTGCAAGGCGTGCGCCACGTGGATGGTATTGAACGGGATCGATTCCTGCCCGCGACGCCAGTACGGGAAGCCGCCGTCGTAATTTTGCAGACTCCCCAAGCGTTCAATGTCTTGACTTACAGTTGCTTCCATTTCAGCCGGGGACGGCAGTCCCTCGGCCTTGAAGGCCGTTAAAACGTCCCGCAGGGAAGCGATGCCCAGGATGCGGGAGGCGATCTGCTCCGAGCCCTCGAAGGGATACGAGACCAGGTAGATGACCGCGTCCGTCAGCGCTTGCAGCGACGTAGACGAGGTCTGGATTTCCAGCCCGCCGAACTGCGGGAAAACATCCTGCGGCTCGGCCACGGGCTGGATGATCGCGCCGTCGTCGATGACGCCATAGGTGGCGAAGGCTTCGGTGGTGGCGGGCGTGTAGACTGGTAACTCCACGGTGGCCGCATCGGCGTAATCGCCCGAGACAGCCGCCACCTGGAAGCGGGCGGTCCCGGCCCGGTCAGTCGTGGCCGGGAAACGGACCTCGATCCGGTCGTTGGCGGGCACGTCCACGCGCAGCCCAGCGTCACCCGTCAATCTGGTGTTAGTGGTCTCGATGGCAACATCCACGGACATGGCTTCATCCGTCTGGTTTTGCAACACAACCGGCAGTTCGAACGTATCGCCAAAGTTCAGGAAGCGCGGCGCGGACGGGCGCACCATCAACGGCAGGCGCGCGGTCAGGTTGGCTTCGGCGGAACCGAATTTGTTCCCGCCGCTGTCCACCGCCACCACCATGATGCGGTAACGGGTCAGGTTGTCGGGCAGTTTGACGTGCACACTGGCTTTGCCGTTCGCATCGGTGCGCACTTCGGGCGCAAAGGTCGCTAGCGGATTGAAGTCCGAGCGCACGGTGATGGGCGTAGTATTGGGAGCCGCGCCGCTTTCCGCCTTGGCCATATCCGCCGCGGGGGCAGGCGCCTCCATCGCGGCTGGTGCTTGCGTAGCGGCTGCCCTGAATGATTCTTGCACGGCGCCATCGGCGGATCTGGGTGGCGAATAATTGTCCGCCTGCAGCCGCCATTCGCGAAATCCAGCGGGTTGGCCAGGATGATGCTGGCGCGGCTGTAGGTGCTCGAAACATCCGATGGACGGTCCGTGTAGAAAACCGTGATGGGATCGGTCAACTGGTAATTCGTCAGCGCCAGGATGGATTCATCCACCACGATGGCCGCCAGTTCCGCATCCGCGACGGGTTGGCCGTTCGCGTCTTTCAGCGTTACGTCGACGTTCGTCTCCCCGCCCGGTTCCAGTTTGCTTTCCTGCGGCGTCACTTCCAGCGCCAGGGTGCGTTCCAGCGGCGGGATGCTCAGGTTGAGGCTGCCCGTAGCGTAGGCTGGCCGGTCGGGCACGCCGGGCAGCGGTTCGCCCTGGTCGTCCGTGCGCGGCGCGGAGCCGACCAGATCGACCTGCACGTTCAGGTTGGGGATGTATCCCTCTTTGATGGGGATTTCCAGCGTGGTGCTGCCATCTTGGATGGTGAAGCGTTGGGTGTACAAGATGCCGTCCCGGCTGACGGTCAGCAGGCCTTCCGCCGGGCTGAACGGCGACTGCACCAGGATTTGGGCCACATCGCCGGGCTGGTAGCTTTCCATATCCGGGATGAGCGTGGCCTGCTTCCTGCTCCACATTGCGGCTAGGCGGCATTTCCCCGCCGCTGACCCAGCGTATGATCTGGGTCTCGTTGCCGCGTTCTTTTTCGTCATGCACCAGCGCCGTGATGCGGTAACGGCCTCCGACCGGTGTCTCGAATTCGCAAGTGACCGGCTCTTCTGCCGAATCGATCTTGCACTCCTGCACATCGGCTTCTTTCTCGACCCATTCGCCGTTTTCAAGTTTCCATTCCAAGCGCGCGGCGCTGACTTCGATGGGCTGATCCGCAACAGCGTTCCCATCCAGGTCGGTGACGATCAGGTCGATCTTCAAGGGTTGGCCGCGCTCGACGAAATAGCGGTCACTGCGCATACCCACGTACAGGTCTGCCGGATGCACCAGCAAACTGGTCGACCCGGCCCAGGCCTGACGGTTGACGTCCGTGACGGTGCTTTCCGCCGTCACGCTGAACGGACGCAGGCCCTCGCTTGAGTCGAAATCCATCTTCAGGTAGTGGTTACCGGTGGCATCCGTCACGCCGCTGAAGTTTTGATATTGTGTCTCACCGCCGTTGCCACCCGGTCCCTGGTAGAACCACCACCAGGGTTGCCAGATGCCGAAGGTGAAGTCCGGCCAGTTGGGCGGGTTGTAGTTGGTGGGCGTGGAACTCACCAGCCAGTTGACATCCGCGTTCGGCAGCGGCCCGCCCGCGTAGTATTTGGCTTCGACCGCCACGGTAGCCGAGCCGTCCACAAAATACGGGCCGGTGGTCTCGTTGCGGGCATTGACTTCGAACTCGGGGCGGCGGAATTCCTGGATCTGGAAACTGTGCGAGTACGAGCGGCCATTCAGCCCAATCCCGGCGTCCAACTGGATATTGGCGTAGCCCAGATTGGCGTTGGTCGGGATGGTAAAGCTGAAATCGAAGCCGCCCAGCGCGTTGACCTCGACACTGCCCGTGCCCAGGTTGTTGCCTTGCGGATCGGTGATCTGGTAGCTGACATTGGAGACGAGAGAGCCGGTCAGGCCGACATCCCCATCTTGCTTCCGTCCAAGCAGCCGAATCCAGCCCTTGAGATGGACCTCCTCGCCGGGACGGTACATCTGACGGTCGTCGATGACGTACCAGCGCAACTCGTCCTCGGTCGGTTGTTTCGACCAGCCGCTCTCATCCCAGGGATACGGGCTGGCGGGCAGCATGGCCAGGTCATCGCCCTGGCGGGCGGTCAGGTAGCTCGCGCCGCCGGACGGGATGGGGAAACGGGCTAGGCCGTCAGGGCCAGTGACCGCTCCCCCTTTGACGGGAGCAGTTTCAATCGTCAGGTTTTGAAGCGGGGTTCCGTCCGCCAGCGAGGTCGCCCAGGCCACCATTTCGCTATGGTCGACGAAGGCATCCAGCCCGATATGCGTCACCTGCACCCAGGTTTGGACATATTCCCAGTAAGGTTCTTCCTGGAAAAGTCCCTTAGGCGGTTTGGCGATCACGACAAATTGGCCGAAGCCGTTGTCCAGTTCGTCGCTCAAGTCGATGCCCACTTCGGTCAATTTGTCAGGGGTGGCATCGATGCGCAGGGTTTCGTCACGCACCAGTTCTCCGGGCGGGCTGGGAGGCTGGTCGGTGCGCTGGAATTCCTGGAGATAGGTTTTGAAGGCGCTCCAATCGGAGGGCTGGACTTTGTAAACCTGCACGTCCAGGCGCTTGTAGTTCATGACATACAGCGACAGGACCGGCTTCTGGGCGACGGGGTCGAGCGTGACGAAGGTGCTCTGCGGCCCGGCCAGGAAGGATTCGGCGGGACCGACCTTGAAGGTAAGCTGCTTGTCGCCGCCGAGCGTTTGCTCGAAGGTGTCCTTGATCTCGCCGCTGACCGTGACCTTGTAGGTGGTGCGGCCCTGGGTTGCGCCGCTGATGGTGAGCGTGTCGCCGATGAGGTTGACCGACATGCCGGGGATTTCCGGCTGGACGCGCAACATGCTCTCTTTGAAGGATCCGGCGTCGATGGGGTTGTTGAAGCGGATGAAGAAAGGCGTCAAGGGCGGGCAGTCGTTGTCATACCAGGAGCAGCCGTGGTCGACAATTTCGAGCGGCGCGTAGGTTTGAAAGCTGTAGCTTTGGGAAGATTCGGTAACCAGTGGCCCTTCGGCGGAGGGGGTTCCGGGCCCGATCTGGATGCTGATGGTGCTGGCCTTGGGCAGGGATTGGGTTGCTTTGAAGGCCAGCCAGCGGCCTTCGTTCGTGTTTTTGACCATCTCGACTGAGGCTTTCATCTTCGGCGATTTCATCCTCGGTTGCCAGCCTGACTTTGACCGGAACGCCCTCGGCTTCGACTGACCTTGAAGGTGAGCTGTTTGTCCCCCCCGAGCGTTTGCTCGAAGGTGTCCTTGATCTCGCCGCTCATTGTGACTTTGTAGGTGGTGCGGCCCTGCGTTGCGCCGCTGATGGTGAGCGTGTCACCGATGAGGTTGACTGACATGCCGGGGATTTCCGGCTGGACGCGCAGCATGCTTTCTTTGAAGGATCCGGCGTGGAGGGGATTGTTGAAGCGGATGAAGAAAGGCGTCAGGGGCGGACAGTTGTCGTCATACCAGGAGCAGCCGTGGTCGACAATTTCGAGCGGCGCGTAAGTTTGAAAGCTATAGTTTTGGGAAGTTTCGGTAACCAGCGGCCCTTCCGCGGAGGGAGTTCCGGGCCCGATCTGGATGCTGATGTTGCTGGCCTTGGGCAGGGATTGGGTGGCCTTGAAGGCCAGCCAGCGGCCTTCATTGGCGTTCTTGACGATCTCGCTGAGGGTTTCATCTTCGGCGATTTCATCTTCGCTTGCCAGCCTGACCTCGACCGGAACACCCTCGGCTTCGACCTTGATGGTCTCCAAGACCGCACCGGGGTCGATGCGCTGGTCGAAGGAAATGAAGAAGAGCGGGTCGAGCGATTGTGGCTCGCCGGAATATGGATAGGTCTGTTGAACGGTGGGTGGGGGCGTGCGGAATTTGAACTGCACGGTCTCGGCCAGTTTTCCACCGGTGGCGGATGTGGTACCAGCCGGAACCGTGACCGTGTATTCGGTCGCCATCGGCATGCGGTCGATCAGTTTGGAATCGAATTGGAAGTTGAGCGTCTTGGTGCCCAGCCAGCGCCAGGTCCCCGGCACGGAGGGTTCGATCTGTACCGGCGATTCTTCGTTCGAGAGTTGCTTCCAGCGTGGCCAGTGGCACCATCGGCTGGTTGAAGGTCACATTGACGAAGGGCGCAATCGGGACATCGCCTTCGGGACTGTAGCGCAACACTTCCAGCGGGCCCGCGAGCACTTCGGGGGCAGTTTCTTCGGGCGGCAGCGGGAAGGGCTCTGAGATGGTTTGTCCCGTGCGCGGCGGGGGCAGGACTTCTTCCGGCAGTTTGAAAGCCTGCCAGTCATCCGGGCTGGTGGCTAAGGGTGGCAGGCGCAGCAGGATGTTGTTGATCTCTTCGAGCGAGAGCGGCTCGCCGGGCTGGACGGGTAGGGTCACGACCGGCTGCGGCTGTGACCTGCCGTCGCTCAGGAGGATGGTCAGGCCGGGTGTGGGAGTCCCTTCTGGTGCTGGGGTAGTAGCTTCATTTGCTACTCCCGGCGTGGTTGTAGCAGACGGCATAATTTGCCCTGGACCGGCGTTCTGGTTGAGATTGCGGCCGATCAAAAAAGCAGCAAAAATGATCAACAAAACAACAATAAGAACGATCAACACTCGGAATGATTTTAAACTCTTCGCCATAGCCGCAGCCCTCCTTAGATCTTAAAAATAAATATACCTTATCTTTGCATAAAATGATGACGTCATAAGGGGCCCGTTGGTTCCGCGTCACATGAGATTTGTATAGAGTATAGTTGTCGGAATTGCAGATATAATATTTTCACAATTTCAAAGGAGCTGAAATATGGAAAATACCTGTCCGATTTGCGGGAGACCTTTGGAGCCTGCTGATGACCTCGGCATTAAAAAGGGCGATTATGAATACTTCAATTGTGCTCATTCATGCGGGCAATTCAAGATATCAAGGTCGCTGCTAAAGTCACTCCCAGAGTTGTTAAAAAGAAGACGAAAATAGGGTTTTCCTTCTCAGCTTTTTCCTCCGAAAAATGCAGGGCGGAAAAGAAATACCTTACATGGATTCTTATCTGATCGAAAAGATTTTTCAAACATCTCTCCCAAGCTTGTCAGACCAATCTAAATACCTGATTTTGTGGCTTGGAAAAAATACTGAGCCAGGAGAAAAAGCTGAAGAATTGGGTGAGCTTTTTCAGGCTGTTATGGGTGCAAAATCCGTTGAAGGGGTTCAATTTATTATCAATCATCTTGTTGATAGTGGATATCTCCAGGGTGATATATATGGCGGTGGGGAATGTGAGTTAGGGTTATCAATGGAAGGTTGGAATTACTTTGATCAACTGAATTGTGGGGCTATTGTCAGCCGCAAGGTATTTATGGCAATGGAGTTCGGCAACGCAGAGCTTGATGCTGTTTTTGAAAATTGCTTTAAACCTGCAGTAAAAGCTACTGGTTTTGAGCTTTTCAGAATGGATGAAAAACCACAAGCTGGATTGATCGATGATAAGTTTAAGGGTAGATATAAGAACCGCTCGATTTTTGATCGCTGATCTTACCAACGAAAACCGAGGTGCATACTGGGAAGCGGGCTTTGCCGAGGGTTTGGGGAAAACCAGTGATATATACCTGTGAAAAGAGTAAATTCGAGGCTTATAGAACGCACTTTGACACAAATAATCAGTGACTGTTGTATGGGAAAATGAGATGCTGGAAGAAGCTGCTGAGAGATTGAAAGTAACAATCCGAGCTACTTTGCCTGATGAAGCCATAATGACCGATGCTACTAAATAACAATAAAGGATACTTTACTTAGGAGTTACAGACCTGAATGCGAGCCGTTTTTTTTTCCTTTCATGGTTGGTCTTTGAAATCCATATTTTTTTGAAGATACTTTGCCAGGTCCGTATTCGGATAGCCCACCACCCAGATATTATTCACGCGCCCGAACGGAAAAGTGCCGATGTGCGCCATTCCATGGCTCAGGGCTGCATTGTACAGGTTCTGCGCCCCAGCGTGTTCATCGGAAATACGGTTGGGGTTGGCGCCCACGCTGAGCAAGATCAGATCCGCGGGTTGCTCTTCGAAGACCAACTTATCGATGGGCACGCTCCCGAATGCGACTTCTTTGCTGTTCAACCCGAACAGGTCGATCACCTGCCAGTCGGAATAATAGGGCACGGTCCCGGCGTCGCCGATGGCGAGGGTCATTTCATGTTGATTGTTGTATTCGCTCAACAATGTCCCAAAGGCTTTGTAACTACTGATACCCGCGCCATAGAAATTCTGGTTTTTGATCATGTCATCCAATCCATTCAGATTGCCCAGGCTAATCAAGAACAGACCGGCCAGCATGACTGGTTCCCAGGGCTTTTTTGACTGGATTTGCCCTCGCAGCAAATCGAAAATTGTAATGCCGCCGATGGCCACCAGGATGCTGATAAACGGGGTAGCCGGATAAATGAAGCGCCAGTTGAAGCCCATGGCATGGACGGGGAAGAGATAGAAGAGCAGTAAGAATACAACCGGCGCCAAAACTGCCAGATACTCTTTGCGCAGGCGCAAGATGGCTGCCAGTAACAGTACGCTGATGCTGGGCAGCAGGTAGAGCAAGTAGGTTCCCACCTCGCCGGCCCCGGCCAGTCCGCTCCCGTGCAGCACCTTCATGTAAAACGGCATGGGGAACAGCAGGTCATAATACTGGTAGCGCCACAGGAAGTACAGCGCTCCGGGCAAAACGTACAATCCCAGGCTGTACCACAGCAACCGTTTGCGCAGGGACGGGGCGCTGAAGAACCATCCGCAGGCCAGCAGGAGCAGTGAGATGGCGTTGCCTTCCGGACGGGTCATACCGATCAACAATCCTACCAACGGCGACCAGAGCAGCCAACGCGGACTATCTAGCAGACCTACGGTCACCATGTAGACCATCAACGCGATCAAGAAGATGAACAGGCTCGTTTCCATCCCGGCGATGGCATGGATGGCTGTAATCGGCAGCATGGCGAGCAGAAAAGCCGCGAAAACGCCGAAGAACAACCGCGCTTTGAGCGGGAATTGCCTCGTCAATGTGAAGGTCAGCAGGGAAACCAACGTGAAGGTGCCGCAGGTCAGCAGAATGCCAACGATCTTCGAAAACGTAGCCACATTCACGCCGATGAAATGCGGCAGCGTCATCAGCAGCATCCACAAGAAGGTAGTGTAGCCTTCCACGGGCGGCTGTCCGGGGTTATAGGTCGGCCCGAAGCCCGCCGCCAGATTTTTCGAATAACGAAACGTGATGTAGGCATCGTCAATCGTGAAGGAAAAGATTTGCGCAGACAGCCAGAACAGGAACAGATAACCGACAACCGAGAACAGGACTGCGCCAATCAGCAGCCCGTCTCGTTTTTCTCCTCCTTCGTTCAGGACCACGCCCAAGGCTGCCAGCAGATAAGCGGCCACCACCACGCCCCAGCCGATAATCGGACTTAACCGGATCAGCATATCTCGTACCAATGAGCCAGGCTCGAACAACAATATCCACGAAAGAAAGCCCAGTCCGCTGCTAAAGATGGATGTAAAACACAAAAACCCGGCCTGAGAAAAAGCCGGATTTGCCATCCATGTCAGCAGTTTTTTGCCAATGCGTGTACCTTTTTGAATCATCCAGAGGACGGGCAAATGCGCCAGGAATAGAACACCTGCCAACAGGATACTGATGTTAGGCATTTTTGCTGCAATGGCAGCGATCAAGCCTATAGCGCTGATAATTGTGGAAAAAAGAAAAAGAGTACGGACTTTGCCCTCGGCGAATCCCATCAATAGAGTTCCTCCGCAACACGCGAACTGGTGCCGCAATCCCGCCAGCCTTTAGTGGGGTTACCCCGACCACCTTTGGCGGGGTTGCGGTACTAGTGGGAAATTGTAACATTATTGATCAAATGAGAGAAAACGAGTAACAGGCATCATCCCGTTACTCGTTTCTACTGCTTCTTGCATATTTTCCCGAACTTGCATTTAACGAATTATCTTCAAAACCCGGGATTCTGGTTCGGATATTTACGCAGTACTCTGTAATATACTGGTTCCTGAAAACTGATGACGATCTACTCAATTCCTTCCATCAGTTTCATCGGGACGACCGCCGCGCCAACGATGCCCGGCCCGGTATGCACGCCCAGCACAGGGGAGATACGCATTACTTCGATTTTTGCCGCGTTCAAGCGTTCAGACAGCAACTTGGACATATTTCCCGCTCCCTCATGGAAACGTCCATGTAACACAGTGACCCACACGGGAGTGTCTTTATACATCTCGTGTAAGTGATCAGCGATGTGCTCCATGGCCTGTGGGATGGTGCGGCTTTTGCTAACGGTGCTGTATTTACCGTCCGCGCGGTCCACACGAATGATGGGCTTGAGCTTGAGCGCCGCGCCCATCAGAGCCTGCACGCGTCCGATACGACCGCCGCGCGCCAGATATTCCAGCGTTTCGAGTGTGTAAATGACCTCGGTTTGTTCACGAATGGCGGACAGGCGCTCCTTGATGGCATCCATGCTCCAGTCGGCTTTGGCAGCCATGGCAGCAGCCAGTACCTGGAAGCGTTCGCCGCCGGAAAGTGTCATGGTGTCGAACACATTGACGACTGCGCTCTTGACTTGTTCCGCGCCCAGACGAGCCGAATTAAAAGTGCCGCTCAACCCGGATGAAATGTGCACGGATACGATGTTTTTGCTGGTTTCGGCCAACTTATTGTACAGGTCAGCAAACATGCCACTGGAAGGTTGCGCTGTCGATGGGATTTGAGGCCGCATGGCCTCCAGCCGGTTGTAGAACTCATCGGCGGTCAGGTCGGCGGAATTAACTTCGCCCTCAGGAAATTGGATGTAAAGCGGGGCTTCGATGATTCCCAAGTTCTCGCGTTCTTCAGGAGACATATCCGCAGCACAGTCGGTTACGATTTTCATAGAATTTCTCTCTTTCGAATTTGTTATTTACGCTCCTTGCATAAATAAACGAACTTTTGTGCCAGTTTTTGCCGGGAAAAACGAGTGTTTGAGTTCAAATATTTACGCAGCACACTGTAGGTGATTATACTTGTAGAAAGGAGATTTTCTGTGAGAGATTTCTTAATCCGTCCATACAAATCTGGCGACTTTGAAGCGACCACAAGCCTGTGGCGGCGTGCGCGCGAACAAGCCTTTCCCGATTTCCAGCGTAGGAAGGGCCATTCCTACGAAGAAGACCAGGTTTATTTCCGTGATGTAATCCTGGTCAATAACGATGTCTGGGTTGTGGAAGCGGATGGAAAACCGGTTGCTTTCATGGCCATCGCTGGTGACTTTATCGACCAATTGTATGTCGACCCTGACCACCAGCGGCGTGGGACTTGGCAAAGCGTTGCTCGATCACGCCCGATCACTATCACCGGAACATCTGTGGTTGTATACACTTCAAATCAACGCCAATGGCCGTGCTTTTTACGAGAAAAATGGTTTTCGCCGAGTCAAACTTGGCATCAGCCCGGCGCCTGAGTCCGAGCCGGATGTGGAATATCACTGGGGTGCGATGGAGTAAAATATCGCAATGACAATTAACCAGCCGACTATCGCCACCAACTTCGGGGTGCGTTCCACTTTTGTAGAAGTCAACCTGTCCCAGTTGAGTCGTAACCTGCAAGCCATTCGGGAAAAAGTCTCTCCTGCAAAGATCATGATCGTGGTGAAGGCCAACGCCTACGGACATGGCCTGACGGAAGTAGCCAAATATCTCGACCCGCAGGTGGATTATATTGGCGTTGCAGTTTTGGAAGAAGGCATCCTATTGCGGGAGATCGGTGTACAGACTCCGATTTTGGTTTTAGGCGGCATCTGGGGTGATCAAATTCCATCCTACATCGAAAATGACCTGACGCTCACAGCGCCCTCGGTCGAGCGTTTGGAGCAAATCGATCGAGGATGCCGAAGTTCTGGGCAAAAAAGCCCGCGTCCATCTCAAAGTCGATACTGGCATGGAGCGCATCGGCGTGCATTATTACAATGCCGACAAACTGTTGGAAGCGGCGCTCAGATTGCAAGCATGTCGAAGTGGAAGGTATTTTCTCGCATTTTGCCAATTCCGATGCGGCGGATTTATCCCATGCGCGCCTGCAACTAGAGCGTTTCAACGAAGTGCTGCGTTTTTATGAAAGACGGGGACTGCCGATGCCGATACGTCACATGGCGAATTCGGGCGGCATCCTGCAATTACCTGAATTCCTACTTCGATATGGTGCGACCAGGAATTTTGTTTTACGGCGTTTATCCTTCGCCTGAAGTGCAGCGCACGGTGGCTGTCAAGCCTGCGTTGGCCTGGAAATCGCGCGTGGTCTATTTCAAAGTCACGCAGCCGGGACACCCCGTCAGCTATGGCTCTACCTGGCAATCCGATCACAATGTGCGTATTGTCACGGTCCCGGTCGGGTATGGGGATGGGTACTTTCGCAGTATGTCCAACAAGTCACAGGTTGTCATCCACGGCAAAAAATATCCGCAGGTTGGGCGCATTTGTATGGACCAGATCATGGTCAACATCGAGCAGGATTCGGCTTTCAACGGCGATGAGGTCATTTTGATCGGCGAGGCGCAGAACGGCGAGCGGGTCACTGTGGAGGAACTGGCCGAGTGGGCGAATACGATTCCCTACGAAATCCTGACCAACATCAATACCCGCGTGCCGCGCGTTTATTTGACGGACTAATCTGGCTTCATAGATGTAGCGGCATAATGCTCATCAGAAGACCCTCACCCTGCCCTCTCCCATCGGGAGAGGGGAATTATTCAGACAAGATAATCTGGTACAATCGTGCGGGTCGTCAACCAGGCACCGGCCTGGTTTTTCTTTTTATGGCAACAATTACTTCCTCCACACTCATCATTTCCGCTGCCGTTTTTGTGGCAGCCTTTTTGTTTGCGTTGGCTGGTCATACGGGTGCTTCGGCATACCTGGCGATCTTTGGCCTGGCGGGCATGTCCCCCGATATCATCAAACCGACGGTGCTCTCACTCAACGTGGTAGTTGGCACCGTAGCGGTGTACAAATTTACGCGTGCCGGGCATTTTTCCTGGCGGCTGATCTGGCCTTTTATCCTGACCTCTATCCCGTTCTCGTTCCTGGGCGGATTAATCAGTCTGCCTACACCCATTTACCGTATCCTGGTGGCTGTGGTGCTGATTTATGCTTCCTTGCGGATGCTTTTTGACGTGCCCAATAAAAATGGAAATCCGCCGGACTTTCCACCTGTCTGGCTTTCATTGCTACTTGGAGCTGGGATCGGTTTTACCGCTGGCCTGATCGGGATCGGCGGCGGCATCTTACTCAGCCCGATCCTGCTCCTGACCAATTGGGCCAGTCCGCAACTGACGGCTGGTACTATCGCTATCTTTGTACTGGTCAATTCTATTTCGGGTTTGCTCGGACATTGGTCTGTTTCGATGCAACTGCCAGCACAACTGCCTATTTGGGGCGCGGTGGCACTGGTTGGTGGTTGGATCGGGGCCGAGATTGGCAGTCGCAGGCTATCGGCTAATTTCCTTCGGCGCATGTTGGGCCTGATTTTGCTGGTTTCTGGCTTGCGAATGTTCTTCCTCTAAATATTGACCCTTGCGAGTGTTTTAACCTTCGTAAGGGTTTAGAATCATCGAGTAGAATTCTCATATGAGGTGACTGTGAAAAAGTATATTCTTATGTATTTGAACCTGTTGGGGATTTCAGGAATTGTGGTTGCACTGGATCAGTGGACAAAGTGGCTGGTACGCGAAAATATTCCTTTTGCAACACAGTGGCTGCCAGAGAGCATGCAATGGCTGATGCCTTATGCACGGCTGGTTTACTGGCACAATACCGGGGCGGCTTTCGGGATGTTCCAGAATGGCAGTTTGATCTTCACAGTGCTGGCGTTTATTGTTATTGGCGCAATCCTTTATTATTACCCGCAAATCGAGGCTGAAGGCTGGATGTATCGTCTGGCGTTGGGATTGCAATTAGCCGGTGCAATCGGGAATTTAATCGACCGTCTGACCCAGGGCGGAAAGGTCACGGATTTTATCTCGGTGGGCACATTTCCCGTTTTCAATGTGGCCGATTCGTCGATCACAGTGGGGACCGCAGTGCTCATCCTGGCGGTGTGGCTGAATGAGCGGAAGGAGAAGCCCCGCCCAACAGCGGCGGGGAAGCAAGCCCAGGCTGAGTCCGATGCGCAAGGGAACGGGGAGCCGACGATCCTGTCGGAGAAGTGAGTCCGCATGTCAGACCGACGCGAAGTCTTTGAATTCCAAAAGGAACAGGAAGAGCGGCTCGATCATTTCCTGGTCGAGCGTTTGCCTGAGTTTTCGCGTTCGCGCTTGCAGGGGCTCATCAAAGATGGTTTTGTCCTCGTAAATGGCGTCCTGGCAAAAAAAGCCGGGCAGAAGTTGGAGACGGGTTCACAGATAGAAGTGCGCATTCCGCCGCCTGTGCCGTCCGGTTTGGTGGGGGAGGATATTCCGCTCGATATTATTTTTGAGAACGATGATTTGCTGGTGGTGAACAAACCGGCAGGTATGGTAGTGCATCCCGCCGCCGGGCATGACACCGGGACGTTGGTGCATGCCGTGCTGGGCTATGACCCGGAGATCGAGGGCATTGGCGGCGAGGAACGTCCGGGGGTGGTGCATCGCCTTGACAAGGAGACTTCTGGCCTGATCCTGCTGGCGAAGAACGATCGCGCTCATCACTGGCTGCAAGACCAGTTCCGCCTGCGCAAGGTGGAGAAAACCTACCTGGCGTTGGTGGACGGCGCGCCACCCACACCCAGCGGAAGGGTGGAAGCGCCCATCGGGCGTGACCCCAGCCACCGCAAGAAGATGGCAATCATGCCGTCAGGCAAGGGACGCGAAGCAATGTCTGAGTACGTGACACTGGAAACATTCGCAAAGCAGACGCTGTTGGAATTCCATCCGTTTACCGGGCGAACACACCAGATCAGGTTGCATTGTATGTTTTTAGGCTGTCCGATTGTGGGAGATAAGATTTATGGGCATCGCAAGCAATCCATTGAAATAGACCGGCATTTTTTGCACGCCGCGCGTTTGAAGATTATATTACCGGGGGAGGTGCAGGCACGAACGTTCGAAGCACCGTTGCCGGATGAATTACAAGCAAATTTTAAATTCTCTGCGCTAAAGGAGAAAATATGGAATATATTGATCTTCGCTCCGATACCGTTACCAAACCCACGCCTGAGATGCGCGCGGCAATGGCCAAGGCAGAAGTCGGTGATGATGTCTACGGGGATGACCCGACTGTCAACCGTTTGCAGGAGATAGCCGCTGAGATGACCGGCCACGAAGCTGGGTTATTTGTCGCTTCGGGTACGATGGGCAATCTGGTAGCGGTGCTGGCGCATTGTCAGCGCGGGGATGAAGTAATCCTGGGGAAGGACGCACATACTTATCGCTACGAGGCAGGTGGCATTTCCGTCCTGGGTGGGGTTCATTCTTGCCAGTTGCCCAACCAGTCGGATGGTTCGATTGCATTGGATGATATTGAAGGTGCCATCCGCGCGGATGACCCGCACCAGCCCATCACGCGTTTGATCGCGCTGGAGAATACGCATAATCGCTGTGGTGGAACAGTTCAGTCGGTAGAATATACCCGTCAAGTAGCGGAGTTTGCACATGCACGTGGGCTGAAAGTCCACTTGGATGGGGCGCGCGTGTTCAACGCGGCAGCGGCGCTGGGCGTGAATGTCAGCGAATTGACCGCCCCAGTGGATTCGGTCACGTTTTGTTTGAGCAAGGGACTTTCGGCTCCGGTCGGGTCGGTGTTGTGCGGTGACAGGGAGTTCATCAAGAGGGCGCATCGTATGCGCAAGATGTTGGGCGGCGGAATGCGCCAAGCCGGGGTTCTGGCAGCAGCCGGGATCGTGGCGCTGGAGAAAATGGCACCCCGCCTGGGCGAGGATCATGCTCGGGCGCGCACGCTGGCGGAGGGTTTGAGTGAGAAGCGGGGTCTTGTCCTGGATGCGGGCACACCTGCAACGAACATGGTCTTTATGAACCTGGCCGAGGATGTCCCTATGTCTGCAGATGAAGTAGCGGAAAAGATGAAAGCGATGGGTGTGTTGGTTGGGGTATCAGGCGCGCGGCGGTTTCGTCTGGTCACGCATTGCTGGATTGATGATGAGGGTGTGGATAGGGCGGTTGCTGCTTTCGGGGATGTGTTGGGCGAATAAATATTGCTGATAGAAAATAGACGGTGCACTTTTGAAGCACCGTCTATTTTTTTGCCGATTGAATGTTATCCCAATGAGATGGATCCGGCTCGATCTGGTTACGGCCTCGTTCTTTTGCTTTGTACAGGCGTTGGTCAGCAAGGTAGATGAAATGATCGATCTCATCCGCTTCATCTGGAAAGACCGAAATGCCCTGACTCACAGTCGGGGCTGGGATTTTTTCATGTTTTGGATGGCTGAGAACCAATTCTTGCATGGTTTTTTGTATGCGTTTGGCAACTTGATGCGCTTCAGTTCCTTTGGCGCCTGGTAATGCAATCACAAATTCTTCTCCACCCCAACGCCCGACAAAATCATCCTTTTTGATATTTTGCTGGATGGTTTCGCACAGTTTTGTCAAGACCAGGTCGCCAACTTGATGTCCAAATAAATCGTTGTAGCGTTAAAGAAATCGATATCGAGCATGATCAGGCTAGATAACTTTCCTTTCAATATGAGCATCATCGATAAGTTCTTGCAGTGCTTGGAGAAAATATCTGTGGTTGTACGTGCCAGTCAGGCTGTCCAGGCGGGATTGTTCTTCCACTTGCTTGTGGTGAACTGTGTTGTCCAGAGCTAGGGCAGCGTGCTGGGTTAAGTTCGAGAGCAGTTCCATATCGGCATGACTGAATGTGTTCGCTTTATATGAGCCCACAGCGAGTAAGCCGTTGACATGTGCGGTTCGCATAGGAACGCCAATCCAGGATAAACTGGATTTGTTTTTTCCAATAATATATTTCTGTATATCTGTTATCCGGGTACCATGACTTAAATCGGGCAAAAATAAAGTTTCCTGATTTTTGATTACCCAACCTGCTAGCGTATTATCTATTGGAACATCTACATCGCTAAAGTACTCGCCGCCATCATAAAATAAATCTAATCGGATGATGCCGTTATCCACAAGTCCAACGTAATAAGAATCTGCGGTAAGAGCTTTCTGCAAAGCTGCATTTAATAAAGAAAGGACTTGATTTGTTTCAAGAGATGAATTGATTTGCTGACTAAATGTGTTGATGGTTTCAAGTCTATGAATTTGGTTTTCCGTAGCTTGACGTAAGCGCAAAATGGTCTCTGTGATGACGATGGATGCGATTATAGGGGCAAGATAAATTGACCAACCCAAAAAACCTGATATTGTCTGTTGGTGAACCAGAATATAAGTAATTCCACTCAGCGCAATTAATAGATAGGTAGGGCCACGACCGGAGAGGATGGAAATAGAGGTAACGGTCAGGATAAGCAGAATACTATAAAAAGTGAGATGCACTTCATTAAGTGCGAGGACCAATAGGCTTAGTCCCAGTCCACTGACAGCAGCATTAACCCAAATGTAGAGCCTGCGATATTTTTGTAAACGTGGGGCAATCAGTATGCTTTGAAAAAAGACATAAAGACCACCACCAAAACCAAGAGTGAACGCGATAAAGCGGTTTTCTCCGGAAGACTGATTTCCAATAAGGACATCTAGAATAATTACAAAAAAAATGATGATTGCAGCGATTGCTGAAGGATACACATAGTCAGCATCCTCCTGATATTTTACGTTTTTTCTTAAGAACTCCGGGAATTTCATGAAACGAGTTCCTCTAGGTTGTTTTTCCCCCACATACGCTCAAATGCCAAGACAATTTCTGGATCAAACAAAATACCAGACTGTTCTTTTATATAGGTCATGGCTTCACTTACAGGGATACGTTGGCGATATGGGCGATCACTGATCAAAGCGTCAAATGCATCTGCAATTGCGAAGATACGCGCATGAAGTGGGATATCTTTGCCGCTCAGTCCAACAGGATACCCGCTTCCGTCCCATCGCTCCTGGTGGTAACGAATAATAGGGAGGGTCTCTTGCAAGAAAGGTATGTCTTCAACAATACGTGCACCAATGTCCGGATGGTGGCGCATTATTTTCCATTCATCCGGCGTCAAGGGGCCAGGTTTGTGCAGGATTGTATCGCTGATCCCGATTTTTCCAATATCGTGGAGCAGAGAACCTCGTTCGATTGCTTTTAATGAGGCAGCATTCAAACCAAGTTCCACGCCTAGCAAACAGGCCAGTTCGCTAACTCGCGTACTATGTCCCTCTGTTTCACGGTCTCGCGCATCCAGAGCAGACATCAAGGCGGCGAGTGTACGGTCATACGTGAATTCCAATTCTTCGTAGGCGGACTCGATTGCCTCTGCCTGCTGTTGAGATTCGACCAGCAGAATTGAGCGTTCCAAAGCAAGAATTGCCTGGTTTGCCAAGGTTTGCATATTAGAAGCGTGATGCGAGAAATACTCTCGAATATTGGAAATATTCAACCAGAGTACGCCGTATTTGCGAAGAGGCGTTTGTAAGGGGAAACAAATCGTAGCTGAGACTTGATCGGGAGTCACATGGACAATTTGCCCCGAATTCGAGGGTTTGTTGGATCAGGTCCATTGGATGTTGCTTGCCAGGGTGCGCACCGTTTTCGTCGATTTCTACTTCTGTTTCGATTTGCTGGTCTTTTGTGAAAAGTACAAGGCCTGCAACAGTGGCATTGGAAACTTTTGCGGCTGTTTCAGCAATGTGACGTGCTGCTTGCCGCAATTCTTCCGCCTGTATGATTTTCACACTTAAGCTATATAGCTGTGTTGTTGTGGTAAGCGTGTTGCGCAGCTCCTGATAAAGCCAGGTAGCCTCAACAGCGGTTGCTGCCTGAGATGAAAGCAAGCCAGCCAAGGATTCGTCATTCTCGCCGAAGAAGATTTCTCCCTGTTTCCCAAAAGCCAGGATGGCTCCGATGCTCAAACGATGTAAGCGGATGGGAATCGCTAGCATGCTCCGTAATCCATTGTGGTCAATTTCGATGTGCGAGGCTTTGCGATATTTGCGTATATCTCGAATGCGAAATGCTTCATAAGCATGCAGGGCCGCCTGGATGGTAGTGTCATCGACTGGATTATGATTCAATGAATTTAGCAGACGTGGGGCATGACCTGAAAAAGCAGTGCGTGAAAAATTCCCTTCTTGATCCAGGAGCGTAACAAACGTAAAGCGTGATTGCAGAGTCTCACGGGCAATTGTGGCAATTTCCTTGATTGTTGTCTGAGATTCCAAAAGGGGAGAAAGTGATATGCCTGCCTTGATTAGATTCGTAAGCCTTTGATGATAGCTGGAGCGTTCCCAGGCCCGAATCAACTCAGCCGCAATCAGCTCGGCCAGGTGCACATCATGACTGCTGAAAGCGTTGGTTTTGTCATCGCCCACCTCTAGGACGGCCTTCACATGTCCATGGTGGATTAAAGGTACAGCAAAAACAGAATGAGCTTGTGATGTTATTGTTTTTATGAAGTCAGGGTCAAGCTCTGTGTCATTGGCAATCTGGGTTTTTCGCAAGCGCAAAGATCTACCAAGCAAGCCTTGCGATGTACTCTGGCGGTATCCTGGCGGCAGGAAAGCACCCGCTGAGGCCATAATAGAAAATTCTCGTCGCTCTAGTTCGTTTTCAAAAACGACAACATGTTTGCAGTCCAGCGCGCGTTGCAGTGTATTGACAGCCAATTGAGCGGCCACTGGCTGATCTAGCTGGGTTTCAAGCTGGTGGCTGAGTTCCGCCAAAAGATTTAATTGGGCCGTACGCTTTTTTTCATTGTTGAGTTGATGAACAAGTGATGCAATCTGCTCTGATTGAATTTCAACTTTTGTATGTAAATTGCGTGAGGAGGAAACAAGCGAGTTCACCGAACGGGAAATCCATTGACTCCATCCAGTAAGAAGCGATTTAGCATACTCTTTCTCATCAAAATCGGGATCAGATAACTCGGCCTTGAATTTGTTAATGGTCAGTACAACGATCGTAAGCCCATATAGGATAAATCCCTTAGCAGCCAGCATAACAACAAAAGAGAACCCTTGGTCATTGATAGGAAAACTATCCTTCGCAAAAATCTCACCCTGAAAAGAGAAATTTTTTGAGCTGTACCCAATGAAAACCAGGGAGACTAATATTAAAAATTCGGCCACACTTGCAATGAGAATAACTTTCCGGCCGATATAATCTGTGAGGGGTAAGCGCAGTTTGTCCCATACGTCTATAAAGAGAATAAAAGGTAAAACGGCAAAACCAAGGGCTATGAATACCGTGTTCATTTGGGGAGCCAGGGAAAAGATCAAGACCCAAATTATCCAAGGAATAGCGATGGACCTGGCTAAAATACGCGATACTCGTTTGGAAGAAAAATTACTAAAAGAAGCGATGCCTGCTATACCACCAATAAGAAAGGCAATGCCGAGGTAGCTTTTCAACATTCCCAAATTTTGATAAGCGGATGGATTGACTAATCCAAACAAGAGCAAGATCCCGCTAATCAAATTGAGAACAACATAGCCTAAAACAAAAATATTTTGCTCGGTCTTATCATCATTTTCGCGAAACATCAAAAGATATAGTTGCGCACAAACCAATACGGCCAGAGAAATGCCATCGATAATAAGATGTGCATGAAAATATATATAACCAAGTGCCCCCAGAAAGACCATAACAATTATATCGACAATTTTTTGAGCAACTTTATGGTAAACAACAAAAATT
>CAWHJM010000052.1:0-16042 GCA_963829615.1 uncultured Chloroflexia bacterium
ATCATGTCCAATATAACCTCAAACAACTCAGGCGTCCGACTCGCCGAATTGATGGCCGCCTTGTCCATTGCCACCGACCTTGGCCTGGGACAACCCATGGAGCATGCGCTTTCCTCCTGCATCGTCGCAGTGCGGCTGGCGGAGAAATGCGGCTATAGCGAAGAAGCCTTACGTGAAGTCTATTATCAGGCGCTGTTGCGTTTTATCGGTTGCAATGCCGAAACAGATTGGTTGTCGTCCATTGTGGGAGATGAACAGATCCTGCGCGCAGATTTTCACGAAATTGACAGCGGCGATATGCATGTCGTCATCAACATGTTCACGGAAGCCATCCGAAAATCGTTCGCGGGCGAAACTCCTGAGCGCATTGAAAGCGCCATCAAACATGGATTGGAAGGGTTCCCGCGCATCCCGCAGATGTTCATCGGTCACTGTGAGGTAGCGCAACAACTCGCCCAACGATTTGGATTTGACAAGAATATCATCCATGGTCTGGGTCAACTGTATGAGCGTTGGGATGGCAAAGGCTTGCCGAGGAACATCAAAGGGGAAGACCTTCACTCCAGCCGTGCTGGTGGTCGCGCTTGCGCAGGATATGGTTTTGTTTTATCGCCTGGGCGGGTTGCAGGCTTCCTTGAAGACAGCGCGAGAACGCAGCGGCGGGGCATATTCCCCGGCGCTGGTGGATGTTTTTTGCGCCCATGCCGAAGAATTATGCAGTGGGCTCGATCAGGAACCCTCCTGGAGTGAAGTGCTGAGCCTCGAGCCCGGTCCGCATGAAACCCTCACAGAAGAGCAATTCGATAACGCCTGCCGCGTGCTGGCAGACTTTGTCGACATCAAGTCGCACTATACACTCACGCACTCAAGCGGGGTTGCAGATCTGGCAGCCGAAGCCGCGCATTTAAGCGGACTGCCCGATTCAGATGTGAAGACTCTCTGGCGCGCGGCATTGGTAAAAGAGATCGGTCGCACTGGCATCTCTTCATCCATTTGGGAAAAGCCCGCATCGTTAACGGAACGGGAGTGGGAGCGCGTCCGATTGCACACCTACTACGCCGAACGCATTTTCGCCCGAACGCCCGCGCTTGCCAATTTGGGCATGCTGGCCTCCCTGCATCATGAACGCATGGATGGCACAGGCTATCATCGCGGACTGCCTGCGGCGAATCAAACGTTGCTAGCACGCATTCTCTCCGCAGCGGACGTATATCACTCGCTCACCGAAGCGCGCCCGCATCGTCCCGCCCTGACAGCTGATTCAGCCGCCCAAGAATTACACAAGCTGGCACAGGCTGGCAAATTGGACGGTGATGCCGTCAACCATGTCCTTTCGGCGGCGGGGCACAAAGTCAGGGTGGCGCGCAAGGGCATGGTCTCAGGCTTGAGCAGGCGTGAAGTGGATGTGCTGCGCGTGTTAGCGCGCGGACTGACCATCAAGGAAATGGCAGCTGAATTGGTCATCTCCGAAAAAACAGTGGATAGTCATATTCAACATATCTACACCAAGATCAACGTCTCGACCCGTGTAGCGGCAACCTTGTTCGCGATGGAACATCAACTGCTGGATGCCGCAGTGTAGAAAAATTAATTCGTAAGCCGTACCCGCTTCCTCGGTCGATGAGGAGGCGGGTACTTTTATTTTTCAACCAGTAGGGGCGACCCGCCAATCATTGGAAAGCGCCCCGATAAAATCTTGAAGGGTCGCCCTTACTTAATCAGGAGTTCTCCCGATGTTTTGAATCGTCCTGTGCCGTATAGTAGGGACAAGTTCACAGACAAAACCATATTCAAAAAAGGAGATAAAAATGTCAACAGAATTGAACAAATCCATTGTAGGTCGCTGGAGCAAGTTGTGGATGTTTGCCACGGTAGCGATGCTCATCGCTCTGGTGATCAGTGGTCCGGGCGCGAGTTTGGCGTACGCTAAAAGTAACCAGGTTCCGTTTAAAGCATCTTTCTCAGGCACCGTAGCCGTTACCGGCCCAACGTCCGCAGTCCTAAACGGTTCAGGGATGGCATCACATCTGGGGAACACTGCATACACAGGGAACGTCAGCGACATCACCCCGACGGCGTCAGGCTTTACTGATGTCCTCGTGGAAACGCTGACAGCGGCCAATGGCGATACCATTACCATTCTCTGCAATCAAGTGGCGGTACAAGAAAGCCCAGGCGTGTTCGTAGGCACTGATGAGTGGACCGTGATTGGTGGTCATGTCCAATACAACCTCAAACAACTCGGGCGTCCGACTCGCCGAATTGATGGCCGCCTTGTCCATTGCCACCGACCTTGGCCTGGGACAACCCATGGAGCATGCGCTTTCCTCCTGCATCGTTGCAGTGCGGCTGGCGGAGAAATGCGGCTATAGCGAAGAAGCCTTACGGGAAGTCTACTATCAGGCGCTGTTGCGTTTTATCGGTTGCAATGCCGAAACAGATTGGTTGTCGTCCATTGTGGGAGATGAACAGATCCTGCGCGCAGATTTTCACGAAATTGACAGCGGCGATATGCATGTCGTCATCAACATGTTCACGGAAGCCATCCGAAAATCGTTCGCGGGCGAAACTCCCGAGCGCATTGAAAGCGCCATCAAACATGGACAGGCCGCTTCGAAGGCGCTACCGGCCAGGGAACTGGCGTCACTCACATTGACTTAAATAATGGCACGTTTGACAAGCAACTGACTGGCACCATATCCGCACCCAACGGGAAATAAGCACACGCACATCCTTTCAACATAACAACATCCTGAACGCCAAATCCGCCCGGAATGATCCGGGCGGATTTGTTTTTTCTTCGCGCTCTATGCCTGCCCCGGTGAACTTTGCCGGGGTGTCACTTCGACAGGCTCACCGGTGCTGCAAGCACCAGCGCGGGCAGTGCAAGCCTTCGTGGTCATAAACAAAAGCGACCCGTTGTTGAGTTGCTTCTTTTAGTTTATGTTGTCCCAAGCAAATGTCCTACGAATCGAACTCGCCAATCTGGTTATCGTTCAAGAATACAAAGTAATGTCCGCTGGGGAAACTGCCCAGGTTGAGACTGGCTTGTAAAGGTGTGGCGAGCGCCATCAATGTACAAGCCTTATCCTTTTCAGCGACGGCGTATGCCTTCAAAGCGATGTGGTTTTCCGCGTCAGGTCCGCTGATCTCCACACGTAACTGATAACAGGGAGTCGGCTGATAGTAGGCGAAGCTCACCATCAACTGCGGCGGCTGGGATTTTGCAAGGAACACTGAGGCCGAATCGATGGTAATATCGCCAGCCATCAAATCACTGTCACTGGCTTGCGGCGCATAAGGATTCTCGACATGCGATACGGGCGTCGGGGGTGCTACCTTGGGGCCGCAGGCTGTAAATAGCATGGCTGTGATGACAAAGATCAATATACGGTTAAAAGTTTTCATTCTTACTCCTTATGGGTTAAGGACGCTATGGGGAACTGAAATGTTCCGTGAGCGTCAAAGGAGCTCAAGAAAGCCGGCCAGAATCAGGCGCAGGATCACAGCGAGCGACGGGTTATGGGTTGCTTTCGGGTTTATCAAACAACGGTGCCCACAAGATGCCCGATCAGGGCTGTCGCCGCCATGGCCAGTGCGCTCCAGAAGGTCACTCGAACTGCCCCTTTGAACATACTCGCTCCGCCCGCTCTGGCGGCGATCGAGCCAAGGATCGCCAGGAACACCAGCGAACTCACCGCTACAACCGGGATCATCGCGGCAATGGGTGTGAAGGCCACCAGCAAGACCGGCAGTGCCGCACCCGCTGCAAATGAAGCTGCGGAGGCCAGGGCAGCCTGTATCGGTTTCGCCATGGTCATCTCGTTCAATCCAAGCTCGTCGCGGGCATGCGCCCCCAGGGCATCGTGTGCCATGAGTTGTTCCGCCACGCGCACCGCAAGCTGTTTATCCAGCCCCCTTTTGACGTAAATATTGGCAAGCTCTTTGCGTTCCGCTTCATCATCCGTGGCGAGTTCGAGCTTTTCACGCTCCAAATCTGCACTTTCAGTATCGGCCTGTGAACTGACCGAAACGTATTCCCCGGATGCCATTGACATAGCACCTGCCACCAGACCGGCAATGGCTGCGATCAAGATTTCAGAGCGTCCTGTGTTCGCCGCGGCAATCCCGACCACCAGGCTGGCCGTGGAGACAATGCCATCGTTCGCCCCCAAAACCGCAGCACGTAACCAACCGATCCGCTCACTATAATGCAGTTCAAAATGTCCTTTAGGCATAACTTCCTCCATGACAAAAATCAACAGGTTGGATCTGGCAAATACCAAGGATTCAACTAACGTAGGTCAGTATACATGGTTGACTCAAAATACACCATCGCAAAGATGCCCGGTCTGCGCGGAGCGTGAGGCGGGGTAGAGGGGGCATCGCAAGACATGTGTAGCGCACGTTGTAGAAAACCGGTTGGAATCTGTATAATTACTGTGTGCTGCGTAAATAGCTGAACTCAAATGCGTGTTTTTCCCGGTACAATCCGGCGCAAAAGTTCGTTTATTCATGCAAGAAGCAGTAAAGTGACGGTCGATACCCTGCGTTCAAAGGAAAGATTGAGCAACAATGCCCAAGGAGGCACCGGAATGAGCAAAACCCCGTATCCAAGGATACTTGCAGGTTTGTTGTTGATTGGGGGCCTCGTGGCCTGTAATCTACCGTTCACCCTGACCCCGCAACCGGAAACCGAGACACTCGTACCGCCTACCAGTCCCATGGAAACCGAGACATCGATAGCAACTGCCAGTCCTTCGGAAATCGCAACGCTCGCGCCTGTCCCTACCGAGTTCGTCGCGCCAGTTCCGGAAGCACCGAAATTTGCGCCATTTTGTGAGCCTAGCTCTGCCAATGTTTTTACCCCTACCCCTCTCCAGTGCCAGATGCCGATCGCTGAGCAAAGTAGCCTCTTTTGCTCGAGTAAAGTCCCCTATAACTTGATCTTGATCAATGCAGGCTCAACGTATGAAATATCCAATGAAGACGTCACGTGCTCAGACGGGGGCATGAAAGGCGGTAGACAGATACTGACCTGTACCGGGCCGATGGCATCCTATTTTGAATTGAGGGTTTGCGATCCAGCCTGTGCTATTCCGACTTTTCAGGCGGAAACAACGCATTGTCCGCAGGACTATCACTTTGACGAATTTCTGCAATGCTGCGGGCAGGGACCGCAACCGATCGATCAAAACTGTGTGGTGCTCAAACTCCAAACCAAAAGTTGTGTGGTGGATTGTAGGGCGTTTACTGATGAGACAGACTGCGGTCATAATGCTGATGCGTGTGAATGGGATAGTGAGAAAAGCGTATGTCAGTTGAGGAGATAGAACTGAGATTTGCTTTACTTATTTTGAGTGCAATTTCTGAACGACGTTTGATTGGTTCGGAGTTCCGATCAGGAGTGGCGAATGCAGGTGACAACGATTTAGTGACAGAGAGTTGTACCTGAATCGGAAAAGGTCTTACCTGCTACAGGTATAAACTGCCATTCGTACCTGTCGGGGAGCAGCGTTAATTTTAGAACCCCAAAAGTGTCCGTGTTTCTGACTTCACTATTGGGTTGTATGGTTTCAATCGAAGTGTGGTTTGCCCCACCGGTGCCGACAACAAATTCACGAATCCCACGGGAAGGGTCTGCCAGACCGTTGGGGTCCTGTGGGGCAAAACGTTCATAAATGTGGTCGTGACCGTTAAGGACCACCTCAACATTATGGTTATAAAGAAGGGTGTAGATTTGTTTCATATTATCATTTGTCCGTCCGCCAGACGAAAATATTGGGATATGATAATAGACTAGCGTACAAAGATTTGTGTGAGTTTGTAAATCTTGTTGCAGCCAGGCATATTGTGGACTTCCAGACTTGCATCCACCAACTTGGCCGCATTGTGAATTAAGAACAATGATATGCCAGGTGCCCAGTTCATAACTGTAGTAACCTTTATCGGGATCGCCCGCAACCGAACCAAAATAGTCGAAATAGCCCGCCGCTCCTTTGGTGAGATAATCGTGGTTTCCTACGGATGGATAAGTACGTGCCTTATGACGTCCCCAGGAGGGATCATAACAGTTCGCAAACTCAGAGGCTGTTCCATCTTCGTAAACATTGTCACCAGTGGTAAATACAGTCCCTGGTATGCTGTCGAGCAGGTCTGCGGTGGCTTCGTCACCGTTGCTGCTGCAACGAGCAATGTCGCCGGCGCCTACCAGGACGGGATCATTATCAGGGAAGGGTGTGCCAGGCGTTGAACTTGTTGGCGTTGATGTTTGTGGGGGAGTTGTGGTCACCTGCCCAGGTGATGGTACACAACCAAGCAGTAAAAGACCGATCAGGCTGATAGGTAGAAATCTCAATCTCGTAAAAAACGGGTCGTGACTCATTCTCGACCCGTTTTCTTCAAATACGCTTCAACCGAAGTGCGCGTGTAGGTATCCAGCTCTAGTTCCAATGCTGCTTTTGGCTCGATCCAGATATACGCCTGTGCTTCGTCATTCAGCATCACATCGGTGCTATCTGTTTTGCCGCAAAATCGAAGAAGATGAAATGGCGTTGTTTCCAGAAGGCGGGATCGTAGATGAACTGCTGGAAGTTGATAAACTCCAGATCGTAGATATCCAGCCCGGTCTCCTCTTTTGTTTCACGGACGGCGGTTTCTTCCAGCCGTTCGCCCAGTTCCACGTGCCCGCCGGGGACCACGTAGGCGCCCGGCCACTTGTGCGATTCGAGCAGGAGAATCTCGCCTTTTTGATTGAAAATAAAGACGCCAACTGTCGGTTCGGGGAATTGTTGTTCTGTCATAAGGGGAGATTATACCGAAACAATGTACATAAAAACGAAAAGCCTGCAACGTGCGTTACAGGCTCTTATACTCGAGGTGGCGGGTACGGTGCTTACTTAATCGTCGAACGATTTCAGCGCATCCTCCATTGTGGGGTAGAAGGGAATGTTGTGCAGGAATCCGGCCAGGTTGAGCACGTAATAGACGTCCGGTGAAGCCCCGGCCAATTTGAAATAAGGGGATTTGTAAGGCTCGCCGCTTTCACGAGCTGCTTCGAACTCTCCCTCTGGCGTGCACATTTTAAAGATGTTATGCAGCGCCCGTAATCCCGCACTGGAGATAAAGCTCAAGTCTTGCATATCCAGCAGGAGAAACTGGGCTCCGCCCTCAAAGGCCTGACGGGCATGTTCGCACAAGTCATCTTCCCCGGCGGCATCTAGCGTGCCACTTAAGTGGAATACGGTCACGTTGGCTTTGCCCTCGGCTGGCGAACTCGTGATCGATAGCGCGTCCGTCATCTGGTACCTCCTTTACAGGTTAATCATAACCAAAAAACCCATCTATTGGAGCATTATACTCCAGTCCAATGGGACTTGATTCCAGTGACGAGTATCAATATAGCGGCAGGCGCATCCCATTGACCTTCCGGGCTTCATCCGAGCATAGATACAACATTGCCGCTACGATATCTTCGGGGGATGTTCCTTTGCCTGTGCCTTTCACATCAATATAGCTGGCCTGGATCACGTTAGCGGTCACATCTGTGCCTTTGAATTCATCTGCCAGGGTTAACAGCAGGGTCTCTTGTGCGGCTTTGCCCACAGCGTAAGCGCCCGATTTGGCGGACGGGTGGGTCGCGCTCGGCGACGAGACGGCGATAACACGCCCCCAACCATTGGCGGCCAGCTTTGGGGAAAAGGCTTGTAGCAAATGGATGGTTGTCCAGGCGTGCTGGTCGAGCATGAACTTGAAATCGTCCGCATCGGACTCGGCGATGGTCTTGCCACCGGTCCAGCCGCCGACCAGGTGGATCAGGGCATCGACTCGCCCGAATTTAGCGGAAACAGCCTCGGCTGCGTCCCGAACCGCGTCCGGGTCGAGTAGGTTTGTGGCGTGGGTCAGAACGCGATCAGTTGGCAGGTTCAGGTCGTGGGCTAGAACGTCCAGTTTCCCCTGATTGGTACTCAACAAAGCCAGGGATGCACCCTGTTCGGCAAATGCATGTGTGGCGATTTTTCCCAGTCCGCCGGTCGCGCCGGTAATGACAACAACGCGGTCAGTCAGGTTATTCATAGAGTGCCTTGATCTGCTCCTCGGTCATGCCCTGCACAATGGGACGGTCGGTCTGCTCGGCCAGGTGCGGTTTGCCGGAGAAGTCGATAAAGTGACCCGACTTGGCTGCTTTGGTCTCCAGATAGAAACGGTTGTGCTCGTTGGGCTGCATGACGTGCGGGATGCGCCCGTTGACCTGGATGCCGTATTGGGTCAGTTGCTCGATCTTTTTGGGGTTGTTCGTGATCAGGTCGATCGACTTGACCTTGAGCGACATGAGCATGTGCGCGGCCACGGCGTAGTCGCGCTCGTCGTCGCGGAAGCCGAGCGCCAGGTTGGCTTCTACGGTATCCAGCCCCATGTCTTGCAGGCTGTAGGCGCGGATCTTGTTGATCAGGCCAATGCCGCGTCCTTCCTGGCGCAGGTAGAGTACGATGCCTTTCTTCATTTGGCCGATCATGCGCAAGGCAGTTTCGAGCTGGTCGCGGCAGTCGCAGCGCAACGAACCGATCACATCGCCGGTCAGGCACTCGGAGTGCAGGCGCACGGGAACGTTTTCCCCGTCAATGATCTCGCCTTTGATGATGGCGACGTGTTCTTTCTCATCACGGTTGTTCCAGAAAGCCACAATGTGGAAATCGCCAAAGCGCGAGGGAAGTTCGGCAATTGCCTCGATGCGCACGCAGACTTTGTCTACCCCCACGCCTTCGCACTCGTGGCAGCAATTTTCTTCGATCAGGTCTTCGATCACTTCATGTGTCAGTGTTGTCATTTCTCACCTCGTGTAGGGGCGGGGTAACCCCGCCCCTACAGAATTTTATAATGTAGCAGAACCCCGCCATCTTCCCAGGCCTCGGCATCTACCAGTTTCAACGGGATGGCGGCGCTTCGGACCAGGCCCGAGCCTGCTGCCATTGTAGGAGCGGATTCGCCCCCGAACACCAACGGCGCAACGTAGGCAGTCAGTTCATCTACCAGCCCCAGGCGCAACAGTTCAAAATTGAGTGTGCCGCCGCCTTCAACCATGAGACGGTTGACGCCGAGTTCCTTGAGTGTGTCTAAGGCTTTGGGAAGGTCAACGCGCGGGGTGTCATGGACAAAGACCTCCACTCCTCGCGCGTGCAGGAATTCAAGCTGCCTTTTAGATGTCTGCTGGGTGGTAAATATTACGATGCGGGCGGGGCCAGCCGTCAAGAAATCGGAAGCAGGCTCGAGGTCTGCATTCGAAGCGACCCCTACTTTAACGGGATTGGGCGTCAGTCCGCGCGCTTCACGTTCAGCGCGCAAGGCCGCCGATTTGACTGTCAACATGGGGTCTTCGTCCAGCAGCGTGCGCCCGCCAACCATGATGGCGTCCGCTTCGGCGCGCAATCAGTCCACGCGTTCTTTATCGCGCTGGGATGAGATGGTTGACACCGCGCCGCTCGAACGTGTCGATTTTGCCATCCGCAGTCATCGCTACGTTAAGGAATACGTATGGACGCTCCATTTTGGATTTGGCTATAATCCGGCGGTTTCAAGGAGCTTGTTGATCACGTGGATCGTAATTTGATGATGTCGCTCACGTACACTCTCAAGGATGCGGCGTGCGTGCGGTTTGGCCCAATCTGCCTCGATCATAGCGCGGAAGATGGGCACGATGTACAGCATGCGCCCGTTTTTGCCGATGAACTCCTCAACGCGCGGCAGGATTTCCCGATAGCCGCTGGTGATGCAGATGGCATAGAAAAGGGCATAGTGGTTAGCGTCGTTCTTGTTTTTCAGGTCGAGAGCATCTTCAAGATGTTTGCAATCTTCAACCGGGATTTGCCTGGGCAGCGCCTGCAAAAACGACAGGATCTGATAACGGTGCCAGTCTGCCACCTGCTCTTTGGTTGGCAGCGTTCCAGTCTTATAAGCGGCCAGGGTTTCCTGTACTTCATCGTACATGGCTGACTGCGGCTTGTGGCGTTTGTCGGTCAGGCCCGGCTCATAAATCCAGCCCTGAATATTGACTTTTTCGAACGCTTCCGGCAATTCTCCCTTGAGAAAACTCAGGAATGCTTCGGTGGTCAGCGACTGGAACTGATACGTGCTTGTGTATTTTTGAATGAAGGCATCAAAGCGCTCGCGTCCGATAGCGTATTCGATCTCTTTAATCAGGAAAGCGCCTTTGTAATAAGGCACGATTGTGAAGGTCGCATCCGGGTCGCGACCTTCAGAGGGCACCTTCAAACAGGTCAACGGGGAATCCATGCCGATACGTTCCATGATTTCGAGCAGGCGTTGTTCATCGTAGACGGCCATCAGGTCGGCGACCTCTTTGCCTTCCAGCACTTCGGTAATGCGCGTTTCGGCGTAGGTTGTCCAACCTTCGTTCAGCCAGAAATCTTCCCAGGTGGCGTTGGTTACCAGGTTGCCGGTCCAGGCGTGCGCCAATTCGTGTGTAATCAGAGACGTCTGTCCACGCGTGCCCAAGATGGCGGTTGGCGTCAGGAAGGTCAGACGCGGGTTTTCCATGCCGCCATAGGGGAATGACGGCGGCAGGATCAGCAGATCGTAGCGCCCCCACAGGTACGGCCCCAGCAGTTTCTCTGCCTGCTCGATTTTTTCTTCGTTTTCGGCGAATTCCCAGGCGGCGGCATCGATGATTTCTGGCTCGGCGTAGACTCCGGTGCGCGGCCCCAATTCACGGAAGACCAGATTCCCGGCGCCGATGGCAAACAAATAGGACGGGATCGGCTGCGGCATCTTAAACCGGAAGACTTTATTCGCGCCTCGCTCCTCGACCCCAACCTGCTCTGCCGCCATGACAGCCGTCAGCGCCCTGGGGACTTCCACTTCCGCGGAAAACGTGAAACGCACCGAAGGCGTGTCCTGACAGGGAAACACGCTGCGCGCGTGGATGGCCTGGCACTGGCTGAACAGGAAGGGATGCTCTCCGCCAGCGGTCTGCACGTCCGGTAACCATTGCAGCGCGCGTGCTTCGGGCGAGGTAGCAAATGTCAGCGTGAAGGAGGAGACGTTCTCCAATCCACGCAGGTGCAAGCGTTCGCCCAGCAGGTCGTCCTGCTCATCGAATTCCCATTGAAGCGCCTGACCGTTCGCTTGTGCCGCCTCAAGCTTGATTTTAGAAGTATCCAAAAACAACGAGCCGCTGACCGGCTCCGCAAGTTGGTACTCCGCTTCGACTTTCAAGATATGTGACTTGAAATCGGCCTGGATGCGCAGGTCAATATGTGTGATTTTTCCCTGGGTCAAATCTGTATACGAATGTGGGTCGTGTTTTGCCATCTTCAGTCCTCTCCCGTAGTAATTTTCTTTGATAGGAATTCTAACAAAAGTTGATTGACGGCCTCAGTCTCATCATGCTGCACCCAATGGGTGGCCTCTTCAAAGAGCACTAGTTTCCCATCATCGCAATAATCTATGCTCAGGCGCGCCATGCGGTGACTGAGGGCCACATCCTGCATGCCCCAGATCATCAGCGTAGGGACTTTAACCCGTGAACCCTGCGGCATTTTTGGTCGGTGTCGCACAATGGCACGATACCAGTTAATCATGGCAGTCATCGCGCCAGGTTGTGACCAGGCTTTTTTGTATTCTGCGATGTCTTCGTTGCTAAAAGTGTGAATCTTTCCACTGCCGCGCAGCACACGTTCTGCGCCACGCCAATTATCGGCGCGCATGATCGCTTCCGGCAGCCAGGGGATTTGAAAGGCGAAAACGTACCACGAGCGCCGCAATTGTTCGGGGTCGCCGCGCCGTAAGAAGTTCATCATCACGGCGGGATGCGGCACATTCAGGATGCCCAATTTGCGCAAACGCTCAGGGTGCCAGATGGCAAAAGCCCAGGCCACCACCGCGCCCCAGTCGTGCCCGATCAGGTTGACTTTTTCGTAGCCGAGCGCATCCATCAGGCCGAGAATATCGGCGACGAGTTTATCCAGGCTGTAGGCTTTTACCCCTTTGGGCTTGTCGCTCAGGTTGTAGCCGCGCTGGTCAGGGACGATGACGCGATAGCCTGCCTCAGCCAGCGGTTCGATTTGCTTTTCCCATCCGCGCCAGAATTCGGGAAAGCCGTGCAGCAAAAGACTGGCTGTCCATCTTTCGGCCCGGCCATGACCACGTGTAATTTGATTCCGTTGGTTTCGATGTAGGTTGTTTCGTATTTCATGGTGAATAGACTTGTTCCTAAATAATCATGAGTAAGCGAGCGAGAAGTTCCAAAGCCCAGCGCAAATGCCGATAACGTCATCTTCAAATCCGGTTTTATGATTGCGAAAACGATGAACCAGAATGGAGTAGCGTTTCATCCCACCAATCGCGTTTTCAACAAAGACCCGAATTTGGCTCAAGGCCCGATTTTCGGCTTTTTGCTCAGCGCTCAGGTGTGTCTCAGGATTCTTCTTGCTCTTGCGTGGCTTTTTATGCGGTAGTTGGACATGCTTGCTTCGATAAGCCTTTGGCATACCCAAATAAGCTAAATCGACCAAAACATCCAGATCAACGAACCAATCCTGTTCTGGAGGAAACTCTTCTTTGAGCATACTGTAATCGTGATTGTGACCGGTGAAGGTCTGTCCAAGATACAAAATCATCTTCTCCACAGTAGAGATCACGGTGTTTTTGACGGTGTGGTACTTTTTTTACCACTATAGTGCTCTCGTTGGGTATCATCGTCTTGCGAACGACGATAAAGACGCTCTGTAACATCAATCAGAATACGATCAATGCCTTGGAAAGCTGCTTTCATCTCGTCTACAGATGCAAATTCACGCTGCGGCATTACACCTAAACGACCCAGCGTATTCATCAGGATAGGCGCTAATTTGTGTAGGTTCTCATTTGCCTTGGAACGTCCCATGCCAAATTGGGTGCCAAGGACATCAAACGTTGGGTAGGTTTTGAAGTACACCAGCGTGAAAAACAATTTGTCGACTAATCTGGGCAATTTGCCTTTTCTGCCACCGCCTAAACCACGCTGGCGTGTGCCATTCGATAAGCCTGCGCTATATCTTTGTTGCTGATCTTCTTGATAATCTTTCTCAAATTCGATTGTCAATTCAGCAAACTGCTTCAGAGATAACCCTGTCAGGGATCTCATTTGGCGATCATCTCTTATCTCTTCTGGTTTCATAACCATAGATTACTCTAAAACACTCTATTTGGGAACAACTCTAATAAGTATAATGGCATAACTCAGAAAGATGGATAATTACACATCGATAAAAGGAAAAGTCTATGTCTGAAAATAAAGTGAAATTTGTACATCTTTGGATTAGTACTGTTTTCGATATCGACAATCATTGGGATCGCCTGCGCACAATCGGGAGTGTAAAGGATTTGGAATCGGGTATTTCACAGTTGAATTTTTTCCCGATACGGCAGAGAATTCCAGCACTCTCTGAAAATACCAGACCGGAAATGGAAGATCCGTCTACAGCACAAATACTTGATGAATACAATACTATCGGTTACCTGTGTGAGTTATTTAGTTCAACACGATATTGCTTCGACATTTTTGATGAAGATGCTCAAAAGCTCGGTAGCAATTTGAAATTCTTGTTGCGTATGTCGAATACTACTATTACAGCGCAAAGTCGCGCATGATGGTTGAAAAATAGTGAATAGAAAGGGACATGGTAACCTTCTCCAAAACACGACCAAGTGAAAGGAGAAAAGAGTTGCCATGTCCCCAGAAATTGTAAACGATATTTGTCCGCCGCCGGAATGGAATTTGGCGAAGAAAGATATTCACCAAATGGTTGACGAATTGGAGAGGTACTATCAAGACTTCGAACCAGCCTTCGATCGTTGCGATCAGGCCGCTCACGGCTGGGTGTATCTGAGAGGGCTGTTGAGTGATCTGCCGCGCAAAGTGACCGAACGGATCGCTTTGCGGTTTGGAGTGAATGTGCGCAGTCTGCAACACTTTATAGGGCAGAGTCCCTGGTCGCGTGAGGGGATGCTGCAAAGGCATCAGGCGCGGGTAGTCGAAACCCTGGGTGAGGAAGACGGGGTTCTCCTGGTGGACGAATCTGGGATGGTCAAACAAGGTCAACATTCTGTGGGGGTGGCCCGACAGTGGTGTGGCTCGGTGGGCAAGGTAGCCAACTCGCAAGTAGGGGTCTACCTGGGATATGCCAGCCGCAAAGGTCACAGCTTTTTGGATGCTGGCTTGTACTTGCCACAGGAGTGGTTCGAAGAAACGCACCAGGTCCCGCGTCAGATGTGTGGTGTTCCCAAAGAACGCAGCTATCAAACCAAACCGGAAATCGCGCTGGAGTTGTTGGCACATGCGCTTGAAAGAGGCGAATTGCCCTTTCAATGGGTGGCTGCGGACGAATTGTACGGCGATTCGCCCGCTTTTCGAGATGGAATTGCCGCTTTGGACAAATGGTACTTCGTCGAAATACGTTGCACGACCCGCATCTGGCTGGAACGACCAGAAGTAGGTGTCCCAACTTGGAAGGGCAAAGGTCGTCGTCCAACTCGCATTCGGCTGCGCAATCCACAACAGACACCCATACAAGTTAATGAACTGACCCGACAGTTGCCCGCAGCCACATGGGGACGAGCCAGGATCAAAGAAGGCACCAAAGGACCCCTGGTTTGTGATTTTGCCTGTTTGCGGGTTATCGAAGTGCGAGACGACTTGCCGGGTCAGGAACTGTGGCTCATCCTTCGCCGCAACCTGGATGACCCCACCGAGATCAAGTACTACTTTAGCAATGCCCCTGCCGACATCGACCCGGCTGAACTGGTGCGCATGAGTGGCATGCGTTGGCCGGTTGAGATCATTCTCCGGGCCGGTAAAGTTGAAGTCGGGTTCGACCACTATGAACTGCGCAGTTGGATCGGTTGGCATCATCATATGTTGTTCGTTTTTCTGGCTCATCACTTCCTGGTGCGAATGCGTATCTTTTTCAAAGAGCGCGCTCCGGCGCTTACGGTCTATCAGGTGCGTTTACTGTTGTTGAGCATTTTACCTATGCCGATTTTCGATCTCACAGTTGCAATTCGTATGGTGCGCTACTATCAGCGTAGAAATTATGCCGCTTATCTTTCTCATCGCAAAGACCGCTTGGAGCGGCTTTCAGCCAACCTTGCGCTGTAATATTAGAGTTGACCAACTGAATTACTTGTCGGTGTGAATACCGTTCTTCAAACCCCCGATCAGGTTTATGAAAAAAAGAGAAATTGTCCAATTCCCTTCTGCGAAACCTGACTTGATTTAGATAACAGCTCTTGATGTGGAAACAGGGACACTAAATCTTGTTTACGCTAGTGAAACTTTTGATCTGTCTCCTGGTGAAAGCCGTAGTTTCAAGCAGGTTGGCAGTGAATCCAATACTGCCACCGTCGTCACCATAATCTCGAACCATGGATACCTTACAGATATTCAAGAAGTTTCATCTGATGGATCACGGCGGTAGATTAAAAAACTCCCTCCACACCGCACATAAAAGAGAGCCCGCCTTGAAGGCAGGCTCCATTCTTGCTAGCTATCAGCGCAATACTTCAGCTTATTTGGCAGGGCGGACTTGTACTTGCATGAAGTTACCCTGGGCGCTTATGCTCTGGATACGAATCTGCGTGCCGGTGTTGGGGACAATCACGCTGCCCCACGGATTGAGAGGGTCGTAGTAGCTATTGCGATCGTCAAACATCTTTACAGCCGGCTGGCTGGTGTGGTACGACGGCTGGCGGAGCCAGTGCAAAGTGAGTGCATCGGTCGGCTCCAGCGTGAAGGTCGAGTCATAAGTCTGCATGCGGTTGCGCCAAACGCCGCCATCTGCGCGAATCATCGCCGTGGGATGTGCGTCAACGGGCAAAAGCAAGCCCTCACCGGGACGACGGCCGACGTTGTTGTTAGCCTGGAATGTGTCCCAGTGGCTGATCAGCAGGCCGTCCTGGTAAGGCAGGTGCTCCACCCAGTTGCCCAGCAATGGATTATCCAGGAAGCCAAAGTTGTACGGGCCAACTTGCAGGTTTTTGTCGTATC
>CAWHJM010000053.1:0-64050 GCA_963829615.1 uncultured Chloroflexia bacterium
TGGATGATTTCATCGGCATATACAATTCCCCGGCCTGGTCAAAAGGCAGCATCCAACTACCTACCGAGTTGAGCGAGGCCATCCAGAGCGGCAGACGGCTGCGCATCACATACATTGACGGCAAGGGCAAGCGCAGCAAACGCTGGATCACGCCCTATCAGGTAATCGGCCTGTCGGATTATATCTACCTGCATGCGCATTGTCATCTGCGCAAGGCCGAGCGTAGCTTTCGCCTGGACCGCATCGTCGAGATCGGGGTCGAGATTAGGATAGGATATTTGCTGTTGGAAGGCGGCGCGGAATTCGGCGGTGGCATGCGCGCACCAGACACCCACGCCATCCAATTGGCTGGCGGGCCGGACGCGCCCATCCGCATCATCCCAACCGCCGCCGCGCCAGACAACAACCACGTGCGTGCCGGGAACAACGGCCTGCGTTGGTTTCATAGCCTGGGCGCACGAAACGTGGAATCCTTGCCGTTGATCGACAAGGCCAGCGCGAATGACCCCCAAATTTCGGAGGCTCTCCGCGCCGCAAAATTGATCTATCTGCTGGGCGGGTTCACACACTATCTCGGCCAGACGTTATTGGAAAGCAAAGCCTGGGAGGCGGCGCTGGACGCTTATCAGAACGGCGCGGTCATCGCCGGGTCCAGCGCGGGGGCGATGGTGCTATGCGAGTATTACTACGATCCGGGCCGCGGAAAGATGGAACGTGGCTTGAACCTGGTGTCGAACGCCTGCGTGCTGCCACATCACAATACGTTTGGGAAGAACTGGGTCGAGAAGTTGAAACGTTGTTACCCGGTGTGACATTGCTCGGAATCGATGAGTATACAGGCATGTTGATGGAAAATGGAGAATGGACTGTCTAGCGGTGGCGGTGTGACCGTGTACCGGGGGAAAATTTTCAGAAACATATGTTTCCGGAAAAACGTTTAAGCTATTTTGAAAGGCAAAAAAGATCGTAACGCAAATCCCGCGAATGGGGGCGAATGATGCAAAAAACGCAGATTTTTACTTTTTGATCAGCGAAAATCTGCGTCCGAATTGGATTTGGAAATAATTGCTAACTTTCCCCGCTGCGCTTCCTTCCAGGCTTGCTTCATATTCAGCGCGTCTTCTTCCATGATCGGGCTTTCGCACAGGATGCGCCCTCCACAACCGAACTCGTGCAGAGCCCGTAAAAGGGCCTCCAGGTCCAGGTCGGCCTCTCCAATTTGAGATGGTTGTTCTCACCCTTTCGGACATATTCGATGCCCGAAAGGTGGATGTGCAGGCGTTTGAGCGCATCTCTTCCCCAAAGCTTTCTGTACGCTTGCAGACGCCTGGCTCCACTCTTCATAAGTATTCATCGAGCCATCGCCAGGTCGGGCGTGCAGGTGGGCAAAGTCCAGGCAGGGTTCCACACCGGGATGGCTTTGCTCATTTTGAGCGTGTCTTCGAGCGAACCAAGCATGGCTGATTTACCCATCGTCTCCGGCCGCAAGCGTGACCGGGTTGTCTGCTGCCCGTAATTCGTCCACACAGCCCTGCAAACGCGGAATGGCGACTTTCAATACTTCCGCCGGGCGCCAAAATACGAGCCGGGATGGAAAATAATGTCGGTGCAACCGGCCAGGTTTCCGTAATGGGCCGCGTCCATCAACGCTGGCGGGATTTGGGCCATTCGGTCTCGTCCGCATTCAGGTTGATGAAGTATGGCGCATGCACGCTAGACCCGCCATGCTCTTCCCCGGTCTGTTTGATGGCGGCACAGGTCTCTTCGCTGACGCGCACTGCGCGCACCCAGCCCAACTCAAGCGCATCCAGGCCGATGGATTTGCTGAATTCAATCGCGCCCACCGAGCCGCCCGGTTTCTTGGGCGTGCCCGTGGGGGAACCGACAGTACCAAATCGAAACGATAAAGTCATAGATTTCTCCTTTTTCACCACGGAGAACACAGAGATCACAGAGATTTTTAATGGTCTTTCTCCGTGTTCTCTGTGAACTCTGTGGTTAATTGCCAAGCCAGATTGAAATTTTCTCCCACAACGGCGGGCCCAGGATCAGCAAGCCCACGCCAATCGCTGCCAGCGCCGCAATCAGGACAGCGGCGGCGCCCACATCCTTGCCGACTTTGGCCAACGGGTGTTTATCGGGGCTGGCCAGGTCCACAACCGCTTCGATGGCCGTATTGAAAAACTCTGCCGCCCAGACCATGGCGATGGTCACCAGCAGTACGGCCAAATCGCGGGCGGACAGTCTCAGCCACAGCGAAACAATGATGACCGCGGTCGAGATGATGGCATGGATCCAGGCATTTTGCTGCGTGCGTAATACATGCCACCAGCCGCGGAAAGCATAGCCAAAGGAACGCATGCGGGAGACGAGGAAGGATTTCATTAGCGTGAATTGTTATGCGGGAATCGGAGTCACGAAATGAACGAATCACGATTCCCGAATTTCGATATCCGACAGCCCGAGTCTTTCCAGGACTTCGGCCTGCGCTTTCCACATGCGAGTTTTTTCGTCAGCCTCGGCATGATCATAGCCCAGCAGGTGTAGGGTCCCGTGGACGGCCAGCAACTGCACTTCGGCCTCCAGCGCATGACCGGCAGCCTGAGCCTGCTCCTCGGCGCGCGGGACCGAGATGAGAATATCGCCCAGATAACGGCGAGCAGTTTCCGGGTCCGTTTCGGAAGCGGGGAAGGATAGCACATCAGTGGGGGCGTCGATGCCCAGATAGTCCCGGTTCAGTTCGTGCAGTTGCGCATCGTCCGTCAACACGATGGTCAGGTCGCCATCCACAGATTGATGTGCGAGCACGGCCAGAGCGGCATGTTCAAGGATGTTCGGCGCGAGGCTGGTTTGCAAGGATGGATTGATTTCGATATAGATCACGATTTGTTTACGTTGTGCGGAATGGTCGGAACGTCTTCGGTAGCCACTGGGGCTTTTGCCTTTGGATATTCGATGCGCGGATGGAAGGAACCGCGCAGGGTGGTGACGAAGGACTCGGCAATTTTGCTGAGGTCGCTCAGGGTAAGCTGTGTATGATCAAGTTGTCCGGACGATTGGGCATGTTCGATGGCGCTGCGGATAATGGCCCGCAGGTCTTCCTCATTAGCAGGTCTGCCAGCGCGAACGCGCGCTTCTGTGCCGTCGGCCAGCATCAACAGGGCTGTCTCGCGCGAGCGCGGACTCGGGCCAGGGTAACGGAATTTTGAGGCATCTACCCTGGATTCGTCACCGCCTGCAGCTTCGACGGCTTTGGTGTACTGGTAACGGGTGAGCATCGTGCCATGATGCTCGAGGATGAAATCGTCAATGCGGCGAGGCAGGCGATATTTGCGCGCCAGCTTGATGCCATCCAGTACGTGCTGGGTAATGGCGGCGGAGCTATCCGCGGGGTCAAGGTCATCGTGCGTGTTGAGGCTGCCGTGCGCCTGGTTTTCGATGAAAAAGGACGGGTTCACGGCCTTGCCTATGTCATGGAAGAGTGCACCCACACGGGTCAGCAAAGCATCCGCACCGATGTTCTCAGCAGCCTGCTCGGCCAGGTTGGCCACCTGCAAACTATGCTGGTACGTACCCGGCGCGTTACGCAGGAAGAATTGCAGCAGGGGGAAATCCGGACGCGAAATCTCGAGCAGTTGCAGTGGCGTGGTCAGGCCCAGAACTTGGGCCAGGAAATATTGCAGCAACAAGGTAATGCTGGCTGAAGCCAGCCCGTTGAAAACCGCTGCACCAGACAACGTGACAATCCCAACCCAATCCATCTGGTTGAACGGCAGGCGGAAAGCCAGGATCATGGCAATCCCTGCCAGCGCAATCGCGATGCCCGCGCGGAAGAAGACCCAGAAACGCCGGGCAGACCCGAGCACGAGCACGCCTGTCAGCGAGGCCAGCATGTAATAAGGCATCAGGTCGAGCGTGTTGGGCAGGCCATAGGCCGCCAATACAGAAATGACCAGCCCGAAGATCAGGCCGGTTTCCAGGTTGAAGAGCGTTGCCAGCAGCAGAGCCACTGCGGGCAACGGATATAGATATGGGATGATCGTGCGGTTGGGAATGGACAATCGCGCCCCGACCAGGAAAAGAATAAAAATGATAGCAATCAGCACCAGGCTGCGGACTTCGGAGAGATAAGGCCGGCTGCGGCGATAAAAATACAGTCCCACAAATGTGGTCGTCAGGAGTACCAGTGCAGTCACACCCACATAATCCTGCCATTGTTGGCCAAACTCGATCAGCCCCAGTTTCGTGAGCGCTTCCAGTTGTGCAGGGGTGATGATTTGACCGCCCGCCACGACCGTCTCACCCGGTTTATACGACTGGACCACCGGCTGGACAGCATCACGCGCAGCCTGACGGGCGGCCTCGGTCAGTTCTCGACTGCTGAAGCTGTTCGGCGTGATAAAGGCGGATACCAGTTCCGTGACCAATCCCGCCTGCTCCTCGGTCAATGCCAGGCTGACCAACGAAGGCACGCTGCGACGAATGGCCTGCAGGTCGTTCTCGCGGATGGTGTTGCGCATGACCTGCTCGAGCACGCTCAAGGCCTCTTGCTGGACAGTATCCCAGCGGGCATCGGTCAGGTTCAGGATTTGGCCGGCGGTTTCGGAGTTGAGCGTCAGGTCGCTCAGGGACTGGATGTCAGACTGTTTTTGCTCGGGCGTGGCAAATTCGTCGGCACGCACCAGGCTGATATAGTCGAGAGCAGCCCGCAGGCGTTCGATCTGACCGCGCGCGGTGGACGGATCGGGCGAGGAATAGACCTGGGGAACGGCGCGTTCAGCTGCTGCGCGCGCTTCTTCCGTTCGCACTTCGCTGACGTATTCGATCGCCTGGGGCGCCTGCAGGTCGCGCGGCGCAACGTCACCCGCATTTAGCGGCAGCGCCCCCGGGCTAAGAGACAGGGGCACGATCAGGGCGGCCAGCGAGGCCAGGCCCACCAGGATGAGCAAGATGAATTGGATCGTGCGAATGCGGGCAGGGACTTTCCCAGGTTTGGCAGAAGCCATTATTTCGCCAGGTATCGGGACGCGGAAAGCACGGATTTTTTTGCTCTAGCCGTGTAGTCTGTCGCCAAAATTAAAATCATCCGGCGAGCATCTCGCGCACGATCGCGCTGACCTCGCCACCGGGCGCGCGGCCTGCCACCTTCTCCAGTGCGACTTTCATGACCTTACCCATGTCGGAAGGCGCAGAAGCGCCTGTCTCAGCGATGGCGGTCTTGACGATCTCGCGCAACTCGTCAGCGGGCATGGCTTCGGGCAGGAAGACTTCCAGCACAGCGATTTCGGCTTCGTTATCTTTGATGAGGTCATCGCGGCTGGCCTGTTTGGCTTCTTCGATAGCTTCTTTGCGATTCTTGATTTCCTTCTGCAGGAGCGCGATGACCGCCAGATCGTCCAGCTCTGTGCGCTTATCCACTTCGACCTGCTTGATGGCCGCCAGCGCCATGCGGACGGTGTTCCTGCGCACAACATCCCCGGAACGCATGGCATCCTTCATGGATTCGTTAAGTTGAGTTTTTATGTCCATGTAGGGGATTATACTAGAAAGCCACCCTGGTTTCTGTCAGTGTTGTTCCCTTCGGCAAAAGGTCTCTCGACCTTGCCGATTTTGTTTGTTGAGACCTTCGGGGGCTATCGCGGCCAATTTGTCCTGCATTTTTCCAAACGTTAATCAATTTCTACCAAAATCTACATTGACCAATCCCAGAAAAAAGAAAATAATACTACCATCATCCAAATGAGAAACCTGGAGGTTTTATGAGCGCAGAAAATGTTCCCAAACGCACCCCCATGAACAGCAAATCGCATATGCCGGAGAATTCAGTTCTCTTCGAAAAGATCGTCCCGGCTGCGCTGATTTCCATGGGCGTGCTGACCGTTTTCCTGATCTTATTTGCAGCCGGCGTATTGCTCGGTATCATCCAGTTTTAACGAAATCACGTGAGGAGTATTTTCAACCATGTCTATCAACCAGTCTCTACCGTTTTTATCAACGGCAATTATGGCTGTACTTTACGGTTTTTGTTCTGCAACGTTATGCTGTCCGGCGTGCGCCGCATTTCCTGTTCTGGGGCATCGGCCTGGCAATGTTTGGCGCGGGCAGCTTCGCCGAAGCCTACCTGGCGCTGACCTGGAACCGCTGGGTTTTCTTCGTCTGGTATCTGTTCGGCGCGGCCTTGAATGCGGCCTGGATCGGTCACGGTACGCTGACGCTGCTGGTGCGCAAACGCTGGGTCAAAGTCGTGACCGCCCTGCTCATCCTCGGCAGCCTGTTCGCCGGGTACCTGATGCTGCAGCGTCATGCCGAATCTGGATACGCGCTGTTTTTACGACCAATAAACCGGTCAGTGAACAATACGGGACCAAAGCCCTCGACCCCGGCGTAACGCCTCCAGCGGATGCGCAAACTGCTACCGTTAACTATCGTGGTCAGGACGTGACGGTTGTCCGCGGGCTGCTCCCGCTCGGTTCCTCCGTACGTCTGACGACCCCGTTCTTCAACATCTACGGTCTGCTGACGTTGGTCGGCGGCGCCATCTGGTCAGCATATTTATTCTGGCGCAAGCGTGTATTACCAAACCGGGTGATTGGGAATGTACTCATCGCCGCTGGCGCGCTCCTGATCGGCTCGGCCAGCACGCTCACGCGCCTGGGATACGGCCAGTTCCTGTACCTGGGAGAATTGTTCTCGGCCATCCTGATGTTCGCGGGCTTCCGCTTTGCCGCCCGTCCGCAACCGGAAGAGGTGCCTCAACCGGCTGTCACTGTGGCGGCAGATTAACGAATCGAAGAACAAAAACACGACACATCCCAATCTCAAAGATTCAGCCACGGATTACACGGATGGGCACGGATTTTTGAATTAATTACCCACTCAAAGCCCTTGAAGCTAAATAATAAGCCGACCTGGATGCATCCAGGTCGGCTTATTATGTGAAAATCAGTGAAATCCGTCGCTAAGGGGCGAAAAGATTTAAATTCTGGGGTGAGTCATGTTTTGAATTATCCTACATTTCCTACCAGCCCCAACTCCGGGGCGATTTTTCTCATTGCAAGGATCACGTTACCCACATGCTCCCAGAGTTCAACACCGAACTCGGCAGTTGACTCTGTAATCTCGTCGCGGTTGGCCCCGGCGGCGAAGGCCTTATCTTTCCACTTCTTCTTGACCGATTTGACTTCCAAATCCAGCAGCGAGCGCGAGGGGCGCACCAACGCGACAGCGGTCACCAGACCAGTGATTTCGTCACAGGCATAAAGTGCCTTACGGCGCAGAGTGTCGCGCGGGACGCCAGTATCCACGCCGTGGCTGAGGATGTCCTGGATCAGGTCTTCTTCCAATCCACGCTCGCGCAGGATAGGCGCACCGGCTGTGGGATGTTCTTCGAGCGTGGGATGGATTTCCCAGTCAAAGTCGTGCAGCAGGCCAAGCAGGCCCCAGGCCTCTACGTCTTCGCCAAACTTCTCGGCATAAAAGCGCATGGCAGCTTCCACACAGAACATGTGCTTGATCAGGTTTTCGTTTTTTACATATTCACGCACAATGGCAAGGGCTTCGTCACGGGTCATATTACTCCTCACTTGTAAACATCTTTGCGATGTCGTATTCGAATAATTTCTATGATCAGCTTCTTCTCGAAAATATCGTACAGGATACGATAATCCCCAACGCGAATGCGATATGTACGTTCAAAGCCAACCAGTTTTTTTACACCCTGTGGGCGGGGGTTTTCAGCTAACCCATTAATTGCAGTAACAACTCTGGGGATCATCTTCCGCGGTAATTTCTCAAGCTCTTTTGCCGCAGATGACTTTATCTCAATCCGGTAAGAGACCATTCTTCTTTAGTTTTACAATGACTTCTTCAAAGGGAATGGTCGTCTCATCTCGACGCTCTAGCAAAACAGCCATGTCTTCGATGTCTTCAAGCAATTCCTCGAACTCATCAATAGGAAGAATAACGGCCGTTTTCTCGCCTTTTTCGTCCGTTACATACTTCAATTGCATTTCACGAATTTTACGTGGCATGTTTCACTCCGCTCAAATTATACATCTTGTTCGGTCATGAAACCGGGAAAATCGGCTCCGGCTCGCCCAGCACGGGCAGCGGTCGCTTGACGTATACATCCCAAAAAGCGCCAACAGTTGCAAACTGTTCGCGGATGTTCCAGTACAGGCGCGAGCGTTTAAGATAATAGTAGTTGTTTGCTTCCACACCCACGGCCTTCAGACCCAGGGCATTGCATGTGAACAGGGCACGTGACATGTGGAACTTCTGGGTAACCAGTATGGCGGACTCGACACCGAAGATGGCTTTGGCGCGATAACAGGTATCGTACGTTCGGCGACCGGCGTAATCGAGCACCAGCGCTTCCTCCGGGACCCCTAAACTGCGGGCGTACTGACGCATGGATTCTGGCTCATTGTAATCCGCCACGCGATTGTCGCCACTCAGCAGCAGTTTTTCGACTTTGCCTTCACGATAGAGTTGGACGGCAGTCTCCACTCGATCGCGCAGGATGGCGGTAGGCGTGCCGTCACGGCGTAAGCCTGCGCCGAAGACAATCGCTACCTGATCAACAGGTACATCTTCAACGGAATAGGTTTTGAAGATGGCATAGATCGAGGTGATGATGCGGGGCAGAAAAAGGATCAGTAGGCCGAGCAGGACAAGGGTCCGTATGAGGCGCCAGATCCATTTGAGCATTTTTTTCCACATAAGCGGAAATTCTACTACAAATAGAAAAATCTAGAACCTATCCTCGTATAAGGATAGGTTCTAGATAATGTCACAAATTTTGTCTCGCCGTCATTGACATGCGATTAGACTCACCCGATTACGTGTATCTCTTGCGCACTTCCGCACTGAGAAAGTCCATGGCCCAGACGACGATCACAATCGCCCAGATGGCTGTACCTGCTTTTTGGTATTCCAAAACATTGATGCGTTGGCTGAGGTAAAAGCCGATGCCTCCGCCACCCACGAAACCCAGGATCGTGCTGATGCGGACATTGATATCCCAGTGGTAGATGATGAAGGAGATGAAATCCGGGATAATCTGCGGAACGACCGCATAAAGAACCACTTCCACCGGATTTGCGCCCGTGGCAGAGACCGCCTCGATAGGACCAGCGTCGATACTCTCTACGGCTTCGGAGAAGAGCTTGCCCAGAGAAGCAATCGTGACAACGGTTAGTGCCAATACCCCGGCAAAAGCCCCAAATCCTACCCATAGCGCAAACACAGTCGCCAAAACCAGGGATTCGTAAGAGCGGATAACGTTCAAAATTGCGCGAACGAGCGTGTATATCGAGGTGCCCAACCAGTTGCGCCCCATAATGTTGCGGGCTGCCAGGAAACTGATGGGCGCGGCGACAATCGTCCCGGCAGTCGTGGCCAGCAAAGCCATAAAAACGGTCACGATGATGTTATCAAGCACATCGGTCAGCGTCGAGCTGGGGATCCAGCCGCCAACCGGGACCGACGTCTCGACCTGTAAGTGGCTGGGAGTTCCATCTATCGTGGCATTAATCGGGCGCACTTCGACCTGGGTTGTAAAATTCCCACTCGCGTCAGCCTTGGCCAGCTTGGAGAACAGGTTTCTGCCGCTTGGCAGGAGCCACTCGATTTTTATATCCTGATTGGGGAGCATACCAACGCCCTGAAGGGTAATGATATCTCCAGGGTTAGCGCATGAGACAGTAGGGACAATACGCGGCCCGGTATCAGGCAACTGCGTGGGCTGGGCCGAGCCGCAGGGAACCGGGAAAACGACATCAAATGTGGTTTCTTGGGTCTTATGCGTGAATAGCTCCGGGTGAATCAGATCACTCAGAATTTTTTGGCTTTTCGGTAAAGATGTGAAAAGTTTGACGGGGTTTATTTCAGTCACACGGTAGCCAACAACGTAAGCAGCTATCGCAAGCAGGGTGAAGAAAATTGTGACAAACCAGCGGCGGAAGCTAAAGTTGTGGAAATCCATACTACACCAACCTCGCCCTGAGCTTGGCGCTAAAGAAATCGAGCACAATCACAATGACGGCAATGGCAATGAAGGAAGAGCCCACTGCCCTGAAATCGCCCTTGATAATCCATTGGTAAAGGTAAAATCCAATGCCGCCGCCGCCGACAAACCCGATGATGGTCGAGGTACGCACATTGATTTCCCAGCGGAACAGGGTAAAGGAAGCAAACGGGGGCACAATCTGTGGAATGACGCCATAACGCACCATCTGGGCCCAATTCCCGCCCGTGGCGCGAATGGCTTCCAGCGGCCCCGGGTCAATTCCTTCGATCACCTCCGAGTACAATTTTCCGAGTGCGGCTACCGTGTGCATCGTTATAGCGATCACCCCGGCAAATGGACCCAATCCAACGATGACAACAAAGACGATCGCGATAATCAATGGTTCAATGGAACGCACAATATTGAGGATCGTGCGAATACCAAAATAAATAAATAGTGTGAATGGGTTGCCGCTCATCAAGTTACGCGCAGCCAGGAAACTAATGGCGAGTGCGCCTAACGCCCCCAAGGTCGTCGACATCAACGCCAGGAAGAGGGTCTGAACAATTCCATCAACTACGTAGGCACCATTTTTCGAAAGCTCGAAAGTTGCTTGTGGACGAGACTGTGTCAAATAAACACGGTGCTCAAGCGGTATAGTTGGGTCCGGAGCTGCCGTGAGAGCGTTGCGAGAGATATGGATGACCGTATCGAGGTTTCCTTGTGAATCGGAGTTCACATAAAGAGGGGTGATGAACCCTTCTCCCAACGGAAGACGGTCTCCAATCGGTGTTGACCATTGAATCAGTGTTGGGGTATCGGGCCACAGTCCGCTGGCTTGTATGGTCAATTCGTCATTCAGTTTGCCGCAGTTCGGGGATATGTTCACCTGGATGCCGTTGACCGTATTTGTGGCCTGGGGAGGATTTGGGCCGCAAGGGACTTCCACCGGAGCCCAACCCGTATTCGTGATCTCAACCTGGGAAATAAAGTCGGGGTGGAACATGGGGGTGAGAATAGACCTCGCCCGATTTATGTTTTTCGTGAGGGCCGAAAGGTCTATATTGGTGATCTGCCAGCCAATTCCATAACTCATAACCAGGATCATTAAAATGGGGATGAAGGCCGACCTCGTTTTTCCCTGCACAAGGCTAATCGCATCCCAAATATTCCATAACCACATAACAGCCGGCACCAAGTACCAGGCCGGTACCCTGTACCAGATAATGATCAGGCTGGTAAGGAGCGTACTGAGCAGGACAGTAACACCGCGGTATCGCTCTTGAGCATAGATTTGACCCACACCCGGGATTAAAAGCGAAAGCAAACCAGCAACGAGAGGCGAACGGTGCGCCTTATTGTTGGAAGCAGGATTGTCTGGCATGCTTAACCTTCTTCAACTGTCGTAGCACGCACTTCTTGCGCTTCTTCCCCATAGATCTCTTTAAACTTGGCGCGGTTGATCTCCTTGGGAAGTCCCTCGAAGACCTTAATCCCGTCTTTTAGAGCGATTACGCGTGTAGCATAACGGTGGACCAAATCGAGGAAGTGCAGACTGCAAAGTACGGTGATACCTTCTTTATTGAGTTGTTCCAGGTATTGGAGAATGGAATGCGATAATACCGGGTCGAGGGATGCGACCGGCTCGTCAGCCAGGATCAACTCAGGTTCCTGCATCAGGGTACGGGCGATACCCACACGTTGCTGCTGCCCACCAGAAAGAGCATCCGCGCGTTCATGGGCTTTATCCTTGATTCCCATCCGATCCAGCGCCTTGATTGCGCGGTTACGGTCTTCTTTGGACCAGATGCCCACCAAGCTAAGCAATGGATTGACATAGCCCAGACGCCCCGAGAGCACATTGGTCATCACGCTGCTGCGTTTGACCAGATTGAATTGTTGAAATACCATCCCAATGTGGCGTCGTAAATGCCGCAGATCACTGGGTGATGCTTGTGTAATGTCAACATCATCCAAAAAAATACGGCCTTCAGTCGGATCGATCAGGCGATTGATGCAACGCAACAGGGTTGATTTGCCAGAGCCAGAGAGGCCAATAATGACTAGGAATTCGCCGTCATCGACGGAGAAACTTACATCTTTTAGTGCCTCCGTTCCGTTGGGATAAACTTTTGTCAGGTGTTCAACTTTTAAGCAATGGAGCACCTCCACTCTGCCGTTTAATTAGAGAGGGAGAGAAGTCGGACCTCTCTCCCCTCTCGTTACAACCGTATTAGTTACTTGACGTACTGGCTGAGATCAATACCTGATGCATCCAGGTACGAACGGAACTGATCGTAAGCAGTGTCGTCAACCTTCACGAGCCCACCGATCTGGTACAGATCATTAAGGGCTGTCTTGCCTTCTTCGGTGTCAGCGATCTTCAGCATGGCAGCCGTGATCTGGTCGCGCAGATCCTGCGGCATATCCGGCGCATAAGACATATTGTCGTTGGGGATGATCGCCTCGGTCTGGTAGACCACGACCACTTTGTCGGTCACGTCCGGATGATCCTTGGCAATATTGGAGCGTGCATCCACGAAAGTGGCGCCGTAATCACAGATGCCACCATCATAGAGCGCTTGTACTGTCTGGGTGTGGCCACCCGAGAAAACCGGATCCGGGATGTCAGCATCCGTTAAGCCGGCCTTCTTGAGGAAGATGAGCGGAACCACGTATCCCGAAGTAGATTCAGGATCACCAAAGCAGGCTTTCTTGCCCTTGAACTGCAGCAGGGTATCAAGCTCAGCCTCTGTGCCAGGGGTGTCTGCGGCCGGCGTAAAACCAGCATCCACATTGGCAATGAACTGTGAGCCGTAGTGGTCAGAGCCAAAGCGGTTTGTGATCAGGGCCACTTCTGCATAGCCCTGCTGAGATGCAAGGATATAGGCAAATGTAGCCATCCAGCCGATCTGTGCATTCCCGGAGCCCATGGCTTCCGTGAGAGCGGCGTAGGAGGTGGGGACTACACCCTTGAAGGTCAGACCGGTCTCCTGCGAAAGCAGGTCCAGAAGTGCTTGACCACCAGCAGTGATTTCCTGTGACGTGCCCGAGGGTTCAAAGGCAACAATGATCGGGTTATCAGCAGTACCGAACGAGGGCATCGGCGCCTCGGTCATAGCGGGTGCCTCGGTCGTAGCAGGGGCCTCGGTCATAGCGGGGGCCTCAGTCGGGGCAGGAGCGGGGGCCTCAGTCGCTGGCGTGCCACAGGCAGAGAGCACCAGTGCAAAAACAGCTACTAAAGCGAACAACAAGTACGTAAAGCGTTTGTTCATTTCTTCTCCTCTCAGAAGATTTGGGATGATTGGGGAACGTTCCCCTTACAGCCTTGATGATATAACAAAAACGCAAGGTGAGCAAGTGCTTTTTGTAACCATAACCGACCCTTAATTCAAATTTTAAGATTGCTAGCCGATATAGTTATTGTAAAACGTTCTCCAGGTCAATACCAGAAGAATCGATATACAGGCGAAAGTCTTCATAGAAGACATCCGTAATGCGTTCCCACTCCTCGATCCCATAAGCCTGTTCCAGCACCAGACGGCCAGCCTGCATGCCTGTTATTCGAAAAAGCGCATCGCTAATGGCCTGTGAAATCTCGGGAGGCATGTTGTGGGCAATGGCGAGCACTTCGTAAGGGATGATGGGAGGAATGCGCCAGATCACCTGCACTTCATCCAGAACACCCGGGTATTCATCCAGTACCGTGGGAAACGCACGCGCATCTATGTAGGTAGCACCAAAATCGCAAATACCGCCCACATATACCGCCCGCACCACGGTTGGCTGTCCCTGTAAAATGGCAGCTTCGCGCAAAGGGATGCCGTTTTGTGCCAGGATGCCGGACGGAATAGCATACCCGGATAAGGAAACTTCATCGGGCCAACAAGGCTTTTTATCGCTGAACTGGGATAAAGCGATGGTCGCATCCGCAGTATTTTCGTCCCTGAGCGCATTAAAATAGGACTTGAAGCCTGCATCCGTACGAGCGATGAATTGCGCTCCGTAAGCTTTTTCCCCCATTCTACTCTGGCAAAAGCGGCATTGGCATATCCTTCTCGATATGCCAATGCATACGCATAAGCTGAAAGAACTGCGACGTGCGCGTTTCCCTGTCCCATGGCTTCGACCAATTTTGCATAAGAGTTTGGAGCCACCACTACGAAGGTATATCCCGTTACTTCGGAAAGCTGCTCGGCAAAGGCTTTACCGGCCTCCACGCGTGCTCCATCTGAACTGCTGCCTGGCGGCAGCGCTACAACCAGCGGATTATCGATAGTGCCCATGGGAGCGGAAGTAGGAGTGGGGCGAGGAACTTCAGCGGTCGCAGTTTCAATAGCGAGAACTGTTTCTGCACCGGGAGCAGGCCCAGGCGTGGGAGCCGATGCGCTGCTGTTTGTGAGTGGGTTGCAGGCTGTCAGCACAAACAGGATCAAACTGTAAGAAAGGATGATTTCCAATTTTTTCATAAAATGTCCAAGTATGTCAATTCTATAATAATTAGTCCAAATTGTGTAAAAAAGTAGTTCGTCATAGAAAAAGTGCTTATAATGAAGATATGAAACAAAATTTCTTTTCCCTCCTGGTTCTCATCGCAGTGATTGTTGCTGCTTATTTTATCGTACAAACTGTTCGAGAAAGCGTGCAGACAGCTACAGATGCTGCTTCAGGGCCGTTCAATCAGGTTCGACAGGCAAACGAAGGCTTGCAAACTCAGGTAGCAGGATTATTAAATCCTACTCCCACCATCATCCCGGACCCGGTGACCTACATCAACGAAGTGCGTGCCCTGGCCCGTTTGGAAACCATCCAATATAGCATTGAGAAGGTCATCACTGCCGAGATCGGACAGGGAACCTTCGATTTCCTGTTTGGTGACCGGATGCTTTTTGTAGCACACGGGGTCGTTATTGCCGGGATTGACATGGAAAAACTTGGCCCGGACCAATTGCGGTTGGAAAATGGCGTATTGTATGTAACCCTGCCCCCGGCAGAAATTTTTGTTGCCACGCTAGATAACCAGAAATCCTACGTTTATGATCGTGAGACAGGCTTCCTGAGCAAAGGAGTGCAAGACCTGGAAACTTTGGCCCGTCAATCTGCCGAAGATGAAATCCGCAGGGCTGCACTGGAAGACGGCATCCTGCAACAGGCACAGACAAATGCAGAAAATTATCTCTTTCGTTTCTTCCAGGCTTTGGGCTATGACAACGTGATTTTTACGGATTAGCCTAAATACCACAAATATGATATGGCGAGCTGAATCAGCTCGCCATATTTTTTATGGCCAAATCTTGTTCTCATTTTGTAGTTCTCCGTTTTGGGGCGATGCGACTGCACCTTCCTGTTTTTCGGGCAACGAGCGGATTCTCCCAAACCAGAAAAGGGCAATGGGATTATGTTCTACAAAAATTTTATAGATTCCTATGGAAATAGCTGTGCTAATAATAAAGCCTGAAAGAATAGATACGGCGGGAAAATTGGTCATAGCGTAAATTTTTGCCCCCCAAATATTCCTGGATTGGTGCATGGAAGATCAAGATAAACAGCGAGGTCTGTCCAATATATGCCATGGCTGAAGCAAAAGATGTATTTGTAGACTTAATTTGTTTTGACAGGGCCAAGGTAAAAGCAATTCCCAACAAAGCTTCAAGTGTATTAATAAGAAATGAGTTGTAAATCCTGACAGCCAGGTCCATCCGCTGACTGAAGAATGCGTTCAAGACCAACAATCCCGTCCCGGTAAGCAGTAAGAGCCCTTTGTTGCCGAACACCTTGTCCAGGGGAAGACGCTTGATCTCTGCGCCAAGCATGAAAAAGAAGCCGCTGATCAACACGACGTCCAGGTTATAGGGCAGGCCATAAAGTTCGTACGCTTTTCCAAATAAAGGAACCGTAAACGGATAAAATACACCCACGAAATATACCCCGCCTGCCAAGATCACCAGCAAAACCACCCAGCGGAGGTAGCGGTTTTCGATCTTCGGCAAAAAGATGCGATAAACGACATAAGCGAACAGGCTGGTGGCGAATAAGCAGGGCAAAAACCATAGTGGTATCCACCAGATGTATTCGGTGCTGGCGTACATGGACTTGGTGAAACGTCCTAGCGCGGTGCTAATGCCCATGTTAGTGAACGAAACGGATGCAAGAAAGATCAAAAAAATTACGAACAGATAAGGTTGGAGAATGGCGCGAAATCTTTTCTTTAGGAATAAACCAGGGGCAATTCCCGGATCGAAAAAAATACCGGAAAGAAAGAAGAACAAGGGAATGTGAAAGGAATAAATAATTTGATGCAAGTATGGGGAGACCAATGCCAGGTCGGAATGTCCAAGCACCACCAGCAGAATACCAATGCCTCTGGCGATGTCAATATATGCAATGCGTTGAGACGGCTTGATCGCTTCCATATCCTCGATTTTACTCGAACAATAACCTACTTACGCTTATAATATTCTCGTGGTCGATATACAAAAGTGCACAATGTTCTCCGCTCACAGCAAAACAAGTCCGGGGTGCAGGTGAAGTTTCTTTTCCGTAAAGCCTTCCAGCACAAAAACCAGTTGATTCTGATTTTGGTGCTAGGATTGTTGCATGGCTTAATTTACGTTTTCATGATCCCACCCTGGTGGCATCACGAAGAACCTGGACATTTTGAGTATGCTTGGCTGATCGCAAACCGCCCAGGCTGGCCACAGCCGGGAGATTATGATAACAATTTACGACGACAGATTGTTAAGTCGATGACCGCCATCGGTCAGGAAAATCTATATAACGTATCAAACCGAAATCTGGATGATGATCCGATCAACCTCGGTGGTTCTCCAGTGGGACGCAAAGTTGTCTATTACTGGGTGGTTTCCTGGCCACTCCGGTTGGTCCGCGGCCAAGCTGTGTTATTGCAACTATATGTCGCGCGCCTGACATCTCTGGGGCTGTTCTTGTTGAGTTTATGGCTGGCTTGGCTGCTAATGGGGGAACTGGTAACAGACCGCCACCCGCTACGTTGGATGGTGCCAGTTTTTCTGGCTTTGCTGCCCGGTTACGTGGACAATATGACCAGCGTGCACGACGATGTGATTGGCGCGGTTGTAGCAGCTTGGTATTTGTGGTTGAGCGTGCGCGCGATTAAAAAAGGTTTTTCCGTGCTGTCCTTGCTGGGATGGTTGGTTTCGCTGGGGTTGTGTGTGGTTGCGCGCGAGACCACGATGACACTAGTTCTGCTAGCACCCATTGTGCTCCTTTCGCGTGCGTTGAAAACACGAGCTGTGCCTTTAATGGGGGTGGGCTTGTTATTGATTGTGCTGTTGCTGGGTACTCAAATATTAACCTTTCGGGATGCTTCTCAATGGTATTATTTTCCCGCACAGCAAACTTCCGATCGGATAAAAAATGCGCAAACTCCTTTCGGAGAGTATGTCTTTTCCATATCGGCGGAGAGCAGTGCCGGGATGGAATTCGGCCAATCCTTTGCACCGGATTCCATCAAACCACTGCGTAAGAAGACGTTGACGTTAGGAGTATGGATTTGGGCGGATGCACCAGTCCAGGTCAGCTTGCCAATCATCACATACCGCACCCCAGACGGGTTGGCTGGTTCGGCGCAGCAAATTATCCAAATTGGGACAACTCCGGCCTTTTATGTTACGACTTTCCACATCCCATATGAAGCCGGGCATACCTGGCTGACACCACTGCCCGCCTATCCTGAAGGGATTGCGCACATCTATTATGACGGTTTTGTACTGGCCGAAGGGGCACATTCATCAGCGCCGCCCACATTCAATGACGAACAGTTGCTTTCTGGGACGTGGGACGGGCAACCTTTTCACAACATAATTCGCAACCCGTCGGCCGAACATGCCTGGTTTGGCTTGCGCGATTGGGTTAACAAGTTTCAAAAACTGTCGTATCTTGATCTGGCCTTGTTTCTGCAAACCAGCCAGGACTTGCAGGGCTTCGGATGGTACCACAGGCTGGCAGCCAGCTCACTTTTCCAGAGCTTTTGGGGACGGGGGGCAGCCGCACAGGTACCACTGGTGGGCGGGTACTCTTACACCTTTTTACAATTGCTATCGCTTTTTTTTGCACTGGGGATCTTGCACTACAGCCTGCGCGATCGCTCCTTGTTCATGAAGCCTGAAATTTTCTTTTTGGCTGGCGTTTTACTTGTCGTTTGGATCCCAACTTTTTTCCGCGGCACGTACTGGGTATTTTACTTTGTCCCGCTTGTGCCTTATGCACGCTACGCATTTCCGGCCTTTATCCCGACAGCACTGCTGATTTGTACGGGCTGCCTGGAAGCCTTACAGTGGGTACGGGTCCGCTTCGCGCTCCCCGAGTCTTTTCCTGTGCTTGCTTTTAGCGCGTTCATGGCCGGGCTGGCCTGTTATGCAATTTTCAGCTTTGGCGGGCATTTCTACCCCTGGTTACTAAATGTGAGCTACCTGGTATTTTTCCTTGCAGTGATAAGCATATTTTTTATTGTCTTAAGAGGGTATGCGGCTCATCAAAAGAGCCTTGACAGATGAGCCGGCAAGGCAAGAAATGTTCGCCAAAATAGTCTTTCCAACCTGATTTTACCCGAACTCAAAGGTAGGCATTCCTTGGACTCGGGTCTTCACGCGCATCAGACTCCCCGAGTGCCTGTAAGCCGTTAAATCAGCATGATCCAGCCCCGTACGCGCCGAGGTGATGTAGAGTTCGTTCAGGTTTTCTCCCCCAAAAACACAGGATGTAACGAGTTTAGCGGGCAGCGGGATTTGCTCCAGAAGTCGCCCCGTCTGTGGATTCCAACGCGTGATCTGCGCGCCGCTCCACATCGCAATCCACAAATTGCCATCCATGTCGGATGTCATGCCATCCGGCCAACCCAGAGATTCAGGGACGCGGATCACCACGCGTGGATTCGCAATTTGGCCGGTTGCCAGATCGTAGTCAAAAGCTTTGACTTCACGTGTGGGGGTGTCGACATGGTAGAACGTCTTGTGATCGGGACTCCAGGCCAGGCCGTTGGAGATGCGGACATTTTCCAATAGGCGTGTGACTTGCGAGCCGTCGAATGAGTAGAGCGCGCCACTGGGGGCCTTTTCATCCATATCCATGGTACCGGCCAGAAAGCGGCCGGTCGGGTCGCATTTACCATCGTTGAAGCGGTTGTTAGCGGGTTCGTTGACAGACGCAAGAACGGTCGTTTTAGCGGTGGCAGGCGTGAGCTTGATAATTGATGCGTGGGCGGCTACGATCAGGCTTCCATCCCTGGCAGGGGCCAGACAACCGGGCATCACGTCCAGTTGGATGAACCCGTCTTCGTCCTCGCGATGATAGTGGATGCGTTTGTCGAGAATGTCTATCCAGTACAGCGTTCCGGTTTTGGCATCCCAGGCTGGGCCTTCGCCAAGTGTAGCTTGCGCATCGAGAATAATTTCGGGCTGCATTAGAACCAGTCCCGTTTGTAGAAGATGAAAGCGGCAATGCTGGTGAGCGCCAGAGAAAAGCCGAGCACGAAGATGAACGCAAGTGGGTGCTGGTCGCCTGGCAGAGTGACGTTCATGCCATAGAAGGCTGCCACAATGGCCGGAACGTTGATGACGATGGTGATAGCGGCCAGGGCTTTCATGACCACGTTCAGGTTGTTGGAAATGATGGAGGCAAAAGCATCCATCATGCTGCTGAGAATTTCGGCGTTGATATTGGATACCTGGATGGCTTGCTGGTTTTCAGTGAGCACATCTTCGAGCAGTTCCTCATCTTCGTCGTACTGGTTGAACATGCGCATGCGCTGCAGGCGTTCCATCATCACCTCGTTGGAATGCAGGGCGGTGGTGAAATAGACCAGGCTTTTTTGATATTTCAGCAATTCGAGCAACTCGCGGTTGCGTGTTGATTTTTGGAGTTGGTCTTCCACGTGGTCTACTGAGCGATTGATTTCGCGCAAGTAGGTCAGGTAACGAGTGGCGGTTTCGAGCAGCACGTAGAGCACGAAACGATAGCGTTTCGCCGTTTTAAACCCGCGATATTTTCCATCCGTCAGAATATGAGTGATGTGACTCTCATGGAGGCAAATCGTGGCGATCAGATTGTCCTTGATGATAATACCCATCGGGATAGTGCTGTAGGGAATATCGTGCGTTTCGCCCTGGAAGTGCGGGATACGCAGCAGAATGAGTGTGTAGCCTTCGTCGCGCTCCACACGCGCCATTTCGTCTTGATCCAAGGAATAGGTGATGAGTTCCGGTTCAATTCCCCAATTTTCCAGCTTTTCTATTTCTTCCGGGTTTGGATCGATTGCCTTGATCCAGCATCCGTTGGTCGGATTCTCTAAAGTTTCCAGTTTTTCAGGGGTGGTCTTATAAATGGTGAGCATGGCAGCCTCCTGTGCGTGAGATTACATCACGCAGAAGTCTGACTGCCTACGCGATGCAATTGCCTGAGTTAAACGCGCGTCTTCCGCCTGGATTGGGACTGGGCGGCTTACTGTCCGCAGGGGAACGGTCACTCTCTTCTTGGGTCAACATTACAATTAATCCTTGCCGATCGTAACCGGCTGACTTATTTTACGCCCGTTGGGATAATTCTACAACCAGTTGTGATGATTTGAGTTGTGGCTCTATAATTCAACAGATAATCAGTACTCAACTTTCGTGATCTACTGATAATCGTCATTCGGTAGGGGAAAACTCGCAATGAAAAAGGCACTTGAAAATCTTGACAATTAGAACAATTGTTCTATAATATAAATACCTGTCTGTTTTACATGGCTTTTCCAAAAAAGGAGGTCGCCATGAACCGCTCTTTCCCCATTCAGTTGCTCCCCTTCCTGCGGGGTACGGCCAACCGGCGCGGTGCGCTGTTTGGCGGTATCTTGCTCGCGGCGTTGCTGGCTTTCGAAGTTTTCAATTATTCAACCACAGACTTCGCTTTACGTGACGTTCTCGGTGATTTGCAATTTGCAGGGTTACGCTGGTCGACTGTTCTCTCCATCGCTTTCTGCGGCATCGATTTCGCCGGGATTGCCCGTCTCTTCACCCCTGAGAGGGGACGCGACGAACCCGCCGAAGTCTGGTACCTTTTCGGAGCATGGTTGCTGGCTGCGGCAATGAATGCCATGCTGACGTGGTGGGGCGTGTCAGTTGCCATCATCAGTCACACATCCGAAGGCAGCGTGCTGCTCGGTCAAGCAACTATGACCAAGGTTGTGCCAATCTTTGTGGCAGTTATGGTCTGGTTGATCCGCGTTTTGATTATTGGGACATTCTCAGTGGCTGGCGAGAACCTGTTCAGCCAGGATGCTGACCGACCTCGTACCGCAGCGTTCCCAACGACCATTTGCGGAACCGGTACGCGGGCCTGCGCCCACTTTTGTCCGCCCGGCACCTAAGCCGCTTTCCGCAGCGCCCAGCAATCGCCCTTCACGGGTAGAGCCGACTTATCACCCGATTGGTATGAGTGCACAATCCTATGATGAAGGGCAGAGAATGCGACGACAATAAAATATCTGCTTCCTCTCCTTCCACCCCATCCAACCGCAAAGGCGGCCTCAAAAGGCCGTCTTTGCGCATTAAAGTATCGAATTTATATTCTTCCGCAGGGACTATTCCCAATCATAAGCATCTTCAGCCAATCGGAAAGCGGTAAAGTAAGCTAACGGACGATACCCAAGCCGGATGGCCAATCCCAACGCCATCTCTGAGGGTAGCATGACCATATTTTGCATTCCAAGTTGGACAGCCTCGACTTGAGCGCGTTCTATCAGCGCAGAACCAATTCGAAGGCCGCGATACATCGACAGGGTATACACATGTTGAATGTAACCCACATTGGGATACACAGTGATCATCTGTACCCAGCCAACGGCGCGACCGGAGACTTCGGCATAGAAATTATGAACGTTCTCGTCACCCATACTGTCAAGCGGGATACGTTCGCCTTCGTTGGTCAGGCTCTCGTTGGCATATTCCGCTTTGCGGATAGTATCCGCTTTATAGATGTTGGCGACATCGTTGAGTTGCCGGGTCGGTGGCAAATCCCTGCCAAGTATGGGACCAGTCCGGATGAAATCATAGCCGAGTGAAATATATTTCGCCTTGAGTTCTGGAACGTTTGGTGAGGCGTGAAATACATTTAAGATGAACTTGTCGGTCTCAAGCATCGGGTAGTTGCGAATCGCTTCGGTAACAACACGGGGATTTGGACTGAGCGCCAAAAACTCGAATTGGTACGGAGCAATATGCTTGTTACCGTATTTCGTTACCCCGAGCGGGCCGGTCACTTCATAGGTGGTCTTATGGGCCACTTGATAGGCGTAATTATAGGAAGCGATCATGGCTTCCACGGCCCACCAGTCTTTGATCTTGACGATGAAGTCCATCATTCCCGATCTTCCAGGGTGGTCTCGCCATGTGTAAGTACATACAGGCTGCGTGCTTCCCCACCAGCTTTGTCGAATATGAAATCGGTGACAAGATAACCCTCCGCAAAGGCGGTTTCGAAGACTTCCCGTGTGAAGAAGCGCCAGTCACGAGCCAGGGCAAAATCGGCTGCTTTGAGCGCCATAAAGTCGGAAGGGATTTCGGCCAACAAGAGGGAGCCACCGAAGGGCGAAAAATGTTCGGGGGGGCGAGGCAGGCCTTCGGTCCCGGCATGAAGCGCGTATAAAGGCTGAAAGTCAGCCTTAGTGAACTGTTCCAGTTTGAGTGTCCCGCGCGCACGCTTGCCCAGTCTGCGCTCCACGCGAGGGGTATTGAGCCACCAGTCTACCTGGAAACGGTCGGAGGGCAAGCCAGCATTCAGTCCATCACGCATATCGCCATATTCCGAACGTCGATACGTATTGCAAACTGCACCAAGTTTGGCGATGTTGAGATAAGCGTTGCGGCTAAGCAGGGGGTCATACGTCCAGGTAACATGGTCGAGACCCTGATGACGCACCATCTGCCATTGAGCGCGTTTGAGCGCAAAACCCAAACCGGAATTGCGCCAATCGGGATGGACGCCCATCATGTGAGAACAGTGTTTTGGATGCGGACCATCCGGCAAGAGTTCAATGCCAGGAAACCCAAAAATGAAACCAACCATCTCATTTTCAACAAATGCACCCAGAACAAAGCCACCGTTATGGATGGCCGTAATAAGCATGTGCGTGGGTACAACTTCGGTTTCGCTGCCGGGCCAGACAATGCGCTGGAGTTCCTCGACGACGGTCATATCTTCAGGGGTTTCGAGTAAACGAATAGTGTACTCAGCCATGATCTTAGCGTGTGGGGTGGAATAAGTTCTGAATTTTGGAAGATACCCTGGATGCCGTGCCCATGAGGGTTTGCCACCAGCGAGCATACCAGGACGTGTGCGCTAAATAATCTAACCGGTATGTAAATCGAGCCGGCATCAGGCCAAAGGTACGCGGCAGGTTGTCTACCGGGCAGGTGCGATGGACGGCATAATAATCGATCCAGAAAGATGAAGCCGGGAAGCGGGGAATAAATGTCTCGAGCGTAACCACCAACGCGCGCAAGGATGGCTGCGGGGTAGGCACCAGCACGCGACGTTTGCCAATCACATTCATGATCGTTTCTAGAGTCTGCCGCAGGGTGAAATACTCGCTGCCGCCTACTTCATAGGTCTTGTTAATGGTTTCCGGATTCTCCATGGCCCATAGCAGGCAGGTGACCAGGTCTTCTACCCACAACGGTTGGATGAGCGTCTGCCCGTCACCAGGCATCGGGAAAAAGATCGGCGCACTGCGCAACAGGCTGGCGAGGTTGGTCGTGAAGTGGTCTTCGGGTCCATAGATGATAGAAGAACGCACGATCGTGTGCGGAACCCCAGACTTGCGGATGTGCTCTTCGGCAATGCCCTTGGCCTTGTGTACCGGGTATGCGGAGGCGCGATCGGCACCAATGTGACTCAAATAAATGAAACGATTCACACCCGCAGCCTTGGCGGCCTGCGCCAGGTTGCGGGTGCCGTGGATGTCGGTAGCCAGCAGGTTGGCATTGCGTCCTTCGTGCTCCGCCCCGGCCAGATGGATGACAGTATCAACTTCGTGCAAAGCAGCCCGCAAGCCACGCACGTCTCCCAATCCCACCACAGCAACTTCCACCGGCACGCCCTTAGGCAGGCGCGGTGTTCGGGGGGACGGGCGTAACAACGTTCGCACCGGGTAACCAGAAGCGAACAATTGCCGCACGAGAGCACGACCAATGAACCCGGTTCCACCTGTGATCAAGATCATGGTTGAAATTATAGCAGGTTGACAACGAAAAAAGCAGTTTACAAGTTCAGGCCTCGGTCAACTTTTGCAGTGTTCCCGCCAACACATCCACAGCTTTTTGATACTCGTCAAGTGAGATATGTTCGTTCGGCGTATGATCGAGCGCCGAATCACCGGGACCATACACCACGGCTGGACATTTCCAGACCGGTGCGACCACGTTCAAATCGGCGGTCCCCGTTTTGTAGACGAAGCGCGGCTTTCCGCCCTGTGATCTGATTCCGCTTAAAAAAGCGCGTACCAGCGGAGAGTTTTTCTCGCATTCCCACGCCGGGATAGCGTACCCGACCCGTTCCAATTCTTCCCCTTGAATCAATTCTTCCAATTGGGCGTACCAGTCATCCGGCGAAATTCCCACTGGCAAGCGGGTTCCGACCTTTAGACGTGCCCATTGCTCGAAATCGTTTTCACCGGTTTCCATGCCGCGCAAAGTTGGCAGAAGCATGTCGAAAGCGCGTTTTTTGTCCCCATTGAACTCATCCGCATAAGCTTTCACCGCCAACCAGGCCTCGATAGCCGCTTCCGCCGCAGTTTGCTCGCCACTGGCTGTGTGCGATTGCGCGCGTTTGACAGTCACATTTGCCCAGGCCGAGCCTTTGTAGCCGAGCGCAACCCGGTCCCAGTTGTTGGGCTCGCCGATAATCGCGAAATCCGGCTGGTATTTGTCCACTACAAAACGCGCCCCCAAAGAATCGCGTTCCTCGTCTACTGCACCGATAACCACAAACTGCCAACCATCCAGCGCACCGACCTGTGCCACTGCATCTACAAAGCACGCTAGCGGGCCTTTTGCATCCACCTGAACCGCGCCCGTACAATATTCCCCCCTCTCCCAAATCTGGGAGAGGGGCCGGGGGTGAGGGCTCTACATGCACCGGAATCTCCCCCGGCACCGTATCGATATGGCCCAGCAAAACCACTTGCATCGGTCCGCTCCCCATCACACCGACTGCATTACCCACCTCATCGACAAACGCCTCGTCAAAGCCCAGCGATTTCATCCGCTCGATAAGCCATTCCACCGCCCCGCGTTCCTGTCCCGATGGGCTGTAGTGTTCTACCAAACCGATTAAAGTATCCATACATTGCCTTTTACCACAGAGACACGGAGACACAAATTATTAAAATTTGTGACTTCGTGTCCCAGTGTCTTTGTGGTTAATTTTCATTCGTTAGAACTTCTTCCAATGCACTCACCAATCGATCAAGCTGCTCATACGAAATCACCAGCGGCGGCAGCAGACGCAGCACTGTCATCCCGGCGTTCAGGGCCAGGATATTGCGATCTTGTAACGCCTTCAAATACGGCGCGACCTTTTGCTTCAACTCGATGCCGACCATCAATCCCATGCCGCGTACTTCACGGATTAAGGGCGAGTCGATCTGGCGCAGCTTGTCCATCAGATATGCGCCTTTCTCGGCGGCCTGCCCGGCCAGGTTTTCCTCTTCGATAGCGGTCAGTGCCGCCAATCCCGCCGCACACGAAAGCGGATTGCCGCCAAAGGTCGAGCCATGCGTGCCCGGTGTTAGGTTGCCCACCTTTTCGCCGATCAGAACTGCGCCCATCGGCACACCTCCCGCCAGCGACTTGGCACAGCACAGCAAGTCCGGCGTGACGTCAAAGTGCTGCACGGCGAACATCACCCCCGTGCGACCAAAGCCGCTTTGGATTTCGTCCATGATCAGCAACGCGCCTTTCTCATCACAAATCTGGCGTGCTGCCTGGACGTACTCCAAGTCTGCCGGGTAGACTCCGCCCTCGCCCTGGATCACTTCCAGAATCACTGCGGCGGTTTCATCCGTCACGGCTTCTTCCAATGCCTCGATTTTGTTGTAAGGCACATGGCTGAAGCCCGGCACCAGCGGCTCGAAGCCCTGGCGATATTTCTTGTTGAACGTGGCCGAAAGTGCCCCGAACGTGCGCCCGTGGAAGGCGCGCATGGCTGCGACAATTTCCGTCCGCCCGGTGGAGATGCGCGCAAACTTGAGCGCTGCTTCCACGGCTTCGGTGCCCGAGTTGCAGAAAAAGACTCGCTCCAATCCCGGCACGAGGGTCGCCATCTTTTGCATCAATGCGGCGCGCTTGTCGTTCGGATACGATTCGAACAACGTGATCAGCGTGGAGGCCTGCTCGGCAATCGCTGCGGCCACTTTCGGATGGGCGTGACCTAAATTAGCTACGCCATGCCCGGACGTGCAGTCCAGGTATTCGTTGCCATCCGCATCGAAGAGACTGGCACCCTGTCCGCGCACGATGACCAGGTCTTGTTTGGCGTATGTGCCTGCCGAATATTTATTTTCAATATCAATAATGTTTTGCATAAGAACCTTTCAACTACCGAGATAGCTGGAAATAACAGTATCGTAATGCATCGTAGCCTGGAAACCTTTGACCGCCAGGGATTTGCGCAATTCAAAAGGAACCTCTCCTTTTTGAATGGCTTCCAGCACGGAGGCATAATCGGCCGGGTCGCAAACCAGCGTAACGCGTTCGTGGTTCTTGGCCGCAGCACGGATCAGGGCCACGCCGCCGATGTCGATGTTTTCGATGACTTCGGCATAAGTGACGTCTGGCTTGGCAATGGTAGCTTCGAACGGATACAGGTTGACGGCCACCAGGTCGATGTAATCCCAGCCCAGGTCGAGCAGTTGCTGGTGGTCTTCTTCAGTGGGACGAGCCAGCAACCACCGTGGATGGCGGGATGCAGCGTCTTGACGCGCCCGCCCAGGATTTCGGGTGATCCGGTGTAGTCGGCCACTTCGGTAACGGTCAGGCCGTTTTCGTGCAGCAGTTTGGCGGTGCCGCCCGAAGCGAGCAGCGTCCAGCCGAGGGAGGCGAGACCTTGGGCGAATTCGACGATCCCGGTTTTGTCGTAAACGGAGAGAATGGCAGTTGGCATGGGATTTCCTTTTAGTGGTGGAAGAGACGGACGCCGCTGAAGACCATGGTCATGCCGTATTCGTCGGCGGCCTGGATGACGACGTCGTCGCGGGTGGAGCCGCCCGGCTCGAGGATGTATTTCGCGCCGCTGGCGGCAGCGCGGTCGATGCTGTCGCGGAAGGGGAAGAAGGCGTCGGAGCCGAGGGTAACGGAATCCAGTTTGGAGAGCCACTCGCGCTTCTCGTCCGGGAGCAGTTGTTCGGGAGTCTCGAACGAAGATTTCGTCCCAGTTGGCTTTTTCATTGGGCGTCACATCGTCGCGCAGGAACTGGTCGATGGCGTTGTCCCGGTCAGGACGTTTGAGGCCGGGCTTGAAGGGCAAATCCAAAATAGTGGGATGCTGGCGCAGATACCACAGGTCGGCTTTCAGACCGGCCAGGCGCACGCAATGGATGCGCGATTGCTGCCCGGCGCCGATGCCGATGGCCTGCCCGTCGGCCACGAAGCAGACCGAGTTGGACTGGGTGTATTTGAGGGTGATCCAGGCCAGGGTGAGATCGCGGATGGCGGCGGGCGGCAGGTCCTTTTTGGCGGTGACGATGTTGCTGAAATCGTCGGGCGTGACGGGGCGGTCGTGGCGGCGCTGCTCGAAGGTGACGCCGAAGACTTCGCGCGTTTCGGTGGCAGGCGGCTCGAAAGCGGGGTCGATCTGGACGACCGCGTACTTGCCGCCCTTTTTGTTCTTGAGAATTTCGAGCGCTTCCGGCTCGTAGCCCGGGGCGATAACGCCATCCGAAACTTCGCGGGCGATCAGTTGCGCGGTGGACACGTCCACGGTCTCAGACAGGGCGATGAAATCGCCAAACGAACTCAGACGGTCAGCGCCGCGCGCGCGGGCGTAGGCGGTGGCCAACGGCGAGAGTTCGAGATCGTCCACAAAGTAGGCTTTTTTGAGCGCATCCGTAAGCGGCGTAGCAACGGCGGCGCCAGCCGGGCTGACGTGTTTGAACGAGGCGGCGGCTGGCTGGCCGAGCGCGGCTTTGAGTTCGCGCACAAGCTGCCAGGAGTTGAGTGCGTCCAGCAGGTTGATGTATCCGGGCGAGCCGTTCAAAACATCGATCGGCAATTCCGCGCCAGATTGCATGTAGACACGTGCGGGCGCTTGCTGGGGGTTGGTTCCGTAACGGAGAGCAAGTGAAGTAGGCATGAGGCTTTCCTTTCGGGCGGATTGTATCGCAGACCTACGCGATGACCGTTCCGTTCCCGGCCAGGGCGCTCGAAATTGGACTGGCAATGCGCCCATCAGCGATGATGACTTTGCCGACTCCGCCCTGGAGCGCTTCCTCGGCCCCAAGCACTTTCTTCTTCATGCGACCCTGCGCCGCTTCTAACGCCGCCGATAGTTGATTCTGCGGCAGTTGCCGAATGAGCGTTGACTCGTCCGGGAAGTTTTTCATCAGCCCTGGCACAGCCGTGAGTAAAAGCAGGGTCTCTGCCTTCAAAGCGGATGCGACCATCGCCGCAGCCCGGTCGGCGTCTACGTTGAGTGCTTCACCTTTCTGGCTGACAGCCACCGGTGCGATGACCGGCAAATAACCCATGCTTCAAGCAGCGCCATTAACAATTCACTATTCACGCATCTCGATTTTGCCGGTGTAATCGTCACGGATGATCTTGCGCTTGCCATTTTCCACAGACTGGATGGCGTCCTTGCGTGTGGCAACCATCAGGTTTCCGTCCATGCCGCTCAGGCCGAAGGCGTTGATGCCAAGCCCATGCAGTTGCTCGGTCAGCAGCGAGTTGACCTTGCCGTTGACCGCCATCAGAAACACTTCCAGCGTTTCGCGATTGGTGTAGCGGGATGTATAGCCTGACGGCGAAGTAATGAATTTCGGCGGCGTGCCGAGCGCCTCGCCCAGCGCATTCGCCTCTGCCGAGCCGCCATGCACAAAGACCAGTTTCTGTCCCTGTGCCAGCAATTCGGCCGCATCGGCGCAAATGGCGGAAAAGTCCACGCCTTCGGTGCCGCCGAGTTTGACTACGATGATTGATTCGGTCATTGTTACTCCAGATGATTAGAGAGTAGAGATCAGAGATTAGGTTTTCCGTTCGTGCTACTCTCCACTCTCTATTCTCTACTCTCTAAATAGGATGCAACCCCATAAACTCCAACCCGGTGGTCTCATCCAACCCCAGCATCAGATTCATGCACTGGACTGCCGAACCGGCCGCGCCTTTCATCAGGTTGTCAATGGCGCATATTGAAACCACATGCCCGGTATACTTCATCCAGTTCGAAGCCGATGTCAGCGTAGTTCGACCCGGCCAGGATCTTCGGCTCGGGACACGGTAGATGCCGCGGCTTTCCTTGACCACGCGCACGAACGGATTCTCGTTGGCGGCGGCGCGGTAGGCTTTCCACAAATCCTTGTTCGCCACGCCCGGTTTGAGTTGTGCATGCGCCGTCGCCAGCACGCCACGGACCAGGTCTACGGCAGTCATCGTCAATGAAACGTTACTGACGCCCATCTCCTGGATCACTTCGGCGGTGTGACGATGCCCAAAGGCGGAAAATGTGCGGATCACGTTGGCACGCTCGGCGTGGTGCGACCCAGTATTGCCCGCTGCCCCCGATTCGGACGAACCCACTTTGATCTCGATAATGACCGGGGCGGATCGATCGATCAAATCCGCTTTCACCAATGGCAGCAGCGCCAGATTGCTGGCGGTGGCGTTGCAGCCCACTCCACTGACGTAGTCCGCCGTCGCTAGTTCTTCACGGTGTAGTTCGGGCAGGCCGTAGACGAATTTGCTCAGCCATTCCGGCGCGGCATGTTTTTCGCCGTACCATTTTTCGTAGAAGTCCGCATCCCGCAAGCGGAAGTCGGCTGCCAGGTCGATGATCTTGCCCGCCAGCGCGGCATACCCTCGATGTTGTGCTGTGCCTGTCCATGCGGCTGGGCCAGGAAAAGCACGTCCACGGGTTCGAGTTGATCCGGGTCAACGAACTTGAGTTGGGTTTGCTTGCGCAGGTTGGGATGCACCTGGTAAACGTATTCGCCCAAGTGCGAGCGCGATGTAACCTGCTGAACTTCCACTGCCGGGTGCGCCAGCAGCAGTCGCAGCAGTTCTCCGCCGCCATAGCCTGAACCGCCGATAATCGAAACTGTCGTCATAAGAATAATTGCTCCTTTTCAGTGACGAGTGAAGCGTGAAAAGTGATGTCACTCGTCACGTATCACTTCTCACTATTTTTCGCTACTTCTACCACATAATTCACGATCTCATCCGCGATATTCACCCCGCTGACCGGCTGCGCCGAGTGGAACTCCATCGTGTGGTTGATCTCGTTCACCACCAGCCCCTTTTCGGGGTGCTCGACCAAATCCACGGCCAGCAACCCGCCGCCCACCGCCGAAGCCGCCTTCAGGCACAACGCCTCGATCTCCGGCGTGATCGGGCAGATTTCGCCCTCGCCGCTGCGGGCCGTGTTTGTGATCCAGTGCTCGGACTTGCGGTAGATGGCCGTCAGTACGCGGTCACCGACTACAATCGCGCGGATGTCGCGTCCCGGCTTCTTGATGAACTCTTGAATATAAAAGACTGAGTGCTGCACCGAACCGAGCGTAGCTTTGTGCTCCAGCACCGCTTCGGCGGCATCGCGGTCATTGATCTTCGCCAGTAGCCGCCCCCAAGACCCGACCACCGGCTTGAGCACCACCGGGTAGCCGAACGCTTCGATAGCGTCCAGCGCAGCTTCGGGCGTGAACGCGACCACGTTGCGCGGCTGCGGCACACCCGCCTGTGAAAGTATCGCCGATGTGGTCAGTTTGTCGCCGCACACTTCGGCCACCGCCGCGGTGTTTATTGTGGGCACGCCGAACGCGTTCAGCACTCGCAGCGCATACAGCCCGCTGGTGTAGCTGATCGAGCGTTCCAGCACCACATCGAACGTGCGCCACGGTGCCGGGTCATCCAGGTCGAAATGGATTTTGCGGTCATCCAGGCGCTCATAATCGATGCCGTGCTTCTCCATCGCCGCAAAAATCCACTTCTCTTCCACGCGCACGCGCGAGTATAAAACGCCTACCTTTAATCTTGGTCGCATAATTCTCCTTATTCCCCTCTCCCTGAAAGGGAGAGGGGCCAGGGGTAAGGGGTCGCTATTCACCCCAGTCTTCTTCTTCCATAGGCGCCATCTCGACCGTTGCGGGGTCGAGCGAAGTCACTTCCAAATCCACACCACAATCGGGGCAGACGATGATTTCGTTCACTTCGGTGCCTTCATCCAACGCGATGTCGGCAGCACATTCAGGGCAAGATACAGTAGTCATGGTTATTCTCCTTATAATCCCCTCTCCCTTGAGGGAGAGGGCTAGGGTGAGGGTGATTTAAAGTCCCAAAAGTGACTTTGCATTTAACAATTGATTTTTTACAGATTGGGGACTGGTGCCCCCGATAGCATTTCTGGCCTCGACCGATTTCATCGGGTCGAAGACATCTTTCACATCCGCATCAAACGGACCGATGGCCTGCCACTCGTTTAGTGACAATTTGATCCAGGCTGACGCCTTTCTCCGCCGCCACTCTGACGGCTTTTCCCGAAATCCCATGCGCCTCGCGGAACGGCACGCCCTTGCGGACAAGATAATCTGCCAGATCGGTCGCCAGCATAGATGCATCAATCGCAGCCAGCATGCGTTTCTCGTTGACGCTCATCGTCTCGAGCGCGCCCGCCAGAACGGGCAAAATCGCCAGCAACGTGTCAGTTGCCTGGAAAACAGGAACTTTGTCCTCCTGCAAATCCTTGTCATAGGTGGATGGCAGGCCTTTTAGCGTAGCCAGCAACCCGGTCAGCAGACCGATCAACGTGCCAGCTTTGCCGCGTGCCAGTTCGAACATGTCGGGATTCTTCTTCTGCGGCATCAGGCTGGAGCCGGTCGAAAAGGCATCCGAAAGTTCGATGAAGCCGAACTCGGCCGTGCTGAACAGGATGACGTTCTCAGACAGCTTACTCAGATGCACGCCGATCATCGCCGTGCAGAAAGAGATATTCTGCGGCAAAATCCCGGTCGGAGACGGCATCCAGGCTGTTAGGGGCGGGGGCGTCGAAGCCAAGCGATTCGGCTAGTGCATTCCGGTCAATTGGAAAAGCTGTCCCGGCCAGCGCGGCGCACCCCAACGGTAAGATAGCAACTCGGTCATGCAAATCTGCCAGTCGTTCGCGGTCACGCTGCAAGGCCCAGAAATGACTGAGTAGCCAGTGCGCCAGCGTGATCGGTTGGGCGCGTTGCATATGGGTATAGCCCGGCATCAGCGTGGACAGGTGCTTTTCAGCCACTGCTACCAGCGTGGACTGAAAACCTGCGATAGCGGCGTCCAGGTCGGGCAGATTATCCAGCATCCACAGGCGGAAGTCGGTGGCGACCTGGTCGTTACGGCTGCGGCCGGTGTGCAGTTTGCCCGCCAGCGGACCGATCAACTCGCCCAATCGCCGCTCGACTGCGGTGTGGATGTCTTCGTCGGAGTCGGCAAAGGCGAAGGAGCCGCTTTCGAATTCCGCCTCAACAGCTTCCAGCCCGGAAATGATGCGGCTGGATTCGTCTTCGGTCAGGACTCCGGCCCGGGCAAGGGCAGCCGCCCAGGCGACCGATCCCTTTACATCCTGTATTGCCATCCTTTGATCGAACGGCAGGGATGTGTTCAGGTCGAAGGCGTTTTGGTCGAGTTTGCCGCTGAAGCGGCCGCCCCATAAAATGGTCATCTGGTCTCCTCGTGTAGTAGCGACTTCAGTCGCTCTAACGGCTAAAGCCGTTACTACCTTAGTCTCTCTTAAATCGTGAATAATCCGGCTTGGGCAGGTTCATCCCGGCGATCGGCAGTTCGTTCAGTTTGCGTACCTTGAGCGATAAACCGTAAAGATGTATGAAGCCCTCGGCGTCGGACTGGTCGTAAACGTCATCCATGCCGAAGGTGGCGAAGTCTTCGCGATACAGGCTGAGCTTGCTCTTCTTCCCGGCGCTGATGATGTTGCCCTTAAAGAGCTTGAGCCGCACCGTGCCGGTGACCGGACCCTGGGTGCTGTCGACGAAAGCGTCGAGCGCCTCGCGCAACGGGGTGAACCACAGGCCGTTGTAGGTCAATTCGGCGTACTTGAGCGCGACTACATCCTTGAAGTGGATGGTCTCGCGGTCAAGCACCAGCGATTCGAGTTCGTTGTGTGCATACAATAGGATCGTTCCGCCGGGCGTCTCGTAGACGCCGTGCGATTTCATGCCGACCAGGCGGTTCTCGACCAGGTCGACCCGGCCGATGCCGTGTGCGCCGCCGAGTTTGTTGAGATAGCTGACGATGCCCGCCGGAGTCATCTTCTCGCCATTAACAGCCACCGGCGTGCCGCTATCGAACTCGATCTCGACATAGGCGGGCTCGTCCGGGGCGTTTTCCGGGGAGGCTGAAATCTGGTACATCGACTCTTCCGGCTCGTTCCACGGATTTTCGAGCAGGCCGCCCTCGTGCGACAGGTGCCACAAGTTCGAGTCGCGGCTGTAAATGGATTTGACCGTGGCGGTTACCGGCACGTTATGTTTGGCGGCGTACTCGAGCGCATCTTCGCGCGAGCGGATATCCCATTCGCGCCAGGGAGCGATGACTTGCAGACGGGGGTCGAGGGCCATGACAGTGAGTTCGAAGCGCACCTGGTCGTTGCCCTTGCCCGTCGCGCCGTGCGAGATCGCATCCGCACCGACTTCGTGCGCCACGTCTACCAGATGCTTGGCGATCAAGGGGCGCGCCACTGACGTGCCGAGCAGATACTTGCGCTCGTACACAGCCCCGGCGCGCAGCATCGGGAAAAGGTAATCAGCCGCGAACTCTTCCTTCATATCATGGACAACGAACTGGCTGGCCCCACTGGCGATAGCCTTGCCCTCCAGCTTGGACAGGTCTTCATCGCCCTGCCCCACGTCAGCGCAGAAGCAGACCACTTCACAGCCGTAGTTCTCTTTGAGCCACGGGACGATCACGGATGTGTCCAGCCCACCGGAGTAGGCCAGGACAACTTTCTTGACTTGCGGTTTTGGGTTCATGAATTCTCCTATTCTTTTTTCTCCCCCATTTCGAAAACCAAAAATGGGGGGACCAAGGTGGGCTAAATAAAAACAGCCCTCCGAGAAGGAGGGCTGTTTGGGCTAACTCAGGGGTGTTTCAGGGCACCGTGTCGTTCAGTTCGTCATCCAAATCAAAGCTCCCGGCCTTCTCGGTGAGAAGTCGGCAGCGGACGACGGGAACGCGGAAGCGCAAATGTCTGGTACATATTGGGCGTTATTCTACCACCCGGAGAATATATGTCAATAGCGGATTTTAGATAAATGTCGTCCACTTACCGATTTTTAGATTGTTTTTACGGTCTTGCAGTACTTGGCACCTTCGACCTGCGCATCTTTCTAAACTCAACCTGCCACCGATACACAGATCTGTTCCATGTTCATGGCCCGTCTCGTTTTCTTGCCTTGTGTGATGACGTAATCCACCATCCGCGCCGGAATGTCCACGCCGGTAGTGGTAATGCTGTTGCGGAATTCCATCGTGTGGTTGACTTCGTTGACCGTGAAACTATCCGCCGTTTCGAAGACATCGATTGCCAGCAATCCGCCACCCATGGCCTGTGCCGTGCGCTGACAGATTTCAGTCAGTTCGGGCGTCAATGGACAGTTGGTCGCCATGCCACCGCGAGCTGTGTTAGTGATCCAGCTTTCAGATGAGCGGTAGATAGCGCAAATCGGCTCATCGCCGACCACAAAAGCACGAATGTCACGCCCGGGTTTGTTCACGTATTCCTGAATGTAGAAAACCTGGTGGTTTACGCCCAGCGAGGCTTTGTGTTCGATGATTGCTTCGGCCATCTCGCGGCTATCGATGCGGGCCAGCAGCCGTCCCCACGAACCAACCACGGGTTTGAGCACACACGGGTAGCCGATGGCCTCCACCGCTGCCAGGGCAGAGTCCTCGTCGAAGGCCATCAGCACGCGCGGGGTCGGGATACCGTTGCGGACCAAAATCTGGCTGGTGACATATTTGTCTCCACAGCGTTCAGCCACCACGGACGAATTGACCACCGGCACGCCATGCGCTTCGAAGATGCGTGAAACATACAGCCCGCGTGAATAGGAAATCGAACGCTCGAAGACCACATCCACATCCACGGGCAATTGGGAAATATCGAAGTAGCGCTCACCGTCATTGATACGGACCACTTCCACGTCCTGGCGATGCTCCAGTTCTTCGAGCAGTAGTTTCTCTTCCACGCGGATACGAGAGTATAAAAAACCAATACGGGTCATAATCAGCCTCCTATGGCAGAAATAAAAAATGCGCCCTCCGGTATCGGAGAGCGCATTTGGTTACAGTACAAAAACAGGGACGGTCCTGTTCGCTTATCTTTTCCTGTTCAACCAAACAATGCCCACAAGCCCGACAACCGAAGTTTCGGATGCGGGCAGGCACTTAGACTTGGTCTCAAAGACGAATGTTTGCACAGGACGTTCCATATTGGGGGCTATTTTACCACTCGATAGAAATGTGTCAACCTATTACAACGATGGCAGCAGCCATATTCTTGTTTCTCATACCGAGAATTGCTGACGTAATATATATTATATTGGCAACATCTATTAAATACCTGGAGGTCAAATGGCTGAATTAATTAATGTTACCGAAGATACATTCCAAACCGAGGTGATTGACGCATCTGAACCCGTACTGGTGGATTTCAGTGCGGTCTGGTGCGGTCCTTGTAAAATGCTTGACCCCATTGTCAAGCAATTGGCCGGGGAGTGGGACGGCAAGGTCAAAATAGTCAAGATCGATGCTGATCAAAATCCTAACATCCTGATGAAATATGGTGTGATGGGTATTCCGACCTTGTTATTCTTCAAGGGAGGAGAAATCAAAGAACGCATCACTGGTTATAAGCCGAAAGACAAACTGGTAGCTAAATTCTCCCCCCACTTCAACTAAGCATCTTTCTAAACGATAAACGGGCCGTCGAGGCCCTTTTATCGTTTAAGCTCGGAAAAACTTTTCCATCTCATCAAAATCTACCCTGGATGTCATGTCCAGGCTAATAGGGGTAACAGAAATCTGGCGTTTCCTTCGTAATACAAACACATCGCTATCAGGTGCTTCTTCTTTTAAATCTGCTGCTTCCCTATAACCCACCGTCCCTGGCACAGACCAACTCTTTCGCTCCGGGGCAACCGGGTCATAATAGCGCTGTCTTGCCAGGCGCGTCAACATCCAGGGCGTATCAGGGGTGGCATCACTAGGCACGTCAACCTTAAGCAGGTCAACATCTGGGAACGGTGATTTCTCCACTAGAAAGCGAGCAAATTGAAGTGCGAAATGAGCCGCGGTTGAAAAGTCCACTTCACGGGAATAGGTCAGATGGTGCTCCTGGGCCGTCTCCAGCGAAACCGCCAGTGCACGGAATCCCAATGCGGCTGCTTCCATCGCAGCGCCAACCGTTCCAGAAATAGTAATACCAGTTCCAAGGTTTTCTCCGTAGTTAATGCCAGAGACGATTATGTCTGGTTTTTGGGGCATGACTTCCAGGATACCGTGCAGGACAGCCTGGGCAGGGGTTCCACCAACAGCGTACACGGGCCAATCCTGACCTCTAATCTGCAACCGTTCTTCTTGAATGATCCCATCTGACGTGTTTGGCAGGCTGCGTCCCATGCCAGAAGATTGCTCGCGCGGCGCAACAACAGTTACATAGCCCAACTCTGACAGGGATTCAGCGGCAGCCCATAAGCCGGGTGATTTGATACCATCATCGTTGGTCAACAAGATTTGACATTTTGACATACACCCTCCCGTGAAAGCAATAGAAGCGGGGTTACCCGCTTCTATAAATGGTGCCCCCGGCGCGACTCGAACGCGCGACCTATTGCTCCGCAAGCAAGCGCTCTAATCCACTGAGCTACGAGGGCGTTTAGCAAGGAGGGATTTTAATGCAGAATCAAGGGCTGGTCAAGTGCGATGTGACAGCGAGTATAATTTACAGTTTGCCCTTGACATTCCCCCATTTTTTGCCGATAATACTCCCCAACACCATAAAGGCTACGACAGAGGAAAGTACGTCAGTAGAAACCGCCAGAGACGTGTGGAGCATTGGCTGAAACTCTCACCCGGTAGAACCTGACTGAAGTTCCCTCTCGAGCCGCTCAGGGGAAGGCGTAATACGCTTGTAGTCTGAGTCGCAATCCCAGCGTTAACGGGGAGGCTGATGATGGTCAGCACAAAGTGAGCCACATCCTGAGCGACATCGTCCCCGAAGGGGAAGTCGAAGGAAGGCTAATTTGGGTGGTACCGCGGGAACTTCCTCCCGTCCCAATGTGGACGGGAGTTTTGTGTTTTAGAAACTAGAGAGTAGAGAATAGAGAGCAGTGACTAATCTCTATTCTCCAATCTCTACTCTCTTTGTCAGGAGGTACGAATGCTAGAGAAACTGAAAGAAATCGAACAGACCGCGCTATCCACGCTGGAGTCTGTCAAAGACCAGGCCGCGCTGGAAGCCTGGCGCGTTGCGCATCTGGGACGTAGTTCCCCGGTTATGGGAGTCTTTTCCGGGTTGGGGCAGCTCTCCAAAGAAGAGCGTCCGGCTGTGGGACAGGCTGCCAACAAGGTCAAGGTAGCGTTGGAAGCAGCCTTTGCTGAGCGAACTGAAGCTGTTAAAGCGGCAATGTTGGCGAAATCACTGGAAGAAGAAGAATTGGACGTGACCCTGCCGGGCCGCGGCATCCGGGTGGGACGCCTGCATCCGTCAACCCAGCAGCTACGCCGCGTGTTGGATATTCTGTCCGAGATGGGCTTCCAGGTTTACACCTCACGCGAAGTCGAAACGGACGAGATTAACTTCCAGGCACTCAACTTCCCGCCACACCATCCCGCCCGCGAGATGCAGGACACGCTTTACATGGATGCCGGCGAGCGCGGAGACAATCCCATTTTGCTGCGCACACATACCTCGCCGGGACAAATCCACGCCATGCGCGAAGCGGTCGCCAAGAACCCCGACAACCCGCCACCCATCCGCATTGCCCTGCCTGGCATGTGCTTCCGCAATGAGCAGATCACGGCCCGCTCGGAAGTGCAATTCAACCAGGTCGAGGGCTTGGCGGTCGGCGAGAACATCACCTTCGCCGACTTGAAAGGGACCCTGTCCGATTTCGCCCGTCGTATGTTCGGGCAGAATGCGCGCACGCGCTTCCGCGCTTCGTACTTCCCGTTCACGGAACCCTCCGCCGAAATGGACGTGGAATGTTTCGTCTGCGGTGGCGAAGGCTGTCCGGTCTGCAAGCAATCTGGCTGGCTGGAAATTCTGGGCTGCGGCATGGTGCATCCGGTTGTGCTGCAAAATGGCGGCTACGACCCCAAACGTTACACCGGCTACGCCTTCGGCATGGGACCCGAACGCCAGTTGATGCTGCGCTATAAGATCAATGACATTCGCTATTTCTGGGGAAACGATACTCGTTTCCTGGAACAGTTCTAAGTGAAGAGAATAGAGAAAAGAGAGTAGAGAGTAGTAAGAGGAAAGGATGAGTGTGCAAGGGATTGAAGCGATTGCAGGTTTGGGTGAGGGCGAAGGATTTTGCGCTTACGATTTACAAACGCGTTCTACCATTGCTCCCCGCTGAAGAAAAGTGGAACCTGAACCAGCAAATTCGGCGCTCTTCCTTGAGCGTTTCCGCAAATATTGCTGAAGGATACGGTCGCTTTTACTATCAAGATAACGTGCGATTTTGTTACAACGCACGCGGCTCTTTGGAAGAAACGCTCAGTCATCTTGTATTTGCCTTTGAAGCAGATTTCATTCCAGAAACACTTTACAAGGAACTGGAACAAGAAGGTGAAGAAATCGATAAAATGTTGAACGGTTACATTGGCTATCTTAAAAAGAGCAAAAAGGGAGCCAATGAGCCTGGTGCAAACCACTCAACCCGAGAAGAAATTGAGTCCTACGACACTGCATCCTTGGAAGATTTGACCAATCTCGACGATACTAATCTCTAATTATCTAATCTCAACTCTCTAAGGAGTTATTATGAAATTACCCCTTTCCTGGCTCAAAGACTTCGTTGATATTGAAGGTTTATCGGTAGAAGACATTGCAAAACACTTAACCCTGGCTGGCCTCGAAGTGGACGAAATCCACTATGTAGGCTGGAAAATGCCGGACGGTTCTGGTCGTCACGAGTTCAAAACAACCGGCATCGAATGGGATACGGACAAGATCGTCGTGGCAGAAATCCGCGAGGTGAAACCGCATCCCAACGCAGACAGGCTGGTCTTGTGCGACCTGTACGACGGCAAAGAAGAACACGTCGTCCTGACCGGCGCGCCCAACCTGTACGACTATAAAGGCATCGGCAAACTGGAGAAGCCCATCAAAGTGGCCTGGGCCAAAGAAGGCGCGCAAATCTATGATGGGCATCAGGATGGTCAGGTGCTGGTCACGCTCAAGCGCACCAAGATCCGCGGCGTGAAGTCCTACTCGATGGCCTGCTCGGAGAAAGAACTGGGCATCTCGGAAGAACATGAAGGCATCATCTTCCTGGATGATGATGCGCCTGTCGGTGCGTCGCTGGCCGATTACATGGGTGATGCCGTGCTCGATATCGACATCCTGCCCAACATGGCACGCTGTGCCAGCGTGATCGGCGTCGCACGCGAGTTGGCGGCATTCACCAACAGACCGCTGAAAAATCCCGAGATACGGAACCAGACCGAAGGGAGTCCGATCGAAGGGCTGGTCAGCATCGAGATCGGCGATCCGGAGTTAAATCCGCGCTTTGTGCTGGGTCTGATCCGGGATGTCGAGATCAAGCCCAGTCCCTATTGGGTGCAGCGTCGACTGCGCCTGGCCGGGATGCGTCCCATCGACAGCCTCGTGGACGCGACCAACTACGCCATGCTCGAATTCGGCGAGCCGCTGCACGCCTTCGACTACGATGTGCTGGTGGAGCGCGCCAAGGGCAAGCCGGTGGTGATTTCCACGCGCGCCGCCGCAGACGGCGAAAAGCTGACCACGCTCGACAACGAGGAGCGCACGCTCAACCCGCTCAACGTGCTGGTTTGTGACGAGGCCGGTTCACTCTCGCTGGCGGGCGTGATGGGCGGGCTCGAATCGGAAGTGACCGAGAATACCCGCAACATCCTGCTCGAAGGCGCGGCCTGGAACTTCATCAACATCCGCCGCACATCCTTTGGCCACAACCTGCACAGCGAAGCCTCCTTCCGCTTCTCGCGCGGCGTGCATCCGGCGCTGGCCAAACCCGGCGTGGAGCGCGGCCTGCACTACATGGCCGCCTGGTCAGGTGGCAAAATTGCGCCCGGGCTGGTAGATGAGTATCCGCTGCCACCACACGACCCGACCGTGGAAGTCACCCCGCAGGATGTCAAGCGCCTGCTGGGCATCGAACTCTCAGCGCGGATGAAATCGCTGATTTGCTAAGCCGCGTCGAGTTCGAGTGCAAGGTCGAGGGCGAGAAGGTCATCGCCCAAACTCCGCCTACCCGCATGGACATCGGCGAAGGCGTAGTCGGCCTGGCCGATATCCTCGAAGAAATCGCCCGCCTGTACGGCTACGACAACATCCCCGAAACACGCATGGCCGACGAACTCCCGCCGCAGATCGGCAACCCGGTCAATGAGTGGGAGGAAGCCCTGCGCGACCAACTAGCTGAGATTGGCCTGCAAGAAGTGGTCAGCTACCGCATGACCTATCCCGAGCGCGAAGCCCAGCTCGGCATCAGCGGCGAATATGTCCGGTTGGCGAACCCCATCGCGCCCGAAAAGAGCGTCCTGCGCCGCAGCCTGCTGGCCTCCGTGCTGGATGCGCTCGAGCACAACGTCCGTCTGCGCGAGGGGCTGGCATTGTTCGAGATCGGTCCGATTTTCGAGCCCAGCGGCGCTGAATTGCCAGACGAGGTCACCAAACTTGCGATTGCGATGACCGGTACGCGCGGCGAAACCGACTGGGATGTGAAAGACAGCCCCATCATGGATTTCTATGACTTAAAGGGCCGCATCGAACGACTTTTGGCCAGCTTCCGCTTAAATGACGTATCCTATGCCCCGACCGATACCGTTCCCTACCTGCACCCGGGCAAAGCCGCCGAAGTGAAAGTGAACGGGGTAGTCATCGGTGTGTTTGGCGAGCTGCATCCGCTGGTCAAGGACAAGTATGAATTTGAAGAGCCTCCTGTGCTGGTGGCTGAATTCGATTTAGCAACCATGCGCGAACTGGAATCCGACTACGAAGTGAAAACCGTACCCGATGTGCCGCCCGTGCTGGAAGACATCGCCCTGATCCTGGACGAATCCGTCCCGGCGGCGCAGGTCGAGGCGCTCATCCGTCAAACCGGCGGCAAGGTGTTGACCGATGTCAAACTGTTCGACGTCTATCGCGGCGAGCAGATTGGCGCGGGCAAAAAGTCCCTGGCTTACAGCCTGACCTACCAGGCCGAGAAAACGCTGACGGACAAAGAGGCCGCGGCGATACGCAACAAGATCGTCCGCAGGCTGGAGCACGAAGTCGGCGCCAAGTTGCGCAGCTAACCAAAAGTGGGATGCAAATCTATTGCGTCCCACTTTTTTTCCCTGTATACTGATATTCAAATCATAGATATTGAAAAAGGAGAATGCACGATGGATAAGAAAACGACCGGTCTCATCGCAACCATTGCCACGGCGCTCTTATGTGGATGCCCGGGTCTGTTGGGTTTGTGCATGGGGGGAATGTTTGCTGTTGTAGGAATGATTCCCGGCTCTAATATTGATATGGGGGGCAGTAGCGACCCGGCCGCTGCGATTGGCACAGGGATCGCCATGTTGTGTGTCGGCGTGATTTTCATTGCCATCCCTATCGTGGTCGGTGTTGTAACGCTCCGCAAAAAGCCGGAAGGGGCTGTAGTCGTGTCGCCAGTTTCCGAGGCTCCTGTTCCCACGCCCGCGCCCGTTCCGCCCAGTGAAACGCCTGCTCCCCCCGTGGACGATGAACCTTTGCCCCCGGCTTCATAATAACTTTTTGCTTCCGCAGGAACTAAGCCCTTGCGAGAACGAGTAAAGAACGGGGCTGCCTGATAAAAAGGCAGCCCCTTATGATTTAAAGAGTTTAAAATGACTTCATGGAGATTCTATGAGCCACATCCGCCCGATTGCCATTTGCGTTTTCAATCACAACGACAAAATTCTGGTCTCCGAAGAACATGATCCATCAAAAGGTGAGACGTTCTACCGTCCGCTTGGGGGCGGTATCGAATTTGGCGAGCATAGCATAGAAACCATCCGCCGCGAACTGATGGAAGAGATCAGCGCAGCAGTCAAAGACCTGATGTATCTCGGCACGCTGGAAAATATCTATATCTTCAACGGGATTCCCGGCCACGAAATCGTGCAGGTCTATGATGGGGCGTTGGTCGAACTCCGGGTTGTATGAGCAGGCTGTGATTTCAGGTCATGAAGCGGATGTGAATCTGCCCATGAAAGTGCTATGGAAAAGCCTGGACGAGTTCGGTCCAGGCAAGTCTATTTTGTATCCAGTTGGGTTGTTAGAGTTGCTGCGTCAATAACGGACCGGCACAGGCTCCAGGCGGCGCACGCGGAATTCGCTCTCCTGTGCCAGAGACTTGATCCATTCCATCATCGTCCGCGATTGAGTCTGGACGTGTTCCGGATCTGCCGGATTCCCCTCTAATTTCATGTGGCGACCGATCGTAATGCCGTATGGCCCGCGCAGGTACCAGTATCCAACGGTAGGCTTGCCGCTCAAGCGGGAGCTAATGCACAGGCTGCGCTCACGTGGCAGATAAATTCCAACCGGTACGATCGGTACGCCCGTATCAATAGCCAAACGCGCCGCACCGCTGTGAGGTTGTCTGAAATCCACCTGTCTGCGGGCTGAAATCTCCTTCAGGGAAAATGCCGACCGAATACCCGGCCTTCAGAAACTCTTTGGCCTGTTTCATCGCTCGCGCGCCCTCACCTGGCACGACCTGTATCTGCCCGGCACGGCGGATGTACTCACCAAAAAGTGGAAAGGTAAAAGCAGTTGAAACAATCATGACGCTCATTGGCTCGCGCGAAAGCAGATGCAGGACGAACGGGTCTGTAGCACTGGGATGATTGGCAACGAAAATTTTAGGACCAACTGGCATATCGCCGTGCCATAGAATGTCCATGTTGAGCATCAAACGACTGTACAGACGGATAATCCCGCGACCAAATTTGTATAACAAGTTCATGCAGTGCCCACTTCCTCTCTATTCGTATTTTACTAACCATATCACAAGGGGCCGAGAGAGTGGCTTAATAACAATTTTGTAAGGCGAAACGGGAAGAAACTCCAAGGAAGAATTGGAACAAATCATTGAGAAGCGTGGCTGAAGCCACGCATGGGTTGGTTATCGTTTTGATAGGAGAAAGGTGAAAGGGACGTGTGATCCGCTTTTAGCGGACCTGGTTTTATGAAAAAGACCTGCGGTTCAGTTCAGTATGGACTTTTGATTTTCACCCTCATTCGTTAGCCCAAATCGGTTGGGGGAAATTTACTTGAAGACTGTCTCCCATTTCTGGGGTTCATCCAGTTTCAGTGGTTCAGAAGCATCTGCATCGTCCCAGAATTGACGGTTCCAAATTCCGCCCCCGCCGGCTTCACATTCGGCATAGACGAACACTTTGGGAGTGGTATCGGGCAAGAGACAGACCGGGGGACGGTAGCCGGTTGGGCCTCCGGAGGGAAGCGGGGTGGTCCCGGTCAGGGCGTTGGGATTATTGGGTGTCGGGAAGCAGGGATGGTTCCAGTATCCCAGTCTGTCCGGTACCCTGCACCAGGATTGATCGGGATAGGCGACCACGCCGTAGGTATAAGCATCTATCACGGTGCTGCCCCTGAGCAGACGCACGCTGTCACCGGCGTCGCTGAGCAGAATGCCGGTTTCAGAGCCATAAAAGACGGCGCGTTCGTCCGGTTTGAGGGTGAGGTTAGGAAGGGTATAGGGAGATGAGCCCAGGTTCGCTTCATCGTCCAGGCGATAGGCGTTCAAATTGACATCGATCCGGCCGGCGTTGATGATCTCGATGAACTCGTCGCGCACGTCTACGACGCCGTCATTATTCCAGTCATAACCGGGGCGGGGTAAAAACTCGCTAATCCCCAAAATAGGCGTGAGTACCACACCTCCGCTGGAACCAGATGAACCACCGGACGAGCCCGATGGTCTAGGTGTAGGCGTTGGTGTGACGTTAAAAGGCGTGTTGGCCCGCCCTGGCGTGCCTTTGATGTCGTTTCCGGAGGCATCTTTGGCTTTGGTTCCAGCATCTTTGGTGACGTCATACGTGACCCAGGTGTAATCGCTATCGGTGGCGATGAGGCTGCGCTGCATACTGGAGTATGTGGAGGCAATGCCAGCAGGCCAGGCTCCGCCGTTGGAATTGGCCGTATCAACCAGGTACCCGTTCGGATCATACAAGCGAAGGATTTCGCCACTATTGGATAACGAACCGGTATAAATTACATCCGCAGTCACATCGGTTACATCATTATCTGTGCTCTCCAACAAGAGGTAATCGCCCGCATCGAGGATAATGCCATCGAATTCGGTTTGAATATTAGGACTGCCATCCGAAGAACGTAAATTCCAATTTGTAAGGTTTATATCCTTCGTGCCAGGGTTATAGAGTTCGATCCACTCATCGTCCGAGGATGCTTGCGTCCCTGCCCAGGCAACTTCGCTGATAACGATTGTGAGTGGAGCAACAGGGGCTGGAGTAACGGTAGGGGCCGGAGTAGATGTACTAGTCGGGATTGGCGTTTGTGTAACCCCAAAGCCCCAATTTGCGCGTCCTGGTGTGCCATGGATCAATTGACCAGATGCATCCTTATTCGTCCACGAAGCGGCATTGACGTTCGTAACCCAGGCCAGCAGTTGGTCGGTGATAACACCTATGCGTTCCATACTGCCATTGGGGGAAATCGTTCCTGCGGGCCAGGCACCACCATCCGAGTTGGCTGTATCAACAAGGGTCCCATCCGGGAGCGCGCAGTCGCAGGATTTCGTTCGAAATCGTCCAGTTCTACCAAAGTAGATTTGATCTGCAGTTACATCAGTAACAACGTTATCATAGCCACGCTCTAACAAGAAATATCCCCCTGCCAGATGACTGTATTCGTGTTAGGTGGAACATTTGAAAAACAATATCTGGGCTCCCATCATCCGCCACCAAGCGCCAATTCCGTAAATCGATTGAGGAAGAGCCAGGGTTATAAAGCTCAATCCACTCATCATCAGGAGATGCCAACGTGCCCATCCAGGCAACTTCGTTGATAATGATAGAACCTGGCAGATAAGAACTTCGCGCCGAATTTGGTTGTTTAGGAGTGCCATTTATAGGATTACCAGGCGTTCGCATCTAATCCATTTCTTGTTACATCCATCATTACTTGCCCAACAGTATCACATCTGGCCAACATTCATGCGTTCCATACTATAGAAATTAGTTGCAAGATGCATGTTAGCAGGCCACTCTCTAAGCTATCCTGATTGCATTCGCACGTATCAACTAGGATCATACCGTGGATCTGCAGCGATCTATTAAGTGCAATTCCACCATTATCTAGTAATTCCAGTCGTATAAGTTAAGTCTGCAGCGACATATCACTGTATACTGCTATTTCAGCTATTCTAATCAAGATAATATTCGTCCAGCAGCTATATAGTCCCGACTTGGAATAATTTATAAGTTGGCATGATGTTCCATCAACTATTAGATCACCAATTTCCAACCGCTAATATCAATATCTGAACCTGTTGTAGGATTATAAAGTTCAATCACATTCATCATTTGCCAGTGCCATTCTCCCGAGCAAACTCGCTAATAACAATATTCGTACGCTGTTTGTTGCCTCGGTGCCGCGCGGACAGACAGGCCCGCCCCGCCCAGGAATCCCACCCCCAGCATGGACAAGAGCAGCCAAGCGCTCAACCAGCGAAAGAGAAACTTCTTTCGTCGCATAGAAATATTGTATCCCAAAAGGGAAAACCGTTGAGGCCGAGTTTATCCTACCTCAACGGGCTCCAACCTGCGTCCGAGATCGCCAATGCCGCTTACAACAAGTCTTAGCGCGGTTCAACCACCAGCTTGATGGCAGTACGCACCTTGTCGTCGATTTCCACGTCCACGAACTCGGGCACACAACAAACCTCAATGCCATCGTTCCTGAGGTAGCCAGTTGCCAACACCAGCGCCTTGACAGCCTGGTTGACAGCGCCAGCACCAATCGCCTGTACGTCCGCCCGTTTGTGTTCGCGGATGACACCCGCGATTGCCCCGGCAACAGCCGATGTACGAGAGGTAGCAGAAACCTTAATCATCTCCATTGGTAGCCTCCCAGCTAGGTTCAAAGAAGGGGCGTAGTGTTTCTATCAAAATTGTACAAGATTTGTGGATGAGATACAAGCATCATTGTGTATATCTATCAACAAAACCAGGCATAATTGTGCACTTACCCAGATAAACTACTTTCGTTTACTCGCCTGGCAAGGCCAGGATTTCTTGATTGCTTTCAATGGCCAGGATAGGTTTCCACTACACTTGCGTAATCGGATAATTACGAGTATAATTATTGTGTAATATTTCACAAAACAAGCTGATGTCGATATAAGCGAGGCAGATATGAATAGAATTCCCCATGTGGTCATTATCGGTGCGGGGTTTGGCGGGCTTGAAGCCGCCAAACGATTGGCAAAGGCCCCGGTGCAAATCACGCTGATCGACAAGCGCAACTATCACCTATTCCAGCCCCTTTTGTATCAAGTAGCGATTGCGGGGCTTTCGCCAGTGCAGATTGCACATCCTGTACGCGCCATTTTCCGACGACAGAAAAACCTGGATTTCCTGATGGACGAGGTCACAGAGATTGACTTCAAAACCCGGCAAGTGGTGACGGTACATAAAACGCTCGAGTATGATTATTTGATCCTGGCCGCCGGCAGCCGCACCAATTTTTTTGGCATGCAATCGATCGAAAAGAACGGGCACGAAATGAAAGACATCCCCAGCGCTGTTGCAACCCGCAATCACCTGCTGAAAATATTCGAAAAAGCCAGCCGCGAGTCAGACGAGGACGCCCGCCGCGCCATGCTGAATTTTGTGGTGGTTGGCGGCGGTCCTACCGGCGTGGAGAGTGCAGGCGCATTAGCCGAGTTGATTCATCTGGTGTTGACCAAGGATTACCCCGGCATGAATCTCAAAGATGCACAGGTAATCCTGGTGGAGGCCAGCGATCACCTGATGCCAAATGTGTACCCGCGCAATTTGCAGGCTGCCACTTTGAAGATTTTGCGGCACAAACGCGTCAGTGTACGGCTCAAGATGAAAGTAACCGGGTTCGACGGGGAGCGTGTGACATTCGAAAACAGCGCTGCGATTCCAACGCAAACGGTCATCTGGACCGCAGGCGTGCGCGCTGCGAAATTAACAGAAAAACTTGAAGTTGAAAAAAGGGCTGGTGGGCGCATCTCTAGTCAAGCCGACCCTGCAATTGCCCGGCTACCCCGAAGTTTATGTAATTGGTGATGCTGCCTATCTGGAAGATGAAAGCGGTCAGCCCTTGCCATTGTTGGCAACGGTCGCCCAACAGCAGGCAAGACATGCCGTCGAGAATATCCGTCGCGAGTTGCGTGAACGCCCGCCAGTTTCGTTCACTTACAAGGATCCGGGCTTGTTAGCAACCATCGGGCGTAATGCGGCCGTGGCGCGTATCTGGGGCATCTCATTCAGCGGACTGTTGGCCTGGCTGATCTGGGTTGCGCTACATATTTACCGTTTGATCGGTTTTCGAAACAGGCTGGTGGTGATGCTCAACTGGGCCTGGGACTACATCTTCTATGACAGTCAGGTGCGCTTGATCACGAAAGAATAACTGCTATATCCCCAGTAAACTTAGAATCCACACGATCAGGGGCGCAACGACTAGCGCAGGCAGGAAGTTGCCAGTGCGGATTTTCTTAATCTCCAGCAGGCTGCTGATCGCCAGCCCCATCAAGATGACGCCGCCGGCAGCCGTCATCTCATTCAGCATGGGCGTGGTGACCAGTGCGTTCAGTTGCACGGCCAGCAGGCTGATGCCGCCTTGAAAGACTAAGATGACCAGCGTAGAGAACAGCACACCGACGCCCAACGTGGATGCGAAAGCCAGAGATGCGAATCCATCCAGGACCGATTTGACGGCCAGCAGTTCGTAGTTGCCGGTCAGGCCGTCTTGAATGGAGCCGAGGATGGTCATCGGCCCAACGCAGAACAGCAGGGAAGCGGTCAGGAAACCGCGCACGAAATTGGTCGAGGTTGCGGCCCCGGAAGCGGAAGCAGGTTCGGGGTCCCGCATGAAGCGCTCTTCGAGGATGCGTCCCAGGTTTTGTAGCCCGTCCTCGATCTGCCACCATTCGCCCAGCAATGCGCCAATCAGCAATGCGCCCAGCACGATGAGCGGATTCTCCGTTCCGAGGAACATCTGGATTCCGATGGCGGCGGTGAACAGCCCCATGCCAGCAATGACGGTCGCTTTCAAGCGTTCGGGCAGGCGCGCGCCGAAAAGCAAGCCCAGCGTGCCGCCAATGAGCACAGTGATAGTGTTGATGATGGTTCCGGTCATATTTTATTGTAGAGGCGAATCGCGATCAGCCTCTACTCCTTGGCAAGTGAAGTGGATTTCCCGGCCGTCTGGTTTTCGAGCAGCTCGAGCACAAAGCACAATGATGACAGGCGATTCAAGTAGCGCAACAACTCGGGATTGCCGAGTTGCTCGAGCATGGACAACTCGGTGACACGTCTCTCCGCACGGCGGACAACTGCGCGCGCCAGCGAAAGAGCTGCACCGCTGGGGGTATCGCCCGGCAGGATGAACTCTTTGGGCAGGCCCACCATTTTGTTAATGGCATCCGCTTGTTCTTCAAGCCACGTGACGCGGCTAGCGTCGATGCCCTTGAATTTGTCCGCATTGTCGGGCGTGGCGGCAACTTCCGCCATCAGCCTGTACAAATCTCGTTGGACTTCGCGCAGGATGGGGGGCGTTTGAGGCGCCTGGCAGGAGGCGCGTGCCAACCCAAGGACAGCAGAGGCTTCGTCCAATGTACCCAGGGCTTCGATACGTGGGTGGTCTTTGGAAACACGGTCTTCACCGAGCAGACCGGTGGTGCCGTCGTCTCCTTTGCGTGTATAAAGAGGCATGGGGGCATTATAAACGCCATTTCGTTGGGATGGGAATTTCGCTTATAATAATTTCGTCTTTTCCAGGTCAATTTGGAGGCCTTTTGCACGAAAAACCGTCTCGATTTAAATGGCTATCTCAACTTCTGCCGCTAACCGCAGTGACGGTTGCGATTGCTATGTTGATATTGACCCCCTTCTGGGCAATGCGTTGGTATCGCCTGCCGTTTCTGGGGGCTTTGTTTGAAACGAACAATGTAGTCAGTTCTATCAACATCGAGGGCTGGCCTGCAACCGAACAGGGGGTGCAATATCTCGACCGCTTGATCGCGCTGAATGGGGAAAGGCTCACAAGCGTACGCGATTTCGAACGCATCATGGCTGCCAATGGATATGAGCCGGTTTGGGTTTCCTTAGTACGTCCCGATGGGGTTGCATACGGCGTCGAGATCACACCTATCCAGTTCCCTTTCGCGGATATTGTTTCGCTCTTCATTGTCCCATATTTGATGGGACTGGCTTTCCTGGGGATTGGTTTGTGGGCCTATCGCCTGCGCAGTGACCTGTGGGAAAGCCGCGCTCTGCTGTATTTCGTCTCCGGTGCGGCCGTTCTGACGAGCACACTGTTCGAGATCAGCACCACACGCTACACCAACGCGCTGTGGGGACTGGGCATCCTGCTCTCTGCGGGCGGATTGATGTACCTGGCGCTGGTCTTTCCGCAGCCCACCCGCATGGTACGCGCCAATCCGCGCCTGCGCCTGCTTCCGTGGATCTTACTAGCCTTACTGGCCCCCATGATGGTTCTCACGGTGCTTGCACCGTCTTCGCCATACGCATACACAACCTGGTGGCAGTATGGTTACCTGTGCATCGTAGTGGGATTTCATCTCTCCTGGTCGGCATGTTGACCTTACCGCATTTTTCGCGGCAGGACGAACATCGTGCGCCAACAGAGCCGCGTCATCATTTTTGGCACTACCCTGGCGCTGTTGCCCATCATGGTTTATCTGGCTTTGCTTGGGAGCGGACAGGCGACCGAATTCCGCGCCTGGGTGGTTTTCCCGCCCATGATCATCATGCCTCTTTCGATCACCTACGCCATCCTGCGCTTCCGTCTTCTGGACGTAGACCGGATTCTGAGCCGTCTGCTAGGATACCTGCTGACCACGGCTGTCGCTCTGGGCGCCTTTTACGGGTTGATCGCGTTGCTCTCGCTGTTACTGCAAGATACGATGAAGGCGACCGACCCGCTGGTGATCGCCGTGTATTTACTGTTACTGGCGGCGCTACTGATACCGATCCGCAACCTGATCCAGCGCGGGATTGACCGTCTTTTCTATCGCTCGCCGGCGGATTATCGTCGTGCATTGATGAGTCTCTCTCAACAGTTGGTCATCACGCCCGACCTGAGCCAAATCCTGCGCACGATGGAAGAGCAACTGCAACAGGCGCTGGCACCCGAGAAATTCGTGGTGTACCTGTACAACGATGAGATGGGAAAATATTTCCCGCATGCTTCGGGAGAAGATAGCGCGGTGCCTTATCAAGTGGAAGACCCGCTGATACATCTTATGTTGAAGACCGGAAAACCCATCTGGCTGCCGCCATCTGGCGAATTGCCCGAAGAGTTACAGGGCAAAACTGGCAACTATCGCAGGTTGAAGGGCTATACGTTTGTCCCGTTGCACTACGAAGAGAAATTGATCGGCTTCCTGATGCTCGGTCTGCGCCGTTCCGGTGACCTGTACACCAGCGACGACCTGGATTTCCTGGCAGCGGTGGCAGCCCAGTCCACGCTGGCGTTGGAGAATGCACGTTTGTTCACCAACCTGCGTCACACGTTGGAACAGACCATGGAAATGAAGAACTTGATGAGCGACATTTTCGCCTCGATTTCATCAGGAGTTATCACTACTGATCTGGACCGAAAAGTCACTCTCTTCAACCATGCGGCAGAGCAAATCCTGGGGCTGGAAGCCTGGCAGGTGATGGGACGTCGACTTTCGCGGGTCGTGCCCGGTCTCGGCATCGACCTGGACGATGTGACTGCCAGCACGCTCAATGACGGGGCAGTCATCCTGGGTACGGAACTCATGCGCCAGGTCCCGCCACGAGGCGATGTTGTCCTGCGCCTGTCGTGCGCGCCACTGCGAGATGCACATCGCGGCACAAAAGGCGCCACACTGGTCTTCGAAGACCTGACCGAACGCCGCAACTTGGAAGCCGAGCAGGAACGCATCCGCCAGACCTTCGGGCGGGTGGTCGCGCCGCGCGTGCGTGACCGGCTGCTGGCTGATCCCGGCAACCTGCGACTGGACGGGACGAAACAGATCGTTACAACCATGTTTGCAGATGTGAACGGTTTTACATCCTTTAGTGAGCAGAATCCGCCGGAAACAGTTTTCAAGGTGTTAAACGCGTATCTGGCTTTGGCGGCACAGGCCATTCTCGAGGAAGAAGGCACGCTCGACAAGTTCATGGGCGATGCCGTGCTGGCCATCTGGAATAGCCCCGACAGCCAGGCAGACCATGCCTTGCGGGCCGTGCGCGCGGCAATCAGCATTATGAAGCGCGCCATGGCCGCACACACACTTTTCCCCGACCCCGGCCAGCACATGATATTCCGCATCGGCATCAGCACCGGCCCGGCTATGGTCGGCAACGTGGGCACCAACGACCTGTTCAATTACACCGCCATCGGCGACGCGGTCAACCTGGCGCAACGCTTACAGATGGCAGCCCAACCCGGCCAGATTTTATTGTACAAAGACACATACCAAATTGTTTCGGAGCAAGTCATTGCGACCTCGCTCAAGCCGCTGTTGGTCAAAGGCCGTGAGCAGCTCGCTGAAGTGTACGAACTCAAGGGGTTGAAAGATATTAACTGCAAAGAGCGCTAAAGTCGCAGAGTCAGAATACTCCGTTAAACTTGAATGAATCATCCTTTGCATGCATTCGCGGTTCAAACAGGTTCTATGAATAATCTCATGCTCATCCAATACCACAAATCCATCACCCGAAAAGCCCTGGGCGAGCACTTCAGTCCGCGCGCGCTGCAGGCCATCCTGTCTGCTAACATCAAACAAGACGACATATTGACCGGCCAGATCGGCCACGATGAATACCATTACGACAACAACGCCATCGACAAATCCGATCATTACATCGAAGAACAACGGGCGTTGACCCTCTCCGCGCTGCAAAGCGATGCCCCGCCCGCCGCCTGGGCTGCCTTTGGCAGACTGATCCACACCGCCCAGGATTTCTATGCGCACAGCAACTACGTGGACCTGTGGCTATCCGGCTTTATCGACCAGACGCCTCCACCTCCGGCCGAAATCGCTCCCCTTATGGACGAGTTGATCCACAGCCCAGACCTGTATTCCGGCAAACTATACTATCCGTTGGGAGTGCTCTCTTTTGTTCCATTCGTGAAACGCTTTGTAATTCCCCTCCTGCCAGCCGACTCACATGCCCACATGCAGCTTGATTCCCCTGCCCGCGGCGAGCGCTTCGCCTACGCCTTCGAAGCGGCAGTGAAGAGGACTCAATATGAATTCGAGGTCACGGTGACAAATCTGTCGACCGGTCAAAAAGCTATGTTTTGTGGAGTCTGAAAGGGGAGATTGTCACTTGTATGAAGATAGATGTAAGTATTTGCACTTGCGCCATTAGATGAAAAAAGCACCCTTCATCACAAGGGTGCTTTTGCTTAGTTTGAAACAATTAATTCAAGGAGAATCAGCCTAATCCCAGCGCCAACTGGTGCCATCTTTGCTGTCTTCGATAGTCACGCCCAGTTCTTTGAGCTTATCGCGGATCATGTCGGAGAGCGCCCACAGTTTACTCCGCGCGGGCTTCGGTCGCGCACTTCAACCAGCAGGTCGATGAACTTGTCGGCATCGCCGGAGCCGGTCTTTTCTTCCAGGCGCAGACCGAACACGCCGGTCAGTTCGCGCAGCGCGGCCTGGACGGGCGCAAGCTGTTCGTCGGTGGCACCCGCGTCACGGGCGGAGTTGATGATCTTGGCCAGTTCGTAAAGCGGAGCCAGCGCGCCAGCGGTATTAAGGTCATCGTCCATGGCGTCAGTGAAGGCCTGTTTAATGGGCTCGGCCTGCCCGGCAAGCGCGGAGCCGGCTTCGGGACTGAGTCCCTTGGCGTTGGGCAGAGCAGGCCGCAGTCCGGATTTGAAGCGTTCAAGGCCCTTTTCGGCAGCGTCCAGTGTCTCGTCCGTGAACATGAGCGGCGCGCGGTAGGTCCCGTTCAAGACCAGCATACGCATCACGTCTGCATCGCGTTCTTTCAGGAACTCGTTGATGCTGATGATGTTGCCCAGCGACTTTGACATTTTCTCGCCGCTGAGCTGCAGCATGCCGTTGTGGATCCAGTAGCGGGCGAATTCCTTGCCGGTGTAGGATTCGGACTGGGCAATCTCGTTCTCGTGGTGCGGGAAGATCAGGTCGTTGCCGCCGCCATGGATGTCGATCTGTTCGCCGAGTTCTTTCAGGCTCATGGCCGAGCACTCGATGTGCCAGCCGGGGCGTCCCTTACCCCAGGGGCTTTCCCAGGAAATTTCGCCGGGTTTGGCGGCTTTCCACAGAGCAAAATCGAGCGGGTTTTCTTTCTCTTCCTCGATCTCGACGCGCGAACCGGCCTGCATATCTTCCAACTTGCGGCGAGAGAGACGGCCATAATCCTCGTCTTTGGCGACTCGGAAGTAGACATCGCCGTTTTGGGCAGCGTAGGCGTAGCCCTTGTCGATCAGTCCCTGCACAAATTCGATGATGAGCGGAATGGTGCTGCTGACGCGCGGGTTGACTGTTGCGGGCAGGATGTTCAGGTCGGCCAGGTTTTGAGCGTAATCTTTGATGTAACGTTCAGCCAGTTCGAGGGGCTCTTCGCCAAGTTTCTGGGCGCGAGCGATAATCTTATCGTCCACGTCAGTGTAGTTCATGACATGCTTGACTTTGTAGCCGCGATATTCGAGATAGCGGCGGATGATGTCAAAAACCAGCGCGGACATGGCGTGCCCGACGTGCGCGTCGCTATAAACCGTGACACCGCAGACGTACATCTTGACGAGGCCCGGTTCAAGGGTCTGGAATTCTTCTTTCTTGCGGGTAAGTGTGTTGTATACGCGTAACATTTCCTACCTTGTTACACCACAGAGCACACGGAATTCACAGAGAAAACTTTTTAAATCTCTGTGATCTCAGTGTTCTCCGTGGTGAGCTTTATTTCTTCTTCTTGTTGTTCGTCTCTTCTTCTACACGGGCAAAGATCATGCGCCCGGCAGCAGTTTGTAGCACTTTGGTAACGCTGACTTCCTGGTATTCGCCGATGTAATCGCGGCCATTTTCGACCACTACCATAGTGCCATCGTCCATGTAACCGACGCCCTGATCGCGTTCCTTGCCTTCCTGAATCACGTTGATGCGCAGGACCTCGCCCGGTAGCACAACGGACTTGACCGCATTAGCCAATTCGTTGATGTTGAGGATGGTAACACCCTGCAATTCGGCAACGCGGTTCAGGTTGTAGTCATTGGTCAGGATCGGACACTTGAGTTGGCGCGCCAAAACAACGAGTTTCTCGTCAACTTCGCGAATTCCATCTACATCAATGTCACTGATGCGAGTCAGGACGTTAGGCTGTTTTTGCAATTCGGATAACACTTCCATACCGCGGCGTCCACGCTGGCGGCGCAGACCGTCGGGCGAGTCGGCAATATATTGCAGTTCATTCAACACAAAGCGCGGGATCAGCAACGTTCCCGGCAGAAAGCCGGTTTTAGCAATGTCAGATACGCGTCCATCGATGATCACGCTGGTGTCCAGTAAGATGGTGCGGTTCAGGTTCGTCCAGGATGTAGAACCTCCATTTTCGCCACGCCCGCCCAGGGCACTGAGTAGGCTCATAATGTCACCCTGGCGCATAACAAACAACGAAATGCTCAAGTAGCCAAAGACGACAACGCCAACGAACGGGAGCACGCTGCCCAATGGGTCTGGCAACAGAGATAGTGGAAATGCCAGCAAAGCCGCTACCAATAAACCGGCCACCAGACCGGTCAGGCCGGCAAAAAGCGTTTCAGCGGAGAGACGCCCCAGGATCGAGCGGATCGCTCTTACCGGGCGCGTGGTGATGTAAGGAGTCAAAATCAGCCCCGCCAACGCCCCAATCAGGCCAAAGATGATGACATAAAATGCAGTTTGATCTGCTAATCGACCCGCCAGGCCTCCATAATACCCACCAACAACAGCAAAAACCAACAAACCAACAATACGAAGAATAAATTCAACGCTCATAAAAATAACTCCTTTGATAATAAACGGAATAAAGTAGAATAATCTACCTCATGATAGCATGCCTAAATCACAACGTCAATTGCAGGCATCTTATTCAAATAAAAATGTTATATAATGCCCGACGCCCACGCATTGCGCTTCCTTACTCAAAAAAAGCAATGCGTGGGCGGGAAGGGTATATCATGCCCGAAAGGGTATAATCTGGATTACCTATGGCTATAGACCGTTTCGGACGCAACATTCACTATTTACGCATCAGCCTGACAGACCACTGCAACCTGCGCTGCATCTACTGCATGCCAGAAGACCAGACCTTCAGGCCCAATGCCGATTTAATGCAGGACGAAGAAATCCTGTTACTCACTCAATTGTTTGCCAGCCTGGGATTTGACAAAATCCGCCTGACCGGGGGCGAACCGACTGTCCGCGCGCATGTGGTCGATATTGTGCGCGGTATCTCTTCCACACCGGGCATTCGCAGCGTTTCGATGACCACGAACGGCCTGCTTCTGTCACGATTATCCGGGCAACTGGCTGAGGCCGGACTTCAACGAGTCAACGTCTCGATTGACACCCTCGATCCTGACAAGTTCAAGCGTCTGACACGCTGGGGCAAACTCGAAGATGTCTGGAAAGGCATTATTGCTGCTGAAGAAGCCGGATTGACACCCATCAAACTCAATGCAGTGGTCGTCCAGGGCTACAATGAATCAGATGTCGTTGACCTGGCGCGCCTTACCATCGAACATCCCTGGCAAATGCGCTTTATCGAGATGATGCCCTTCGCCGGTGTGACAGATGTGCAGACCGGGCAGGTCATCACCGCCGCGCAGATCCAGGAACGCATCGAAGCCGAAGCTGGCAAGCTGGAAGTTGCCAATGATGGCAAATTGGACGGTGAGGCGCGTCTCTTCCGTTTCCCGAATGCAAAGGGAGATGTGGGCTTCATCTCATCGGTCACAAATCCCTTCTGCGCCTCCTGCACGCGCGCCCGCCTGACGGCGGACGGTCGCCTGCGCCTGTGCCTGCTGCGCGAGAAAGAAGTGGACCTGCTTACCCCATTGCGCGCAGGCGCCACGCTCGACGACTTGCGCCAGATCATCCTGGATGGCGTCTGGGAAAAACCCTGGGGCCACGGCCTGGCTGATGGGGTCATTCCCCTCAACAGAGTCATGAACCAGATAGGTGGTTAATGCAGCCTACGAACGGCATAAAAGCCATTCTCTTTGACTTCGACGGTACATTGCGTCATAACCTCCCCTCCGGCGGGGAGGTTTTCGCGGATTACGTTATCAGCCTCGGTTTGTCGGTTACAAACGAAGATCGTCGCCGGGCTGCCATTTGGGAACATTATTACTTTGCCGGTTCTCGCGAAATCCAGGAAGATCAAAAAAAATTCAACGGCGAGGGACAAGATTTCTGGTTCCATTTTGCTCACCGCAGATTGGCAGCGCTTGGCTGTTCGCCAAACCTCATCCCGGAACTTGGCCCCAAAGTCTCTGATCACATGCGCGAGAATTACAAGCCGGATTCCGTGATCCCGGAAGAAACGTATACCGTCTTACCCCATCTGCGCGAGTCAGGATTTACCCTGGGTGTGGTGTCCAATCGCAGCAACCCCTACCAGGATGAGATCGAAGGATTTGGCATGGGAGAGTACTTTCAATTTTCGCTGGCAGCCGGTGAAGTGAATTCCTGGAAACCCGAACCTGGCATCTTCGAACACGCCATCAAACTGAGTGGGACGACTCCCGCGCAGACCATGTATATCGGCGACAACTACTTTGCAGATGTAGTTGGAGCGCGTCGCGCCGGACTTCAGCCTGTCCTCTACGACCCAAGGGGACTCTTCCACGAACCGGGTTGCCCGGTAATCGCCTCGCTTGAGGATTTGATGGGATTGTTGAAATAGCCTCCTAAGCCCTCCCCCCAACCCATCTCCCTAAGGGCGAGGGGCGAGGAGAAAGTAGGTAGTTATGGCCTGGGAAAGAAAACTCATGCGCGTGGTACGCGTCCGCAATGACCAGGAGATTGGTCTGCTGGCGCGTTTGCTTTCGGCAATTTCGGGAGTTGGGGGCAGTGTAGGCACCCTGCAACTGCTAACCGAAACATCCCAACATGTGGTACGTGATATCACCGTTTATGCCGAGGATGAATCCCATTTGGAGCGCGTGCTCGAAGTCATGCGCGCCAATTCCGGCACGGTGATCGTTGAAGTACGAGACGAGGTATTGGAACTGCACCAGAAGGGCAAGATCGCTGTCCGCAGCCGCTATGTGATCGAACTCGATGACTACGCTGCGGCGGGTCTACACACCCGGCGTGGCGGAAGTCTGCCGCAAGATTGCTGCGGACCCGTCAGCAGCACGGCTGTATACCAGCATCAGCCATATGGTGGCCATCGTTACCGACGGCACGGCTGTACTGGGATTGGGCGATATCGGTCCGCAGGCCGCGATGCCCGTCATGGAAGGCAAAGCCATGCTGATGGAGACTCTGGTGGGGCTTTCAGGTATACCGATCCTGCTCAACACCAAAGACCCGGATGAAATTGTCCAGGCGGTGGCGGCTATCGCACCGACCTTTGCCGCTATTCAACTGGAGGATATTTCTGCGCCGCGCTGCTTCGAGATCGAGTCGCGTTTGCAGGATATGCTTGATATCCCGGTATTACACGATGACCAGCACGGGACGGCGGTAGTTAGCACAGCAGCCCTGCTGGTAGCGGCACGTACCACCGGTGTGGACTTGAACACAAAGGTTATCGGGCAGATCGGGCTGGGGGCGGCCGGGCAGGCCATCGGGCAGATGTTGATGCGCCTGACCGGGAATCCGGTTTACGGGGCGGATTTGAGCGAGTCCGCTTTGGAGCGTTTTGCCGGGTTGGGTGGTCGCAAGTCCAATTTGAGTGAGATCATGGCCGAGTGTGACATCGTCATCGCGACGACTGGCGCACCTGGGCTGATCAAGCCGGAGATGGTGCGACCTGGGCAGATCATCCTGGCGCTCTCGAACCCCAACGCCGAGATCGAGCCGGCGCTGGCGCTGGAGCGAGGTGCAGCCTTCGCCGCGGATGGCAAGTCAGTCAACAACGTACTGGGCTTCCCCGGAATTTTCCGCGGTGCGGTGGATGCGAACGCGTCGCGCATCACGCACGAGATGCTGGTGGCCGCCGCCGAGACGATTGCCGCCATGGCCCCGCCCGGTGACCTGGTGCCTAATCCGCTGGATAAGAGGGTGCATCATGCCGTGGCGCGCGCCGTGGCCGAGAAGGCTTACGAGCAGGGTATCGCCCGCGCGGATTATGTGCCGTATGTAGAGGAATGATTTGCAGGGGCAGGTTTATAAACCTCCCCTACCCACAATTCGTCAAATTGACAAGGATCGTCCCACTGGCTTTGACCAGATTTTCGGGTGTGATCAAAATCTTATGTCCCCATGCGCCTGTCCCCACACCGAGGACAGGTTTGTTCATTAACCAGACATCAAAAATTTGTCGAAATCGAGCTAACTTCATATTAGTCTCCTGATCCTGACAATATTATTTATTGTGATAGATCACTACAGTTTTTTGCAAAACCATCCTCGGCTTAGATTTTCCCTTGAATTTATCTAACAACCCGCTTCACTACTTCCCCATCCGCAACGAGTTTTCGCATGGATTCAATATAGCCATACATGGTTGTATCGGATTCGATGAACGGGATATGTTCGCGGATAAGCGCATACACGCCGCGCGTGCCCTGACCGAGTTGCTTCTCTGCGCCGATAACCTGTTTGCGGAAGTCAACTCCCTGCGCTGCGGACATCAGCTCGATAGCCAGGATTCTCTCCACATTATCGAGCACATCGCGTAGTTTGAGCGCGGCCGTGGCGCCCATGCTGACGTGGTCCTCCACATTCGCGGAGGTGGGAATCGTGTCCACGCTGGCGGGATGCGAAAGGACTTTATTCTCCGTGGCTAGCGCGGCAGCGGTATATTGCAGGATCATGAAACCTGAATTCAGTCCGCCTTCTTTGGTGAGAAAAGCGGGCAGCACGTGCGTGTTTGAACATTCATCGGTTAAACGCATCATTCGTCTTTCTGAGATATTGCCCAATTCTGCCACGGAAAAGCCCAGGTAATCCATCGCAATCGCCAAGCGGCTCACCATGAAAATTTCCGCCGGACAAAACCGTGATTTCATCTTGATCGTCGATGAAGATTAGCGGATTATCGGTAACGGCATTCAACTCGATTTCAAATACCCAGCGCGCATAAGCAATCGCATCGCGGACAGCGCCATGCACCTGCGGAATACAGCGCAACGTGTAGGCGTCCTGCACGTTGAGCGAAGTATGCTCGCGCGTAAACTGGCTGTCCTTTAGCAAACTTCGCAGATAGCTTGCGCATTCTTTCTGCCGCGGATACGGACGTAAATTATGGATGCGCTCATCGAAGGCCAGATCGGTGCCGTTCAAGGCTTCGAGGCTCAAACAGCCCGCGATGTCGGCGGTCTGGCTGTATCTTTCCGCGCGCAACGTTTGCAGCACGCCCAGCGCGGTCATGACCGAAGTTCCGTTGGTCAATGCCAGCCCTTCCTTGGCAGCAAGCTTGATCGACTTCAATCCCGCACGTTGGAAGGCTTCTGCCCCTGAGAGCACTTCGCCCTGATAATTCACCAGCCCTTCCCCGATGATGGGCAGCGCCATGTGCGCCAGTGGAGCCAGATCGCCGCTGGCGCCCAGCGATCCTTTTTCGGGGATGACGGGATGGACGCCCGCGTTGAGCATATCAACCAGCAATTGCAAGGTGGAGAGACGGATGCCGGAATGTCCGCGCGCCAGGGTGTTGGCGCGGATCAACATGATCGCGCGCGTGGTGGGGATATCGAACGGATCGCCGACACCTACTGAATGGCTCACCAGAATATTGTGCTGTAGTTGTTCCACTTGATCGGGCGGAATGATGCGGTCTTTGAACGCCCCGAAGCCGGTTGTGATGCCATAGGCGATGACTCCGCGCTCGAGCAAGGTCTGCACCGCATCCGCTGCGCGCGTGACCAGCCTGGCAGCCTCCGCGCTGATCTCCACCCGCGGCGCGTCCGCCCCCCCGTAGGCAACCGCGGACACCTGGTCGAAGGTCAAACTGGTTCCGTCTAAATAAATTGTTTCCATAGTTTCCTCCTTTAGAGGAATCTAATTCTATTATCGTTTGATGTATTTGCGCACATGTTCCCGTAATTTCCGGGGCGCAATCGCCTCGATCTTTACCTGCTGCGCCTCCACAAAAGATGCAAAGCGCGCCAGTCCCTTGCCGAGCGCATCTGCAAAAGCGGGCTCGTTCACGGGCGCATCCTCTTCCAACCAGAAACCGTTGATGTGCAGTGTCATGGATTTTCGGTCGAGCTTGGGATCGAGACGGGCGACCAGCTTATCACCATACAGGATGGGCAGCACGTAATAGCCCCAGCGACGCTGCTCGACGGGTTTGTAGACTTCCCAGATATATTCGAAATCGAAGACTTGCTTGGCCCGCCCGCGGGCGCTGACGATTTCCAGCGGCGCCACAAACGTGACCTCGTCCTGCGTGCTCGGCCCAAGCGGCTTCCAGGCTGACGGCACTTTCCCGGCTTCCAGCGTTTCGAGGGCTGGCAGGTCTTCGCTCAGGATGATCCAGTTTTCCTTTGAGCCTTCGATCCTGACCGGCGCGATGACCTTCTGCTCATAAAGCAGGGACAGGCGTTCAGCGGCTTCTTTCACATCCACCTTGCGCCAGATGTAATCCGAAAAGCTGACGCGCCATCTCTTCTCACGCATCAACCCCAAAAAGGAGACCGTTTTGCGCGCAAAGAAATCTTCGGCTTCCGCTTCGGGGGCAGAGTAATTGAATTCAGACGGAGCCACGCGCTCGGTCAAGTCATAGAAGCGGTCGAAACCGTCGCGATGATGGATCATGACCTCGCCGGTGATCCAGAGCGCATACAGCGCCACCGACGTGTCTTTTCCCCCGCGATAGCTGTTCATGGCTCTTGTTGCCCTTGAAATCGCGGTTGCCCATCGGCCCATTGACCCGCAGCGCTTCGCGCACCTGTTTCATTGTCGTTGGATGCTCAGCCGCGAAATCCTTCCAGCGCCCCTGCTCGCTACGGCGTTGCATGTGGGTACGCCAGTAGGGCAGTTCGGACATCGGGTACATGTACAGGCTGCCCCCATAATCAAAAAAGCCGCGCTGCTCGTAGGCAACCTGATAAAGATGTTCCGGGCGATAATCGAGCACGCGGCCATGCAAGGCAATATCCTGGCTGCGGGCAATCACATTGAGCGGATCAAGCTGTAAGGCCTCCATCTGGTGCAAGGCCGCGATAACGCCCTCGGCTCCGGTGTAGCGGCGGCCGGGCCACAGTCCCTGTTTGCCGAGGATGAAACGACGATGGGTGGTTTTGGAGATGGTGATGGGGTTCATGGGCATTAGTTTCGTGTCCATCCGAGTTTTACCGCGAAGCACGCAAAGAGGAAAGTTTCTTGTTTTTCTAGGTTCTTGGCGTCCTTTGCGGTTCAATTTCTATCCGCGCCGCTTCAGCCAATCCAACAGTTTCTCAGTGGGCCAGGTGTTGATCACGTCTTCAGCGGTCAGCCAGGCGCGGCGGGCGGTGGCGACGCCGAAGTGCAGCATATCCAGGTCGGCTTCGGAGTGCGCGTCGGTGTTGATGCTGATCGGGATGCCCATCTCTTTCGCGCGGCGGGCATACACATCTTCCAGGTCGAGGCGAGCGGGATGCGCATTGATTTCCAGCGCCACGCCGGATTCGGCTGCGGCGGCCAGCACGGCGTCCATATCCAGGTCCGCGCCTTCGCGCTCGGGGATCAGCCGCCCGGTGGGGTGGCCGATGATGTCCACGTGCGGGTTGCGGATGGCATTGAGCAGCCGCTGGGTGACCTTCTCGCGCGGCTGGCGCAGCGAGGTGTGCAGCGAAGCCAGCACCAGGTCGAGCGAGGCCAGGAACTCGTCGGGGTAATCCAGCGAGCCATCAGCCTTGATCTCGACCTCGGTGGCATGCAGGATGCGGATGCTATCGCCCAGTTCTTTTTGCGCCTGCTCGATTTCCTTTTGCTGCTCGGCGTGGCGTTCCATGCTCAGCCCGCCGGTCACGCCCAGGCTGACGGAGTGATCGGTGAAAGCGATCACTTTGATGCCGCGTTTGGCGGCCGCCTGTGCCATCTCCAGCATCGTGAGCTTGCCGTCCGACCAATTGGAATGCACTTGCAGGTCGGCGCGGATGTCGGCCACTTCGATCAGTTTCGGCAGTTTCCCGGCTTTGGCAGCCTGCACCTCGCCGCGGTCTTCGCGCAGTTCGGGCGGAATCCAGGGCAGGCCGAGTGCCTCGTAGACTTCTGCCTCCGTGGCGCAGGTAATCTCGCCGCTCCCATCGGTTTTGGTCAGGGCATGCTCGGAGAGCGACAGTCCCTGGTTGAGCGCCAGTTCGCGCAGGCGCACGTTGTGGTCTTTGGAGCCGGTGGCATACACCAGCGCCGTGCCGAACTTTTCAGGCGGAGCACCCACAGCTGGGCGCGCACACCGTCGGTGAACTCGATGCTGGACTTGGTCTCGCCTTTGCCGAGCACGCGCATCACACCCGGCAGGGACGTGAAGGCTTCCATGACGGGTGCTGAATTGTTTGCCGCCACCAGGATGTCCAGGTCGCCGACGGTCGGACGCATCCTTCTCAAGCTCCCGGCTGGTTCCGCAGCGACGACTCCTTCTAGCCTTTGAGTTTCCCGATGATCTCCTGCGCCAGCGGCCAGGCCCGTCCCAAAGGGATGCGGCCCGAACGCCGCGCCAGCGATTCGATCCCGGCAATGATCTGCGCTTCGGATTTCTCGCCCATGCCGGGCAGGTCGCGCAGCTTGCCGTCTTTGGCGGCCTTTTCCAACTCGGGCAGTTTGGTGATGCCCAGTTCCTTCCAGATCAGGGCGATCTTTCTTGGGCCCCAGCCCGGGGACTTGCAGCCAATCGGCCAATCCCGGCGGGACTTCGGCTTCCAGTTTCTGCAGGAACCCCAATTCCCCGGTTTGCAGCAATTCGTCGATCTTGTCGGCGATGGCTTTTCCCACGCCGGGGATTTCCTTGAGCTTGCCTTCTTTCCAGTATTCGTTGGCATCGCGGCCCAGCGAGGTCAGGCTCTCGGCGGCTTTGCGGTAGGCCAGGGTCTTATAAATGATCTCGCCCTTGATCTCGAGCAGGTCGGCGATCAGGGTAAAGGTGTCGGCCAGTTGACGATTGTTCATAACAGTAATCCTTTCAATCAGTCAGATTATACGT
>CAWHJM010000054.1:0-14030 GCA_963829615.1 uncultured Chloroflexia bacterium
TCACACCGACCAACTGCTCATACGGAATCGGCGGCTCGCCGCCTTCGCGAATGGCTTTGGCAAAGGCCACCCACTCGTCTTTCCAGCCTTTATCCTGCGCGCCTTTGACCGTCTTGCGGTGTCCATCGTGCACCATCTCCAGCGCGCGGAAGTCATCCAGCACGGCGATCTTGCCACCACAGAAGACTTCGATGCGTTCTTTGGGAAAGGATTTATCGCCGTTGGCAAGATAGTCCACCACGCCGACCGAGCCATCCGGGAAGGTGAAAGTCATCGAGACGTTGTCTTCGCGGTATTTGCCATGATCGGGCAAAGCCACAGCGCTGACACTGACTGGCGCGGCGCCGACCAGGAAAGTGATGAAATCGATAAAGTGGCAGCCTTCACCGATGATGCGTCCGCCGCCCTGTTCGGGGTCGTGTGTCCAGTGGTTGAGGGGGATGTAACCGGCGTTGATGCGGTAGTGGGCGTAAAGAGGTTCGGTGCTCCCCTCACCCCCACCCCCTCTCCCTGCAAGGGCGAGGGGCGAAATGAAAGAGGAAAGAGTTTGAGCAAGAGGGGCGAAGCGGCGGTTAAAGCCCACCGTGAGCAGTGAAGAGTGAGATGCGAGTAGTTGTTCGCTGATGGCTGAAAGTTGATCGCTGTTAAGCGCCAACGGCTTTTCCACAAAAACATGTTTGCCAGCCTGTAAGGCTTTAAGCACCAAATCTGCGTGCCTATCGTGACGAGTCAGGATGGCAACCGTGTTGACGTTAGAATCGTTGATGATTTCGTCATCGCTCGAAGCAGCATAGTCAAAACCAAATTTTTGGGCGGCATGCTGGGCGTGCAGTCCGCTGGCGGAGGCAATGCCGACCAGTTTGATGCCGTCTACTTTTTTGAGGGCGGGGAGTAAGGTCGCGTTAGCAAACAAGCCGGCGCCCAAGACACCCAGTTTGACCACATTCGCCGGACTGGGAGATGAAAGATGAAAGACCACCCTTCTTTCTTCTTTCGTCTTTCCTTCCGGAGAGGTTAAAACCACCCCCAGAAACGGTTCCTTCTTTTTGCCCGTGATCACATCGTATGCTTCGGTCGCCTGTTCGATGGGGAAACGATGCGTGATGAGTGGCTGCGCCTGCAATTTGCCGTTTGACAGCAGGTCCACGACCGCTTCGAAATTGCGGCCTTCCGTCCAACGCACGTAGCCGATCGGATAGTCTTTTCCGCCCTCTTCGTAAGCAGCGTCGTAGCGGCCCGGCCCGTAAGAGCGTGAGTTGATAAAGGATATTTCCTTTTCGTAATACAGCTTGCGCGGGAATTCCAATCCGACTGCGCCGGTAGCAACCACTCGCGCACGGTCACGCGCAATCACCCCGGCCAGTTCGACCGGATCGTTAGAAGGCGTATCCGCGCAGATGATGACCATGTCGAAGCCGCGGTTGGCGGTAAAGGTCTGGGCGTAATCCTCGGCCTGGTCGCGGAGCCAGGCATGAAGTCCCAGGGAAGAAGCGAGGGTGATGCGCCTGGGGTCAATATCAAGGCCCAGCACACGGCATCCCGCTGCGGCTGCGATCTGCGCTGTCAATAATCCTAAAAGGCCCATCCCGATCACAGCCACCGTTTCGCCGATCTGTGGTTCAGCCAGGCGAAAGCCGTGCAGGGCAATCGCGCCCAGGGTGGTAAAAGCGGCCGACTCGAAGTCGACGGTTTCCGGCAGGGGCGTGAGCAGGTTGCGGGGCACCACCGCGTACTCGGCGTGCACTGCATAGCCACCACCCGCGCAGGCCACGCGCTGACCGACCTTGAAACCGCGCATATTTTCACCCAGAGCAATAATCGTGCCCGCAGAAGAATAGCCCAACGCCATCGGCTGATCGAGGCGGTCGAAAGCGGCCTGCGCGGTTGCCAATAATCCTTCGCGCTTGGCTTTGTCGATCACCTGACGGACCAGGTCGGGCCGCGAGCGCGCTTTGCCGACCAGCGATTTCTCAGCAAATTCGACTACCATGCGCTCGGTTCCCGCGGAAACCAGGCTTGCTTCCGTTTTGACAAGCGCCATGCCCGCCCGTGGCGTTGGCACAGGGACTTCTTCAACGACGGCCTTGCCATCGCGCATATTTTGGAGGAGTTGTTTCATAGGTTTATTGAGAATTTTCCGGAAAATGGATTTATCGAGAAGTAGTATAACGCAAAACACATCGTGAAAGTGATTAGGGAAAAAGAGGAAGAATGTCACCTTTTCAGTTAAGGAAAAACTTAAATATTGACTTCTTTCATAGCAAAATGCTATTCTATATTCACATCATCCATCAGCCAGCATTGCTAGTACCACTAAAAGCAATAGGTATAGGGTAACTTATGGGTTCTAAAGGTGAAATCAGAGTTACCCTATCATTTCATGTGCTTGCGGTACTGGTTTTGCATTTTGGCAACAAACCTTACAAAGGAGGCTTAAGCTTATGCTCGGAGGATATGCGAACAAAATCGGCTTTGTTGACCTGACAGCTGGCAAAGTCGAATACGGCGATGCGCCGGAAGAATGGAAGCTCAAATATATCGGTGGGCGCGGCCTTGGCGTCAAATATGTGTACGAGAACGGCCCCCAGGTAGAACCGCTCTCCCCTGAAAATATCTTGTGCTTTATGAACGGTCCGCTGACTGGCTCAGAAGCCAATATGAGTGGCCGTATGGCGGTGGTCACCAAGTCGCCATTGACCGGTACAGTCACTGACAGCCACCATGGTGGCTGGAGCGCAGCCCGCCTGCGCTGGTCTGGCTTCGACGGCCTGATCTTTAAAGGCAAGGCCGAAAAGCCGGTCTATGCTTATGTGACCGAAGATAATGTTGAATTGATGGACGCTTCCGAAGTTTGGGGGATGAGCGTTCACGAAACGGTCAAGTTCTTCAAAGAGAAATATGGAGAAAAGGACTTGAGCGTCATCACCATCGGGCCTGCCGGAGAGAAACTAGTTAAGTTCGCCTGTTGGATCAACGAGAATGATCGTGCCAGCGGCCGCGGTGGTACTGGCTGCGTCGGTGGCAGCAAGAACCTGAAAGCCGTTGTCATTGATGCCAAGAAGAAGATCACCAAGGCAGAGAACCGTGATGCCTGGAAACCTGCTCATGACCGCGCTCTGAAAACCATCATGGCAGAAGAGAACATCACCAGCCCACGCAAGGGCGGTCTCTCGGTCTATGGCACCAACGTGCTCATGAACATCACCAGCAGCATCGGTGGCTTGCCCACCAAAAACAGCATGTTGACTTCCTTCGGCGAAAATGCCGAGAAGATCAGCGGCGAGTACGTCAAGGAAAACCTGCTGGTCAACGACCCCACCTGCCACGCCTGCCCGGTGGCCTGCAAGAAGGAAGTCGAAGTCAAGGACGGCCCGTACAAAGGCCTGCACATGGAATCGGTCGAGTACGAACCGGCCTGGTCCGTGGGTGCCAACTGCGGCAATAACGATGCTCGCCTGGTCGCCAAGATGATCGACACCGCCAATGACTACGGTTTCGACGCCATCGAAATCGGCCATCCGCTCTCGATCTGGATGGAAGCCAGCGAGAAGGGTTACACCAAGGACGAAGGCAAGCTGGAATGGGGCGACCCGGACGGCATGGTCAACGCGGCCGAGATGATTGGCAAGCGCGAAGGCTTTGGCGATGTTATGGCCGAAGGCGCAAACGCTACTGCCGCTTACTTTGGACACCCTGAACTGGCCATGACCTGCAAAGGCCAGGGCATCCCCGCTTACGATCCGCGTGGTATCAAGGGCGAAGGCCTGGGCTACGCCACCTCCAACCGTGGCGCCTGCCACCTGCGTGCCTACACTCCTGCGGCTGAACTGGGCGTTATGCCCTACAACTCGCTCAAGGTCGACCCCCTGGCCTGGAAAGGCAAAGGCGAACTGGTCAGGATATTCCAGGATGTGCACGCTTTCTCCGATAGTATGGACTTGTGCAAATTCAGCGCCTTCGCTATGGGTGCGGATGAATATGCCCAACAGTATTCGGCTATGGTCGGTGTGCCCTTCACCGCTGATGACGTGCTCAAGACCGGCGAACGCATCTACAACCTGGAACGCTACTACAACAACTTGAACGGTTTTGGTGAGGGCAGTGATATTTTGCCAAAACGTTTCACCGACGAACCGTCCACGATGCCCGGCTCCGAAGGCAACGTCTGCGAATTGGACGATATGCTCGCAGAATACTACGCCAATCGCGGTTGGAACAACGGCGTTGTGCCCGAAGCCAAACTAAAGGAACTGGAGCTCGTCTAGTTCTCCCCTCTCTCAAAAAAGTGACAGTCACCGATCGGTGACTGTCACTTTTTAAGCACCTGCACGCAGGGTCTTTTTTCCAAATCGTTCCATAAAATCATCCACCAGATTGTCTTCGATTTTCATTTCCAAGCGCGTCTGGCCGACAGATAATGACCCAAGCCGAAACGGTTCCATGCGGACCAACTTCACGCTCCAGCCCGGACCCTGAACCTGGTCATCGCTTAATGAGGTTCCACCCAACTCTTCTAAATATTCCACTAAAAGAAAATATGGGATTCCGCGCATCTCGCGGATGATTTCCTGCATCCTAGCCGCCACCCACGGGTGGAAAGATGTCTATCTTGTCGCTGGGTTTGATAATGGTGTCAAATTGTTGATCGAGATAAACCGCTTCGCGGCCGTTGATGAACATTTTCATGTGGCGTTGAAAGCGATTCTGAGCATCCAATAATTCCGCATGCAGTGCCGGGTAATCAGCCGAGACCATTTCCACGAGTTGTAAGGCGGTGGTGTTGGGCGGCAAGTCTACATGCACGGTTTTCTTGCCCACAATAGCTCGCAAAGTTGCATAAAAATTGACATCCATTTCAACCAATCCTTCCAGTAAAGTATTACGGTAAAAGTATACCAAATCAGGCGTATTTATGCAAATAAAAAGATCCCTGCCACGCCAGGGATCAAGAAAACTGCATTCGGGATCGATGCAATCTTACGGGCACTGGATAATGCCCTGCGCCCACAAGCATCCGCCGCAGACCGGGAATTCCACGTTGCCAATGCAATCTTCCTCGTTCGTCTCAGAAAGATCGCAGCCGCCACAAAAGCTGCAAGGCGCGAAGACGAAATTATGTAATCGTTCACGATAAGCCAGATAATCGGGAGCAAGCCACAGGTCGGAGAGAGAACGTTCGGTCACGTTGCCAATCACATGTTTTTTAGACACACGTGGCTTGCCGTGCAGGTAACTGGTATGAGTGTGCATTAACGGCCAGCACGGACTAACATCCCCATTCCAGGCGATAGACATCGTCCCGCTCTCGACAAAGTTGCAAGTGTCACTCGCGCCACCCCAGTTGTTGCCCGCGAAATTGACGTTCAACTGGCTGTTGAAGGTCTCAAATAAGGCGTCTCGGGTGGTTTCGTTGAAGTCCATTTTGGGCAGGCTCAGGGTCGGTAAGTTAGGCGCTTGCAGGTAGGCAATGTTGTGCATGGTTTGCATATAAAGGCGGTCATCCTGCATGTTCTCGGTCGCTGGCTGGACATTGCTAACGGAGAAATACTTGGCCTTGAGTCCCTTGCCCAACTGGATGACTTTGGGCAGATCCGCGATGTTGCGCTTCATAGCGACGAAAGCAATTCCGATCTCCGGTTTGGGGAAATGGTTGGCTGGCCGCATCTTGGCAAAGCGTCTCAAGTTTTTGAGAATGTTGGGGAGTTCAGCTCCCATGCGCACATCCGCATAGGTTTCGGGCGAGGCGCCATCGATCGAGACCCACAACACATCCAGGCCAGAGTCGATCAATTGCTGCGCTTTTTTCTCGTTTAGGATCGTGCCATTGGTAATCAGTTCCACCTTGACGCCCAGGGCTTTGACTTCCGCTATCCATTCGATAGTCTTGGGGTGGAAGAGCGGCTCCCCAATGCCACCAAAATACACACTCGGAATCGGATCGAGCGCTTTCAGTCCTTCGAGAATGCTGGCAAAGGTCTCCTCGCTCATGCGTCCCATGGGCTGGTCCCAGGCATTACGGAAACAAGTGATGCAGTCAAGGTTACAGCCAACGGTCGGTTCGATATACACCTTGGTAAGATGTGTTATCGGTCTGTGCATACGGACGAAATTCTGGCCTTCATCCAGGCGAACTTTGGTACCCGGTTCCAATCCATAATTTGCAGCGACATCCGGCGGTATGACCAAGCGTCCCTGCTCATCAACTTCAGCCCAGGCAGTAGTCGGTTTGACAGAGGCAACGTCTGGTTTGATCTTTTTAGGGGCAATAATTTGTGCACGTAAGTCCATGTTGATATTGTATCTTGTTTCGTCTACAAAGCATTGTGACTTTTATCGCATTTTATGGATGCAATTAGTCTTATTTGCAGCCAAGACACAATACGATCTACATGGAACCAACGAATCGTCAATTCCTGCGATGATATAATTTACCTACACTCATATAAGGAGTACCCTTTGACCGACCCCCGTATAACTAATTTTGCAAAAGTCCTGGTGGAGCGTTGCACACGCGTCCAACCAGGAGATCGCATTTTAATCGAGGCAACCACCGCGGCAGAAGCATTGGTGCGCGAGCTTTATATTCAAATCCTGGAAAAAGGCGGGCATCCGCATGCCCTGCTGCAACTACCAGACATGTTCTTCCCAGGCCACGAAGACCTTTTGCTGATGCATGGCAACAACAGCCAGATAGACTTTGTGCCGACCTTTCAAAAACTAGCCTACGACCAGTTCGAGGGGCGTGTCCGGGTGCATTCAGCCACAAACACCCGCTCACAATCCAGCATTGACTTATCCCGCCTGCAACAACGTGGCAAATCCACTGGCATTATCACCGAAACGCAAATGCGGCGTGGCGCAGAAGGTGCTTTCAAGTGGGTCACCACGCTTTATCCCACCGACGGGTACGCCCAGGATGCCGAGATGAGTTTCGAACAATATGCTGATTTCGTCTTTCGCGCTGTGCATGCCAATGAAGATGACCCCATCGCTTACTGGAAAAAAGTGGAAAAAGAGCAGCAGGCAGCCGTCGATTTCATGGTAGGCAAGAACCAGGTCATCTTACGCGGCCCGAACGTAGACCTGACTCTCTCGGTCAAAGGCCGCACGTTTCTGAATTCGTGCGGCACACATAATATGCCCGATGGCGAAATCTTTACCGGCCCGGTCGAGGACTCGGTCAACGGCTGGGTGAAATTCACTTATCCGGCAATTTATCAGGGTGTTGCTGTTGAAGGAGCCGAGTTGACCTTCTCGAACGGTCAGGTCACACAGGCGCATGCCGATAAAAACCAGGATTTTCTGTTAAAAATGCTCGAATCCGATGCGGGCGCGCGTTATCTGGGCGAGTTTGCCATCGGCACGAATTTCGAAATTGACAAATTCACCGGCCAGATCCTTTTCGACGAGAAGATCGGCGGTTCCTTTCATATGGCGCTCGGAGCGGGCTACCCTGAGACCGGTGCGAAAAACAAAAGCGCCATCCACTGGGATATGATCTGCGACATGCGCAAAGATAGCGAGATCACTGTGGACGGCGAACTATTCTACAAGAATGGCGAATTCGTTTTCGATCAATAAAAAATGGGCTTTCACGCCCATTTTCCCCTTTCCGTAGGGGCAGGTTTGAAACCTGCCCCTACGTTTAATATTTCCCTATTGAACTGTCTACATCACGAGCATACGCCGCAATTCCCCCGCGCACGCTGAAAACGTTTGTCCAGCCCAGAGCAAGCAACCATTCTGCAACCTGGGCGCTACGAACACCGTGGTGACACATAACCAGGATCTCCGCATCCTTTTGCTGGACTTCCTCGGGAAGGATTTCCACTCCAAGCTGCGCCAGGCGGCTCATCGGCACAACCTTGAGCCTGCGATCCACGATCATAGCTTGATCCAACTCCCAGGCTTCGCGCACGTCCAGCAAGACAAATGCATCGTCTGACTGTAACTTTCGGGCAAGTTCATGCACATCGACCTCAGGAACCGCTGAATAACTCATGCTCTAAAGTAGCCTCGTCGCACCGGGTGGACATCTTCAGTCGTGACAAAAGCGGCCTCGTCACATTCGTAGGCTATTTTTTCTACTGACAATACTTGCTTGCGGCGCACGCTCAGACTCAAAATACTGACCATGCCATCCTTACCACGCGCCGGGATTTCGGTCACGGCATAGCCGTTTTCGCGCAACGTCTGCGCCATCACCGCGCCTCGCCGTGGGCTGATAATCTGGATATTCGTAAAGCCGATTGGCAGGCGTTCTTCGATCCACATGCCGATCACCCCACCGGTTGCAAACCCGGCCGCATAGGCAATTATATACAGCGGGTTATTCAAGTTCGCAAGCACCGAGGTTAACAACAGAACATAGATCAAAGAAACCACAAACCCCACACCCCACGACAATGCTTTCTGCCCACGCAACGTGAAAAGCATTCGCAGCGTATCGAGAGTTATATTCACAACGCGCAACCCAAAAATGATCAGGGCCCCTATCCATGGATCACTAAAAACCATCCAATCGAGCATATTACATCTCCTAAAACAAAAAGGGGCGGCCAGTTGGCCGCCCGCAGGTATTTATCATTTGACCGCGTGAACGTACAACCGCTCTACATATTCCTTGACCATGCGCCGGGTGCTGAACTGCGGCGTGACCGTACGCAAGTTATTCTTGATATGCTCGACCCAATCCATCGGGATTAAGTCGGCGTTGCGGTCATAGTATAGCGGAATAATCTCGTTTTCCAGTGTGGAATACAAGCTCAAAGCATCGGCCTTGTCCTGAATTTCTGGCACGTCCGGCTCTTTGTCTTCACCAATCGCCCAACCGTTCCGGCCATTGTAAGCTTCACGCCACCAGCCATCCAACACGGAGAAGTTGAGCACGCCGTTCAACGCGGCCTTCATCCCCGATGTGCCTGAAGCCTCCATCGGGCGGCGCGGCGTATTGAGCCACACGTCCACGCCCTGGACAAGGTAACGGGCGATATTCATATCGTAATCTTCCAAAAAGACCAGACGACCACCGGTTTCAGCCTTTTTTACCGCGCGATAAATCTGCTGGATCAATTGTTTGCCTGGCTCATCGGCCGGATGCGCTTTCCCGGCAAAGATGATTTGCACCGGCATATTAGGGCGGTTGATGATGTGTAGCAAACGTTCCACATCGCGCAAAATCAGGTTGGCGCGTTTGTAGGTTGCGAAACGACGTGCAAACCCGATAGTCAACACGTATGGATCAATCAATGCGCCCGAAGCAACCACCTGCACCGGATGGAACCCACCCTTTGTCCAGCGCACGCGTGCCCATTCCTGCATACGGAACGAGAGCTTACGCTTTTGATGCATACGAAATGCCCACAATTCATCAGCGGGGATTTCATCCAGCTTGCTCCAGATTTTCGGGTCATCCAAATGTTCGCGCCATTCAGGCCCAAGATATTTGTCATAGAGCACACCCAGGCGGCGCGCCATCCAGTTAGCAGTATGCACACCATTGGTCACGTATGTGATGGGAACATCGTCTTCCACTTTATCTTTCCAAAGGAAGTTCCACATTTTACGCGCCACATGCCCGTGCAACTCGGAGACGGCGTTGCGGCCTCCCGAGTAACGCAGGGCCAGCACGCCCATGCTGAATGACTCGCCCCAGGCTTGCCGGTTGCGTGCCAAATCTACAAACTGGTCGCGATTCAAACCGAGCTCTGGCCACAGGGTAGCCAGGTATTTGTCGATCAGCCATAGCGGGAATTCGTCATTGCCAGCCGGGACCGGTGTATGGGTAGTGAAGATGTTTTGTCCGCGCGTCTTATCGATGGCATCCGCAAAGGCAGCGCCCCCTGCTACCAGTTCGCGCGCCCGTTCCAGGATCAGGAAGGCTGCGTGTCCTTCGTTCATATGCCAGACCGAGGGGTTATAGCCCAACGCCCGCAGCGCGCGTACACCGCCGACCCCCAGGACGATTTCCTGCATCACGCGCCGGTCCAGGTCAGACCAATACAGGCGCGCGGTCAACATGCGATCTTCTCGTGATTGGATTCGACGTTCGAATCCATCAGGAATAACGGCACACGCCCAACACGGATTTCCCATAAGCGCAAAGTAACATGACGATCTGGCATTTCCACTGAGACGGTCAACGGTTTGCCATCATCGTTCAAAACAGGCAATACCAGCATATCTTCAAAGCGCAGCGGATTGTTGAGCGAATCCTGCCAGCCATCCTCACTGATGCGTTGGGAGAAGTAGCCCTCAGCGTACATCAGGCCAACCCCAACCAGCGGCAGGCCCATGTCGGAGGCTTCCTTCAGATGATCGCCAGCCAACACACCCAGACCGCCGGAATAGATTGGCAGGGTTTCGTGCAGACCGAATTCCATCGAGAAGTAGGCTATGGGATTGCTGGCAAGCTCGGGATAAGTCCGATCCGACCAGGTATCGGTCTTCTCCAGGTAGTTATCGAATTCGGTGAAAACGCTGTCGTACAGAGCCAGATATTGATTGTCCTGTGCGACTTCATTGAGCGTTGCACGTTCCACCTGGCGCAGCAGCAAAATCGGATTGTGGGACAACCGCTCCCACAAGTCGTTGTCAATGCGCGAAAACAGGCGCTGCGCGTTGGGCTGCCAGGTCCACCATAAATTGTAGGCCAACTCGCCCAGGCGATTGATACGGCGGGGCAAATCAAAGTGATTGGGAATACGAGTATGAAATTGGGTCATAGCGGCACAATCATACCACTGATACCCCGCCTTATCGAGGAAAATGAAACGGGATAATCGATGCATGACACCAGTAGATATTTGCTATACAATTGAAACATGCCCACCATTCAACTCTTCGTCACCTGCCTGGTCGATACCTTCTACCCCGAAACTGCTGAGGCTATTGTAAGCATTCTCCGCCGTTTGGGTGTTACCGTGGAATTCCCCCAGGCGCAAACCTGCTGCGGACAGCCGCAGTTCAACGCCGGCCTGCGTGGGGATGCGCGTCAGATGGCCGAACACATGATTGAAACCTTTGAAGGCCTGCCCGGCGAAGTGCTCTCCCCATCCGGCTCGTGCGTGCACATGATCAAACACAACTACCCCGAACTCTTCGCCAAAGACCCAAAGTGGCTGCCGCGCGCGCATGCACTGGCCAAACGGACATTCGAATTTACCGAATATCTGGTGGACGTGCTGGGCGTCACAGACCTGGGCGCGCATTGGGATGGCATGCTGACGTATCACCCTTCCTGCCATCTCTCGCGCGGGCTGGGTATCGACCGTCAGCCGCGCGCGCTGCTCGCCAGCGTAAAGGGCGCGCAAATCGTAGAACTGCCCGAAGAACAGGATTGCTGCGGGTTCGGCGGAATTTTCTCGGTGGCCCATCCCGAACTTTCAGCAGAATTCTTGAAACGCAAGATCGGTAATCTGGAGAAAACGGGAGCACCCACGCTGGTGGTGGCAGATACCGGCTGTATCATGCATATCGCGGGTGGGCTCCATCGACAAGGAAAGCCGCAACGCGTGGTGCATATTGCGGAAGTGCTCAACCATCAATAGGGAGCGATCATGTTCAGCAAATCGGCAAAATTCTACAACGCGACTATACGGATCGATGGGCAAAGATCATGTGGCAGAGACACAAAAGGTTCACCAAATTATCCAGGGACACAAACGCTCATCAGGGAATACCTTGCTGGAAGTGGCCTGCGGAACCGGGATACACGCGTCTATTTTGCAAAAAAACTATCAAATGGAAGGTCTCGACCTGGACCCCGAAATGCTAGCGGTAGCCAGTCAAAATTATCCGGACATTCCTTTCCACCAAGCCGACATGGTTGACTTCGATCTGGGGAAACAATTCGATGCCATTACCTGCCTGTTCAGTTCCATCGGCTATGTCAAAACAAAGAAACGTCTGGAGACCGCCATCCAAAACATGACACGCCATCTGCTGCCGGGAGGCGTACTGATCGTAGAGCCGTGGTTCACACCCGAGCAATGGAAACCTGGCAGGAGTAAGCGCTTTATTCGTAGACCAGCCTAACCTGAAGATTTCGCGCATGAATATCAGCGAAGTGAAAGGCAGCTTTCCTTCTTCGTCTTTCATTACACAGTCGGCACGCCCCAGGGCGTCGAACATTTCACAGAGCGGCACGAACTCGGTTTATTCACCCACGAAGAATATCTGGAAGCGTTTCAAAAAGCCGCGCTTGAAGTTTTCCACGATCCCGAAGGTCTGGACGGGCGCGGCCTTTACATCGGATTGAAATCATGACGGCTTCATCCTTCCGGGCAAAAATCCGCGAGAAGATCGCCGACGATGCTCTCCAGGTTGCGCTGGACGCCAACGCCAAACGCCGCGTAGAAGGAAGCTCAAGCCTTTACATCCCTACCGGATGGGCAGGAACGCCGCCAGCGGGCGCACGCCGTCCGCGCGGATGTGATCGAGCATCTGGACAGCTACCTCGAACAATTCATCGCCAAAGTGAGCGAGAACGGATTCACCGTCCATCATGCCAAAGACGCGGTAGAAGCGGTTGGCATATTCCTGAATATTATAGGGGCAGAGCCTCTACTCATCGCCAAATCAAAATCGATGGTCACCGAGGAAATCCGTCTCAACCATGCCCTCGAAGAAGCCGGTCATCGCGTGGTCGAAACCGACTTGGGCGAATACATCATCCAATTGCGCGGCGAACGTCCCAGCCATATCATCACTCCCGCCGTGCACCTGCGCCGCAACGAAGTCGGGCGAACTCTTCCACGAAAAACTCGGCATTCCCTACACCGAAGATATTCCCACCCTGACCAATACTGCCCGCAAGGTGTTGCGCGAAGTCTTCCTGAACGCCGACGTGGGTGTCAGCGGCGTCAACTTCGGCGTGGCCGAAACCGGCACACTGACCATCGTCACCAACGAAGGCAACGGGCGCATGGTCACCACACTGCCGCCCGTCCACATTGCGGTGATGGGCATGGAACGCCTCGTCCCCACCCTCGACGATCTGGCGCTGATGCTCTCACTGCTGCCGCGCTCGGCCACCGGGCAGAAGATCAGCGTCTATACCCAACTGATCCAACGCCCGCAACCGGATCAGCAACGCCACATTATCCTGGTTGATAACGGCCGCTCGCGCCTGCGGAACTCGCCGCTGCAAGAAATGCTGTACTGCATCCGCTGCGGTGCCTGCCTGAACGCCTGCCCGGTCTTCCGCGAGATCGGCGGGCATGCCTACCTCGGTGCGGACGGCGCCATCGCGCCCTATCCCGGCCCGATTGGCTCGGTCGTTTCGCCGGGCTGCTGGGCAAGAACTACGTCCAATTGGCGCAGGCTTCGTCCCTGTGCGGGGCCTGCAAGGATGCCTGTCCGGTGGACATTGACCTGCCCAAACTGCTGACGCGCGTCCGCGCAGGCGAGCCCCTTCCTCAGGGAGAGGGCTAGGGGCAGGCGGCGCTGGGCTTCCCACGCTCGGTCAAATTTGGCTTGCGGATGTACACCCGCCTCGCCACGCGCCCGGGCCTGTTCGCCGTTTCGCAGCGACTGGCCGGGCTGGGAGCGCGCCTCGTTGCCCCGGTTCAGAGTGGCTGAAGTTCCCCGCCTTCACGGGCTGGGGCTACAGCAAAGATTTTCCGCGCCCGGCGGTGAAGCCGTTTCGAGATAGATTTCAAGAGATTAACCACGAAGTCGCGGAGTTCGTCGAGCAAAAGGAAAGACGAAAAGACAGAAAGTCTCGAGATACCGCAGATGCCCAAGTATGATTTGGTGCCGCGGTTCATCGAAGAACTGACAACGCTTGGCGGGCATGTGGTCGAAACAACTGCTCTCGAATTATCTACTCAATTACTCTCTTTCCTGCAAGAGAGAAACATTGACCGCGTCCAAGCCTGGGACCAAATTCCGGGATTGGATCGGGCTGCGCTCACGGAAGCAGGCATATCGGTCCAGCATGAAGCGGATGAAACCATCAAGGCCGGAATCACCGGCGCGCTGGCAGGCATCGCAGAAACAGGGACACTCGTCATTCCGGGCGGCCAAGG
>CAWHJM010000055.1:0-9003 GCA_963829615.1 uncultured Chloroflexia bacterium
GCAAATAAGATCAGGAAAACGGTCAGCACGCCCATGGAAATCAGCGCAGCCGGGACGATCTTTTCGAAGAGGACCGAATTTTCCGGCATATGCGATTTGCTGTTCATGGGGGTGTGTTTGGGAACATTTTCTGCGCTCATAAAACCTCCAGGCTTCTCATTTGGATGATGGTAGTATTATTTTCTTTTTTCCGGGATTGGTCAATGTAGATTTTGGTAGAAATTGATTAGCGTTTGGGAAAATGCAGGACAAATTGGCCGCGATAGCCCCCGAAGGTCTCAACAAACAAAATCGGCAAGGTCGAGAGACCTTTGCCGAAGGGAACAACACTGACAGAAACCAGGGTGGCTTTCTAGTATAATCCCCTACATGGACATAAAAACTCAACTTACCGAATCCATGAAAGATGCCATGCGCTCCGGGGATGTGGTGCGCAGGAACACCGTCCGCATGGCGCTGGCGGCCATCAAGCAGGTCGAAGTGGATAAGCGCACAGAGCTGGACGATCTGGCGGTCATCGCGCTCCTGCAGAAGGAAATCAAGAATTGCAAAGAAGCTATCGAAGAAGCCAAACAGGCCAGCCGCGATGACCTCATCAAAGATAACGAAGCCGAAATCGCTGTGCTGGAAGTCTTCCTGCCCGAAGCCATGCCCGCTGACGAGTTGCGCGAGATCGTCAAGACCGCCATCGCTGAGACAGGCGCTTCTGCGCCTTCCGACATGGGTAAGGTCATAAAAGTCGCACTGGAGAAGGTGGCAGGCCGCGCGCCCGGTGGCGAGGTCAGCGCGATCGTGCGCGAGATGCTCGCCGGATGATTTTAATTTTGGCGACAGACTACACGGCTAGAGCAAAAAAATCCGTGCTTTCCGCGTCCCGATACCTGGCGAAATAATGGCTTCTGCCAAACCTGGGAAAGTCACTGCCCGCATTCGCACGATCCAATTCATCTTGCTCATCCTGGTGGGCCTGGCCTCGTTGGCCGCCCTGATCGTGCCCCTGTCTCTTAGCCCGGGGGCGCTGCCGCTAAATGCGGGTGACGTTGCGCCGCGCGACCTCCAGGCACCCCAGGCGATCGAATACGTCAGCGAAGTGCGAACGGAAGAAGCACGCGCAGCAGCTGAACGCGCCATTCCCCAGGTCTATTCCTCGCCCGATCCGTCCACCGCGCGCGGTCAGATCGAACGCCTGCGGACTGCTCTCGACTATATCAGCCTGGTGCGTGCCGACGAATTTGCCACGCCCCAGCAAAAACAGTCTGACATCCAGTCCCTGAGCGACCTGACGCTCAACTCCGAAACCATCGGCCAGATCCTGAACCTGTCCAATGCCCGCTGGGATACTGTCCAGCAAGAAGCCTTGAGCGTGCTCGAGCAGGTCATGCGCAACACCATCCGCGAGAACGACCTGCAGGCCATTCGTCGCAGCGTGCCTTCGTTGGTCAGCCTGGCATTGACCGAGGAGCAGGCGGGATTGGTCACGGAACTGGTATCCGCCTTTATCACGCCGAACAGCTTCAGCAGTCCGAGAACTGACCGAGGCCGCCCGTCAGGCTGCGCGTGATGCCGTCCAGCCGGTGGTCCAGTCGTATAAACCGGGGGAAACGGTCGTAGCGGGTGGTCAAATCATCACCCCTGCACAACTGGAAGCGCTCACGAAACTGGGGCTGATCGAGTCTGGTCAACAATGGCAGGATTATGTGGGTGTGACTGCACTGGTACTCCTGACGACCACCTTTGTGGGACTGTATTTTTATCGCCGCAGCCGGCCTTATCTCTCCGAAGTCCGCAGCCTGGTGCTGATTGCTATCATTTTTATTCTTTTCCTGGTCGGGGCGCGATTGTCCATTCCCAACCGCACGATCATCCCATATCTATATCCGTTGCCCGCAGTGGCTCTGCTGCTGGCAACGCTCTTCAACCTGGAAACCGGCCTGATCTTCGGGCTGGTCATTTCCGTATTGGCGGCCTATGGCCTGCCCAATACACTCGACCTGATGCCTTATTACATGCTGGCCTCGCTGACAGGCGTGCTCGTGCTCGGGTCTGCCCGGCGTTTCTGGGTCTTCTTCCGCGCGGGCATCGCGATTGCGCTGGCAGGGATTGCCATGATCCTGGCTTTCCGCCTGCCGTTCAACCAGATGGATTGGGTTGGGATTGTCACGTTGTCGGGCGCGGCGGTCTTCAACGGCATGGCCTCAGCCAGTATCACCTTGTTGCTGCAATATTTCCTGGCCCAAGTCCTGGGCCTGACCACGCCACTGCAACTGCTCGAGATTTCGCGTCCTGATTTTCCTCTACTTCAATATTTCCTGCGTAACGCGCCGGGTACCTACCAGCATAGCTTGCAGGTGGCCAACCTGGCCGAGCAAGCTGCTGAGAATATCGGCGCGGACGCTCTACTGACCCGTGTGGGCGCGCTCTTCCACGATATAGGCAAGGCCGTGAACCCATCCTTTTTCATCGAGAACCAGACGCATGGCAGTCTCAACACGCACGACGATCTTGACCCTGCGGATAGCTCCGCCGCTATTACCCAGCACGTACTGGATGGCATCAAGCTGGCGCGCAAATATCGCCTGCCACGCCGCCTTGACGATTTCATCCTCGAGCATCATGGCACGATGCTCACCCGTTACCAGTACACCAAAGCCGTCGAAGCTGCGGGCGGTGACGAATCCAGGGTAGATGCCTCAAAATTCCGTTACCCTGGCCCAAGTCCACGCTCGCGCGAGACAGCCCTGTTGATGCTGGCAGACGGCACGGAAGCACGCGTTCGCGCTGGCAGACCTGCTAATGAGGAAGACCTGCGGGCCATTATCCGCAGCGCCATCGAACATGCCCAATCGTCCGGACAACTTGATCATACTCAGCTTACCCTGAGCGACCTCAACAAAATCGCGGAATCCTTCGCCACCACCTTGCGCGGTTCCTTCCATCCGCGCATCGAATATCCAAAGGTAAAAGCCCCAGTGGCTACCGAAGACGTTCCGACCATTCCACACAACGTAAACAAATCGTGATCTATATCGAAGTCAATCCATCCTTGCAAACCAGCCTCGCGCCAGACATCCTTGAACGTGCCGCTCTGGCCGTGCTCGCGCATCAATCTGCGGATGGCGACCTGACCATCGTGTTGACGGACGATGCGCAACTGCACGAACTGAACCGGGACTATCTGGGCATCGACGCCCCCACTGATGTGCTATCCTTCCCCGCTTCCGAAACGGATCCTGAAACTGCCCGCCGTTATCTGGGCGACATCCTCATTTCGATTCCGCGCGCTGAAGGGCAGGCTCAGGCTGCCGGTCACGCGCTGGAGGCCGAAGTGCAGTTGCTGGCCGTCCACGGGACTCTACACCTGCTGGGCTATGATCATGCCGAGGCTGGCGAAAAAACTCGCATGTGGAAAGCGCAGGCCGAAGTCCTGGAAAAACTCGGGTTGTCAGGGATTGAGATACAGGATAAACGTAAGTCAGTATCAATCGTTCAAATCGTACATTCGAATAACTCGCATAAAAATAACGCATCTAATGAAATCCTTCCTCGTCTCCCGCATCCGTTCCTTTGGCTACGCTTTCCGCGGCTGGTGGCACGTATTGCGCACGCAGCAAAACGCCTGGATCCATGCCGTCATCTCGACCGCGGTCATCATTGTTTCGCTGTGGCTGAGACTGTCCGCCCGCGATTTGGCCGTACTGCTGGTAACCATCGCCATGGTCTGGGCGGCAGAGTTTTTCAACACGGCCATCGAAGCGGTTGTGGACCTGGCCAGCCCCGATAAACACCCGTTGGCTAAAGTCGGCAAGGACGTGGGCGCGGCCGCCGTCCTGATCGCGGCGCTGGCATCGATTGGCGTGGGCTTGCTGATCCTGGGCCCGCCGTTGTGGGCAAAAATTTCTATCTGGTTTGGTAAGTAACCACGGAGTACACAGAGACCACAGAGAAAGACCATTTAAAAATCTCCGTGAACTCGGTGTTCTCTGTGGTAGAAAGGGTTCTTCTATGACTTTATCGTTTCGATTTGGCACCGTCGGTTCCCCCACGGGCACGCCCAAGAAACCGGGCGGCTCGGTGGGCGCGATTGAATTCAGCAAATCCATCGGACTGGAAGCACTCGAGTTAGGCTGGGTGCGTGCAGTGCGCGTCAGCGAAGGGACCTGTGCTGCCATCAAACAGACCGGGCAAGAGCAGGGCGTTGGTTTGAGCGTACATGCGCCCTACTTCATCAACCTGAACGCGGACGAGACCGAATGGCCCAAGTCCCGCCAGCGGCTGATGGATGCAGCCCATTATGGCAACCTGGCCGGTTGTACCGACATCATCTTCCATCCCGGCTCGTATTTCGAGCGTCCGCCCGAAGAAGTGCTGAAAGTTGCTATTCCGCGTTTGCAAGGCTGCGTGGACGAATTGCGCGCGGCGGGTAACCCGGTCACCTTGCGGCCTGAGACCATGGGCAAATCGGCCATGCTGGGTTCGCTGGAAGACACGCTTGCAATGAGCAAAGCCATCGAGGGCGTGGAACCCTGCCTCGACTTTGCCCACCTGCACGCCCGCCCCGGTGATGGGAGCGTCAACACCTATGACGAATGGTCGAAGTATCTGGAGTCCTACAGCAAAGCCTTGGGGAAGAAATCATTGAAGCGCTTGCACATCCACCTTTCGGGTATCGAGTATGGCCCCAAGGGCGAGAAGAACCATCTGAAACTGGAAGAAGCCGACCTGGATTTGGAAGCCCTGCTGCGCGCGCTGAGTGATTTCGGCTGTGCCGGGCGCATCCTGTGCGAAAGCCCCATCATGGAAGAAGATGCGCTCAATATGATGAAAGCCTGGAAGGAAGTCAGCGGGGAAAGCTAGCGATTATTTCCAAAACCAATTCGGACGCAGATTTTCGCTGATCAAAAAGTAAAAATCTGCGTTTTTTGCATCATTCGCCCCCATTCGCGGGATTCGCGTTAAGATCTTTTTTGCCTTTCAAAATAGCTTAAATGTTTTTCCGGAAACATATGTTTCGAAAATTTTCCCCCGGTACACGGTCACACCGCCACCACCATACACAGTCCATTCCCCATTTTCCATCAACATGCCGGTATATTCATCGATCCCAAGCAAAGTCACGCCAGGCAAGAGCGTCTTTCAACTTCCCGGCCCAATTCTTCCCAAACCTATTGTGATGCGGCAGGACGCAGGCGTTCGGCACCAGGTTCAGTCCCCGCTCCACCTTTCCGCGGCCCGGATCATAGTAATGCTCGCACAACACCATCGCCCCAGCGCTGGACCCGGCGATGACCGCGCCGTTCTGATAAGCCTCTAACGCAGCCTCCCAGGCTTTGCTGCCCAGTAACGTTTGGCCGAGATAGTGCGTAAACCCGCCCAGCAGGTAGATCAATTTTGCGGCGCGGAGAGAGTCCACGATTTGGGAGTCGTTCGCGCTGGTCTTGTCGATCAACGGCAAGGACTCCACGTTTCGTGCGCCCAGACTTTGGAACCAGCGCAGGCCGTTGTTCCCGGCCCTCACGTGATTGTTATCCGGCGCGGCAGCGGTTGGGATGATGCGGATGGGCGCGTCCGCTCCGCCAGCCAATTGGATGGCGCGCAGGTCAGGTTCGCGCATGCCGCCGCCAAATTCCGCGCCGCCTTCCAACAGCAAATATCCCATGCTACACCTCAACCCCGATCTCGACGATGCGGTCCAGGCGGAAACTGCGCTCGGCCTTGCGCAGGTGACAATGCGCATGCAGGTAGATATAATCTGAAAGGCCGATTACCTGATAGGGCGTAATCCAGCGTTTGCTGCGCTTGCCCTTGCCGTCAATATATGTGATGCGCAGCCGCCTGCCGCTCTGGATAGCCTCGCTCAACTCGGTAGGCAGTTGGATGCTGCCTTTTGACCAGGCCGGGGAATTGTAGATGCCGATGAAATCATCCAACTTCCCACCCGGCGGCTGGATGGCATCCATCATCTCGAAGAAGATGCCGCGGTCGGTGAGCGCATCGGCCAGCGCGCGGTGCGAGACGTCCATCGGCACGTGGAAGGCCTCCGCAATCGAGAGCAGCGTGTTCGACGGCAGGTCGAAGCGTTCGCGCGCGATGGTCAGTGTGTCGATCAGGTTGGGGATCTGCACTTCCCGTCCGATACGGCGGAATTCGTTGTCAAGAAATTGCAAGTCGAATTGTGCGTTGTGACAGACCACCACCGCGTCACGCAGGTAGGCGCTCAACGCGTCAGCCACGTCTTCGAATGGGGGCGCGGTAGCAAGCTCGGCGTCCGTCAGACCGTTGGTGCTGGCCGCCGCAGGCGAGAGTTCCCTTCCCGGGTTCACCAGTCTCTCGAACGTCTCCTTGATGCGTTTCCCTTCGGTCAATACAATCCCCACCTCGCAAATCCGATCGCCGAACCAGGGCGAGAGGCCGGTGGTCTCCAAATCCAAAAAAGCAAAGCGACAATTGGTAAGATCAAACACGACCCGATTTTACCCGCTCTTCCACCAGACCCCCGTGCATTCAGGCAGGATGGCCCAATTTTTCTGGCGGACTTCCTGGCCCATTTTCTCGCCGAAGAAAAATGTGGACAGTTCGACGGCTTCTTCGATGGACTCGAAGCGATAATCCGTGCGCATCCAACCGCGCTCAAAGCCTGTACCATCCCCGAAGGGGGCTTCCGCTAACCAGTCGAAATACGCTCTCAGATGCTCCGGCGGACGGGGCTTCTCGGTACCCGTACCCAGCGATTCGATGATGAGCACCATCCCGCCCGGCCGCAGGATGCGCTGGATTTCGTTCAAACCATCCTGTAACGCGGAACCCCAATCCGCGCCACCCCAAACTGCCAAATAACAAAAACTCCAGCCTGCGATGACCAAATCTGCGCTATGGTCTGCAACAGGAACCTGGCGATGGTCGGCTACGCCAGTTTCCCAGTTGGTGAACCCCATTTCGTGCAACGATTTCTCAGCCACTTCGAGCATATGCGCAGAGCTATCGAAGGCTTTGATGGACTTTACGCGTGGCGCCAGCAGGCGCGTCAGGCGGCCTGTCCCTGCGCCGAGCTCGACCACATCCATATTTTTGTTGAGCGGGAAATAATCCTCGATGGCGGCCAGGATATTATGCTGGTAGTCTTCGCGCCGGATCAAGCGTTCATACTGGTCGGCGTGTGCTTCGTAGACTTCCTTTTCGGTAGGCATGGCTAAATCGAGGCAGTGTATACCATCCACGCGGCGGAAAGATCGAGTAGCCCGTGAACGATGACCATATACGGCAGCAAACGCGGACGCCAACGCAGTGCGATGGCCAATAGCAGCGCGAAGGGAATGAACATCAGCAGCCGCCAAAGAATAAAGCGCACATCGAAGACCAGCGGCAATGTCACATGCTGTGCAGCTAGCGCCAGCGCAGCCAAGAGAACAGCCAGCCATGTCCCGACCTGTTTTTCCAGGCGTGGCATCACATAGCCGAAATAGGTCGGGATTTCAGCCAGCGCGATCGTGAGCGGGAAGAGCACCAGCGTCGGCAAGATCGACCCATAGCGGCAGCGCTCTGAAGAAGAGCGGCACAACAGCTTGCGAATCGCCAAATAGCCACTGGGCAGCAAAGTAATTCGGGAGCGTGGCTGCCGGGATAGATAGGATGAGTAATCCCAGCACCCACAACAGATCCGTTTTCACGGTTTCACGCTGGAAACGGAACAGGTCGCGATAGCGCAGGCCTTCCATTTTGAATAACCTGATTAGCAAGAAGATGCAGACCAGATTGGTCAGTGTGGCGGTCACCGTCCACCAGGCAGCGGATGCATCCCAGGCGGCGGTTGAACCGGATAGAAGATAGAGCAGGGCAATCACTCCCTGCCAGGCCGCGAACAGAACGATGCGGGCAACCAGCATGAGCCAGGGCAGGCGACGATGAGTTAGGTCAGTGGCCATACGAATATATTCCTTTAGAGCAGAAGGTAGGTGAACTTTACCAGAGATACCCTGTGAGGACAAGTGAACAGAGATGAGCAGGGCATATGCCTACTCCTCGATGGCGGGCAATCCAAATACCTGTACGTTGTTGTTCGTCTGGCTGACCACGTAGGCGTTGCCCTGGGCATCAACCGCAATCCCAGTCGGCTTCCTGAATTGCCCAGCTTCCAGGCCATGTGAGCCAAAGACCAAGAGTTGTTTGCCGTCATTGTTGAACACCTGCACGCGGCCAAATTGATAATCAGTGATGTAGACATGTCCTTGGTTATCCACGCGATGCCTTCCGGCGTGCCGGTCGAGTTCAGGTCTGATGCCATTGTCCAGGCGGTGATGAACTCTCCCTGCTGGTCGAATTTTTGCACGCGCTGGTTGTTGTAATCCGCGACAAAGACGTTCCTCTGCGCATCCACCGCAATGCCGGTTGCGTGGTTGAACTGGCCATTACCCTTTCCTTGGCCGCCCCACTTCATCAGGAACTGGCCGTTATTATCGAACTTTTGCACGTAAGGATTGCCATCATCGGTCACATAGACGTTGCCATCGCCATCTACAGCGATCCCAATCGCGCGCACAAATTGACCGTCATCTGTGCCTTCACTGCCCCACTGTGTCAAATAATTACCTTCACTGTCGAATTTCTGGATGCGATGGTTGCCATTGTCAACCACAAAAACGTCCCCATCCGCATCTACAGCCAGACCACCAAAGCCCAGGGATTTGAATTCGCCATCGCCACTGCCAGCCTGGTCCCAGGTCTCTAGCGGTTTACCCGCCTTGTTGAACTTCAAAATGCGGTTGTTGCCGCTGTCAGAAACGTAAATACTGCCGTCCGGGGCGATCGCTACCCCATATGGCATATCGAAGGGTGTCTCATTGCCCGTTAGGGTCAAAAGCAGTTGTGGCTCTTCCGGTTTGGCCGGTTCAGTGTTGCTGTGGGGACAGGCGATGAGTTGGCTCCGGTGGCAAGGTTGTTGGTGGCGTCCCGCAACCACTCACCAATAGAAGACTTACACTAAATACAAAGTAAAGCATCGAGCGAGTG
>CAWHJM010000056.1:0-44325 GCA_963829615.1 uncultured Chloroflexia bacterium
CAGTGTCTTGGTGAGACACTGGAGCTTTATTTTTGAGGGCTCGATTGGTCCCACTGATGGATTGGTTCATGGTGTGAAATTGATCGTTCTTGTCACACAGGTACCGCTCTGACCGGCATCTGAACACAAGATGATCGTGGCACGAATCTTGTGCCCACTTGGGTCATAGTTGAAAGCTGGAGCGCTGACGACACGTGTTTTTCCTGGGTCAAGCGTGTCTCTGGTATTTGAAGAGAGGCAACCGTCAATATTGGTAAAACCATTTGCAAAGTTTGCAAGCACAACCCCGGTGACTGTATCCTTAATTGTGATTCCCATCGATTTGAAAGGAATCGAACCGGTATTCCGTAACCTGATCTCCACCCACCAGCCCACGCAGGTATCCGAACTGCTGTAAGCAGCCTCAAAATCAGGGGAAGGTGTTGGTGTAAATGTGGGCGTGGGTGTCGGTGGCGGCGTGTAAACCGGCAGAAGGGCGGTATTTCCGGTAATCGTAGCGTATTGCCCCCAGACCCAACAAAATCCGCTGCTCACGTCTGGATTGCGGATGTACCAGTACTGGCTCGTTGGATCGATCCCATAGATTTGAGCGCTCTCGCCAACCAACAACGCACCTACCATCCGATAAACTTTCCCGGGACCAACACGACAGTTCGTAGGTACCGAAACGCTGATTTGCGGAACGATCGGTGTGGGTGTAAAAAACGGTGTCCCTGTGAGCGTTGGCGATGGTGTAGATGTCTCTGTTGGTGTAAACGTTGGCGGCACAGGCGTAAAGGTAAGTGTTGGTTCTTGTAAGTTGGGGGAAGATGTCGCTGATAAAGCCGCCTGGGTAAATTTGGCAATTACGGTTTGAGCGGCTGCCGTGCTGATAGCGCTCGGATCTTGTAGTGCAATGGTGGGCAAAGCACAGGCCAAAACCACAATCGACAAAATAATAATTGTCAAAGAAACTCGATGAGAGTGCAACATAGCTCCTCCTAACAAGTTCCAGGTTAGATATGCTTTGTCAAACCAGTAAATATAATTGTCCATATTATGAACAAAGATGTCCGGATAAAAACAATGTTATCGCAGCAGACAACCTGGTTTTACATTTGTCTTTATTATCTTCTAATCCTTTATATAAGACGATTGATTGCTCTGCATTGTTCCTTCAAGACACATCTACGGAGTTGCTGTAGGCGTGTCTGTGGGTGTAGCTGTGTCTGTTGGAATTACTGTTGGTTGAGGTGTCTGCGTATTTGCTTACGGCTTCTTCACTTTGATGGAAACAGACAAAGTAGTGCCAAACATATTTCCTTCTGAATCTGCCATACGCCAGTACCCGGTATAGGTTCCTTCCGGCTTCGGCGCTTCCAGTTAAACCGATATCTCTGTCCATTTTCCTGGGATGATTGTCTTCGCAAGCCGTCTGTCCACCCCGCTGAGTTGATCCCCACCGGAAAATGAGAGCCTATATGGATATTCCCAGTCGCAGGTACCATTATTTTCCACCTTCCAGGTTTTAGTGAACTCCTCTCCAGGCGTAAATGTTGTGCCACTTGGGATCGTGACATCATATATCAGCGCGAGGTTATTACAACCGATAGCTAAGGATGATGGGTCCGTTGTTGCAGTATATATCGTGCCAGTCGGGCTGGGTATGCTGGTATTAAGTGTGGCAGTGTAGTAAATCGTTAAGGGCGTTGGAGAAGGAACAAATATAGGGGCAAGCGTTGGAGTATCTATGGGCGAAGGCAAAGGTATCGGCGTACTAGTAGCAACCGGGGGGGTGTTGGTAGCGACCGGGGGCGTATAAAGCGCCGTCTAAGTCCCAAAAAACGAGGCGACCATAGTTCCCACACCAGAAGTCAGGACAAAATCGACATCTGTGGTAGGTTCAGCTTCCAAACCACCTCCACAGGCTGTAAGGAAAATTACAAACAAGAACAGGCACGAAATTCGTCTAGCAAAGACCATACGATCCTCCAATGTCAGCTTTCAACAAACCAACCTGCTATCCATACAGGTTAATCGCTTTATCAAGGGCTTCATTTGAAAACTGAACAACAAGTAAATGAAATGGGAATTCGTTCAATGGTTGTCAATAAACGGAAACTGGCAGCATACTCAAAATTAATCAGTTCCTGCGAGAAATCAATTGGATAAGTTCATAAACAGGGACTTCCCGTTGATCGTTGCGACGGAGTGGAAGGTCTTTATTGACAATATAACGATTTTCTCGACCTTCCTTCCGCTTGGTAATATAACCTTCCAACTCAAGATCTTTGATAATTCGAATAACAGACCTTTCTGTTATACCTAAAGTCATTGCAATCTCACGAGATGTCAAATGCTCTTTATGATCCAATAAAGTCAGCACGGAAGCATGGTTGGTAATAAATGTCCATTTGCTTTTAGTCATGGTGCCGTTCACCCTTATACGATACATGTATCATGATATATATTTCATGAATTTTTACACATATTATCCCACGCGTCAAGGCTAACGAATCCAATGAATGGTGTTTTGTTGACAGCCTCAGGAATTAGATATGCAAATCGTCTACGATTCGTTGTGCGGATTGCCGGCCTGAAACCATGGCGGTCGGCATGCCTGTACCGGGACGTGTGCTGGCGCCGGTGAAGTACAGATTATGGTAATGCGGGTGACGGTTATCAGGGCGGAAATATCCCAACTGGGTCAAGTTGTGGCATAGTCCGTGCGTGGAGCCCTTCACCAGGTTATAGCGTTTACGCCAGGAGAGCGGGGTGAAATTCACTTCGAATTTGATATGCTCTTCGAGATCAGTGATGCCTAAAGTCCGCAGGCGGCGAAAGACATGCTGCCGCGCCTGGTCGCGGATGGCGCCCCAATCCTGCTCTCCGTTTGCGGACATATGTCCAACGGGCACGATGGCGATCAGGGTATCCTGTCCCTGCGGGGCCATGGATGGGTCGAGCCGGGCCGGGGCATGGACATAAAGACTGGGGTTGGCTGGCAGGCCCAGGTCCCGTATGATGCTTTCAAAATTCTCGCGGTAGTCCTCTGCCAGGAAGAGAGTGTGCGGGGGAAGAGTCTCATATGGTTTGTCCATTCCCCAGAAAAAGCTGATAACCGAGCAGGAAAATCGTTTGCGCGCCAGCTTTTTGGCCTGTCCATCCTGTGGGAGCAGGTTCTGGTAGACATAGGGCAGGTCGGCGTTCGCCAGGACCGCATCCGCTCCCAGATGCTTCCCGTCCGCCAACAATACGCCGCGTGTGCCCTGCCCGTTGACCTCGATCTGCTCCACAGACGTGTTAAAGGAAAACTCCACACCGGCTTCGCGCGCCAGAGAAAACAGGGCTTCGACCACCTGATACATACCGCCTTTGGGATACCAGACGCCATGCGCCAGTTCGGTATAAGGCATCATCGAGAAGGTGGCGGGCGCCTCGAACGGACTCAGCCCCATATATACATCCTGGAAGGTAAAAGCCGCCTTCAGGCGCGGGTCGTCAAAGTAGGTTGACATATTGGCGTAATGCTTCACCAATGGTTTCACCTGATGAAGCAGAGGCAGATTGCCGAGCTTGAAGAAATCGGAGGCTTTGCGGAAATCCGGTTGGACCAGTTTCTCGATGCCCAGATGGTAGTGACGATGGCCCTCGTCCATGTAACGCAGCAAGCCCTGGAAGCTGCCCGGCTCGAAGCTTTCCAGTTGTTCCTGTAAGGATTTCATATCAGACGTGAGCGCCAACTGACTGCCATTATCGAAGACCAGGTGATAAGTCGGGTCAACGCGCTGTAAATCTAACATCTCGCGCATGGAAGTGCCCAGCGCAGCGAATTCCGATTCGTACAGCAAAGGCATGACCAGCAGCGTTGGGCCGGTGTCGAAATGATGTCCATCCTGGTTGATGCGGTCGCAGCGCCCGCCGGGACGGGAATTCTTCTCGAGTACAGTAACGTGTAAACCTTGTTTTGCCAGATGAATGGCAGCAGTCATCCCGCCGATGCCAGCGCCAATCACGATCACAGTTTTTGTTTTCATAGCTCCCTCATTCGAACAACCTGCATGCCCAAATCGCGCGATCCCGCATCCAACCAGGTTGGGGCAAATATGGATACCAGAGTCATCCAGCCCATCCACAAACCCGCCCATAAACTTTTCCGTCCGGGATATTCGGAATGCAGGCAATAGTTATCTCGTTCAATCGTGCGCAACATCCATTCAAAACGCGCCGTATATGCATAACCCGCCAGGCGACAGCGCAGGCTCTTGACTTGGGCTGTACATTCGCGTCCCGCCTTGAAATACGTGCGCGCCAGTCCCACTCGCTGACACACCCATGCTCGATAGGCCCAACTTTCTACGTCTTGCGGTGAAACCCCGTGTGTTTGAAGGTACTCATGTGGCACATTGAAATAACCGGTTTCGGCATCTTCGATTGCATCGCGCAGCATGTGCGTGATGTGCGCAGCAGTCACTGCCAGATAGCGCGCTTCGTGACGAGGCGTAGGGTTGTCGTGGCCAATAAAGTAATGCAAGGCCTCGGTGACAGCCGTCGCCAGCATGCGCGAATATTCACACAGTTCCGCCTGCGAAATAATCCGGCCACGTCTCTGAGCGTCAAAAATCATCACATTCATCATGTTGCGCAGATAAGATTTCAAACCGCTGTTCTGTTCGTTGTCATGGTGAACCAGATCGACCAGCATCCGTTCCTCAACGCACACATCATCTGGCACGTCGCCGCGATAACAGGCCTCCAAAAGGGACTTCTGACGATTGACGAAAGCGATCTTTTCGGCCGCTTCGACTTCCCCAAAGGGGACGATGTCGCTCACTGTGCCTGCCGCAGCACAGGCTTTGTGCCTGCATCCTCCCCAACGAGGGCCTCCGCGTCAAGAACATCATCCACCCAACGAAAGTAGCCGTAAGCCCGGTAAGCATCATCAACATGTTCTCGATCCACAAATAAACAAATCGTATAGTAAGTCTGTTTACTGGCTGCTTTCGTGATAGCAGCAGCCAGAGCTTGGCTGGTGTTAAGTTTTGTGTCCATCTTTCCTCAAAGAGCAATCCGTTCCGGTCCATTGTGCCTTTTCGCACATTCACACTTATGTACGGGGAAAACTCTTCAAAGTTGCAGCGAGGGTAAGATGCAAAGCCCCTAAATTTGCAAAATATTACGTAATTATCTAAACGTCACAGTTCATATTTTTCCTGAAAAACTGACTTGTAAGTTTAGCATTTTATGCAAGAAGCAATAAACCAGTTCTAGGCCGCCCATAAATTAAAAAACAAACCACTCTCCATACGGGCAGAGCGGTTCGCGTTTTCGTTGATGGCTTTCACGCCTATGAAGTTTCGGCAATCTTCTCCAGGCTGGTTTCCAGCGCCTTTTCCAATTTTTCTTCCAAGATCTCGCGATCCATGTTCTGGACAACAGACCATTCATTCAAGAATTGCTTTTTCATTTTCAGGAAAGCATCCTCTTCTGTGAAATTAAGTTTGGATTCTTCCTGTTTCCCATTCAGGTCCCGAATCATGCGAGCTTTCGGATGGAGGGATGTATCGTTCAGCGCCTCTGTGATCATCTTGCTTCTCTCTGTGTGACTCTCAGGCAACTGTTTCGGCGGTCTACGAATGATGGTTAGCGCACGTTTTATCTGGTATTCGGAAGTAATTGGCCGAATATAATCAGCGTCCGTTCTAAAGATCGACAACCAATATACACTATCGAAGGTTTTCACTTTAAAGAAAAGTTTCTTCTCCCCTTCCAACTCTTTCTTTTCTAATCCCTTCACCTGCCCAACTCCATAATGAGCATGGACGATCCAATCTCCTTTAGAATAAGTGACTGGCTGCATATTCATCAATACACCTCCTAGCCTTGCCGATATTCCTAATGACTATATTCCTCTTTCTTTCTTTCGCGCTTTTTGAGTCGCCGTATTGCCTTTTTCTCATCCATTCTTCGCTGTTCGCTTCTGGAGACAAACCAGCGCCTTTTACGAACTTCGCTCATAAGGCCACTACGCGTGACTTTTTTTCGAAAACGTTGCAACAACTTTTGCGGGGATTCACCATCTCTTAAAACTACTTTAGTCAAAACAAAACCTCCGTTTAAATTTTTAGTAGAAACCAAATATTCTTCCTGTATAAAACAAAAAGATTTGGTTTTCCAACCAAATCCCAAGAAGCCCCCAATATGTTAAACAAATGCAAATCTGTTCAACCGGATCAACTCGTCCCCTGCGGTGGTTTTACCCACCGATCCTACATGTTTAAGTCGATGCCTCCATACTTCTTAGGAACATCCTGAAAACTCAGGATTGGTTTCTAACTATTAAATTTATTATAACATATTGATCAACCGGCTGCTTGACAGGCCCCGAAAGCGGCTTATAATATGACAACTTATATCCAAACGCAACGACCGGGACGAGTAATTGGTCTGTGCGCCGACAGAGAGAGCAGGTCCATGGTTGAGAGCCTGCTCCGGCAGCCCCCGAAGAAAACCCCCCGCGAGCGGAAATCTCAAAGCTGACAGCAATCAGCCTTCAGCGAGTAAGATGAACGGTTGGCCCCGTTACAGGCTGCAAATGAGATGAGTTGGCATGAGACCCTTAGGGTCTGACTGGTTCAAATCGGGTGGAACCGCGTGAGTATAACTCTCGCCCCGTGTTGGGTGAGAGTTTTTTCATTTCAGGAGGCTGCTATGAAAACCATTACTCCACAGCGGCCCGGAGGTTGTGTACCGCTTCGCTCCGGAACCGCGTAAATCTCGTCTGAAGCGGTAGCAAACACAACGCTTGTACTGCCCGCGCCGGTGCCGCAGGCACAGGTGAGCGGTGTCGAAGTATCTAGAAAGGAAGCGAAAATGGCTAAACAAGCTGAAGAAAAATACCAAGAGTCTCAACTCTATAAAATCCGTCACTCGGCGGCGCACATCATGGCACAGGCCGTCCTGGAAAAATTTCCCGACGCCAAGTACACGATCGGTCCGCCCGTAGAGAACGGCTTCTATTACGATTTCGATCTGCCCGAACCCCTCTCCGCAGATGACTTGCCCCAGCTCGAAAAGCGCATGCGACAAATCATCGCCGGTAATCACGATTTCGAGAAAGAAGTGCTGCCTGCCGAGAAGGCACGCGAGATCTTCAAAGACCAGCCTTACAAGTTGGAATTAATCGATGGGCTGGAGCAGGGTGGACTCGATGAATATGGCGAGCCGCTGGATGTGAAACCGGAAATCTCGATCTACAAGTCCGATTCGTTCGTAGACCTGTGTCGTGGGCCGCACGTGGACAACACCAAGCAGATCAATCCGGCTGCCGTTAAACTGATGTCGATCGCTGGTGCTTACTGGCGCGGTGACGAAAACAATAAGATGCTTACGCGCATTTACGGTACGGCCTGGCAGAAGCCGGATGAACTCAAACAATACCTGCACATGCTGGAGGAAGCCAAAAAGCGCGACCACCGCAAGCTTGGCAAGGAACTGGAAATCTTCATCTTCGATGACGAGGTCGGTCCCGGCCTGCCGCTCTGGCTGCCCAACGGCGGCATGATGATCGAGGAACTGGAAAAGCTGGCCAAGGAAATGGAAGAGCAAGGCCGGTTACAGCCGCGTGCGCACGCCTAACCTGACCAAGGAAGACCTGTTCATCAAATCGGGTCACCTGCCTTACTATGCCGAAAGCATGTACCCGCCCATGGAATTGGAAGGCGTGAAGTACTACGTCAAGCCGATGAACTGCCCGATGCATCACAAGATCTTCGATGCGCGTCCGCGTTCTTATCGCGAACTCCCGCTGCGCCTGGCGGAATACGGAACCTGCTACCGTTATGAAAAATCGGGCGAACTCTTCGGGTCTGATGCGCGTCCGCTCGATGCAGATGAACGACGCCCATCTCTACATCGCCGAAGAACAGTTCGAGCAGGAATTCATGGGCGTGGTGGACCTGTACCGCAAATATTTCGACCTGTTCGGGATCGAGAAATACGTCATGCGTCTGTCACTGCACAGCAAAGCCGGACTGGGCAAGAAGTACGTGAATAATGAACGTCTGTGGGTCAAGACGGAAGAGATGGTACGCAAAGCGATGGACAATGGTGGTGTACCCTATGTTGAAGCCGAAGACGAGGCCGCTTTCTACGGGCCGAAGATCGACGTGCAAATCTGGTCTGCGATTGGTAAGGAATTCTCGCTGGCCACGAACCAGGTGGACTTCGCCCAACCCGAGCGCTTCAACTTGAAGTTCACGAACAGCGCAGGCGAGGAAGAGATGCCGCTAGTGATTCACCGCGCGCCGCTCAGCACGCACGAACGCATGATCGGTTTCCTGATCGAGCATTACGCCGGGGCCTTCCCGGTCTGGCTCTCGCCGGAGCAGGTGCGCGTTATCCCCATCACGGACGGGCAGAATGAGTATGCCGAGGGGATTGCCAAACAACTCAAGGCCGAAGGTGTTCGTGCCAGCGCCGACCTGAGTTCCGAGCGCATGAACGCCAAGATTCGCAACGCGCAGTTGATGAAGGTGCCGTACATGCTGGTGGTTGGCAACAACGAAATGGAAGCAGGCACGGTCTCGCTGCGGGTGCGCGATGGCTCGCAAGAAAACAATATTCCGCTGAGCGAGTTCATTGCCCGCGCGAAAGATCGGATTGCCAGGAGAGCGGCTGAGTTGTAGAAGTAAAAAGGAAAGATGAAAGAAGACAGGCGGAGGGCGGTTGTTTCCTCCGCTTGTTGTTTATCCTCCTTATGGAATTACGACCCTTGCCAGAATATCTAGAACTTCTTGTGGCGGCGACTGCACTCGTTCTATGAGTATAGATCGTTGGGTAAATTGTGGCTGCTCGGTTCCATCCGCTAAGCGTTGGAAAGTTTGAAGCTTGACCTGTTGGCCCGTCTGCAAATTGATCCATGCTTTACGATCAACAGCAGGATTGCTGATAGAAACCAATAAGCAGGGAGAACCATCTTCACAGGTTGTTTCCTCGCGCATGACCGTTTCTCCATGACTTCAGGGCATAGTCCAGGTCCTGAACGAATAAATCGAAAGAGAGACGGTAAGGGGAAATCTCAAACGTCTCTCCTAGCGTGAAGTTGACGCTTTTTGTCCCAGCGGAAGCTGCCTGTTGCAGAATATTTCCATCGGCGTCGCGATGAGTGGTCAGGTTGCGTGTCACCCAGCCTTCGCTATCAATCTCGTTCCATTGCTCGTCCTGATAATATGGCGGCGGATAGGTTTGGCCGGGCTGCAAATTGTCCGCAAGGTTCTCGCTGACCACATGCACCCAGGCCGGTCCCTGCACCATCGCAGCATCGAACTTCTCCGAAAGCGCTTGCACTTCGAGCAGAAGCGGGTCTTGCGAAGAAAGTGTAGGAACAGCCAGCGGCGTAGGAGACGGGGCAGGCGTCATGGTGGGAAAGTTTGCAGCGACTACGGCGGGAGCCTGCCATTCAACTTCCCATGGACCGTGAACAGTATAATATACTGATCTCACTTGGATTTCGAAGGGGCCATCTGGCATATCAGTAAATGTTATACTCGCATTGAAATTTCCGTCAACTGGTACGCCGCCGGCTGCGCCACTCGCTAGAGCAGAATAAAGCATCACACCGGTCACTTCTTCAGTCGGCTCGAATGTAAAGAGCAATTCAGTCGGCGAGACCATGCGTGCGCCCATAAGATGCAGGTCGAATGCGCCAATTTTCACGTTCTCGTCCAAATTCCAGGTCTGCCCTACCTGCGGATTCTGCCCAGGGTCGAAGGTAAAGGCAGCCGGGGCAGTCGAGAAATCCATGAAGGCAGGAATTTCTCCCTCGTTATTCGGAAAACTGACCAAAGATAGGGTGATGTGCTCGTTTCCCTGCAACGGCACGGTTTGATAAAGACGCATCGTACTCATATCCTGTGTGTCCGGCGTAATATCTTTCAAGGGATAAACGCGGCCATCCGCACTCGTCATGATTATGTTCCATGGTGCAGCCAACCACATACCACTTTTTTCGAAGTGCAATGACACTTGCAAAACGGTCTGGTCACTGGACATAGCCACGTTTTCCAGAACCAATGCTATGCCATTGCGCATCTCGCTTTGAACGGGCAGGCCGGCTTCGGGCAGCGCTGGCAGGACTTCGTTCGCACGGGCTGGGCGAAGTGAGAACTTTAGTTCAAAGGTTTCGCTGCCCAGGTTCTTCATGATCAACGTAACAGGCTGAGACAGATCGCCAACATCGGAGAAAAGATAAGTCAAGCGGACCGTGTTTGCATCCGGCATGATCGCTCCTCCGTGGTGCGCCAGGATGGTTTCTCCGCTCGGTAAAAGTAGATACACTTTAGATAAATCATCCACCACAGGCTGTTTTGTCACACTCAACTCGACCCACAACTTGCTTCCATCATAGATGGCATCTTCCAACCTGAGCGTGATCCCGTTTTGGACCAGCCCGACAGGTGCATCCAACACATAAACTTCGCCTGTAGCAAATCCAAAACCGGGGACAAAGCCTGTCAACCTTCCAATGGCATACGTCACGCCGGTGATTAGTGCCAGGGCAAGCACAAGCAAGATAATCATCAGCACAGGGCGAGCTCGGAAAGTTTGAAGCAGAGATTTCCTTTCAAGCCCGGCCGCAATACGCGGCCACAAATTGTTCGTCTCCGGGACATTGCGTTGAGCGATAGAATCCAACGCCGTTTTCATGCGTTCTTCGTTCATTCTTCGCTCCTTTCCAAAAGCCTGCGCAAACGTTCACGGGCCGCGTTCAACAGCCACTTGATCGTTCCGCGGGCAACTCCTGCTTCAGCGGCCATTTCTTTTTCGCTCATTTCCAGGTAATACCGCTGAACGATCACCGCTCGTTGACGCGGTGACAGTTTCTGCATCGTGTTCCACAATTGATGCTGGAATTCAGCTTGACTCGACTTGCGACTTCAACAGATTCGTCACCAGATCAAAACTGTGCCCATTCCCCTTCATCATCCGCATCACTCCAAGCCTCAACTTGCTTTGCCGATCTATTCATCATCTTGACCGATGCGTTAACCACGCTGCGCAAGAACCACGGTTCGAATGGACGCATTTCATCAAAACTGCGAATGGAATGATATGCTCGGATGAAGGAATCCTGTACTACATCCTCAGCCAGACCAAGATCTTGCGTGATTAGATAGGCTACGGTATCGCCTTGACCTGATGGCGTTGTACGAGAAATTCCAACCCGCCGATGTTGCCGTTTTTGAGCTGCCGGATAGCTTGTTGTTCGTCCACATCATCCTCAAAGAGAATCATTCTCTATTGTATATATCCGATGATACTTCAAAAGGTTGGGGGGAATTTTTTTAACGGTAACAAGCCCAAATTCAGATCTGAAGCGCGTGTTTTGTTGACGATTCCCCTACGTTCATGGTATCATCTGTCCGCGAAAAAGCCAGCTAAAGGCTGGCCGTCTGTTCTATAAAGAAGGAGAAGCATATCAGCGCCAACGAATTTCGAGTAAATGAAGGCATCCGTGTTGCAGAGGTCCGTCTGATCGGCCCCGATGGTAGCAACGTCGGCGTGGTACCCACAAAAAAGGCATTGGAGCTTGCCCGCGAAGCCGACCTTGACCTGGTCGAGGTCTCGCCCAACGCAAACCCGCCCGTCTGCCGTGTAATGGACTTTGGAAAGTTCATCTATGAGCGTGCAAAGAAGGAACGCGAGGCGAGGAAAGCTCAAACCAAGATCGAGATGAAAGAAATCCGCTTGCGGCCCAAGACCAACGAGCATCATCGTGGCTTCAAGGTGAAAGATGCCCGCCGCTGGCTCGGAGACGGGATGAAGGTCAAAGTGACCATCCGCTTCCGTGGACGTGAGATGGATTATCCCGAAATTGCCCTCGAGGACTTAAAGAAATCGCGCATGAGCTATCCGATGTAAGTACGGTAGAACAGGCTCCGCAAATGGAAGGGCGCACAATGCTGGTTATCCTGGCCCCTGCCAAAGGCGGCACAAAAAAGAAGGAAAAGGACGAGCAGCCTACGGCTGAGTCCGAAACGAATTAGTACGTCCCGAAAGATGTCCAATCTCCGCGGGAGAACGTTTGAGCCCGCGGTATTTTTTTCGTGAAAGGAGTAAGTTGCTGTGCCTCGCAAAGCTAATAAAGGCAAATTCAAGCTGAAGACCCATAAGGCAACCTCAAAGAGGTTCCGCTTGACCGGGTCTGGTAAGCTAGTGCGGACCAAAGGTGGCAAGAGCCATTTTCGCCGCCGCACGTCTAAACGCACAAAGGCGCTATTGAGCGAGATGATTGAAGTCAAAGGCAGCGGCCTGATCAAACGCATCAAGCGCCTGGCGCCCAACATGGAAAAATAGTTTCTCACGGGATTATTTTCCAAATATCGAATTCTTTATTTGCAGCTTCCGGGTGTACGCAACTGGCGCAACCCGCCGACGCCCTGGGGTTCGCAGGAGGTAAGTAAATGGCACGTGTAAAAGGTGGCCCGCAAGGGTACCGACGTCATAAGAAAGTCTTGAAATTCACCAAAGGGCAGAAGGGCTCGAAGCACCTGCTCTTCCGGCGCGCCAATGAGGCCATGCTAAAGAGCATGTGGTATTCGTTCCGCGATCGCCGGGTCCGCAAGCGTGATTTGCGCAAGCTGTGGATTGCACGCATCAATGCGGCTGCCCGTCTGAACGGCATAACCTACAGCCGTCTGATGCACGGCATGAAGACGGCCAATATCGAGATCAATCGCAAGATGCTGGCCGACTTGGCTGTCCGTGACCCGCAGGCATTTGCCGCGGTGGTGACACAAGTCAACAAATAATAAAATGTTTGGGCGGGGTTTCAGACCCCGCCCAAACATTTAACATGGGGATAGGTTTAAGCTAGACTTTATTCAAACAGAACTCTTCAAGTCACATCTTCCACTTCAACCGCTGGTGGAACCCGGCTGTCGAAGATCAGGCCACCGACCGGGCTTTCCACATCGGCCAGAAATGCGCTGAGAAACTATTTTGCCCTGGCAAATCGGCAGGGCGATTTTTGTTTTTGGAATGTAAGCTCTCATTAGAAAAATCATCGTTATACTTTACCCATGCCTACTCCGGCCTCCATTCTCAAAGAAACCTTTGGCTACGACACTTTCCGCCCGCTGCAACGCGAAGTGATCGAAAACGTGCTTTCGCGGCGCGATACACTTGCTATCATGCCAACCGGCGGAGGTAAGTCGCTATGCTACCAGATCCCGGCACTTCTCCTCGACGGGTTGACCGTCGTTGTCTCTCCGCTCATCTCCTTGATGAAAGACCAGGTAGAGCAATTGCGCGCCTTTGGCGTTCCTGCTTTGTTTCTCAACAGTTCGCTTGGGCACCAGGAATACCAGGAAAACATGGAGTATGTGAAGCGCGGCGAAGTGAAATTGTTGTACGTCGCACCCGAAACACTGCTCACCCCGCGCATCCTCTCGCTGCTTGCGGGGCTGAAAGTTGACCTACTCACGATTGACGAAGCCCACTGCATCTCGGAGTGGGGCCACGATTTCCGACCCGAATACCGCCAACTGGTCGAGGTGCGCCAGCGCTTTCCGGACGCTGTCTGCCTGGCGCTTACTGCCACCGCGACAACCAGAGTCCGTCAGGATATACGTACCACCCTCAAGTTCGCCACCACCAACGAATTCATCGCCAGCTTCAACCGCGAGAACCTGTACATCGAAGTCGTTCGCAAGCACGATCCTATCGGACAAACTATCCAAATTCTCGAAAAGCATAAAGACCAATCGGGGATCATATATTGCTTCTCTCGCCGTCAGGTAAACGAACTTGCCGCCTATCTCGCTTCAAAAGGCTACTCCGTCCGCGCCTATCATGCTGGGCTAGAAGATACCGAACGGCGCCAAGAATCAGGAGGCCTTCATCCGCGACGATGCACAGGTTATCGTCGCCACCATCGCCTTCGGCATGGGCATCAACAAGCCCAACGTGCGCTTCGTCATCCACTTCGACTTGCCAAAAAGTATCGAAAGTTATTATCAGGAAATCGGGCGGGCGGGACGCGACGGCCTACCTGCATACTGCACCCTGTTTTACAGTTATTCGGATGTTGCCAAAATAAACTATTTCATCGACAAAAAAGACGGCAATGAGAAACGCGTTGCCATTGGACATCTGGACGCCATTGTCCGTTACGCAGAAGATGAGACGACTTGCCGCCGCAAACCACTGCTCAACTATTTTGGCGAATCATACTCAGCCTCAACCTGCTCCAACTGCGACAACTGCAACTCCGCCCCCACCCCGCTGACCGACATCACCGTCCCCGCCCAAAAGTTCCTGTCCTGTGTCAAACGCGCAGATGAAAAATTCGGCGCGGGTCACATCGCGGATATTCTGCTCGGCTCGAAAAACGAAAAAGTCTTGCGCTGGGGACATGACAAATTATCCACGTACGGCATTGGCACAGAATTGACGAAGAAACAATGGATGCGTTTGGCTCGTCAACTCTTGACGATGGGATTCCTGAAACAGGAAGGTGAGTATCGCACCTTGAGTCTCACTACCAGGGCACTGGAAGCGCTCAAGAAACGGGAAACAATCATGGGGGTCGTTCCAGAAGCGACAGAGCGAGTCCAGAAAAAGGGAAAAAGGAAAGAGGAAGTCGAATATAACCATGCGCTCTTCGCGATACTGCGTCAAAAGCGCAAGGAGATGGCGGATGAGGCGGGCGTACCTCCATACGTCATCTTCTCGGATAGAACGCTCACAGAAATGGCGGCGTATTATCCGCAATCGGCTGAAAGCTTGCTCAACATTTCTGGCGTGGGACAGGTGAAGTCACGCCAATACGGCAAGGCATTTTTGGAAGTTATCCAATCCTATTGCGAAAAGCATGGATTGAAAGAAAAACAAAAAGAAACGATCCGCGTGAAAAGCGACGCGAACCGTCGTTATGTCATTGTGGGTGAAGCGTACAATGCGGGGGATACCATCCAAAGCCTGATGGAACGCTATCATGTCACAGCAGGGACAATTCTGGGCCATTTGACAAGGTACCTTTCAGCCGGGAACAGACTGCGAAACGGCGAAGACTTACGAGAAATGACATCCGCCACACCAGAACAACAACAGGCCGCCTTCGCCGCGTTCGATGAACTCGGCCCAACCTTTCTCAAACCCGTTTATGAGAAGCTGAATGGCGCGCTGAACTACGATGATTTGAAAATCTTGCGCATGTCGTACATGATTTTGCACCAGGATTAATGATGCCTGCCTATCCCGATTACGATTACAGGCTCGAAACACCTTAACTCATATCCCATTATTGCATACAATACCGACCATTAATATACAAAAAACGCTGACGAGGACGAGTACGCTTCAAAGCGATTTCCAGAGAGCCGGGCAGAAGTGGTGTGAGCACGGCAAAAGCGCAGAAGCCGAATGGACCTTCGAGTTGAAAGGGCGAACGTAGGGGCGGGGTCTTCCCGCCAGAACCAAGTAACCCGCTCCGGGAACTCCCGTTACAGAGTAAGGGTATAAGTCTCATCCGAGACCGTACCTGAAAAGAGTGACGCTGGCCTTCATCTCCCTGTTGCATCACGACAGGGATTTTTGTTTATCACAGCGTTAACCTGGGTGGCACCACGAGACTCCCCTCTCGTCCCTATGGATGGAGGGGAGTTCTGTTTATTAATCGTGTGGAAGGAGCCACCATGCTGCTAGAAGCGACTAACATACAAACTATCATCCGAGAAGTGCAGGCCGACCTGGAGACACCTGTCAGTCTGTATCTCAAGCTGCGGGGAAGGGGAGCCTCTTTTTTACTGGAATCCGTTGAAGGCGGGGAACGCATCGCGCGCTACTCATTTATCGGGGTCCAGCCGCGGGCGGAGTACATCCTGCGAAACGGACAGGTCGAAGTCAAAGAATCCGGCGAAATCCGCACCATCACGCTCGACCCGCACACTGATCCCACCCAATTTTTGCAGGCCGAACTCGAACGCTTCCCCGCCCAGCAGGTGCCCGGTGCGCCGCGCTTCACCGGCGGGCTGGTCGGCTATCTCAGCTACGAAGCCGTGCGCTATTTCGAGCCTACGCTCGAAGCCGGGATGCAGGCCGCCGGGATGCCCGACGGCATCTACCTGCTGGCCGACACCGTCATCGCCTTCGACCACGCCCGCCGCAGCATCTTCCTGATCGCCAACGTGCTCGACGGCGACACCGAAGCCGCCGAACGCAAACTCGACCAACTCGCCGAGAGCATCGACCAGCCGCTGCCCGCTCCCCGCAAAGTGAGCCCCACCCAATCCGAAACCCGCTCGAACCTGAGCCAGGAAACCTTCGAAAGCATGGTGCGCACCGCCAAGGAGCACATCGCCGCGGGCGACATCTTCCAGGTGGTGCTCTCGCAGCGCTTCACCCGCCAGACCGACGCCGACCCCTTCGACATCTACCGCACGCTGCGCCGCCTGAACCCCTCGCCTTACATGTTTTTCTTTGACTTCGGACTCGTGGACGGCGAACCGTTATCGCTGGTTGGATCGTCGCCTGAGATGTTCGTCCGTTTAGAAGGCCGGACCGCTTCGCTGCGACCCATCGCCGGCACGCGGCCTCGAGGCGCCGATCCCGCCGCTGACGCCGCTCTCGCCGAAGACCTGCTGGCCGACCCGAAGGAGCGCGCCGAGCACGTCATGCTGGTGGACCTGGGCCGCAACGACCTGGGCCGCGTCTGCGAATACGGCACCGTCAACGTCTCGGATTTCTTCACCATCGAACGCTATTCCCACGTGATGCACATCGTCTCGCACGTCGAAGGGACGCTGCGCCCCGGTCTGACCGCCTTCGACCTGGTGCGCGCCGCCTTCCCCGCCGGGACGGTCAGCGGCGCACCCAAAGTCCGTGCCATGGAAATCATCTCCGCCCTCGAGCCGGATGCGCGTGGCGCTTACGCCGGCATGGTCGGCTACTTCGGCTTCGACGGCGCTATGGACACCTGCCTCGCCATCCGCACCATGATCGGGCGCGGTAACTCCGTCAGCGTGCAGGCCGGCGCGGGCATCGTCGCCGATTCGAATCCCGCCAACGAATATCAGGAAACTGTCAACAAAGCCAGCGCCCTGCTGCGGGCCATCGACCTGGTCGAAGCAAATGACTAAAAGGAGAAACCTATGCTCGTTCTAATCGATAACTACAACTCATTCACCTACAACCTGGTCCAATACTTCGGCGAACTCGGCGCTGACGTGCGTGTCTTTCGCAACGATAAAGTCACGCTCAACGAGCTGATCGCCCTCAACCCCGACCAGCTCGTCATCTCGCCCGGCCCCGGCGAACCCATCAAAGACGGCGGCGTTTCAGCGGACGCCATCCGCCACTTCACCGGCAAGATCCCCGTGTTGGGCGTCTGTCTCGGCCACCAATGCCTGGGAGCCGTCTACGGCGGCAAAGTGGACCGGGCGCCGCGCCTGATGCACGGCAAGACCTCCCAGGTCATCCATGACCGGCAGGGCATCTTCGCTGGCATCCCCACCCCGTTCGAAGCCATGCGTTATCACTCGCTGGTGGTCTACGAACCCGTCCCCGCCGACCTGAAAGTCATCGCCACCACTGTCGAAGGCGAGATCATGGCGCTCAAACACCGCCAGCATCCCACCTACGGCGTGCAATTCCACCCCGAATCAATTCTGACCGAACACGGCAAACAACTGCTCAAGAATTTTCTGGAACTCAAAGTCCCTGTGACAAAAGGAGAAAATGTCATGTTAAAACCCTTCATTTCCAAAGCCATCAACCGCATCGACCTGTCCGCTGAAGAAGCGCAGGAGGCCATGAACATCATCATGACCGGCGAAGCCACCCCCGCCCAGATCGGCGCTTATCTGGTTGCCCTGCGCATGAAAGGCGAGTCGATTGACGAGATCACCGGCTCGGTGCGCGCCATGCGCGCCAACGCCGTCAAGATCAAGCCCGAAGCCCACGGCCAGACCATCTACGACGTGGTCGGCACCGGCGGGGACGGCAAGCACACCTTCAACATTTCCACTGCGGCGGCTTTTGTCGTCGCTGGCACGGGACGCAAGGTCGCCAAACACGGCAACCGGGCCGCTTCCTCCCAATGTGGCAGCGCCGACGTCCTTGTCCGCCCTCGGCGTCGATCTCGAACTCACTCCCGAGCAGGTCCGCCAGGCTATCGAAGAGATCGGCATCGGCTTCATGTTTGCGCCCAAGTTCCATCCCGCCATGAAATACGCCGTCGGCCCCCGCAAAGAGATCGGCCAGCGCACCATCTTCAACCTGCTCGGCCCGCTCACCAATCCCGCCGACGCCAAGCGTGCAACTGATCGGCGTCTACTCCCCCGAACTGACCGAGCCGCTCGCCAACGTGCTGAAAGACCTCGGCTCGCACGCCGCGCTGGTCATCCACGGGGCGGGCGGTGCTGACGAACTCAACCCGGCCGGGCTCAACCGTATCAGCCACCTCAAAGACGGCGCGGTGCGCACCTACGATTTCGACCCGCAGGAACTTGGCATGCATCGCTCCACCATCCAGGACCTGCGCGGCGGCACACCGGACGAGTTGGCTGAGATGATGCGTGAACTGCTCAATGGTAAACGCAACGGCGCCCGCCGCGACTCCGTCCTGCTCAACGCAGCCGGCACGCTGGCCGCCGAAACCGGCGACTTCAAGTCCGCCCTGGCCGAAGCCCGCGCCGCCCTGGCCGATGGCCGCGCTCTCGCCAAAATGAACGCCCTGGTCGAGTTCAGCCACTCCTTCGCCTAAATCATGAGTATTCTCGACAAAATTCTGGCGCATAAACGGGAAGAAATTGCGGCGCTCGACGCCCGAGCCTTACGCCGCGCCGCAAACGCTTCTCCTGCCCCCAGAGATTTTCTCGCCGCACTCAAGCGCCGCCGGAGCGAGATGTCTGACAGGCGGAGGCCCGAGCCTGATCGCCGAACTCAAGCGTGCCTCGCCCATCCAAAGGGATTCTCGCCCCGCACCTCGACCTTTTCGATGTGGCTGACATCTACGCCCAAAACGGCGCAGCCGCGATCAGCGTGTTGACCGATGAAAAGTTTTTTCAAGGCAAGCTGGAAACACTCCACAACCTGCGCTTCACTCATCACTCGTCACTTCCGCTTTTGCGCAAGGACTTCATCATCGACGAAGTCCCAACTCTACGAAGCCCGTACCAACGGAGCGGATGCCATTCTGCTCATCGCCGCTGCGCTGACAGACGATGCCCACTTCGCCGACTTGCACGCCTGCGCTCTCGAACTCGGCCTGACGCCGCTGGTCGAAGTCCATAACGAGGCTGAAACCGAGCGAGCCTTGAAATTGAAAGACATCCGTTTGATCGGCATCAACAACCGGGACCTGTCTACCTTCAAAGTCAGCCTCACCACAACCGAACACATCCGTCCGATGATTCCCGCCGAAATCGCGGTCGTCGCCGAAAGCGGCATCTTTACCGCGGCGGATGTCGAACGCCTGGCTCAGGCCAACGTGGACGCCATCCTCGTTGGCGAGGCGCTGGTCACCGCAGATGATATTGCTGAGAAGGTTAGAGAACTCTCAGGTGTAAGAGTCCCCTCTCCCCCTGGGAGAGGGCTAGGGTGAGGGCCAGTCATGACAAAAATAAAAATCTGCGGCATTAAAACCCTGCCCGACGCTTTGGCGGCTATTGAAGCCGGTGCCAACTATCTGGGATTCAACTTCTATCCCAAAAGCGTGCGCTTCATCGAAAAGGAAACCTGCGCACAGATCACATCCGTATTGAAACGTGAGCACCCGCACATCAAACTCGTCGGCGTGTTCGTCAACGCATCCGTTGAAGAAGTGCGAAACATCCTCGAGACTTGCTCGCTGGATTTGGCGCAACTTCACGGCGACGAGACACCCGAAATGCTAAAACAGCTTGCGCCACGAGCGTTCAAGGCCTTGCGAGGTGTGCCCGAAAATATCGAGGCTTACGCACGTGATGAAGCCCCCGCCTGTCTCATCGATGCGGCTGTCAAAGGCGCATACGGCGGGACAGGCGTCACGGCCGATTGGTCAGCGGCGGCGGAACTGGCAAAGCGCTATCCGCTACTGCTGGCAGGCGGCCTGACCCCGGATAACGTTGCGGAGGCGGTGCGGCAGGTCCGCCCCTGGGGCGTGGATGTGGCTTCCGGCGTGGAAGTCCCGCTGCAGTCGGGCGGGAAGGCAGGTCCGGGGGCGAAAGATGCGGGCAGGATGAAGGCTTTCGTACAGGCAGTCCGTTCAGAGAGTAGAGATTAGAGAACAGAGAATAGTTCCATCTCAAATGACTTACCATTCACTACTTTTCTCTATTCTCTATTCTCTAATAATCGAGGTTCTATGACAACAACTTTATTACCCCACAAATTTGGCCCTTACGGCGGGCAGTTCGTGCCCGAAACGTTGATGCCGGCGCTGATCGAGTTGGAAGAAGCTTATCGTTTCGGCGATGGAAGATGCCGAATTCCGGGCCGAGTACGACCGGCTGATGGCGTCGTTCGTCGGGCGGCCGACGCCAATCACGCACGCACAGCGGCTATCAGAGAAAGTTGGGCGGCGCGCAAATTTATTTGAAGCGCGAAGACCTGGCCCATACCGGCGCGCATAAGATCAACAATGCACTCGGACAGGCGCTGCTGGCAAAGCGCATGGGCAAACAGCGAATTGTGGCCGAAACCGGCGCCGGGCAGCACGGTGTGGCCTCGGCGACCGCTGCGGCGCTACTAGGAATGGAGTGCGTGGTTTATATGGGCACGGTGGACATCGCCCGCCAGGAGCCGAACGTGTTCCGCATGCAGATTTTGGGCACGGAAGTGCGGCCGGTCACATCGGGCACGCAAACGCTGAAGGATGCCATCAACGAGGCCATCCGGGATTGGGTGACGAACGTGCGCGATACGCATTACCTGCTCGGTTCGGCGCTCGGGCCGCACCCCTACCCGACCATGGTGCGCGAGTTCCAGTCGGTGATCGGGCGCGAGGCGCGTGAGCAAATGCTGATGGATGTCGGGCGGCTGCCGGACACTATCATTGCCTGCGTGGGCGGCGGCTCGAACGCCATCGGTATCTTCAGCGCATTTGTGGACGATGAGAATGTGGAATTGATCGGCGTGGAAGCGGGCGGGAATGGCATTCCATCCGGCATGCACGCATCCCGTTTTGGCGACCCGTCGAAGGGACGCGTGGGCGTGATGCACGGCACGCGCACGTATGTGCTGCAAGATGAAGACGGACAGATACTTGAAACGCATTCCGTCTCTGCCGGGCTGGACTATGCCGCGGTCGGACCCGAACATGCCCTGTTGCGAGATACCGAACGCGCTTTTTACACGTCTGCCACGGACGAAGAAGCGCTGGATGCTTTTTCGATGCTATGCCAAATTGAGGGCATTATCCCCGCGCTGGAGTTGGCGCATGCCGTGGCCGAAGTGGTTAAGCGCGCTCCGAAGATGAGAAAGATCAGGTGATTTTGGTCAATTTATCGGGGCGAGGCGATAAGGATTTGAATACGGTTATTGGAGAGATGAATAAAAAAACAGGGAGTAGAGATTAGAGAACAGTAGAATAGTAGCCTACTGTTCTCTAATCTCCGCTCTCTGCTCTCTAAAATTGAGGAAACTATGAACCGAATTAACTACTGCCTTTACCCACAAACCCATCTTCATGCCTTATTTTCCGCTGGGCTATCCCGACCTGGAAACATCGATTGATGTGATCGAGGCGCTGGCGAAAAATGGTGCGGACTTAATGGAAATTGGTCTGTCCTTCTCCGATCCGCTGGCCGACGGCCCTGTCATCCAGAAAGCGACCCAGATCGCACTGGAGAATGGGATCACGGTCAAGAAGTCGCTCGAAGCCGTAGCAGAGTTGCGTCGACGCGGCGTGGATATTCCGCTGGTGCTGATGGGCTACTACAACCCGATGCTGGCCTATGGCTTGGAAAAATTCGTGAGCGATGCCCAATCTGCTGGGGCGGATGGGTTCATCATCCCCGACCTGCCGCCGGAAGAAGCCGAAGAGTTCGAATCCTTGAATAGCGATTTGCCATTAATTCGTATGTTAGCCCCTACCACCCCGCCGGAGCGCATGGAAACGGTCGCACGCGGCGCCAAGGGATTCATCTACCTGGTCAGTGTGACAGGGGTAACCGGGGCACGTCAATCGCTGGCAGAAGGATTAGGCGAGTTGATCGCCAGCGTGCGCCAGCATTCTTCCGTGCCGGTATGCGTGGGATTTGGCATTGGCACTCCGGAGCAGGCCCAATCCGTCGGCGTGCTGGCGGATGGAGTGATCGTCGGCTCGGCCTGTGTGCGTGCCATTGGCGAAAGCAAGACGCCAGTTGAGACGGCGCGAGAGTTTGCGAGAAGTTTTGCGGGAGCGTTGAAAAAGATCGAATAGAGATTCTTGAAGCCGGAGAAGTGAAAAAACCTTAAATTTGCCACATCATCCAAAAAATGGGTCCGCCAAATATCACTATGAAGAAGATGAAAGTATTCTTCCGGTTCAAAAAGCTTTCACCGTGCCAGGCATACGTCCTCCCCGCGTTTCATCTCGCTTCTCACGGGACAAAGTTTCGATAACGAGGGCAGGCACATCGTCCAGGATGAGACGGTGAGTTTCATCCCCAAGAAGCACGGAACTCAGTTCACTCCCATAAGCGTTCCAGCATCTCGCTGAGTGGCATCCAATGCGATTTTCTCGCATCCCGCCTGCAACCTGCCGGGATACCGATAAGCCAGTGGCGCCACATCAACCTCGTAGCCACCTTCGGCGTGCGATTCTTCCGTATGCAGGTAACTGATGCAGCCATCGCTGATACTGGCAAAGAGCGTATTTTTAGCGGGCGATCCTGTCTTGACCTTCATGCCGATCTCGGTAAAAGTCTCGGCGGCGAAGGTCACCAGCGCTAATTCACCGATTCGCACAGTGTTGATGCGCATTGGCACCGACCAGAACCCGTTTTGGGCTTCGATGACCGATTTCCACGGGTAACGCTGGTTGAGCAGGGGATCAGTGAACACGGCCATGAAACCAGGTAGTTTGGCCATTGCCAGCAACGGTTTGGCATAATTTTTGGGGGGACGGGAAGTAGTGACGCTCGTCTCAGTCGGCATCCATGCTTCGGTACGCTCGATTATGAGCGGCAGCCCCCGCATCTCGTCGGATTTCGAACCTGCTGCCGCTAAAACAGCCTCAGCCACACTCAAGCCTTGTTCCGTGACCTTCTCGAAGGCGTGAGCATCTTCCCAATACATATCAGGATTAATGTTAGCGGCTGCACCCTGTAAGAAGAGCGTAAGCCCACCGAGTTCTTTTTCCACTTTGTTACGCATCACGCCGATCCAGTCGGCTGAAACAAGCAGGTTGTCAGGCCCAAGCACTGTGCCGTGACAAGCGTAGTTGACGATGGTGGCCACCCTCACCCCTGCCCCCTCTCCCATAGGGAGAGGGGGATTTGTAAACACACTCACCACCTGTACGGACTTGTCCCTGGGGCCATCGGGATTGCGCCCAATCTCAAAGTGACCATCGGGCATCTGTTCTCGACGGTTGATTCCCACAGACGCTTCACCCTGCGCATATTCCAACCTTGCAGGTAGAAGATTGGCTTCTGCGCTTTGTACTGCATCCACAATATTGTCCACCAGTGAGTTGATGTACTCACGATTCTTGCGTGATGACTTCTTGTCGGCGTAGGCGATGGGGCCAGAGTGCGTGTGGGAACAGCTCAAAATCACATCAGTGGGGGCGAGGCGAGCACGGACTCGGTCAACGATAAATTCGTTGATGGTCAGCATGTCGAGAGCGACGATAGCGATATGTTTCGTCCCATCATCAAGAACGAGAGCGGTGGCAGTCAGGTCATCGTGGGTGCCAACGTTACCTTTGGTGCGGTCTCCGTAGCCGATCAGGAAAATCCCTTTGGGCGGGGTGATGAAGCGGCGGGCAATGCCAGCAAGCAATTTAGATTCTGACACGTGTAATCCTTTCACCGCAAAACATGCAAAGAAAAAGATTTCTCCTGCGCGCTTTGCGTTCTTAGCGGTTAATTGATTTCGAGGTTTTTCCTGGTCTCATCAAGCGTGTCGCCGATACGGTATTTTTGGAAGATAAAATATCCCACGAAGATAAACACGGCCATAACGGGGAATGCCAACCGCACGCCGAGCGGATTGGCCCGGGTGTAGCCAAACGTCTCTAGCAGCAGAGGCAGGATCAGGGTTCCGACCGAGGTGCCGAGGCCAATGGCAAAGGAAAACGTCCCGTAGTAGATCGCTTCCCGGCGGCGGGCTGTCAGCATTTCATCGTAGTCCACCACATTGCCCATCATGGCGTAGATCAGGATCAGATATCCGCCGAGGGCCGCCCCGACCAGGGCAACGAAAACATAAGCCTGGATGGAGAGCGAAACCCCGTCTATGGCGCTGATAAAGAAACCAAGCGCAAAGATGACGCCGAGCAGCAACATGCTGGCGTTGAGCAGGGCTCGCTGGCTGTATTTGCGGTTGAACCAAGTCCACAGCGGACCGGTGAGTGCCATGAAGATGATCAGCACGCCCTGGTAGATGCCCACGTCGCCTTCGGTCTGGCCAAGCACGAGCGTAACAAAATATGGGAAGTTAGCCAGCACCATCTGGTAGGCAATGTGGACAGAGAGCGTAGAGAAGAACAGGATCAGGAACTGTTTGTTTTGGAAGGTGGCCTTGAGCCCTTCGATGGCGGTCATCGGCTCACCAATGGGACGGTCGGTTTCACGCAGGCCGAGCAGGGTGATGTAGATGGTAACCACGCCGACCCCACCGACTACGGCTCCCATGGCAACGGGACCAATCGTCCCGAACAGCGGCGCAGCAACGAGCGAGCCGATCAGCACGCCGATGATGCCAAACAGACTTTTCCAGTAACTCAAGCCAAGCCGTTCGTGCGTTTCGGGCGCCATTTCGGGCAGGCTGGCATCGTAAGGGATGCCGACCAGGCTGTAACTGGTGTGGTAGATCAGGATGATGACCATGAAGTAGACGCCGTTGAGGAGATAGTTCGCCACGCTGGGCGGTGTCCAGAGCAGGATGGCGCCCAACAAGGATGAACGGAGAAGCGAAGATCAGGAACGGTCTGCGGCGACCCCAACGCGAGCGCAGCGTGTCGGACCAGTGGCCGATGAAGGGGTCGATGGCCGCATCCCAAAAGGTGGCGATGAGCAGGAGCACGCCTATCGTCACAGCGGGCATATAGGTGGGACGGCCCGAATCGGGTGGCGGGGCGTAGAAATACAGCAGCCAGGTGCTGACAGTGATGGCAAGGATATTCAGTCCTGCCGATGCGCTGGAGTAGAGTGCCACGCGCCAGAAGGGAAGTCTGTTTTCATTCATTGAGGGCTCCTTGAGTTAGAAAGAAGTGACTGTCATCTGCTAAATGACAGTCACTTTGAAATCTACTTTCCGTATTGCTCTCTCAACTTCTGCGCCGCTTCAGCCAGTTCTTTGGAATTCTCCTGAATTTTCTTGATTGCCATCACAGCATCATCTACACCTTTGGAACCGGTACGGAAAACCGCTTCGTCCAGCCAGACGGCTTCGTGCTCGCAGGCTCGCGCCGCTTCGGGCAGGTCCATTTCATCGAATTTGAAGTATTCAGGGAAGGCGCTCGGCACAGCCAATTTGGACTTCTGTGGTTGGAACAATGTGTAATTATGCATGGCTTCGTAGCCCACCCAGCAGCCCACGCCCTCGGCATCCAGGGCGGCGCACAGGACATCGTGCTCCACGCCGAAATCTTCGGGATTAACGGAAAAAACGTAACGGTAGAACGAACGGGTGGTGTGACGGGGATCACGCTTGAGCACCCGCACACCCTGGATTTCACTCAGGGACTCATCCATGTAGGCAGCCATTTCTTCCCGCTGTTTGGCCTGGGCCGGGAAGCGCTCGATACCGACCAGCGCCAGCGCCGCAACGATCTCACTCAGCCGGTAGTTGCCACCGACCTGGTAGTCCATGCTCTCGTCTTCGGGACCGCCACCCAGCGCATGCGGGCGTCCGCAGTCGATGATACTGGCGGCTTTGGCGGCCAGTTCGGGCGTGCGGCACAGCAGGATGCCGCCCTCGCCAGTCGTCAGTGTCTTGGATGATTGCAGGCTGAACGAGCCGAAATGCCCGATTGTGCCCGCCCCTTTGCCGTTCCATTTTGCGCCGTGAGCGTGGGCGCAGTCTTCGATCACGATCAGGTTATATTTCTCAGCTAACGCCATGATGGCGTCCATATCGGCCATCTGGTGACCAAGATGGACCGGGATGATGGCTCTCGTCTTTGGCGTGATGGCCTTCTCGGCGGCTTTGGGGTCAAGACAATACGTATTGGGGTCCACATCTACAATGACCGGAATCGCCCCGGCAGCCATCGGCGCAGCCGCCGTCGCCTGGAAAGTGTAAGCGGGCACGATTACCTCGTCGCCCCAGCCGATGTCCGCTGCACGGCAGGCCACTTCCATCGTGACGGTGCCGTTGGCCATCGGCACGGCGTAGCCACCGCCCTGCATTTCGGAAAATTTGCGAGCCAGTTCGGCTGTCTGCGGACCGGGATACGGGAATCCGCCCCAGCGCCCGGATTTGATGACATCAGTCACAGCGTCAATGTCACGCTGGTCCCAGACAGGCCATTCGGGGTAAGGTTCGATGCGGGTTTTCGGCCCGCCGAGAATTGCTAATTGTGACATAGAAACCTCCAGATAATTATTCTTGCACCAGTTGCTTTGCGGTTTGGATGAGCGTCTGGCGAACAGGGTAACCGTCCACGCCAGCCATTTGCATGCCGAGCAGCACGGGGCCGACCACAGGCGGACCGTCCAGACGGGTGAGACGTGCTTTGGGCATGTGCTCGAAGATGACCCGGCGCATCGGCTCGGTGAGCAGTTCGCCGCCCTCGAAGATACTACCCGATTGGACGATCTCGACTTCGGAATGCTCCATGCCGATCTGGCGCGCGACCGAGACAGCCAACCAGCCGAGTTCTTCGCCTGCCCAACAGACGATTTCACGAGCGGCGGCGTCGCCTGCCTGGGCGGCTTCGAAGATCCTGACAGCAACGAACGGGAACAGGTGGTAATAGTCGTTGGAGAGACCTTCCATCAGGTCGAGTTCATCTTTTGCGCCGGTGGCGTCGAGGTAGATGGCGGTCAGGGCAGTGGGCGGGATGCGCTTGATCCAGGCATAGTTGACCATGTGCAAGCCTTTGCGGACGATCTCGGTGCCGCCGCCAAACTCTCCAAAATCGTCGCCGTTGCCGACGATGCGACCGACCTCGCCGTTTGGACCTTGTCCGCAGCAATTGACGCCCGATCCCGCCGTGACGTTGACGCCGATGCCGTGCGTAGTGCCTGCCAGCAAGCCGTTGACACCGTCATTTACCACGTCCACGGGACAGGACAGGCCCAGGCTGGCAATGGCTTCGAGATGTGGTTCTCGATCAGATGGGAAATCGTAACCGGCCACACCGAAGCCCCCACCAGCGATCTGGTCAGCGGTCACATTTGCCACCTGACTGGCCTGCTCGAAGGATTGCTGCAAGACATTTGCCAGCCCATCGTAGCCGACGCCCTGGTGATTGCCGCCCCAGGCTTTCCCAAAACCGATGCAATGACCACTTTCGTCCGCAATCAGGGCATGGGTTTTGGATGAACCGACGTCAATGCCGAGAAAATATTTCATCAATACTCCGCTTTTTGTGGTGGTTGAGTAGCCCGAAACGCAAGCTGAGGGTGTATCGAGACCACAAACTTATAATTTGACGATTTCTTGTTATCGGTGGTCTCGATACACCCTGCAACAAGCACGCAGGGTTACTCGACCATCGGATTATCCATAAAATTCCGGCGACCACTCTGATGGAGCGGGTTGCAATAGTCCATAAGCTGTCATATCAGCCTCTAGCAGCAAGTTGACCGCCGCTGGCAGTTCCAGTTCGCCACGGGGCGAGGGGCGCAACTTTGGCAACACATCCCAGATGGCAGGCGGCAAGATATAGATCAACGCTGCTGTGAATCGGCTGGGCGCTTCGCCCGGAGCAGGTTTTTCCACGATGCGCCGTACCTGCCAACCACCATCCAAATCTACACTGGAACGGATACTCAACTCTTCAGGCGGACACTCTTTCAGACTGACCGTGATGTCGCAACTCTGCGCTTCGTACGCCGCTACCAGGTCCGCCAGGGCGTTTTCGGACAGCAGGTAATCCGTGGCCGAAACCAGTACAGGGGCTGAACGGTCGATCCAATCGGGCAGGTTTCTCAGCACTGAGAGCAGGCCATCGCCTGAGCCACGCAATTCGGCCTGGTGGCAGAACACAGCTTCCATGCCCCAAGCAGATCCATGGTCCACGAATGAGCGGATTTGCATTTCCAGATGGTGGGTCACCAGACAGGCACGCTGTATTCCAGTCCGCTTCAGCGCCCGCAGGGTCATATCCAGCGAGTTGCTCCCGTTGACAGGCAACAGCGGCTTAGGGGTCTCGTCGGTGAACGGGCGCAGGCGCTTTCCCCGCCCTGCCGCCAGCAGCACAGCGCTGGTCGGCTTCATATTTCGACCTCACCCTGGCCCTCTCCTGGAAGGAGAGGGAACAACCCATCTGCTGTTTCAACCATGTAGACCGCCGCCTGCTCAGCCAGCTCGGGATGCATGGCAGCAAACTTCTCGCCGATCTCCAACACCGCCTCCTTCGCCAAAGTACGCTCGGCCAGCCCGACCACGCAGCCGCCATACCCACCGCCGCTGAAGCGACTGCCATACACACCTGTCGCCCTACTGACAATGTTGTGCAGATCGACCAGGACAGGACTGCCGGACTCGTACAGGTTTATGGATGACTTACACGACTGCTTCATCAACATCCCGAACGTTTCCGCATCGGACTCGGCCCAGGCCTGCCCGCCCTTATAGACACGTTCAACCTCTCCATAGAAGTGTCTCGCCCGCCGCCGCAAATGTTCGGGCAGATAATATTGATATTCAAGAAATTTTTCGCTAGGTATCTCGCACAAACGGCCTGCCCCCACTTTCAACAACGAGGCTACTTGACGGCACTCGACCACTCGATTGTTGTATCCGCTTTGCAGCAGTTGGCGGGATATACCAGAATACGCCACCAACCAGACCCAATCCTGCGCTATGGCGGAATCAGGGATGGGCGTCACCGTTTCGCTGAGGGTATCGATGTGTAGCAGCGCATCCGCTCGCCCGTGGACAATGGTGGCTGGGTCGAGGATGCCGATCTGCAGGCCAAGGATGTCATGCTCAGCCTGGAATTCGAGCGCAACCAATTCATCCCGCGAAAGCGACAGTCCATTGACTTGCGCCAGCGCCTGCAAATAAGCCAGGATCACCGAAGCAGACGAACTCAGTCCAGCGCCGATGAGTGTCCCATTGACAAAGCCGGCAAATCCGTGTTTGAGTGGGAATTTCTTCGAAAGCGCCAATGCTGCCGCCTGTGCATAGCGTGACCAATGCTGCATGTCGGGAGTTTGCCCGATGGGGAAAGATATCTGTCCGAAATGCCCACTGTGCAGGCGGATCTCGGGTGCTGGTAAAGGTGCGAAGGCCAAAACCGTGCCTGTGTTAATGGTACGTCCCAGCACCGGACCACCCTGGTGGTCGATGTGTGCTCCGAGCGGACAAATACGATAGGGCGAGATGACGGTCCCAACATCAGTGGCGGGGATATTTTCATGCTTGCGCAAAGCCTCAACAGCGTTGGCAGTTTGAGCGGTGAAGGAAGGCAGGTCCATAAGAAAAGTTGTCTACTCTCGATTCTCTAACCCCTGCTTGGCTTCCAACGCTCCACGGATATCGGCCAGTTTTTTGCCATGCAAGGGATATAACCAGAGCAGATAAATCGCCAACAGGAAGCCGATGGTAGTGGGAACCGTCAGGAAGATGCGAAAACCCAGATCAACGGTAGCAGGCTGGACTTCCAGGAGGGTATCGTAGCCGAAGGCTGGCATGAGCAGGCCGAACACGCTCGAGACCAGCAGTCCGCTCAGGGTGATGAGGAATCCGACTCATCCCGAAATACATTCCCGCCCGCTGATGGCCGGTCTTGACCTCGTCCTCGTCCACCACTTCGGTCATGATCACGTCGCCAATCAGCACCAATCCGCCCAGGCCGATGCCGAGCACGATCGCGGCGGCATAGGTAAAGATGATGTTCGGGGAAAAGCCCATCGGGACGATGCCAAGGATCATGACGGCATTGGCCAGCATGAGCGTGCGGCGGCTGTCGAGTTTGTTGGCGACCCAGTTGCGCCAGGGATAAAGCGTGAGCATGGCCACCAGGAAGGCGATGCCGAGGATGACGGTGGCCAGGCCTTCGTCGACTTTCAGGCTGTATTTCAGATAGAACAGGATACCTGCCTGGAGCGTGCCCGTGGCAAAAAAGCGCATGGACTGGGCGCCAGCGGCGGTGAGATAGCTGCGGTTCAGGAAGGTGGCTTTGAGCGCATCTCCAAAGGGAAAACTGGTGTCTGTTTTCAGGTCTGCTCGCTCGAACAGGGACGGGTAGCCGACATAAATGGCGATAACCGAAATGACCGCAAGCAAAATCGCCATGCCCGACCAACCCAGAATGCTAGCAAGTAACGGCGGCAGGGCGGCGCCCAGCACCAGCGCAATGGTCTGGAAGATGTTCATCTTGGCAGCCACATCCGTTCGTTCACGATAGCTGCCGAACATTTCGGGCAGCAGGCCATAATAGCCCGTGGCAATGGCTGTGTACAGCCCTTCCCAGATGACGATCATGGTGCCGAAGTAGATCAGCAGGGCGGTCGGGTTGTCCTTACCGTCAAAGGGGGCAGTGAAGATAAGCGCAAAAGCGACCGCATACGGCAACCCGCCGAAGAGCACATACGGAATACGCCGTCCCCAGCGGGTGCGGGTGCGGTCTGACATGTAGCCCAGCGCTGGATTGTTGAGCGCATTGTAGATGGTGTAAAAGAACCAAAAAGTGGAATACCATGTCACGGGCAGGTTCTTCACGTCCACGATGTAGAAGGCGATCACGCCCGCAATCGCTTCGGAAATCGTCGCCACGCCCAGGCTGACGAGCGAGTACATGATGCGGGTCTTGGTGCTGGTGGAAAACTCGGTTGTGGTGGCGGTCATTTTTGCTCCTTCGGGGAATGGACGATGGACAGTAGACGGTGGACCGTAATTGGTCCATCGTCCATTGTCCGCGGTCTGCGTCAGCCTCGCATCAAATCCCGGATTGGCCTATACCCGATCACCTGAATGCCTTCGTTTTTGATGAAATCCTTGATCTCCTGACTCATGAAGGCATTGTAATTCGCCACCCGGCATTCCCAGTCTGGGGTAATAGCCCGCAGTTCAGTCGTATCAATCGCCGGATGCATCAGGAAATGGGTAATCCCAACTGGCAGGTTGAGGAGTTTTTGTTTGGCGATCTCGATCTGATCCGCCGGGTCTTCCAGCGAGAGATAATCAACTGCATCGATCATTGGGAAGCCCTGCTCCTCCAATTGCTGGATCATGCCAGCAAACATCGTTGCTTCCTCTTCGCTGAATCCCAGCGCCACGAAACCCGGCACGTCCAGTCGCGGCAGCATTCCGGGGGTTTTGAAACGGGTCAACGTTTGCAGGTAACCCGCAATGAATTTAGGATTGGTGATCGTGCCCATGTGGGTATCGATATGGGTGACATCGATCCCGGCGGCCAACGCCCGTTCGGCCTGGGATTCGACTTCGATGCGGACCGCCTCGGGGTCAGCATTGTCCCAGACGGCTGGTTCCCGTTTATGAAAGTAACCTTCCGCATCTATCAGCCCCGTGGCTTGCTCCCGTGTCGAAACGGGACCCCAGCGATAGCCATCCCACTCCGAATTGACCGTCCCGTGGACGCCCAAATCCACGCCGGGGTTTTGACGTGCCCATTCCGCCACAGCCATGAAACCAGGGACAGGGCACCATCACCGCCCCGGATGAGATCGTGCCGTACTCCCACAAATCTTTGAATCCTTGCAAGGAGGCATGACACATGCCAACATCGTCAACGTGGATGATGACGAGTTGGTCGGTGTTGGAATAACCGAGCTTTTTGAGGAGGGGGTTGGGGTTCATGATTTATCCTTTCAAGGACCATAGACGGTCGACCATAGACCATTTTTATCGTCCGTCGTCCACGGTCTATGGTCTATTTGAAAAACTGCGGCAGCCACTGCCTATTCGTCTCCAGCATATCATCCAGAACTTCCTGCACCTTGTCGGCGCTTGGTCCAAGCGGATGCGCCAGTAGCGCTTGGTAAGCGGCATTCCTATCCCCATGCACGGCGGCCTGGACGGTGAGAATTTCGTACATTTTGACCGAGGCAATCAGTCCGAAGCAGGTGGCAGGCAAGGGGTCCGCAGGAAGCGGGTGGACGCCAGCCTTATCTACTTTGGCGGGCATCTCCAGCACCCAGTCCGCAGGCCAATCCGCCACTGCGCCGTTGTTCCGCACGTTGACGGTGTGGATTTGCCCGAGGTCGTTGTAATGCGAGTCGATCAGTTGGGTGGCCAGGGTCGAGTAGTAAGCGCCGCCGCGCTTCATCAGGTCGGCGGGAGGTTCGGTCAGGGCGGGATCGGCGTACTCTCGCAGTAAATCCTTCTCGATCTCCATCACTTCCTCGGCGCGGGAAGGCGGCCACTTGTCCTGCGCTTTGAGCTTTTTGTCGGTGTAGTAGAAATATCCCAGGTAGTAGTTGGGCATCATGCCAAGCGACTCGAGCGTGCGGATGTCCCATTCGGGGTTTTCTTCCTGTTTCGTCATCTCGACAAAAGCAGGAAAAAGCTGCGGCCACATCTCTTCGCCATCAACAGTGAAGCCGTAATGCCAGGTGAGATGGTTGAGGCCGAGCGTTTTCAACACGGCACGCTCATCGGCGATCTTCTGGCCAGTGAGTTTCTCCAGTTCTTCCAGGATTTCCATTTTGGTGGTGATGCCTACGTTGCAGACGCCTACCGCAGGGACATCGGATGCGTGGCGATTGAGCGCCTCGGTGACCAGTCCTGCCGGATTGGTAAAGTTTGCCAGCAAAGCACCAGGGGCAACTTCACGAATGTCTTTGGCGATGTCCAGAATGACGGGAATGGTGCGCAGCGCCTTGGCCATGCCGCCCACGCCTGTCGTCTCCTGCCCGATCAGGCCATGACGTCTGCCCAGGTATTCGTCGCCACGACGGGCAGGCATCATCCCGACCCGCAATTGGGTGATGACATAGGATGCCCCCGCAATCGCTTCCCGCTGGTCCAGCGAAAGCACCACCTTGAACGGCTCGCCCTTGGCCTTGACCATGCGCTGCGCAAACCCGCCGACAACATCGAGCCGTTCCTTATCGATGTCCATCAGCCAGAGTTCTGTAAGCGGCAGGCGCTCGGCTCGGGTTAAGAAGCCATTGACCAATTCAGGCGTATAGGTCGAGCCGCCACCGATGACTGTGATTTTCATAATTCTCCTACTCGTTAGAAAATACGTTTAGAACTAGACTGGCCGAGTACAAAATTTCCTGATTTTGCGCAAATTGGTACTTCGGGGTGATAACTTCGGATTCCGCTTTATTTAAAACCCGCAATGCAAAGACTGGGGATGCAGCACTTTGAGCGGCTCGCCGTGCTCGAAATCCCTATCCGCGGCTACCTGGCGGGATTTCATATCCAGCCCCATGACCAGCATGTCCATGTCATCCGGCTCGAACTGGGCCTGATAACAACGCACCGCAGCGATTTTTTCATCCCAGGTTTGGGTGACGTCTGCGATGGTGTTCGGCTCACGGGTGTAGTAGAAAGCAACTCCCAGGATGTCGTGTCCCTCGTAGGCGGAATCAACCGCGGGGTCGGACGAGGCGATTTTGGTCAAGCCGGCGAACATGACCGCTTCGGCTGTTGCCAATCCCGTTTGGATGTGATCCCGATGCGCTTCGTAGGTCAGCCAGGGGTCGGGAGTGAAGACAAAATCAGGTTGGATCAGACGAATATATTTGAGCACATCACGGCGCACATCGAAGGAATCATATTGGCTTGCGTCGGGATAGCCCAGCCAGTATTGCTCTTTGATGCCAACGATCTTCCCAGCAGCAAATTGGTCACGTTTCAAGGCTTCGGCGGCCGCTTCGGGCGAGAGTGAATGGTCGATCACGCCCATCAAATCGTTGGTGACAGTCAGATAGAAAATTTCTGCGCCGTTCTGCTGGAGTTGTTTGAGAACACCAGCAGCGGCGATATCGTTGTCATCGTAATGGGGTTGGACGCACAAAATCCGCTTGGCGGAGATAAACATCAGGGGTGGGAAGGATGGTTTCGACGGTCATGGATCTCCCTTTTCAAGCTTTTGTTCAAAAGACTTCGCAGCTCGTTCCCAAATTTCATCGGGAATAAACGGCGAATTCGCATAACCTGCCTCAGCCGCCTTCTGATAGGCATATTTCACAAAACGAGGCAAGGTATTTACTCCCACTTCAATATCATATAACCAGCGTTCTGCAAACGCACCGCCTTCCCTGAGCAAGCCTGTGTCTTCAAAGGCTTTCCTTGCCAAAGCAACATCGTAATGCACTTCTCGTAGTTCCACTTCCCAATGTCCACTTTCCCACGAAAGAATTGCATAACTTCCACCGGTTTTCCCCTTGAATGTTCCGCAAACTGAGCCAGGGTTGATAGCCAGTCGTTCATTCTCTCGAACTTCCCAGAGTTCGTGCGTATGTCCAAAAATCAAGACGGGCTCCGAAACTGTCTCTAACGCAATTTGAAGCGGAGCCATATCCTTGTCAGGATATATTAACTCTGAGATATTTCTTGGAGAACCGAACACGAATCGGATCGTATCCATTACATGGATGCCCATATCGGCCATCGCCTCACCGTCCGTGAATTTCCTTCTGCGTGAACCAGCCCGATGGCCCCCAGTGCTAGTGCACGATGTAACTTTTCGTGCGAATCATCGGCCCCAGCTTGCCGGACTGTTCCTTCAACCAGAGCACATCCAGATCGAAACGCCAACAATATGCCATCCATCAGAACTTGCATCGGCTTTCTTCAACTTCCTCGAACATTTGCAAGGCTTCGGCCGCGAATATCAGCAAGGACTGCAAGACCATATTACTTGCCCACCACTTTTCCAGTTCCGCACTCATCTGCGGGGCATGCACATCGTTCAACATATTTACCACCAGCGCTTCCAAGCCCCACCTGGGACAGGCATCATGGCCTGATTGGATGCATTCGATAAAATAAGCCATCTGCGCATCATACAAACTTTGGGGCATATGCGACTCACGTGGGTAGGCAAAGCCCGAGTCGATGATATCCAATTCTCTCTTCCTTGACATTGGGCAATTCCAGTCTGGTCGGGAACAACTGTCCGAACCCCTGTGTGCCGTACAGTTGCGTGGCCGCTTCTTCCCCGTCTGAGTGCGGCTGCCACCAACCTGACTCGATATACGATGTCACGCCGTTATTCCAGTTGACGATGATCACACCCGTATCGTCCACGTCGAAATCCTTGTAGTAGGTGCCAATCTTCGCATACACTGAGACTGGCTGCGGATCGCCGAGCAGGAAGCGGACCGTATCCAAGGCATGGATGCCCATATCGGCCATCGCCCCGCCGCCCGCAAATTTCCTCTGCGTGAACCAGCCCGATGGCCCCCAGTGCTTGTGCACCCCGTAACCTTTCGTGCGGATAATCTGCCCCAGCTTGCCGGACTGCTCCTTCAGCCAGAGCACATCCGGGTCGAAACGCCAACAGTGTGCCACCATCAGGGTTGCACCGGCTTTCTCCGCTGCCTCGCACATTTGCTCCGCTTCGGCGGCGTTCATCGACATGGGCTTCTCGACCATCACGTGCACACCCGCTTCCAGTGCCGCAATCGTCTGCGGGGCGTGCAGGTAGTTCGGCGTGCTGACCACCAGCGCGTCCACATCCCCATCTGCGAGCATGGCTTCTACGGTCGCATACTGGCGTGGAATGCCAAAATCTGCGGCAAACTCCGCCATCGATTCGGGTTTATGATTCACCACTGCCACTAATTCTGCGTCACAGTTTTGGGCGGCTCGGGCATGAATTTTGTTGATGTAACCTGTTCCAGCGAAAGCAAGTTTCATTTTATTTTCCTTTAACCGCAAAGTAACGATCTGGTAGGGTCTCAAATCAAGAAGGATCGAATTATTCTCCACGCTAAGAGCGGATTCGTTTTCCTCGAGCAGATTCGTGACCCAGGCCGCACCCAGCCCGAATCCCACCCGGATCTGGATCTGCCCCCGTTTCCGCTGGCTCTCATACAACCGGACGATGATCCCGTCCCCGTCTTCGGCCATTTTGACGGTTTCGATAATCACGTTGGGAGCAGTGACAGTGACGGACAGATGATCAGTGATAAGTTTTTGCGATTCTCGGGCGACTGTTACTGTTTCCTTTGACTGATAACTAATCACCGGATCATTCAGCAAATACGCTTCCGCCTGTGTCTTCTCATCCCAGCCACCCACATGCGGCAACAGGCTGTAGACGAAATGATGCTCGCCGAAATCGGCCATTGGATCGGGCAGGGTCGGGGAGCGCAAGAGTGTCAATCGAATAACGTTATCGTGAATATCGTGACCATATTTGCAATCATTGAGCAGGGACACGCCGTAATCGCCCTCGCTCAAGTCAACCCACTTGTGGGCGCAGGTCTCGAAGCGGGCCCAATCCCAACTGGTGTTTTTGTGCGTTGGGCGCTGGACGTTGCCCCATTGGATTTCGTAGGTCGCCTGTGGGGCGAGCACATCCACCGGGAAGGCTACTTTGAGCAGGGTATGACGCTCGTTCCACTGGACGGTGGTATCGAAGTCCAGGCGCGGCGAGTTGTGGTTGAGCGAGATGCGCTGGATGATTTCGCTGTTCTGGAGTTTGCGCTTGATCTCGATCGTCTGGCGCAGAGGGCCGAATTCGACTGTTTCGATGGAATACGCAGGTTCGGCGGACCACATTTTGTCGTCGTAAAAGATGTCCACATCCCAGGCATCCCAATTCTGGGGACGGTCTTCAAAGGCCTGGAACTGGTTGGCAAGTGCGCCCTCGGGCAGGATTTCCCGGCTGGCGGTTTTATCGTAAAGACGGGCGATGTCGCCGGAAGGGTTGAATTCGACGAGGAGATAGTCGTTTTCGAGGTTAGGTTCCCCTCTCCCTGATGGGAGACGGGGTTAGGGGTGAGGGCATCCGCAGGTTCTGCCCTACCCTCCGCTCTCTCCCAAGGGAGAGGGGACTTATAGAATACGGCTCCAGTTCGCCGGCGTCAACCCACAGACCGGAATCCGCTGGTTGAACGGGAACAGGCTGGCCGTCCCGTTCGAGGCGCTGGAATGAGTCGCCGGGGATGAAGACCAGGCCACCTTGACGGAAAGAAGTCGGGTTGACCAGCAAAATGTCTCCATCCATATGCCTGGAAATGGCTTGGAGGGCGGCATCGCGGATTTGGGTCACATCGTCGGTGAGTTTGGCGTATTGGGCCTGCGACTCTTCATAGACCGGGCCAATGCTGGAACCGGGGATGATGTCGTGGAACTGGTTCAGGCAGACGGTCTGCCAGGCCTGGCGGAATCCGTCGGCGGGGTAGGTATAGGTAGGGTCGAGCAGGGCAGCCTGGGCAGCCAGGAACTCAGCGTCGTGCAGCAGGAACTCGCTCTTGCGGTTGGCGCGCTTGATGCGGGCCTGAGTAGTGTAGGTGCCGCGGTGGTATTCGAGATACAGTTCGCCGTTCCAAACCGGCATCATGCGTGAGTCGGCCAACGGGGCGATGGTTTCGAAGAAATTCTTGACGCTGGACTGTTTGACCTGCGGCAGGCCGGGGAAATCGCCCATGATCTCGATGTTTTCGAGCATTTCACGGGTGGGACCGCCACCGCCATCGCCGTAACCGTAAGCCATCAGCAGGTCACGGTGCAGTTCCTTCTGCTGGAAGTTTTCCCAGGTGCCAAGGCTTTCGATGGGATTGGCCATCGAGTTGTAGGTGCTGGCAAAAGGACTGTCGATCTCTTTGACGGTGCTGAAATGGGTCAGGATTTGGGTACCGTCGAGGCCCTGCCACAGGAAGGTGTCGTAGGGCAGGCGGTTGTACTGGTTCCAGCCAATCTTGATGGTCATGAAGTAGTCCAACCCGGCCTGCTTGATCAGTTGAGGCAGCGCCCAGGCATAGCCAAAGACATCTGGCAACCACAGGACAGGGGTTTCGGCTTCGGGGCCAAAGTGTTGGCGGAAGAAGGTACGCCCGAGCAGGAACTGGCGGGCGAGGGATTCTGCGCCAGACAAGTTGCAGTCGGCTTCGACCCACATGCCGCCCATCGGCTCCCAACGGCCTTCGGCAATTTTCTGCTTGATAGATTCAAACAACGCAGGCTGATCCTGACGGATGAACTCGTACAGTTGCGGCTGCGATTGGCTGAAATGGTAGTCAGGAAACTGCTCCATATAGCGGATGACGTTATGGAAGGTACGCTCGGCCTTGCGGCGGGTCTCGCCCAGCGTCCACAGCCAGGCCACATCGAGGTGGGCATGTCCCGTAGCATGGATGATGGCATCCAGGGGCGTTCCAGCTTTTTCGATGCCAGATTTCAAAGTAGCGGTGGCAGGTTCCACGCTAGCGTAAAAGGCCTCGCCGATGGGATCGCGCGTATCGAGCGTCAGGAAGGCATCATTGAGCGCATTAAGCAGGCCGTGGCGGGCAGGATTATTCTCGTCGAGGTTTTGAGCCGTTTCCAGGGCCACCCGCACCAGGCTGATAAAGTCGCGCGTCGGCTGGTGGATTTGCACCACCTGGCATTGACGCATGTATAGTTTGGTGAAGAAGTCACCTTGCGCTATGCCGCCGAAACCGGTCCAGCCATGCAGGGCCAGCAATGTTCCTGCCCATCAGCCCAATCGGGATCGTAACAGGATTTCCTGATGGTGGCGGTCACAAGGCAGCATAAGGTTGGCCGTCAACGTAGGCCAGCGCTTCGGGGTGGCTGAAATCGCCCGACTCACCAAGTGGCAGGTAAAGCGCTACCGGTAATGATGTTTCCCAATCTTCGGGCACACTGAAAGTCGTGCGCAACATGAAATCGGTCATCCAAAAGCCCCAGTAATCGGTCGGGTTGATCTCCAGCCAGCCGGAATCATCCACATCTGCGCCGATGAGCGGCGGGGCCAGCGGACCATCCAATTCACGATAGCGGAAGGAAGGTAGCGGTCTCTGGCGGATATAAACCAGCGGGGCGATCAGGTCCAGGCGTTGTTTGATTTTTTCAAGGGTCCAGCGTTGCTTATGATACATTTTTCTCCGTTTCGCAGGCGATGATAATACTCGGTTTCGAAAGTTATAGTTGAATGTTGGATATTTTTACGCCCAACCTGCAACCTGTCAATCGCTATCTGTCACTTCGTTGCTTTCGATAACCGTGCTATACCATTCGCCACTATCTTTGAGGATACGTTCCGTGTATCATAATCCATGCGTTCTGCATGGCGGGACAAGTCTGGGCCGCGCTGAATATGAATTATTCCTTCGAACCAGTCAGCTTGATGCCCTGGATGAAAGTTTTCTGGGCGAAGAAGAAGGCAATCACAATCGGCACGGTGAAGACCACCGAGGCGGCCATCAGTTGGTTCCAGACCATGCTGCGCTGACTTTGGAAATCCTGCAAGCCAAGCGCCATGGTGAAGTTTTTGGGGCTGGTCAGGAAGAGCAGCGGGCCGGTGAAATCGTTCCAGGCCCATAGGAAGGTGAAGACCGAAACAGTGGCCAGCACAGGGACGGAAAGAGGCAATATGATGCGGGTGAATATTTGCCATTCCGAAGCACCGTCCACGCGGGCCGCATCGCACATCTCTTCGGGGATGGTGCGGAAGAACTGGCGCAGCAGGAATACATCGTAAGCATTGGCAAAGAAGGTGGGAATGATGAGCGGCAGGAACGAGTTGCCCCAACCCAGAAAGTCATTGAAGAACAGGTAGATAGGGATCATCGTCACCTGGTAAGGCAGCATCATAGTTGCCAGAATGATAATGAAGAGCAAGTCGCGACCGGGAAATTTGAGACGGGCAAAGGCATAGGCGACCGGCGTGTTCGAGAACAAAGTGCCAACGATTGCAAAGAAGGCGATGATCAGGCTGTTCTTGAAATAAACCCAGAAACTCGCACCAATGCCGGGACGGCTGCCGCGTTGCATGGCATCCGGGAAATTGCGCCAATTAAAACTGATATGCATGATGGGTTCAGCGATTTTTGTCGCCCCCTGCTGGATTTCATATTCCATTTGCTGACTGGGATTGGCCGGGTCAACAAACGTGCCGACACCCTCCACAATTTTGACGGCCGCCAACTGTCTGACGCCGTTCTCTGTCTGAACGTTGTAAAGTGGAAGTTGCACGCCGTTCACATCCACGGTGAGATTGTCATACGGCAACCAGCGTGGCGGGGTATGGAAAACATCCTGGTTGGATTTGAAGGCGGTCAACACCATCCACAGGAAAGGGATCAGAAAAAACAGCCCAATAAGATTGATGGCTGCGTGGCTGGTCAAGGATTGAAGGAAATTGCGGACCTTGTGGGAACGTAAGCGTTTGCGGGCGTCTTCGTCCGTCTTTGCGGGAATTGGGATTTGGATGGGGGGATTGACATTCATGGCGTTATCCCGCGTAGTACGTAAAGCGTTCGCTGACTTTCAACAGCAGGACGGTGCAGATCAAAATAATGATGAACAGCACCCAAGCCATTGCAGAGGCATATCCCATTTTTAGCCAGAGAAACGCATTCTGGTAAAGATAGACGCTGTAAAAAAGCGTAGAATTCAGCGGATAGCCAAGGTTATGGGTACCACGAAAGACATAAGCCTGGGCAAAATATTGGAATTGGGCAATCACGCCAGTAATCAGGTTGAAAAGCGTAATCGGCGAAACCATCGGCACGGTGACATGCCACAGGCGCTGCCACCAGTTCGCCCCGTCCAGTTCGGCAGCTTCGAGCAAGGAGGTCGGTACATCCTGCAAGCCAGAGAGATAGATGACAATCGTCCCCCCCATACCCCACATGCCGAGCAGGATCAGGCCGGGCTTGGACCAGCCCGGGTTACTCATCCAGTTAGGGCCCTGAATGCCGATGTAACCAAGTAGGGTATTCAGAATGCCGGTTTGCGGATTCAAAATCCACAACCAAAGGATGGTGCTGGCGACAGTGGGAACAATGGATGGCAGGAAGTAGATGACACGGTAAATGGATTGCCCCCGTACTTTTAGATTCAACAATACGGCACAAAAAAAGGATGCCAACAAGGTCAGCGGTACACCAATGGCCACCATGTAAAGTGTGTTATAGAGCGATTGCCAGAATAGTTTGTCCTGCAGCAAGCCCGCATAGTTTTGAAACCCTACCCATTCAAGCGGCGCTTTAGGATGATAAATGCCGAAGCTATAAATAAAAGAAGCTACCATTGGATAAAGGGTGAAGGCTAAAAATCCAATCGTCCAGGGAAGCAGGAACAGCATCCCAATCCAGAAATTGGTGCGCTGGCGTTTTCCCCATTTGGGCAATTTGGGAGGCCAACTCCATTTTCGGCCACTCATGCGTAATTCGTCCATATCATCCTCCGCGAGAAAAAGCAGGAAAAGAGGGCGGCACAAACGCCGCCCTCACATCGGACCGGGTTTTACTTTAGCGCGTCCTGTAACTTCGGTTCGAACTCAGCCTGGAGTTGATCCAATAATGGTTTCGGATCGGCCCCTGTGTGTACAGCCTGCTCGAACACCAATCCGTAGGCATCGTTGAATTCCAACGAGATAGGAGTGGTGATAATGTAGGTCGCGTTCGGGCTGGCCATCAGATCCGTGAAAACCTTGAATTTGGGGTTTTCGGTGAAGCAGGGATCTTGAGCGGCCTTCTTACTGGTAGGCAGGTTGGCATTGAAGCAGAACTCTTCGGCCACGATATCCGGAGACATCATCCATGCCAGCAGTTTGGCGGAAGCATCCTTGTTCGGCGCACCGGACGGGATGACAGCCACGGTGCCCTGCACCACGGCCGTATTGGCCCGTTCCGGATGGTCAGCCGGTGGTGGGAAGGGTGCTACGCCGTAGCTGGCTTCTGGTTTGAAGGCGCTGATGAAGTTCGGTCCGGTCATCCATTCGCCGTCTACGTACATGGCCATATTGCCGGTGTAGAAGGGATAGTCAGCTGACATATACGCATCGGCCCAACCGGACGACAATGCCAGGACTTCATCCGCATTGTATTTGGTATAGAACTGCTGCTGCCAGGTCAGAGAATCGATCATGGGCTGGCTGTTGGCCGTCAGTTGCGTGCCATCGTCGTTGTACCAGAAACCGCCGAACATATGCACGTACAGGTCACTGTGATCCCAACCCTGGTCGGGCAGGAAACCGACTTGCGTGAGCTTGCCATCCGCATCGCGCACCGTCATCTTATCGGCAAATTCAGCCAGTTGTTCCATCGTAGCGGGGGGCGTTTCAGGGTCCAGCCCGGCGGCCTCGAACATATCCTTGTTCCAGAACAGGGCATACATATCCGTTCCCCAGGGCAGGCACAGGATTTGATCGCCTGATTTGCATTGATCCAGTGGCGCCGCGAAAAAGTCATTCAGGTCGATGCCGCCGGTTTTGATGATATCCGAAAGTTCCGTTACCAGACCTTCCTTGGCATAGGATTTGACCAGGTCGCCGCCTGAGAGCACCAGCACATCGGGTGGTTCCGAGCCGGTCAGCGAGGGCAGAATTTTGTCTTCTTCCAACGGAGCGGTGACTTCCACTTTTATCCCGGAAACCGCCGTATATTTGTCGAATAGTTCCTGGATCTGCTGCGGGTTGTCGCCCCACTGGATCCAGACACGCAACACGTCTGGCTGCGTGCTGGCGGCTGGCTGTCCACCGCCACCACCACAGGCTGCCAGCAACATGGAAGTCAGCGCCAAAACAGAAATCAGAGTGTAAAACTTTTTGTACATTTTCTCCTCCAAAAAGGGTCTACGTGAATTTGCGTTTAGTACGGTCGCAAAAAAAAGTTTCTCGTTTCACCTCCTTGCACTGAAAAGGATAAGACCTGGAATATCGTTTATTTGACAGGCGGACATCCACAGGATTCACGGATGACCAACTCCGTCCGCATCAGAACTAACGCCTCAGCCTGCCGACCGTTGATCAGGCGTACCAATTGCCGGACACCTTCCCTGCCAACCTGCTCAATCGGAGCGCGAACTGTTGTCAGCGCTGGCCGCAGATAGCGTGCGATAGGCACATCGTCAAAACCGGCTACTGCCACATCCTGCGGGATGCGTTTTCCAACCTGGGTCAACGCAGAAATCACACCAGCGGCCGTATCATCATCACCGCCGAAGACAGCATCGAATTCCACACCGTCCATCAACAATTTTTGCATGGCGACCTGGGCATCCTCTTCATTAAATCCGCCCACTGTTACCAGTGACGGGTCGAACGGGATACCGTGAGTTTCCAGGGTTTCACGATAACCGCGCTCGCGCCATTCTGAATCCTCGTTGCCATCCGGTCCGCGCAAAAAAACGATCCGGCGGCAGTTGTGAACCTGAATGAGATGTTCCACAATCAGCTGCGCACCGGATTTATTTTCGATAGTAACAGAAGGAATATCCAGAGAGGAGGGAGATGTTTGATATAAAAGCACCAACGGGAAATTGAGCGCATGCAAACGGCTCAACTCTTTTTCATCAATACTCTGGGTGAAAACAATCAGGCCATCGGTATTGTGTTCCCCCAGCGGACGGTGCGCCACGGGCGTAGAGGCATGCGGAATATGACTGGTCGCGTGGATCAACAAATCGAACCCGGCGGCTTGCGCTTCCGCTTCGATGCCTCGCAACAAGGGAGAAAAGAAAGCGCCACCAATCTCGGGCAGCAGCAACCCCAAAGTCTCCGTGCGATTGCTTGCCAAAACACGGGCAGCGGCTCGCGGTACAAACGCGAGTTCATTGATCGCATCCCGGACTCGTTGCTCCGTTTCCGCGGCAACAGACGTCGTGCCATTGATCACTCGGCTGACAGTGGCAATAGAAACTCCCGCCTTTTGGGCAACATCTGAAATGGTAGGTTGCTGTTTTTTGGGATACATTGGATGTAAGCGCTTTCAGAAAGCGCTTACATAGTATAGCAAATCTAAGATTCAGAGTCAACTATATGCAGGAATTTTAAGAATAGCGTAGACTGCTTCCCCCTGATTTTGCAACAGAGACGAGGATCTGGATTCCATTTCGTCCATCACCCAGAAAAACTATCGCGGCCATATTTGACCTTATAATAAAGTC
>CAWHJM010000057.1:0-78309 GCA_963829615.1 uncultured Chloroflexia bacterium
GAAGAGGTTTAATTATATTTCTCGTAATACTTTTTATATCCTTTCGCCGATCATCAAACATACGTTCCTCTACATTACAGGTAATCCCATTGCCAAAGCGGTAGAAATATTATACAGAAATAATCGACACCATAGGATAGTTCGGGTAGACTATCAGTAAGGCGGCACATAAGTTTGATTAGGTTCTGGTACGCTCTATTCATCATATCGGTGTTCCTGTTTTTGCTTATGTTACATTCTGAGACAATATTCCAAACAGATTAGAAGAACTAACAATTCTTATAAAAAGCTAATATGAACAATAGAACAGACTGGGTAGATTACGCAAAAGGGATCGGCATTATCCTAGTTGTATACGGGCAATCTTTTAAGTAGTGGTTACCATACAGGATTGGGCATTCCAGATCGTTTTTTTGAGCTTTCTGATAGCATTATATACGGGTTTCATATGCCCTTATTCTTTTTTTTATCGGGACTTTTTATTGAAAAAAGCCTTAAAAACCATGGTTTCAAAAACTATCTCGGTATTCAGCTAAGACGACTTGTCTATCCATATTTTCTTTGGTCTATTTTGCAAATGAGCGTCGAAGTGATTTTTTCCAGCCATACTCAAAATGGCACACGTCTATCTGACATATTCGCTATAGTATATCAACCATGGGGACAGTTTTGGTTCATTTACGCTCTTTTTTTCATGCAACTTATTTTTGTAATGGCTAATAGATCAAACAAATTCGGTACATTAATTTTGAGCCTCCTTTCTGTCTGGTTATTCATTTACCCAATCCAGATTTAGGTTGCAGCAATTACTCCGTTTTCCACCCATTTTATTTTCTTTATAAGCGGAGTTCTATTTAGAAAATACTTCTGGAATAAGAGTACACTCAAATCATCCATTTGGACTGTTCTTATTTTGTTGATAACTCTTGTGAGTTCAGGATGGTTTATTTTTGAACGCCTGATAAAACCAAGACGTTTAGCCAGTGGTAATCACCCGTTTTATTTCATGTATCTAGCTATAGTCGGAATACTTTTTTGTATAAACCTGTCGCAATACTTCGCAGAGAAAAATCTCTTTTAATTCTTAAAAACTCTCGGACTATACTCCTTACAAATTTACCTTGTCCACATGTTGGTAGGGGTCGGAACGCGGGTCATTCTTCTAGAAGTCTTCAATCTGAATAGTTGGGTAACACATATTATTGTTGGAACGTTAATTGAGTTAACCATACCGATCCTGTTACAGAAAATTGCGAAACTCTTAATTTTCCTTATTTATTCGAGTTCCCTAAAAAATCACACAGGGTTTTTCTCACATAGATATGAAAAATCTTCGAGAAATGGATAAGCTAAATTTTTATTGCATTTTCATCTCCCCGCTGATCGGATGTTTAGAGAATTCATGTATAGCTGGAGTTATTCGTTATGAAATCGACCAATTCAAAGCCGGTTGTCTAACGAGCGGGTTGTGTCTTTTCAAGAAATGCACTAATCGGTAAATATAGCAATAATACCGCATTCATCAAATAGAAAATAGCTCTTAAACCTAACATGACAGCAGACATTTCACCCTGACTAATCCCAAAAAAATAGTAAAAGTAAACTGCTGTAACTTCTGTAATTCCTAGGCCACCCAACACTTGAATCGGCACAAAAGATACTAGTTGCATCAACGCTGCCACATAAATCACCGTCCATATCCCAATCTGCACATTAAACATCCGGATACCAGTATATGCTGAAGCCATTGTAACTGTCATATAGACTAAGGACATTAGTAAACCGGTTCGCAACATAGCAAAGATAGAGGCTTGCTCCTCCTGAGCTAGCGAATGTAGAATTTCCAACCCTCGTGAAACCAGAGAGAAATGGCCTAGGTTTAGCCCAAATAATATTCTTGCTATTAAGGCCACAAAACGCTCACGCCACAAAATTGTAACGAGAAAGGTTGATAGTCCGAACAACATAACAATAATCAGTAGAATTGTTATCCAGCGAAGCGGCTGAATTTGGCTCCAGACAAGTCCAGCAGATAAGGCCAGATACAAGCAGATTGCAAGTAAATCACCAAATTTGGTGATTAAAAAAGTCACCCCTGAACGGGTAAGTTTCACGTTTTGCTCAGCTTTCAGCATAGTCATGTAAGAAGCGATGCCTGCGCTGTTAGCAATAAAATTAGAAATAGTATTTTGCCAAATCACGATCCGTAATACATTCTTATATTTGGTGACGTCGCCAATCAGCAAATGGTATTGACCTGCTTTCACAAGGGTCATCACAACGAAAGAAAGAAAATGAGCTATAAGCCACCCTATAATTACATCTTCTCTCAATAATTGTAGTTGATAAAAGTTTGTCTTGGAAACAACAATTGATATCAGTACAATTGCTAAAAATAATTTGGCAATATTCCATATTTTGGGGGAGATCTTTTTTCGTTCCATTTTACAGCTATGAAGAAACAATACTTTTAAATATGTAATCTAAACGAAGTCCATTCCTAATAAAAAATATGCCCTCTCTCAATATTAGCCGGAGCCAAGGAAAATTTGGATAACCAAATTTTATTGAGGATACTAAATTCTTCATCATTGATTTATATTGTGCTTTAAATAAACTATTTACTGCTTGCATAAAATGAATTTCGGAGCGTCTCATTCGAGATTTGAGGCTTAATTCCGGCCATCTATCTTCAACCAAATCTAATACAAGGTTTTGATCGAGAAACTTCCATTTGGAACTATTTGTTAAATTGTGCATATGTCGACGATATTTTGCTAAAACATCATCTAGATAACAAATTTCCCCCTGGCCGTTATCTAAGGTGCATAGCCACAAAAACCAATCAGAATAAATCTTAATACGTTCATCGTAACCATCTGCTGGTATATCTTTCTTCCTCACCATTACGGAAACCGCCGGTAAGAAATTTCCAAAGCGTACCAAGTCCTAATGCTTCCTTGTCTGGTACCAATGCGTCTAGACCATATATACAGACTCTTTCCTGTAACAGAATTAAAACATCTACATCATGATAGCAGATTGTGCAACTCGGCCTCTTTTGTATAAAGGCAACTTGCTTCTTTATTTTTTCAGGTAAAAATATGTCATCCCCGTCTAAAAATGTAATAAATTCCCCACTACATTCAAATAAACCCCTTGTATGGTTTTGTGTGACACCAACGTTCGTATCATTCAATAATATTTTAAGTTTATCAGGAAACTTCTTTTGCAATTCTATTAGCAAGTTAGGAGTTTCATCTGTTGATGCATCATCACTGACAATGACTTCTATGTTTTCATATGTTTGATTTAAAGCAGATAGAACAGTTTGGGTGATGACGTCCTCTTGATTGTAGCAAGGAATTAAAATTGAGACTTTCGGTTCAAACATCAAGGCTATTCCTACGATTATATAATTTTACAATAAGACATTCTTCTTACAACTCAACGCTGCAAATCCTTCAATACAATTATTTTACTCTTAGATTCAACCAATAAGTACAACAAGCCAGAAAATATAAAAGAATCGGGGGATTTTCTCTACTCTAACCAACGTGCTGGAATTCCTGTAGCGTCGCAGGTTTTGAGAACAAGATATATAAAGCTTCAGCAAAATTGACGTTGGTTTCATGAAGTGGGTTTCAGTGGTGTCTACAACCGCATTGAGCGACTTACACTACCCGATCTACTGGTTCCCCATGGATCCGGTTCTACGCGCCCGACTGGTCAGCCACTTCCGTCCGAATATTGAGATTTTGTCTGGCCAACTTGGGCGGGATTTGAGTTCCTGGCTTATTACAGAATCGGAGTAATCGTCAGGTTGCTTTTACAACATTTTATAGCTTTAAACCACATACTGATCAGGTCGATACAAATCGAGATGCTCTGATATCCACTTAGCAGTGCAGCGCAAACCCTCATCTTAACGAGACTTGTGGCTCCCACCCAATCAATTCTTTGGCTTTTTCGTAAGAAGCTTGCAATCTTAGCACCTCGCTGTTTTCAGGACGCACACGCTGGCTTTCTGTCACAATCTTGGGGGATTTTCCAAGAATACTGAAAATCTTTTCGCATAAATCACCAATAATAATCGTAGCATTGTTCCCGAGATTTATTTCTTCACCCAAAATACCTTCTACATCTGCAGCGCGCATAAACCCATTCACTGTATCCAATACAAAGGTGAAGTCTCTCGAAGGAGCAAGGCTGCCTAGATGGATTTCATCACGCGTCAGCACCTGGGTAATGATGGTCGGAATGACCGCCCTGGCCGATTGTCTAGGCCCATAAGTATTAAAAGGACGAACAGTAACAACAGGTAGGTTGAACGAGCGATAAAAACTTTCCGCCATTTTGTCAGCACCGATCTTGCTGGCCGAATAGGGTGACTGCCCTTGCAATGGGTGGCTCTCGTCAATGGGTACGTATCGCGCTGTGCCATACACCTCGCTGGTTGAAGTATGCACCACCCGGTGTATTCCCAGGTCACGAACTGCGGTTAAGATATTAAGCGTTCCCATTACATTGGTATCGATCACCTCGCGAGGATGTAAATAAGAGTACGGGATGGCAATTAACGCTCCCTAGTGAAAGACCGTATCTACGCCTTTCATGGCTGAACGAAGCGCTTCGCTATCGCGCAAATCCCCTGCCACTACTTCAACTTGTGAGAACACATCGAAGGGCAACAGACGCAATAAGCCAGCATCACCACGAGAGTTATAGCGGACAAAGGCCCGCACCGTGGCACCCTCAACAACTAATTGCTCTACTAGATGGCTGGCGATGAATCCTCCAGCGCCTGTTACCAAAACCTGTTTGCCTTTTAGCATTTCATTTTATTTAGAACGTCACCCATTCACCTACAAAATTTCACGACCCGCATGCTACATGGATGGCTTAGACATCATATTGCCCATCTGCATTTTCAGCTATTTTATCACCACAGCTCAAAAGTCTCGGAGCAACACATCACTCAATGAACGGTTGTTTCAAAAAAAACCTGTTCATATTGTTCGGCAATACGGACACTGTCAAATTGGATCGCTTTTTTCAGACTGGCTTCTCGCACCTGTTTGAGACTAGCTTCATCTGATAGCAACCGTCTCAGCGCGTTGGAAAAACCGGATGGATCAGCAAGGTCAACGAGAAAACCATTTTCGCCATCATCAACAATATCCACAAAACCACCGATTTTACTCACGACAATTGCCAATCCTTTCGCCAGAGCTTGCACGCCGACTATCGGCAACCCCTCCGAAAGGGATGGCATGAATAGAATATCGCTTTTATCAAACCAATCCAAGACTTGTTCGGGAGTAACCCAACCTGTTAGAGAAAAGCGCTCCTGCAAATCGTTTTCTACAATCGTGCGCTGGATATCCGACATCAGGGGGCCATCGCCAATCATCACGCAATGCCAGGGCAAGTCTTTCAACTCAGACAAAGTTTGCACGATCTGAAGGGGATTTTTCTGTTCCATGAAACGACCGGCGAATACAATGCGCAGCGGCTTCTGGACCCGGATGCCTGCTGGCCGCAACCGGTCTAAATCTACACCGTTGGGAATAACATCGATCTCGCGCTCGTAATGCTTGAGCGCCAATTGACGAGTAAATTCACTTACTGCGATCACATATTTTGCATCTCGCCAAACAGGATAGGTAAATGGCATGGCCCACTTGAACCACCCACCTGTTTTCTCCGGTACACCACCGGGAACATCGCCCAGATGGACAGTCATCACATAGGGGATGCCTGTCAGTTTGGAGAGCGCCCAGGCTAATGCGCCAGCTGGGACAGCGAAGTGCACATGGATCATATCTGGTTGCCAGTGCTTGATGAAACGGAAGCCGGCCCAAAGTCCGGAAAGAACGTAGCCTGCCATCGCCTTGAGGTCAGCGCGGAACGCTTCCCGTCGAAGGGATGGGAGTCGCAGCACGCGAATCCCATCTATCATTTCTTCTTTTGGAAGCCCTTTAAGGTGCGCGGTCAGGACAGTTATTTCATGCCCCCGTTTAACCATGCCAAGACAGATATCTTGCGCTGCCCGTCCGCCGCCACCGCCAACAGGTGGAAATTCGTGGATGAGCACCAGGATTTTCATTTTTCAGTATTTTTTGGGGGAATGTTGATGATCTTACGGATACGGTAAGTTGGTTTGCGTTGAGATTCATAGTACGTGCGCACCAACAACTCGGCAATCAAACCCATCAACACGGATTGAAAGCCCATGATCAGCAGCATAACTGACACTTGAAAGAGGGGCGACCCCAGAACAGAAATCTGCGATAGCATACGACGCACAAACAAGTAGAGCAACATCGCACCACTGCCGAAAATCAAAGCCAGACCGGCACCGCCAAATAAATAAATGGGCTTGGACGAATAACTGACCAGAAACTTGACCGTAAATAGATCAAGAATAACTTTCACTGTGCGCTCAAGGCCAACTTTGGATTTACCAAATTTTCTAGGATGGTGATTGACCTGGACTTCCGTAATTTTAGCGCCTACCGAATTTGCAAAAACCGGAATGAAACGATGCATTTCTCCGTACAAGCGGAAGCCTTCTAGCACTTCGCGCCGATAAGCTTTGAGGGTACAGCCATAATCATGCAAGGGTACACCCGTGACTCGCGAGATAAGCATATTTGCCAAATTGGACGGCAGAATGCGTGTGAGATATGCATCTTGGCGTCTCCTTCGCCAGCCGCTGACCAGATCGTAGCCTTCATCCAGCTTTTCAAGCAACATCGGAATATCGGCCGGATCGTTTTGCATATCGGCATCCAACAGGACGATGATTTCACCCCTGGCATAATCCAACCCAGCAGCAATGGCCGCCGTTTGTCCGAAATTGCGACGGAAGGAGACCACACGCAAATGATCTGGAGCTTCTTCCGCCAGTTGCGTCAGCACTTGCAAACTGCTGTCTTCGCTCCCATCATCTACAAACACTACTTCCCAGGTATAAAGCAGAGGATCGAGTGCCTTTTGAATAGCATCGACCAGAAGGGGTATATTTTTTTCTTCGTTATAGACTGGAACAATAAGCGAAAGGTTCGGCATATCTTTCTAATGCGACTTGGATGATAACCGTTCCATATCAGCATCCACCATCATGGTGACCAATTCCTTAAAATCAACAGCTGGTTCCCATCCCAATACAGAACGCGCCTTAGACGGGTCTGAGATAAGCAAATCTACCTCGGCAGGGCGATAATAGCGCTCATCTTGAATCACAAACTCATTGTAGTCGAGTCCTACATGCCCAAAAGCGACCTCACAAAGCTCGCGTACGGAATAGGTTTTTCCAGTACCAATGACAAAGTTGTCCGGGGCATCTTGCTGCAACATCATCCACATGGCTTCGACATAATCACCTGCAAAGCCCCAGTCACGGCGAGATTCCAGGTTGCCCAGGCGCAATTCCTTCGCCAGACCCAATTTAATGCGCGACGCACCATCTGTAACCTTGCGGGTTACAAATTCCAGTCCACGCCGCGGACTTTCGTGGTTAAACAAGATCCCGGAAGTAGCAAACATGTTGAAAGACTCGCGATAATTTACAGTAATCCAATGCCCATATACCTTTGCCACGCCATAAGGACTGCGTGGGTAAAACGGTGTCATCTCGTTCTGTGGTACTTCAACTACTTTGCCAAACATCTCACTGGAAGATGCCTGATAAAATCGGATCTTCGAATTGACAAACCGGATAGCCTCTAATATGCGCGTCACGCCTAGGGCGGTAACATCACCTGTCAGGGCTGGTTGGTTCCACGAAGTCGGCACAAAAGATTGCGCAGCCAGGTTATAAATCTCAGTCGGTTTATATTCCTCAAGCAAAACCAAAAGTGAACCTTGATCGGTTAGATCTCCCTGTTCTACAATGATGTCATCCAGCAGATGATCAATCCGTTCATAGGTCACAGTACTGGAGCGTCGCGCCACCCCAATTACTTTGTAACCCTTGGAAAGCAACAATTCAGCAAGATATGAACCATCCTGTCCGGTAACCCCTGTTATGAGAGCAGTAGGCATGTAATCTCCTCAAGCAAAATTCAGTTGTTGAATTATAAACCTTCCCTGAATGACGTCAAGCGATGGGATCCCTGCGCCGACGATGATCCCACCACGCGCCTCCCACCAGGACAACAAGGCTGCTCCCAATAATCAGGCCAACCATCCACCCAAACGGGATCTGCCCACCGATATGGAAGTAGCGACTCAGGTACCATTGTGTAAAAAAGGCCAGGAATATGCCTTCGATCAACCAGATACGTACCAGCCACAGAATCGGATCGGGCACGGAAGCAGGCCCAGGCGTAGCCAGCTGCGAGTGCTTGCCAGAGCAGTAGAATGGCGCGATAGCGTGGATTGTCCCACTGGTCGCCGCCACCGCGCAAAGCGGTCAGAATGATCCACAACCAGGAGATGACCGTGATCCATAACCACAGACGGCGTTCTCGCGGACGATTGTCCTTTAAAGCTGCGATGAAAGCATAGAGTAACAGTGGCCAGAATAGATACCAGCCCAGTGCGCGGATAATGCCGGTGATGCGCCAGGTGAGCGTGGTCGGCTCGATGAAGACTGCGGGCAGAACAGGCTGGAAAATGCCATAGATGGTTACAAAGGGCAGGCGCAGCCAGTCCGGCATTTCATCGAAAAGCTTTTGTACCCAGCCGGAACCGCGCTCCAGTTGGTAGACGTCCCATTTGACGGCTTCGCGGAACCAGTCGCCCACCACGCCCATTGGCCCACCGCCAAAATTGCCCTGACGGTTAAGCGCCCAGGCTAGTAGCACCAGCCCTGCCACGAAAGACAGTGCGCAACAAAAAACGAAATCCACGAAAGGCGTCCATGCTCGCGCGCCACCCACCACCAGCCTGCCAAGATGACCAGCGTGACCAGTGCCACTACCGGCGAAACCAGCAACATGCCTGCCAGGCCGAGACCAAGCCAAAGAAGGCCTGGTGGCGTGAATGGTTGAACTGCCAGTCCACAAAACCCCATAAAGCCAACGCTCCAAAGGTGATGAGATACGGCTCACGCATGGCCGCACCGCCCAACAGCAAGCTTTCGGGATACAGAGTAAGAATCCAACCGGCAGGCAACGCCACCTGTTCACCAAAAGCTAACAATGCAGCGCGCCAAAAGAAGGGAATTCCCAGTGTCGCGACAATGGCCGAAAGCGCAATCAACAACAGCGGACGGTGTGCATCGGGCGAGAGCGTGCGATATGCCAGTGACGTGAACGCCAGCAGACCACCGTACTGGTCGGTGTGGTAGGTTTTGTTAAAGGCTGAGAAAATGGAATCATCAGACTGCGCCAATTCCCAGGCCTGGTCATCGCGGCGATGGGCGTCAGTAAAAAAGAAGCCTGCGCGGTCGTCGGGTTCGTTGTAGCCATCCACGGGCAAAGCCAGATAAAGCCCCACGCCAGTAGCAAGACGCAGCGCAAAGGCCAATGCAATCATCCAGCCCAGCGCGCGTCCGCTGCCAGCCCAGCGATGGAGAAAAGCAAATAGGAAAGAAGAAAGAAGGAAAAGGACAGAAAAAGATACCCAGCCAATCCAGAAATTGCCGGGTTGCAAAAACGACAATAGCGCCCCCAGGCCAAAACTGATTGGAAACATCCAGAAAAATTGACGAGACATAAGTGCTTTTTACCACTAAGTCATCAGGGTGCAAAGACACAAATTATTTCTTCACTTTGTGTCTTCGTAACCTTTTGCATTAGTGATTATTTCCCAAACCCTTCCAGCGCGCGCTTTGCCCGCGCCAGCCAGGTGTATCTGGCCGCATCCTTCCGCGCCTGCGTACCCAGTGCTAGTCGTCGTGGCCCGTCAGACAGCAACTCACGCAATGTTTTTTCCCAGGCATCCATATTTCCCGGCTCACAAAAGACGGCATTGTCTCCGTTTAACACCTCATGAAGCACAGGTAAATCCGCCGAAACGATCGCGCGTCCCGCCGCCATGTAATCGAACATTTTCATCGGGTTGATCACTTCGGCAATGTCCTGCCCACTCGAAGCCGAGATCGAGCGCCCGTAAGGCATCAGCAGCACATCCGCAGCAGACTGGTAGAGCGGCAGGCGGCTGTTTTCCACGAAGCCGGTCATGGTCACGTTTGACGCATCTACTTCCGCCAACCGATTGCGCCAATGGTTCACTTCTTCCGGTGTGCCGCCCACCCACAAGAAGTTGACGTCCGGCATGCGCTGCGCCAGTTCGAACAACAAATCCGCGCCGCGGCCAGGATAGATGTGACCCGTAAAACCGACAGTCAGTTTATTTTCGAACTCAAGTTGGCGACGGGCTTCCGCAGCATCAGGCAGGGAATCATACTGGGCATGGGTCCACGCCGTTGGGCGCGATCTGGATCGCATCATCCGGGAACGTCAGATCTGCCACCGTCTCGATGGCATCTCTCAGCGGACGGGTGGTCACCAGCATGCGTTTGGGCGTGGACGAACGCCAGAAGCGGCGCATCAGCCACGGACCGAGTTTGCCCGTCACTTCGGCGTGCATTTCCAACACCACCGGCCAGCCCAACCAGAGCGCCACGACCGCCGGATTCAGCAGCCAGGTGTAGACCAGGTCCGCTTTGAACTTGCGGGCAGCCAGAATCGAATGGACGGTGAAATCATAGCGTTTTAGCGTGGGAAGAGATGGCAGCCACTCGATCTCAAACGGCGTGGACAGTCCATAGTGGGAGGCCAGTTGTTCCCAGGGAACGGGAGCAGTTTCTCGCGGAGCAAAGACGCGGATCTCATGTCCGAGCTGCACCAGCGCCTGGCAGACTTTCATAGCCTGGATGGAATTGGCTGTCAGCGAGGGGATGCGAGAGTTGGTGATGACAGCAATCTTCATGCCAACTGCCTTCCCGAATATTTATCTTTTGATTGTATATTGATCTCTTTCAGGCCACGTAAAGCCATGATACCCACTGAAGCGATGTAGTAGTACGAAAGCAATGCGCCTGCGGCCAGGATGCCAAAGCGCGGTACCAGCCAGAAGGCTAACGCAACCTTGACGAGACCAACAATCAGTGTGACCCAGATCGGGATTTCGGTCAAGCCAAACGAGAGCAGGAGTGGACGGTTCCAGAAGAGCGTATAGTTGAAGGCCAAACCTACAAATAAGGCCAGCAAGGCAGGATAAGCAACCGCAAAATTTTCACCGCCATAAACAGTCAAGATCAGGCGTCCAAACAAGATGAGCCCCACGCCAGTTGCAATGTTGATTGCGAAAGCCAGGGTAGTGACTTTGCGTAAAAAATTCATCAGGGAAGGCCAGGCTTTTTGGACGATAAGTCGATTAAGTTCAGGATAAACCGTAGCAATCAACGGATCTATCACAACCGACAATAAGCCAATAATCGTATACGCAGCTTTGTAATACCCGGCTGCTTCACTGGATAAGAAGAAACCTACCCACAAAATCTCACTCTCACGAAATATTTTGATGATAGTCGCACTGACATTCGAACTTATCGCAAAGCGAACCAGATCACGATAGGGTGATATGGTTTTGAAGGAAACCTGCCACCACCTTGCACCAAGGATGCGCTTTAATTGAACCTGTGCCAGGATAAAAATGCCGAGCCCCAAGATTGCTTTACCCAGCAAATAAGCCAGCAAGACGATTGCTACGCCGCCACCCCAGATGAACGCAATCGCTATTACCAATACACCGACAATACTCTGGATAAGATTGACCGTACCCTGAAATTTGATCCTATCGGTAATCTGTAAAATACCAATCGAAGTCTCATAATTGAAATTTGCCAACAGGCCTACCGCGAAGAAGCTGAACATCCAAGCTGTATGCGGAGTCTTGGAAATATACTGAGATGCCAATCCAGATGTGAGAAGGACAAGTACAAATGCCAACAAGGAGACAAATGCCTCTGTTAGCCCTGCCGCTTTTATTAACGCTGAGGCTTTATCCCGTTCATTACGCTCTAAGTATTCACCCCCGTAGCGGACTACCAGTTCACTCATGCGAAAAGACAGCAAACTGTTTACGGTAGAAGCGTAGCCCATCACAAGCCCAACTAAACCGAATCCAACTGCCCCCAGCAAGCGAGCTGCCAAGATCCCCATCAGAAAACTTAAAACCAGGCTCAGGCTGTTTCTGCTGAACAAGTGCACGCTATTGCGAATAACCTTGCCTAACAAGGGGTCTTCGCGCAAGTTACGGATCAGTTTTGAGAACGGCATGGAGAAAAGTGCCTACGGGGTCAGCACATCCTTGGCCCAGGCGCGCTCGGCAGCATACCATTCATAAAGCCGTTCCACACCTTCGCGCAGACCGACTTTTGGCTTCCAGCCCAGCATCTTGCCCGCCTTGGTGACATCCGCCCAGTTGGAGCGCATGTCAGCCTGGACTGCCGGGCCATACTCAACAACGGCTTTTTTGCCGACCACTTCTTCGACGAGCACAATCAGGTCATTAATGGTGATAACTTCGTGCCCACCCAGGTTGATAATTTCATAACCAAGCGGCTTGAGCGCCTGGATGGTACCGCGCGCGATGTCGTCCAGATAGGTGAAACCGCGCGATTGTTCTCCATCTCCGTAGACCTGCACCGGGCGGCCCTCACTGATCCATTGTGTGAAGCGAAAAAGCGCCAAATCAGGCCTTCCCGCCGGGCCATAGACAGTGAAATAGCGCACCACACTAATATCAATGTCGTGGAGATAATGGTAGGCATGCGCCAGCGCTTCCGCGCCCTTTTTGCTGGCTGAGTAGGGTTGAAGCGGTCGGTCGCTGGAAGCTGTTTCAGGCGTCGGGATAAGGTGGATCTGCGCCGTAAATACTGGATGTAGATGCCAGCAAGAATTTCGGTGTGCCAGTCACTCGACAGAGTTCCAGCATGTTGAGCGTACCCGTGACATTGGATTCCAGATATATCCAAGGGTTTTCTACGCTGGAGCGCACGCCCGCCCGCGCTGCCAGGTTAATGACCGCGTCGAACTTGTCGGTTTTGAATTTGTCCAAAATCGACTTGTCAGAAATATCCAATCTATGGAATGTGAAGCCAGACAAATCCTGCAGATTTCGTAGACGATACTCCTTCATGCGAACATCATAGGCGTCGTTCATGTTGTCCACGCCCACCACGGTATGACCATCTTTGATTAAAAATTCTGTGACGCGCGAAGCGATAAAGCCAGCGGCCCCGGTGACAAAATATTTACCCATAACCTTATCCTTTGAAAAAATATAGTACGCGGCAAAAGTAGCCGCGTACTATATAGTCATTGAACTACAGTCTTTCTACTTTCGGATTGTTCTTCGCCAACTTTCCCAGCGCGTTGCGCGAATCAAATACAAATTTGGCTGCGTCAACAATGGTTTTGTAATCATACTCACTGTGATTCGTGACAATTACTACAGCATCGGATTCTCTGACCGCATCTAACATATTCTTGACGCTGTCCATTTCCCAGCCGTCGTACTCGTGATGAATATGAGCAATATATGGATCGTGATACTCGACTTGCGCGCCCTTGTTTTGCAACAACCCAATCACATCCAACGCTGGGGATTCGCGCACATCGTCAATATCGGGTTTATATGCTACTCCGAGAACCAGCACTTTTGAGCCTTTAAGCGTCTTGCCACGATCGTTCATGGCTTCCAGCATACGGCTGACCACGTAACGCGGCATATTGGTGTTGATTTCAGATGCCAAGTCAATAAAGCGCGCATTGTAATTCAGCGCTTTCATCTTCCAGGAAAGATACAGCGGATCAATTGGAATACAGTGACCGCCCAATCCCGGCCCCGGCGTGAACTTCATAAAACCAAAAGGCTTGGTAGCTGCCGCATCGATCACTTCCCACACGTCCACAGCCCAGGCGTTCGCACATAATCGCCAACTCGTTGACCATACCGATGTTGATCATGCGAAAAGTGTTTTCAAGCAATTTCGCCATCTCAGCTGCTTCCGCCGAACTGACCGGGAACACAGTCTGGATGGCGCCGGAATACCACGCAGTAGCCACTTCGGCACAAGATTCGGTAATTCCCCCCACCACCTTGGGCGTATTGATGGTAGTCCAGTCTTCCCGTCCGGGATCGACACGTTCGGGGGAAAAAGCCACGAAGATGTCTTCGCCAACTTTCAGCCCACTTTTCTCTGTCAGCATCGGCAGCAGGACTTCACGCGTTGTACCTGGATAAGTGGTGGACTCCAATACAACCACCATGTTTTGGTGGACGTACTTCGCCAGTTGCTCGGTGGCGGATAGAATAAAGGACATATCCGGGTCGCCGGTTTTGCGTAACGGGGTTGGCACACAAATACTGACCGCATCTATTTCCTTCAAAACTGAAAAATCAGTTGTGGCGATCAAATTCCCGGATTTGACCAACTCGGCAACGGCTTCCGTTTTCACATCCGGGATGTAAGAAACGCCTTTATTCAGCGCTTCCACTTTGCGAGTATCCGGGTCAATGCCAGTGACATTAAATCCCGCCTCCCCGAACACAACTGCCAGCGGTAGGCCCACGTAGCCCAATCCCAAAATAGCGATGCGAGCCTGCTTGTCTTTCAAATTTTTGATGAGTGTATCTTTGGTTGTCATTCTTCCTCTTTTTATGATTTATTTTTGTTAGTTCACCAGTTATCCTGTTTTGCTATTCTTCAAATTACGAGAAATTAACACATCGGGCAAACGGTGTAATGTCATTAGAACTGCATCTTCATTGTTATCTTTATAATAGCGTCCCCGCCGGCCAACTTCTTCAAAACCGAACTTTCGATACAAGGCTTGCGCGGCTTCATTTCCAGCGCGAACCTCCAAAAGTGCAGACCGCGCTCCTTCTGCATATGCGCTTTCCAGTGCTGTCACCAATAATTGCTCTGCTATTCGCATTCGCCGAAATTCAGGATGGGTAGCCAGGGTGGCGATGTGAGCCTCATCGACAATCTTCCACAGCACCAACATCCCAACCAGACGGCCATCCAATTCTGCCACCCAACAGCGCGATGCCGGGTTATCGCTCACTTCAAAACGAAATGAGCGTTCGGGCCAGGGTAACGTAAAGGACAACTTGTCGATTTCATGCGCCGCTGGCACATCCTCGACTGTCATCCTGCGGACGATCAAACTCATGACGGGATGGGATCGGCTACATGCAGGTAGATCGGTGCAAGCGTAGCCGCATCATCCTGCGCCCCAGCCTGCCAGCGCTCCCAGGCCATTTCCGCCAGTACGGCTGGTCGCCGCACGCAGGCTGCCGGGGAGGGCAACACTACGTTCACGCGTTTGCGCGCTAATCTTTGACGTTCATCCGCCGTCAATTCGCCACAGACGATGGCAGGTTTGTGGATGCTATCGGCCAACTCATCCGCCGTCGTCACGCTAGCTTCTCCTTTGGATTGCCAGCCAGTTTCACCAGCCTCATACCAGGTCAGGGCCAGACGGCCACGTCCCGCCTGCAAAACGGCTGCCAACGGCAGATCACGCACTTCTTGAGCTGCGGCAACCACATCCAATGTAGGGATACCGATAATCGGCAAATGTCGCGCCAGCGCCAATCCTTTGACAAAGGCCAATCCAACGCGCAAACTGGTAAATGAGCCAGGACCCAGCGCCACGCCCAACGCCTGGATTGCATCTATCTTCAGGCCGGAGCGGGTCAACAGCTCGGCAACCGCAGGAGCCAATTCGACGGTGTGATAGTGGCGACTATGCCAGAGCAACTCGCCGATCACCTGCGCACCATCATAGAGCGCCAGGCCCATTTGTTTGGTAGATGTATCAATTGCCAAAAGCATCAGTCACCTCCAAACAGGTCTTGACGCAATTCCGCCAATAAATCATCGTAACGGGTGCCTTTGGCTCTTATCAGCATCTGACGGTTTTCCTCGGCTACATATTCGAACGATATCCACATGCAATCCTCGGGCAGAATCGCCTGGATGCGCTCTGGCCATTCAATCAACAAAGAGCCCTGGGCCAGCATTTCGTCGAGGTCCAGTTCGGCAGCTTCGGGCGTGGAATCGAGGCGGTAAGCGTCCATATGAAAAAGCTGCCCATCGTCGGGACGTCTATAATTGTTCACAATAATGAACGTTGGGCTGGAAACCGGGTCGAGCGAACCCCAACCCTGCGCCAATCCTTGCACGAGCGTGGTCTTGCCTGCACCCAGATCGCCCTGCAAACAGATCACATCACCAGGCCGAAGCAGGTTGCCCAAACGCATGCCAACACGCCGCGTTTGCTCAGGACTGCGACTGAAAAACTCCAGGGTGTGGGCATCTAAAATGGGCATGAGAGGGATTATACCTTCCACGGGCATTATATATCAGGCTGACGAGTGAATAAACTACGTTAAATTCTACTCCAAAACGAATCATTGGACTCATGTGCATCTTTGCGTTAAGATTGCGGAAATGTGTTCCCGGAGGAGGAAACATGCCAGATTATCTCCATCAATTTCTTGATAAGCTAGTTGCTTCTTTGCCAAATGTGTTTACGGCTGTTCTAATTCTAATTGTCAGCTTGTACCTTGCGCAGTTTCTTAGTAACTTGTTGAAGAAGGTGCTGACAAGACAGAAAGCTGACCGCGAAGTAACATTGTTGTTGGCACAACTAACACGTTGGAGCATTATCGCTATCGGCATCATTACTGCCTTGCAGCGTTTTTTCAACGTAACCGCTTTCCTGACCGGGCTGGGTATCTTGGGGTTCACCGTCGGTTTTGCTCTGCAAAATATCATGCAGAACTTCGTGGCTGGTGTGATTTTGCTCATCCAGCAACCTTTTGGTGTGGATGATGCGATTGAGGTAAATGGGATTGGCGGCAGCGTATTAGCTATCAATCTACGCACCACCGAGATGCGCACCTGGGATGGACGGATTGTGATTGTCCCAAATGCAAACATCCTGTCAAATCCGATCACGAATTACACCCGTGCGGATCGTCGCCGCATCGAATTACCCGTAGGTGTATCTTATGGTTCCGATCCTGCCATCGCCCGACAGATCGTCATGGAAGCTATCAAGGGCGTGCCCGGTTCCGTCAGCGAACCTGCACCGATAGTGGTTTTCCATACTTTTGCCGGCTCTTCAATAGATATGACCGCTTACTTCTGGATCGACACAGCCAAAACAAATCCTTTTGCTGCTCAGGATGCAGCCCTTGAATTTGTCAAAGCTGCATTGGAAAAGAATGGTATCGAAATCCCCTTCCCAATTACAACAGTGTACATGCAGTCGGAGAATTAAAGTTTGAGAAGAGCCCGATCGATTTGATCGGGCTCTTGCTTTTTAATTTTTCAAAATTGCTTCTTCAGGGGTTAGTTCCAGCATTTTCCCAATGGCGCGCGCGATCTGGCGGGCAGCATCCAGTCGTGCGGCGCGACGACAATTTTCAACATACTGCAAACGGATCTCGGGCTCCTGCACCCATCCGCTCAAAGCTTGCACCACGCGTTTGGGTTGTGGCGCCCAGACGCCAACTTTTTCTTCCACCACGAATGTGACGTTGCCATCTTCCTGTCCGGGCAATTTGGCGTACAAGATTATGGGCAGGTGAGCATTCAGGGACTCGGCAATCGTTCCCGGCCCGGCTTTGGTGACCAGAACGTCGGCTGCACGCATGAAATCGGGCATTTCGTGGGTAAAACCGTAGAAGTGAACGGGGACCTGCCAATCCAGCGATTCGAGATGCTTTTTCAGACGCTGATTCCGTCCGCAAACGATAACAAGCGTAACGTCCAGGCCAGATGCGGCAATCGCGCGCGCCGTCTTTCCCAGCGGACCCATGCCTTCGCCCCCGCCAACGAGCAGGACAATGGTCTTATCCTTTTCCCAACCAAGTTTTTTGCGCAGGGCTGCTTTATTCCCGGCCGGGACACAGTAACGCTCAGCAACCGGTTGTCCCACCACGCGTACTCTCTCCGGATCCATGGTGTACTCAATGGCGCGCTGACGGGCCTGTTCGGTCGGCACAAAGACCAGGTCGGCGCGCTGGTCGTACCACAAGGCGTGGGTCGTAACCATATCAGTCACGACAATGATAAACGGCGGGCGATTTCTTCCCAGGGCTTTTAGAAAGACAGTTGTTGCTACCGGATGAACTGTGACGATCAGGTCGGCAGGATGCTCTTTGACAATTTTACGGACTGCGCGGCCTACATACGGCCACATGCTGGCCGTAATGGCGCGCGCGCGACGACGCCCATCACTGATCTTGAAGCTCAAGCCCCACAGTTGCGGAGCCTTGACCATATCGGGGTACCAGTCCGGCATTTTGTTCAACGGCAGCGGTGCATGGCTTTTGAAAAAATCCAGCATTTCGGTCGTCATTGCATCGCCGTATTCAAGTTGAAGCGCCTCAATGATTGCTTCGGCAGCGCTACGATGCCCACCGCCGGTATCTGAAAAAAGGAAGAGGATATGCGGTGCTTTATTCTGGCTCATGATGGTCATTTTTCTCCTGTGGATGGATTTCTTTGGCGCGTCGGGCCAGTTCACGGCGCGTCAACATGACACGTCTACCGCAGGTTTTACATTCCAGGCCGATATCCGCTCCCAGACGAGTTACCGTCCATTCATAAGAACCGCAGGGATGCGGTTTACGCATCCGTACCACATCATGGAGTTGCAAGTCCGGCAGCATAACAAGATTATACACGCTTGAGTTGTCATCCAACGCAAAACTTGGCTTCTCTTTTGCTCGGGGCGATTTGTGATAAACTACGCCTTGTCCATACCACTTCCTGGAGGGAACTATGCCCAATCGTGAAACTTATCCCGTTGAAATTGCCGGACTAAAGCGCGACTTACGCCTGTTTGAAGTTGCTCCCGGTTTACGAATTGCGATTTTGAACATCCTGGGGGATACCGAACTGGTCCAGGCCTGCGCCAAGGAACTGAACAAGAAACTCAAAAATGTGGACTACGATGTGCTGGTCACCGCTGAAGCCAAATCCATCCCGCTGGCGTATGCGCTATCTGTTGAATCCAAAAAGCCTTACGCAATTTTGCGCAAGACCTATAAGCCTTACATGGGTGACGCCATCAAAGCCGAAACCCTGTCTATTACCACTGGTCAGCCCCAGGTTCTCATCCTGGATGAGAAAGACCGCGATTTACTGAGGGGCAAAAGGGCTGTCATTCTGGATGACGTTATTAGCACCGGTTCAACATTGCAAGGCATGCGCATGATCCTGGAAAAGGCGGGCGCAACCATAGCAGCCGAAGCCGCAATCTTGACCGAGGGCGACCGCGCCAAGTGGATGCACATCATCTCTCTGGGGCATTTGCCGCTGTTTACCGATTAAAAAATTGTAGGGGCGGGGTTACCCTGCCCCTACCCCATTAATTTCTTTTTCTTCTCACGAGAGAGGCGCTTGATAGCCCTCTCTCGTTTCATTGCCGTGACACGGTCTGGCTGGGGTTCGAGATAGACCATCTTTACCGGAAGCCGGCTGCGAGTGTAGCGTGAACCGGTCCCTTTGTTGTGCTGTTTTAACCGCCGATCAGGATCAGTTGTCCAGCCAGTGTAAAAGGTCCCATCCACGCATTCCAGGATGTAACAGTAGAACGGCACGTGTCACTTGCTAGCCGGACGGCCAAACGAACCCAGGAAGCGTTCCCGGAAGCTGGGGAGTTTGGACGTATCAAGTTTCTCACCCTCATGCCAATCGGCTTGCTGGCGCTCTGCCAGCCAACGGTGATGACCTTCCAGAGCCGATTCGAGCCGCTCAGTTACATCTTCACGGTTGCCCTCGGCAATGTCATCGCGCAGGCCTTGTAGCGAACCGATGACCACATCCAGCACGCGGGTGACATTTTCGCTGTTGAGCATCGCGGCTTCACTCAGGGAGTGGGTATCGTCCTGGTAGGCCAGCGCCGAAGTCAGGGCAGCGAAGGGACGTCCTGCCAGTTTACGGGCATCGCTCCATCCGGGTTGATCCACCACTGCATTGAGCAGCGCAGCCGCCATTAACTGTGGAACCAGGTGTGTACTGGTCATCAGTCCATCGGTCTCAACTATGTCTCCGTACAATGGTGTTGCACCTAACAAGTGGATCAGGTCTGTTGCCAGTTTTACGGCTTCCTCTGGCGTACCAGGCAACACGTTCAGCGAGATCAGTCCATTCTCAAAAAAGTCGGCCGTGGCTGACTCAACTCCCAGTTCGTTGCTATGCAGATATTGTGGATTGATAGCCGGGGACAGCCCGACATAATACCGTCCCTCGGGTAATTTTTCCTGCGCCCAGGCTGCTACCGCCCCTTTGATCGGGGCCGTATCCATCACAACCGCACCTTCCGGTAAATCCTGTGCAATCACATCCAGCGTCTCGCGGATCTCGTTGACCGGTAAACTCAGCAGAACGATCTTCGCCTCACGCACTGCGGCAGGCAAGTTATATTTCACATCATCCACCGCACCTTTGCTCTGCGCTGCTTTTGCCGTCTCCGGGCTTTTATCGTGCCCGACCCGGTGCAGCAGTGTCTTATGTTGTTCCAGCGCCATACCAGCCGAAGCGCCGATCTGTCCAAGCCCAACGATGGTAATTTGTACAGTCATGTTCATCCTCTCAAATTAGGGTGATGCTGCTCCTTGCTATTTATTTGAACTTGCACTGGGAAATACCCTGTATAATTCAATCAATCGGTTCTGGCAAATACGCAGCACTTTGTAAGATTATACTGCCTTCGCAATATTGGATTCCCGCCCATTAACACTTTCCCCCTTAAATTGCGAGAACCGGGGACGCCGACCCCGGTTCTCTCTTGAAAGGAGGAGAAGAGAAATCACCTTATGTCCCTAATTTATCATGTCCGTGCAAAAGATACTTGACGCGTAACCTACGCTAACCCTACGATTGTTAGACAACTTGCAGGGTTGTTAGGAAAAAAGGTCAAAATGGAAGAAAATACCCCTCTCTACACCGGCGTTTTGCGAAATTCCCCACTTGGCGACCTGTGGATTGCCAGCACCGATTACGGATTGGCTGCCATCGAATGGTCACAGGACGAAGCGGACTTCGGCGTCTACCTGACCAAACGCTTTAAGCTGCCGTCACAACCTGATTTCGCTAAAGTAGCCCCCACGCTTCAACAACTGGACGAGTACCTGCGAGGCGAACGAAAGGCTTTTCATCTGCCGATCGATTGGACCCTGCTGCGTCCTTTCCAGATACAGGTATTGCAAATCGTCTTCGCCATCCCTTACGGTCAAACCCGCACCTACGGTGACATCGCCTACGAGATCGGCAATCCCAGAGCCGCACGCGCTGTGGGCCGCGCAAATGCCACCAATCCCATGCCGCTGGTCATTCCCTGCCACCGCGTGATCGGATCAGATGGCAAGCTGCGCGGCTATGGCGGCGGGGAGGGATTGCCTACGAAAGAATGGTTGTTGAAAATGGAGGGGGCGGTGTTGACGTGAAGCTTTAAGGGTTTACATATTCCAAAGGTATTACCCGCACATTATCTACATATCCCACCATGGAACGTTAAGTGTCATTAACAAGTCTACCTGATCAAACTCTCATTATTGATATCTAGATAAACGGATTGCTTCTCGTTAAAGACTCCATAATGATCGTCTGTAAGTTGTTTGCCGTCCATGAAAAAAGTAATAGTATTAGTATCCAGATTTACTTCTATTGGAAGCATGTGCCAGGTTCCATATCCTAACAGGTATTGCCGTATCGCCACTCTCTGATCGATTCCAGCAATTGCCATAATCAACACTGGACATCGAATGAAGCCGCAAACTGCACATTATTCTCCGCCGCTTAGCCCAACGTAATAAATCCATCATTGGTCAAATCAGCTTTTACGATTTGCTTCAAAAGCCACAGAGTATTGCAACTTATATGGCCAGTACTTGATTGCTCTTAGTGTCTGACCTTTATCAATGCCGCATTGTGTAAGAATTCCAAATTCCATCTTGTTGAATTGATCATCTCCCATAGCGTTGATGGATTGCCCATTTGGTTATATCGAACTTGCCATTATATATTGCGTTATCAAAGTTATCGTAAACAGTAGGATCATCTTCAATCGCGCCAATGCGGACATAGTCAATATAGCCATTAGGCGACGAAGTATCCGAACTTTCTCTTCCCATTCCTAAACCAAATCGAAAATGAGCCTGTTTCAGTTCAGTAGCTTCTAAAGGTAAATATGTTTCATACCACAGACCGTCAACATAATAGAGTTGTTCCCAAATAGAGTGTTTTAGAGTAATCTATGGTTATGAAACCAGAAGAGATAAGAGATGATCGCCAAATGAGATCCCTGACAGGGTTATCTCTGAAGCAGTTTGCTGAATTGACAATCGAATTTGAGAAAGATTATCAAGAAGATCAGCAACAAAGATATACCGCAGGCTTATCGAATGGCACACGCCAGCGTGGTTTAGGCGGTGGCAGAAAAGGCAAATTGCCCAGATTAGTCGACAAATTGTTTTTCACGCTGGTGTACTTCAAAACCTACCCAACGTTTGATGTCCTTGGCACCCAATTTGGCATGGGACGTTCCAAGGCAAATGAGAACCTACACAAATTAGCGCCTATCCTGATGAATACGCTGGGTCGTTTAGGTGTAATGCCGCAGCGTGAATTTGCATCTGTAGACGAGATGAAAGCAGCTTTCCAAGGCATTGATCGTATTCTGATTGATGTTACAGAGCGTCTTTATCGTCGTTCGCAAGACGATGATACCCAACGAGAGCACTATAGTGGTAAAAAAAGTACCACACCGTCAAAAACACCGTGATCTCTACTGTGGAGAAGATGATTTTGTATCTTGGACAGACCTTCAGCGGTCACAATCACGATTACAGTATGCTCAAAGAAGAGTGCATCTTTGGGATTTTGCGTGGCAAAGCCATATGTGGCGGTCTGCTCAGGCCAAGCAGCGATAGCCTTCAATATCCAGATAAAGCCGTTGGAAGAGAGTTGTGTTTTTGAGAATGCCATAACAGCGTCGTTTCGTTGTTTTGATCTTGTTGTTCACACCTTCCACGAAGCCACTACTGCAACGCCCCGAAAAGTAATTGACGATTTTATCGAGCCAAGTATTGAGCGTTGTCAGGAACTTGTCAAAACAGGTTAATACGCTCTGAGAAACCCTGTTTTGCCATTCGAGAATGTGTTCCCGCGCTTCTTCTTTCGTCAATGGCAACTCAAATATGGAGGTAAGTTCTTCTCGAAAATCATAAGCCAGTTTTAGATTAGGTGAATGTGCAAAGAAGCGATTGAGTTTTTCCTGTTCTTCCACGGTTACGTCAGCTTTGTTCTTACGCATGGGCCACATCACGCCTTGCATCTCGGCATATTCTTCTTCTGATAATTCCTTTTTCAACCGGTGACATTCCTGTTTGCGTAGATTGTCAACACACTCTCGATAATTTTTAGCGACATGAAAACGATCTACCACTACTTCAATAGATACTTCAGGGTGAGCTAATGCAAATTCTGTCACTGCATTAGCATAGCCTTCCCACATATCTGTGCAAACCTTTCTCATCGTTGTCCAGAGATGTTTCGGAATGCTCTCCAAAAATTGGCGCACTGTTTCCTTCTGTCGGTCTACCAAAACGCCCAATAGTGCTACCCGTCCATCCGATTGTTGTGTAGTGATAATGGCAACAAAGTCTCTGTGGCCTTTCCTTCATTGCAATTTCATCAATGCCAATGATTCCCAATTCTGTAAACTTGCTCCAATCCACGCTGACCTGAATGCAGCGCTCAATTGCCCCTTCAACTGCATCATAGCCTACGTCTTCTTTGCGGCTGACATCTTCTACCGTGCTATTTACCAATTGCAACAGCAAGTAGCGGTCATACGCTTTTGTGTGCGGACTTTTCTCTTCGTACCAATCCAATTTTTGCGTGGTTGTCTTGCCATTGCAATTTGGACACTCATATCTTTTAGGTCGCAACCGAATATACAGCCGATGACCTAAAATAGGTAAATGCCGTAGTTCAATCTCGCGCCCACTTCCATTTGCCTTTGTAATCCGCGCACCACAGCTTTGGCAGATCGCGCTATTTTGTGTGCTTTCAACGGTGACAATGTAATCGCCCCTTTCATTGACATCTACACCGATTACATCCACATCCGGAATATCCAATGGAAGCGTTATCAGATTCCGTGATTTGAGACCCTGATGATTTGACATGCTGTATACTCTGCTTTTTTTCACCAGTTATACCCCCTTTATTTGGGGGCTACCACGCTAACTACCAGAGAGCCGCAAAATATATTATGCTCCGGTGTTCTTTGTTTACTTATCTCTTTATATTTTTGCCTTACGCAGCCTCAAGCTATTACTCACTACAAACACACTGCTAAAGGCCATCGCGCCCGCTGCTAACATCGGGATCAGAAATCCCATCGCCGCAGCCGGGATCAGGATGATGTTATAGAAGAACGCCCAGAACAAATTTTGTTTGATCGTGCCCAGCGTCTTGCGAGAGAGCGCAATCGTGCGCGCCAGTCCGCGTAAATCGCCTGACATCAAGGTCACAGGCGCAGAAGCAATCGCCACGTCCGTACCGGTACCGATGGCGATGCCTACGTCCGCTTGCGCCAGGGCCGGTGCATCGTTGACGCCATCCCCTACCATCGCTACCACCATGCCGGATTCCTGCAACTTCTTCACTTCTAAGGCTTTGCCTTCCGGTAAAACTTCTGCCAGCACGGTATCCACACCCACCTGCTTCGCGATTGCATCTGCCGTCTGCTGATTATCACCCGTGATCATAGCAACTTTCAGCCCCATGCGATGCAGTTCATCGATCGCTTCCTTCGAGCCTTCCTTGAGCGTATCAGCGACAGCGATCACGCCCGCCACCTGTTGGTCCACAGCAACCAACATAGCCGTCTTGGCCTCGGATTGCAGACGGGAAACATCGGATGAGAAACCGTCCAACGCATAATTCTTCAAATCCATCATACGGACATTACCGACAGTCACGCTTCGCCCCTCGACTTCAGCCTGCACGCCTTGCCCGGCTTCAGCTTTGAACCCGGCCGGCTCCGCTAAAGAAATTCCACGCGTGGTCGCTTCGGCCCAGATCGCTTCACCCAAAGGGTGTTCGCTGCCTTTTTCCACCGAAGCAGCTAACATCAGCAATTCATGCTCCGTCAACTTACCGTTCACGACAATATCGGTCACCGCGGGTTGTCCCTTGGTGATCGTACCGGTTTTATCCAATACCACCACATTGACGCTTCCAGCACGTTCCAACGCTTCTGAATTGCGGAACAAAATCCCTAATTCCGCGCCTCTGCCTGTGCCTACCATCACAGCAGTTGGTGTGGCCAATCCCATCGCACACGGGCAGGCAATCACCAGCACCGCCACCATGTTGATCAGCGCGGTCGTAAAGTTCCCGCCGCCCCAGGCTTCCGGCACAACAAAATACCATGCCAGGAAAGTGAGGGCCGCGATGGCAAGCACGGCTGGAACAAAAAAAGCCGAAACCTGATCTGCCAGTTTTTGAATGGGAGCCTTGCTCCCCTGTGCATCTTCCACCAAACGGACGATCTGTGCCAGCGCCGTTTCCTTGCCGACTTTGGTGGCTTCGAATTTGAACGAACCAAGTTTGTTGAGCGTCGCACCAATTACCGGCTCCCCGGGGCCTTTCTCAACCGGTAGAGATTCACCCGTCAGCATAGATTCGTCTATGGCAGAACGGCCTTCGATCACGACACCATCCACCGGGATCTTTTCGCCGGGGCGCACGAGAACCACATCGCCCACGATCACTTCGTCCACGGGCACTTCAGCTTCAAGTCCAGAACGAACGACGCGCGCGGTCTTGGCGCGTAGTCCCATCAGTTTCTTGATCGCTTCGCTGGTACGTCCCTTGGCGCGCGCTTCCAGGAACTTGCCCAGCCGGATGAGCGTGATGATCATCGCTGCCGTCTCAAAATAGACGTGCCCGGAAATCAGACCCAGCATCACTACAATCGAGTATGCATAAGACACCGACGAGCCCATCGCAATCAACACGTCCATATTGGCCGAGTTGTTTCGCAAAGACTTGTAGGCGCCCGTGTAATACTGCCAGCCCACATAGAACTGCACCGGGGTCGCCAGCACAAACATCAGCCAACGCGCCCAGGCCGCATCCATCCACGCCATCGGCAGAATACCAAAGTCCATGCCCATCGAAAACAGGAACAACGGGACCGTGAAGATCAAGCCGATAATCAGCAGACGTTTCTGTTCAGCGATCTCATGCTCACGTGCTTTGGCTTCGGCATCCTCGCTTCCGCCGCCAAGCTCCAGCGCTTCAAACCCGGCCCCGGCAACTGTTCGCCGTATCTCAGACTGAGTGACCACTGTGGGAATATAGCGTACAAGCGCCTTCTCAGTTGTAAAATTCACCTGCGCTCCCAGCACACCGTCCAGATTCAGCAAAGCCTTTTCCAAGCGACGTGCATCACTGTTATCAGCCAGACGTTTGATGCTTAAATCTGCTTCACCAGTAGCAATTCCATATCCAGCACGTTCAACACGTGCAATCAGGTCCGGCAAAGTAAGCGAGGATGGGTCAAACTCCACTGTTGCACGTTCTGACGACAAATTCACAATAGCAGAGCCAACCCCATCCAGCTTCTTCAAACTGCGCTCCACCGTAGCAACACAGTTTGCACAAGTCATACCGGTAACCGGTAAAGTCATATGTTTCGTCTCGGACATAAAAATACCTCATTAATTCTGTTGCTTCTTGCCTAATTACATAATTTTTTTACGATCCAAACACGAGTAAATTACAGCGATTGGGTTCATATTTCTACGCAGCACACAGTAAATTGTGCACTATGAAATACGCATTACGGCCAGCGTAATGCGTAATCGGTAAAGCACAATTCGTGATCCCAGGGAGTGCTACACGGCCAGTCCAGCAACCGGGTAGTTGATCTCAGCCATGAGGGCCTTGATGCCATCCTCCGTAGCTGGGGCATCGAAGGTGATTTCAACCTCGCGGGAATCTTCGAAAGCCTTCACAGCCTGCACGCCTTCAACTTCAGAAACTTCCATCTGAATGGTATGGACACAATGTCCACATGAAATATTGGGAACGGAATATTTTACAGTAGTCATATCAATTCTCCTTTGTGATTTGCTTACTAAACCTTGGTCGACATCTCGAAGACCTCGGTTATTTCCTTGAGTACGCGCTCGCGCTCAGACTGGTCATCACCTTGCACAGCGGTAATGACACAAGAATTCAGGTGATCTTCTAATATTCTGGCACTGACTTTGTTTAATGCACCTTCTACAGCCTGAATTTGCCGGATGACATCAATGCAATAAGCATCTTCTTCAACCATCCTGATAACGCCACGTAAGTGGCCTTCAACAGTTTTCAAACGGCGCAAGGTATCTGTGGTCTGCATCTACTTCTCCTACCCCCCCCAGGGGGGTAGGGTTACTATAGCACCGCCTAATATTTTTGTCAAGAGATTTTACATATTATTATGCCAATTTCGTTATTTCCACTTTTGTAATTAACACACACGGCAAAACCAGTATAATCAAATTTATGAAGCAAAACACCTTACTTCTTTGTACAACAATGATATTTATCCTGATCATTGGGAGCGCCTGTACCCCCAAGCAAACTACCTGATCCCAACGCCCAAATAAGACAGGCCGTTGCTGCGACTTTAGCTGCCATCCCAACCTATACTCCATACCCCGTGCCAACAGCGTATCCATCCCCAACTCCAGCGTCACTGGCTGGTCTGTTCTGTGAATACCAGTTTTGCATTGGCCACCCGCCTGACATTGCCTTCTTCGATGTTAGCGCCCAGACCAACCCGGTCGCTCCCAGCACATATGGGCAGGGGCTTCTGGTAGCCTATAATGCAAATCTGGTCATCCAAATGCTCTGGCAGTATGCACCAGGAACCGCTGACCCCAAATTTCTTCTTGACCTGATCCTAAAACCCGAAGTGGACACACGTGTTGGCAACATGGAAGTAAAACTAATTCGAGATATGAATGTGCTATATACCCCCATCACTACAACCGCGACAGATGTGCTTCCCAACGGTGGCGCCGCTGCATGGACCTGCGGTGAACGTGTCTTTGCCTGGAAAGTGTACACACAGCAAGACGGACAGGCGGCGCCTTTATTTGAAGAGGCTATTAAACGGTTCCGATGTGAGAGATAAGCACCTAATGTTTCAATGAACCAAAAAGCAGCCCTACTCGCTAAAATTGGAGAAAGCTGCTTTTTTTATCTCCTGTCACTATTTTTGCCCCAACGCTACTCAGGGGCCACTAAATCTTCTTGGTCTTGGCCTCGTCCCAAAGAGCATCCATTTCTTCCAGGGTCATATCAGATAGTGACCGTTCCTTTTGCTTGGCGCTCTGCTCTACGTACGAGAAGCGCCGCTTGAATTTGAGATTAGTTTCGCGCAAGGCGGATTCGGCATCGATCTTCTTCCAACGTGCCAGGTTGACTAATACAAAGAACAGGTCACCAATTTCTTCAGCAAGTTCTGTTTGGTTGGTTGCGGTTTTGATTTCCTGAATTTCTTCAGCAACTTTATCCAAAACACCATCTACCACCGGCCAGTCGAATCCAACGCGCGCTGCGCGATCTTGATATTCCTCTGCCTGGATCAGGGCAGGCAAGGATAGCGGAACGCCATCCAGCAGGCCTTTTTTCTCCTTGCCGTTATCCTTACGTTCGGCTTCCTTCAACCTCTCCCAGTTCTGTAGAACACCCGTAACCCCGTCCAACTGCACTTCGCCGAATACGTGTGGGTGTCGCCGGATAATTTTGTCGTAAATGCCTTTGATTACCGTGTTAACTGTAAATTCGCCTTCTTCGCTGGCAATCTGGGAATGCAAAACGATCTGTAACAACAAGTCGCCAAGCTCTTCCTGAATAGCGCCAAAATCTCCTGAGTCGATCGCCTCCAAAGCCTCATATGCTTCCTCTATAAGATGTGTCCGTAGGGATTCGTGTGTCTGCTCACGGTCCCAGGGACAACCATCAGGCGCACGCAGGTGTGAAATGATTTCTTGGAAGGCCTCGAAGGAAGTACCCTCCCCCAGCGGCGGAACGTATAGACTGGTCAACAAACCGATATGCTCGGAGCGATCGATTTCATATAATTTCAACTCTTCAATCAATTCATCTTTTGTCCCGGCGGCATGCACAAGTCGTACTGGATGCTCATCAGGAAAGACTGCGTTTAACGTCATCTTAACTTCTGAAGCTACCAAACGCGAGTAGATTTGCGCAATCAACACCGGCACGTCTGGCGGGAAAGCCGGAACATGCGCCGTGGAAAGTTCCATGGCGTCGAATAAAGTCAGTCGGGGATACGGGTCAAGACTCAAGGGCAGAGTAAGTTGGCTCCAGGAACGAGAGTCCCTCTACAATAACGGTAGCAAGCCCTTCGTCCCGTGCGAGGCGGGCAATCTTCGGGCAGGTAGTCTCCGCCACAAAGGGATGTCCTGGTACCGCATAGATCACGCCCTGTGGGCGGCGTCCTAGTTCTAGCACTTTCTCAACGATGGCGTCATAAACCTGGTCAAAGGTTTCGCCGTTCTCGTACAGTTCATCAAATGAATGTAAATTCACCGAAGAGGGTAAAGCATTGACAGTGGGATGCTGGCGCGTGCGCAACCAGATCTCGTCAGCCGATGAAAGCACATCCCAGGCTTCGCGGGTTAGCTGATCGGGGTTTCCAGGTCCAAGACCGAGCAAAGTAATTCCGGGCATAGTTTCTCCAAAGTTAAAGCAAAACGTAATGCGTGCACGCGAGTGTAACACGCATTACGTTTGGATGTATAACGCCAGAACGATTAACGTTTGGTGTAAGTAGGGGCCTTGCGAGCTTTCTTGAGGCCTGGCTTCTTGCGTTCCTTGACACGCGCATCGCGAGTCAGGAAACCGCCTTTGCGCATATTGGAAACCCAATCAGGGTTCATTTTAACCAGCGCGCGAGCAAGGCCAAGCTGCACTGCATCGGTCTGACCAGTGGTACCACCGCCGTTGACATGCACGGTAATATCATATTTTGCACGTTCCTGACCAGCCGCAGAAAGAGGCGCCAGAATATTTTCCAGGTCGCCCAGGCGAGGGAAGAAAACTTCGCCCTCCTTGTCATCATTGACAATGAACCGGCCTTCGCCGCTCATAATGCGGACACGCGCAGTGCTTGCCTTGCGGCGGCCAATGCCTTCATAATATTGAACAGACATAATCCTTTACCGTTCCTTTCTATGCCAGCGGTTCGGGTTGCTGCATCCCATGAGGATGATCAGGCCCGGCATAGATTTTCAAACGCTTCAACAGCGATCGACCCATGCGGTTATGAGGCAACATGCCCCAAACGGCTGCACGCACAACACGATCAGGGTGTTTTTGCAGTTGATCGCGCAGCGAGACAGATTTCAAGCCACCCGGATATCCGGAATGGCGATAATAAATCTTGGAATCCATCTTGCTGGTGGTCCTGGTACCAGTCACGGTTATGCGCTCAGCATTTACGACCACAACATAATCACCCATTTCCACGCCCGGCGTGAATGTAGGTTTGTGTTTACCGAGCAATACTGCCGCAATACGGGTAGCAAGACGGCCAAGGTTTTCGCCATTGGCATCCACTACGAACCATTTGCGATCAATCTCGCTGGCTTTCGGATAGTACGTTTTGTACACTTTCGTCTCTCCGTTTCATTTATTCAATATGACCAGATGATTCAGTCGGATATGTGACCTCGACAAGCGTCAAGCCATGTGCAGGAGCCAATCCTGCGGGCAGTTCGCTTCGCTCTGGGCCCTCGGCCTGCCCGGCTAAAGAACGGGCTACAGCCTCCACTGAAATTTTTCCTTGCGCAACAACTACCTGAACGAAGACCAACCTGCGCACCATTCGGTACAAAAAAGCATTAGCCTGCACCTCGAAATGCCATTCATCATCCTTTGCTTGCCAGAAGGCGTTCATCACGGTCCGCACAGTGCTGCTTCCGGCCCGGGGCGGGGTGCCGTAAGAAGCAAAATTATGCTGACCGACGAACAGCGCTGCCGTCTCTTTCAACGCTTTACCGTCTATCTGCGGCCAGACTCGCCACGCGGATTTCTCACGCAATGGGTCGCGGACCTGCTGACAAAACAGACGGTAGCGATAGCGGCGGGATGTCGCGTCAAAGCGCGGATGGAATTTGGGCGGAGCGATCCGCACATCCCTGGCAGCCACGTCAGCAGGCAAATTGGCGTTTAACGCACGGAGCAAATCCCCGTCAGCGTGCTGCCAGTCAAGGTCAAACGAAGCAACCTGACCGACGGCATGAACGCCTGAGTCCGTCCGCCCGGCCAATAAGACCGAACGTCCAACCCATCCCAACTTGCGCAGTGCTTTTTCCAGTTCGCCCTGCACCGTTCTGAGTTTCGACAGGCTCAACCCGTCGGATTTTTTTGCCTGCCGCTGACTCCCGACAAAGCCGGTGCCGTCATAGGCAAGGATCACCTGGTAACGTGCCATTATAGCTATCAGCCTTCAGCTAGAAACCGAATGCTGACCGCTCTTACAACTATTCTTCTACCAACTCAAGAATGACCATCTCAGCCGAGTCACCCATTCGGGGACCCAACTTGAGCACACGAGTGTAACCGCCATTACGATTGGCAAAACGCGGGGCAATTTCTTCGAAAAGACGCTTGTTCAGGCGATTATCGCCCAAGCGAGAAGCCACCAAACGTTGTGCATGCACTTTCGCAGCATCCGTACCTTCAGCACTATTGCGCGCGATGGTAATGAGTCGTTCGGCTTCGCCACGGATTGCAGCCGCTTTGGCGCGTGTTGTACGAATCCGCTCATGTGTAAAAAACTGTTTGATAAGGTTTCGGCGCAACGCAATACGAGCTGCTTTGCTGCGTCCGAGTTTATAACCTGCTACTTGATGTCGCATTTCAAATTACTCCGCAGAAGTCATTTCGTCCTTCAGATAGCCTTTTTCAACCATCTTCTGACGTAGTTCATCCAAGCTCTTCTCGCCAAAATTACGGATGGACATGACTGCCGTATCGCCCTTTTCGAGCAGATCCAGCACGTCACCTACTGTAGTGATACCCGTACGCTTGAGGGAGTTGAAGACGCGCACCGATAGATCAAGAGCTTCTACCGGGGTTTCAGCCACCTCACTTGTCAGTCGTGTACCTGGAACCTCTTGTTCCACCGGAATAGTCAGGGTTTCTTCACTGATTCCGGCTACATAGCGCAGATGGTCGATCAGCATCTTGGCGGCACCACTTAGAGCACGCTCAGGAGCATACGTGCCATCCGTCCAAATTTCCAGGATCAGTTTGTCGTAGTTAGTGCTCTGCCCCACACGAGCTGAAGTCACTTCCCAATTGACACGCTTAACTGGACTGTAGATCGCATCCACCGGCAATTCACCAATAGACATGTGTCCGCTGCGTTCATTCGCAGGCGAGTAGCCACGGCCGCGCTCAACTGTAAACTCAAGATCAAGCTTGGTTTTGTTATCATCAACGGTAAACAGATAAAGTTCCGGGTTGACAATTTCTACCTCTGCCGGGGCAATAATATCGGCAGCAGTGACAGTTCCTTCACCACGTACTTCCAGGTGCATACGTGTACTATCCACGCCATCCAGCTTGATGCGCAATTGCTTGACTTGCAACATAACCTGGATAACGTCTTCGCGTACTCCCGGAACATCACTAAATTCATGTAATACATCAGCAATGCGGATGGAAGATACAGCAGCACCTTCCAACGAAGAAAGTAATACGCGGCGCAGAGCATTACCGAGGGTTACGCCATAGCCACGTTCAAGCGGACTAATGACGAACTTACCATAATTACGCGCTTCTGCTTCACGCTCGATCTTCGGCATAACCATATTCGTGATACCCGTCACGGTTCACCTCTCCCTGTCTTAGCAGAACACATGCTGACCGTTAAAAGCATACCGGTCAGCACCCAGTAGACTAGCGTCGTGAGTAGTACTCAACGATGAGTTGCTCATTCAGGCTACCATCAATCTCAACACGCTCAGGCAGGCGCTGAACAACACCAATCATATTTTTAATGTCACGGTTCAACCATTCCGGAGCCGTACGAGTCTCAACGAACGCGTTCAATTCTTTGAAGTAAGTCAGACTCTGTGAGCCTTCACGGATAGCAATCTCATCACCATCTTTGAGTAACATAGACGGTACATCTGTACGACGGCCATTCACTGTAAAGTGACCATGGGTAACCAATAAACGCGCCTGCGCTCGACTGGAAGCAAAACCAAGACGATAAATCACATTATCCAGGCGGGATTCCAAAATCTGCAACAGGTTCAAACCCGTCAATCCACGACGTTTCAGGGAAACCTCATAATAACGGCGGAATTGACGTTCCAATACGCCATAAACACGGCGTGCACGCTGCTTGGCACGTAACTGGCGGGCGAAGTCGGACTCGCGTCCACGATTACGACCGCCGCCACGGCTTGCCAGACGTCCATGTTGGCCAGGGGCAAAATCACGCTTCTCAAAAGAACACTTCGGAGTGAAGCAGCGATCGCCCTTTAGAAATAATTTTTCACCTTCACGCCGGCAAAGTTTACATACCGGCCCAATGTCTTTTTGACATATCTTTCTACCCTCACACCAAAACTAAACGCGGCGCTTCTTTGGAGGCCGGCATCCGTTATGCGGAACCGGTGTAATATCCGAGATCGAGCGCACCTTCATGCCGGCTGCCTGTACTGCACGAATAGCATTCTCGCGTCCAGGCCCGGGACCTTTTACAAATAGTTCCACTTCCTGAATGCCAAGATTCTGAGCAGCTTTGATTGCTTGCTCGGCAGCCAGACGCGCAGCAAAGGGCGTGCTCTTGCGCGAACCCTTAAAACCGGCAGAGCCAGAACTGCCCCACGCAACGGTATTACCCTGCAGATCAGTCACGGTAACAATGGTGTTATTGAATGATGCAAAGATGTGTACCTGCCCGGAAGACAGGCTGCGCTTTGCTTTTTTTGCACCGCCGGAACGGCGCTGAGAACGTACACTTTGAGCCATGTTGCCTCTCTAACCTTTATTTCTTCCCGCCACGGCGACGTCCGCGGCCAGCCACAGTCTTTTTGGGGCCCTTGCGGATACGAGCATTCGTGCGGGTTCGCTGTCCACGTACCGGCAGGTTGCGACGATGACGAAGGCCGCGATAGCACCCGATTTCGATCAAGCGCTTGATGTTCATTTGAACAGAGCGACGCAAGTCACCTTCGACAATAAAATTCTTGGAAATATATTCACGCAGTACAGCGGCATCGGCCTCAGTTAAATCCTTGACACGAGTATCAGGATTGACATTGGTTTCCGCCAAAATCTGACGTGCACGAGTAGGTCCAATACCAAATAGATAGGTCAGACCAATTTCAACCCGCTTATTGCGGGGCAGATCAACGCCTTCAATTCTCGCCATAGTTCACACTACCCCTGTCGCTGTTTATGCTTAGGATTTTCGCAGATAATATACAATCTGCCTTTGCGCCGTACAACTTTGCACTTGGCGCAGCGTTTTCGAATGGATGGTGAGACTTTCATGAGTTCAAATCTCCTTACTACTTCCTGTGCCGTTTTGTCCGGCCAAAGGTTTGATTATACACTTTTCTTCTTTATCCGTCCAGCACAATATGAAGCTGCTTCCGGCGTTAAAGGACAGTCAGGACGAGAGGATCGCCTTCGGTGACAGCTATACTATGTTCAAAATGTGCTGTCAACGACCCGTCTGCAGAGACAACAGTCCACTGGTCAGATAAAACGCGGGTGGCGGATGTTCCCACCAACACCATTGGTTCGAAGTGCGATGGTCATCCCCGGGCGGAGAGGCAAGCCGCGTCCTGCAACCCCATAGTTGGGTACTTGCGGACCTTCATGCATCTGCCGCCCAACACCATGGCCCGTATATTCGCGCGTCACGTAAAAGCCACGGCTTTCAACAAATTGCTGTACCGCCGCTGACACATCTCCAGTGCGATTGCCCGGTCGCATTTTGTCGATAGCAGCCTGCAAAGCACCTTCTGTCACTTCGAGCAGTTCCTGGGCATGAGGGGAAATCTCCCCTACTCCGGCCGTAAACGCCGAGTCGCCTACGAAACCGTTGAACACGGTACCACAATCGATAGAGACGATCTCACCGGCTTTGAGCTTACGTTTCTTGCTCGGGATGCCGTGAACTAACTCTTGATTGATACTGACCGTGATCGAAGCTGGGAACGGTGGGTGACCGTATCCCTTAAACGGCGATATACATCCGTGTTTCCGCAGCACTTCCTCAGCAGCCGCGTTGAGGTCGGCTGTGGTCACACCAGGTTGTAAAAGTTCTTTGACGGTCGCCAGAACCGTCGCATTAATTCTGCCTGCCTCGCGCATAATTTCCAGTTCAGCAGGGCTTTTGATATGTATCTGGCGCTCCCAACTCATTTCTAACTCTACTCTTCCAGTGCTTTCACCAGCGCAGCGGTAACTTTCTCAATTGGCTGCGCGCCATCAATTTTGACCAGTTTACCAGCTTCGCGGTAGTACTCAATGAGCGGAGCCGTCTGTTGCATGTATACCTGGATGCGACGTGTTACTGTCTCCGCTTTGTCATCGTCACGTTGGTACAGTTCGGAACCGTCTAGGTCGCAAATGCCGGGTTGCTGTGGCGGATTGAATGCGGTGTGGAACACATGTCCATTGGCACGGCAGGTCCAACGTCCAGAAAGACGCGTGATCAATACTTCATCGTCCGCACTGATAAATGGGACATAGTCCACATCTCCACCAAATTCGACTAGCATCTGCTTGAGAGCGTCCGCCTGCGTCGGGGTCCGAGGAAATCCATCGAGAATGGCTCCAGCCTGACAGTCCTTACGTGAAAGGCGTTCACGGACCATCGCAATCGTCACATCATCCGGCACCAGTTCGCCCTTGTTAATAAAAGATTGGGCAAGCTGACCAAGCTCAGTCTGGTTCTTGATATTTTCACGAAACAGGTCACCTGATGATACATGTGCCAGGCCGGTTTTCTCTGCCAGGATTTTGGCTTGCGTTCCTTTTCCAACACCCGGAGGCCCAAGCATCACGATATAGGTTGCCATGCCTTTTTTCCTTAGCGCACCAGCAGCGAATCTTGATAGCCGTGCATCTTAAGTTCAGCATCAATGTTCATGAAAGTATCTCGCACTACACCAACAACGATGAGCAAGCCAGCCGAGGAAACCAGGAAGATGCCCGCGCTTCCAGCCGTAGCCGGGACCAGCAATTGCAGCAAGAATGGCATGATTGCCACCAGCCCCAGGAAAAGCGCCCCTGGTAAAGTGATACGACGCTGTACTTTAGTGAGGTACTTTTGCGTAGCCGGGCCACGATTGACACCAGGGATCTGTGCACCTACTCTTTTCAGGTTTTCGCCGTAATTCTGTTGAGCAAATAACACGTCCGTGTAGAAAAAGGCGAAAATCACCACAAACAAGAAATACGTCAACCAGTAACCCCAGGAATTTAAACCGCTGGGATTAAAGAAACTTTGTGTACTAATGGCCAAGTTTTTGATCCATTCCGTTTGGGAATTCTGGAAATAACTGGCCACAATAGCCGGAAATTGCAATAAGGCGCTTGCGAAAATCAGCGGGATCATGCCTGCCAGATTAACCATCAGAGGCAAAGTACCTTTGACAGGCATGGACATACGGTTACCCACGCGCCGGCCAGGATACATCACCGGTACATTGCGTCGGCCCTGTTGAACAAAGACAATCGCAAAGATCGTTGCTACGATTACGATAATGGTAAAGGCCAAAAGGAACCAACGATTTTGTTGATCCGACATAATGACACGCAAGTTGAACGGAATGCGCGCCACGATCCCTGCAAAGATGACCAAAGAAAGGCCCTGTCCACGAATGCCATACTCGGAGATCAATTCGCCCAACCAGATTGCAAACATAGTACCGGCTGTCATTGACAGCAGCACGGTAATGGATGGTAATAATGCTGCACCTGAAAAGCCGAAATTGATCAATGGCTGCGCTGCAAGCGAATTTATGATGTTAATCTGCCCAATCGCAGATAAAGCAGCCATCGGCACAGCCAGGTAGTAAGTCCATTTCTCCATCCACTTACGCCCTTCACGTGGATCATCTTCCATGCGCTGTTGCAGTGCAGGAATGATAGGGGTAAGCAGTTGCAAAATAATCTGGGCAGTAATGTACGGGTATACGCCCATGGCAAGGATGGAAAAATTCGAAACGGTACCACCAGAAAGCATGTCCAAAAATCCCAGGAAACCGCTCTGCGCTGATGAACTCTGACTAAAAGCACGCAACGCCGCTGCATTGACACCTGGAGCAGGCACATTAGCCGCCAAACGATATAGCGCGAGCAAGCCCAGCGTGATCAGGAGTTTGCGACGAATATCCAAAGATGTCCACAGAAAACGCCATCCCGAGAAGGTGGTCTTCATGGTTTTTCTCCTCGCTCCAATTACAGACCGACAGTCTCGACGCTACCGCCAGCCTTTTCGATCTTGGCTTTGGCGTTCGCGCTCACGCGATGGACACGGACCTTAAGAGCAACATTCAAATCGCCTCTTCCTAAAATAACAACCGGATTACGTGAATCCCGAAGCAAACGTGCCGCCTCGAGCGATTCCGGAGTCACTTCGGCATCCGTTTTGAAGACTTCATTCAGTTGATCCAGATTGACTTCATTATATTCAACCTGGTTGGGAGGCGTGAATCCTTTACCACGCATAAATGGCAAGCGACGGAAGAACGGCAGGTTACCGCCCTGGCGATACAACTTGCCGCCCGTACCGGAGCGGGAACCTTGTCCCTTGGTACCACGGCCAGCAGTCTTTCCCTGGCCAGCTGAGATACCACGTCCGACACGTTTACGATTCTTTTTGGAGCCCTCGTTGGGCACGAGATCGTGTAGTTTCATCGTTCGTTCCTACTCTTCGATCTTAATCAAATGACTGATTTTGTTGAGCATTCCGCGTATTACAGGGGAATCCTTATGCTCAACAGTCTGGTTCATACGGCGCAACCCCAACGCTCGGACAGTTGCCTTCTGGTCTTTTTTGTAACCAATCGGGCTTTTCAGCAACGTCACGCGCAAAGCTTTGCCAGAAGTATTTTTCTTAGGCATTCTGCTTCCTCCGCTCCCAGAAAGGTAACAACTCTTCCACTTTCTTACCGCGACGAGCAGCTTCCTGCTGCGGAGATTTTAGATTATCCAAGGCATCAAAAGTCGCCATCACAACGTTCAACACGTTGGCGCTTCCCATAGATTTAGTAAGGATATCCCGTATGCCAGCTACTTCCAAAACAGCGCGCACACCACCAGCAGCAATAACGCCAGTACCCGGAGAAGCCGGTTTAAGCAATACACGCGCACCAGCTACTTTTCCCAGGATTTCATGTGGAATGGTTGTTCCGGCCAAATTAACAGTTCGTAAATCCTTGCGAGCACGTTCAGATGCCTTGCGCATTGCATCCGGTACGGCATTGGCTTTACCAACACCCATACCGATGTTTCCGCGCTTGTCACCAATAACGACAGTGACACGGAACTGAAAGCGGCGGCCACCTTTCACTACTTTCGCAACACGGGCAATTTCAATCACACGTTCTTCGAATTGCTCTTCAAATTGCTCCTGTTCAACATTCTTAAAATTTGCCATATCGCTTCTCCACTCAGCCTAGAACTGCAGACCGTTTTCGCGCGCGCCATCCGCTAGGGCTTTAACTCGACCCATATAACGAAAGCCACCGCGATCAAAAATGACAGTTGTAATACCTTTACTTTTGGCGCGTTCCGCCACGGTCTGACCAACCAGTTTAGCCTGCTCGGTTTTATTCAGGCCCTTCATCTTCTTGCGCAGTTCACCGTCTACAGACGAAGCAGCAGCTAACGTATGACCAGACTGGTCATCAATCACCTGCGCATAAATCTCTACGACACTGCGAAACACATTCAGTCGTGGGCGCTCTGAAGTACCAGCAACATTCTTGCGGACCCGAGCATGCCGACGAATACGTGCAATAGACCGACTTTTGTTAGCCATAAAGCACTAAGCTCCTTTCCCAGCCTTACCGGCCTTGCGACGGATGTGTTCACCCGCATATCGAATACCTTTACCATGATAAGGCTCCGGCGGACGCACATTACGGATATTGGCCGCAATCTGCCCAACTTGTTCCTTGTCATAGCCAAGCACCTTAATTTGACGAGTCTTTGCATCCGCTTCGAAGCTGATACCTTCAGGGGGTTCCATTTCAACTGGATGAGAATACCCAACATTCAAAATCAGGTTTTTACCATTCATTTCAGCACGGTAGCCAACACCCTCTACCTCCAGCACAACTTGAAAGCCTGTGCTAACGCCATATACCATATTTGCAAGTACTGCGCGGGTGGTTCCATGCAATGCGCGCTCGGCAGGAGCATCGGACTTACGTTCTAATGTGATCAGGTTCCCATCCATCTTGATGCCAATCAACGGAGAAAATGTCCGTTTCAGCTCACCTTTGGGACCTTTGACATGAACGTTCGAGCCCTTGATATCTACCTGCACACCACCTGGGATTTCCACCGGCATGCGTCCAACTCGAGACACTTCTTACCTCCTGCCTACCAAACTTTGCAAAGGATTTCGCCACCGACACCCAACTGGCGGGCGCGCTGACCGGTCATTACGCCCTTCGGCGTAGACAAGATCGCAACACCAATACCAGAGAGTACCCAGGGAATATCCTGTCTCTTCGTGTAGATGCGGCGGCCAGGTTTACTGACACGTTCAAGACCACTAATTACCGGACGGCGTTCACGACGCTCGCCAACATATTTGATCTTGATACGCAAAACCTTGAAACCAGCTTGTTCACCATCTGCCACTTCAAAATTTTCGATAAAGCCTTCTTCCTTCAAAATCTTGGCAATTTCCGCCTTGATTTTGGAACTCGGCATTGCTACCTGAGAGTGACCAGCCATCACGCCATTGCGAATGCGAGTCAGCATATCAGAAATAGGATCTGTAAAACTCATGCTAATACCTCCACCCGTCTACCAGGACGACTTCGTCACACCGGGGATTTTCCCCTGCAAAGCCAGTTCACGGAAGCAAATTCGACACAAACCGAAACGACGTATATAGCCTCGTGGGCGTCCACAACGCTGACATCGGTTTCGCACCTGGACGACATAGCGTCGTCGCAACTCACGATATTGCATGCATTTTTTTGCCATACTACGCTTCCTTCTTGAACGGCATTCCAAGCAATTGCAATAATGCACGTGCCTGGTCATCTGTCTTGGCCGAAGTTACAATCGTAACCTCCATGCCCCGCAGCTTGTCAATTTTGTCATATTCGATTTCCGGAAAAATCAACTGGTCACGCAGACCCAGCGTATAGTTTCCACGGCCATCGAAAGCATCTGCAGAAACGCCGCGGAAATCGCGCACGCGAGGCAGAGCCACATTCACCAAACGGTCCAGAAACGCCCACATGCGTTCGCCACGCAACGTTACTTTCGTGCCAATGACAACGCCTTCGCGCAATTTGAAGTTTGCAATTGACTTGCGCGATTTTGTCATAACCGGTTTCTGACCCACAATTTGTGTCAGATCAGAGATAGCGGCTTCAAGCACTTTGGGATCAGCCATCGCCTCGCCCAAACCGATATTGACGACTACTTTTTCAATACGCGGCACCTGCATCACGTTCTTAAAGTTGAACGATTTGAACAGAGCGGGCGCCACATCTTTTTGATATTGTTCTTGCATTCGGTTCATAATCAATGCTCCACAAGCTAGTCAATCATAGCCTGGCATTTTTTGCACACTCTGTGAGCGCCTTCTTCATCACGCTGCACATTGACGCGCGTAGGCTCTCCACACTTCGGGCACACCAGCATTACATTTGAGATATGCAGCTTTCCCTCGAATTGGATACGACCAGGATTAATTTGCATGCCTGCCTGGGTCTGAACCTGACGTTGGTGCTTAGTACGGATATTGACACCCTGCACCACCACGCGGCTCTCATCCGGCAGAACGTTAATCACTTCGCCGCGCTTCCCTTTATCCTCGAGACGGCCGCTGATTATTTCTACAGTATCGCCTTTACGAATCTTGACTCTCATACTTTCACACTCCCAACTGACCTAGAGTACTTCCGGGGCCAGCGATACTATCTTCATGAAGCCCTTTTCGCGTAATTCACGAGCAACGGGCCCGAAGATACGGCTCCCTTTCGGGTTTTTGCCATCGGTATCAAGTATAACTGCCGCATTATCGTCAAAACGAATGTAAGATCCATCTTCGCGGCGCCATTCTTTAGAAACACGCACTACCACTGCGTGCACGATTTCACTCTTCTTAACAGCACCTTGCGGCGTAGCCGATTTTACGGTGGCAACCACAATGTCGCCGATTGAACCGTATTTTCGTTTTGATCCGCCGAGCACTTTGATAACAAGCAGTTCGCGCGCGCCAGAGTTATCAGCCACTTTTAGACGAGATTCTTGCTGAATCATAGCTTATTCTCCAACACTCTCGTCAAGATCAACAGCAGCAGTAGCTTCCACACCAGCATCTTCTATACGAATTTCACGCTTGATGATACTCTCAACAACCCAATGCTTTTCTCGCGAAATCGGTTTGGAAGCAACAATTTGAACTTCATCACCAATCTGACAATTAAGCTCGTCATGTGCCTTGACACGTTTGCTGGAGTGGACAACCTTCTTATATAACGGATGCCGATACTTGCGAGAGATTTCGACCACAACGGTCTTTGTCATCTTGTTGCTGGTAACGACACCAGTTATGCGACGACGATTGTTCATGCTTCACCTTCCACTTCAGCCATCTGTTCACGCAGAATGGTTTCCATACGCGCAATATCACGGCGTACAATGCGCAAACGACTGCTATCGGTCAACTGACCAGTCACCTGCTGGAAGCGGAACTTCATCAACTCTTCGCGAGCGTCTGCCAGCTTGGATTTGATCTCTTCCGGCTTAAAGTCACGGATCTCACTGGATTTCATGCCTGCTCTCCTGCTTCATGACGGGCCACAATCTTGGTCTTAATCGGGAATTTATACTGGGCATGTTTCAGCGCTGCAACCGCAATATCAGCCGATAAACCACCAACCTCAAACATAATTCGACCAGGCTTCACCGTGACCACATAGTATTCAACACCGCCTTTACCCTTTCCCATACGAGTTTCAGGGGGCTTCTGGGTATACGGTTTGGCTGGGAAAATACGAATCCAGACCTTTCCATGGCGCTTCATTTCACGGACGATAGCTCGGCGAGCAGCTTCGATTTGACGGGCGGTAATCCAACCCGGCTCCAAGGCTTGAAGTCCAAACTCACCAAAAGACACCTGCGCACCGCGCAGAGCCTTCCCCCTCATTCGGCCACGCATCTGCTTGCGCCACTTTACACGTTTTGGCATCAACATAGCAACTAACCTCTTTTCATCGACGACTAGGCAGCGTGGCCTATTCGCTTACGTACACGCCTTCTGTCGTCTCGATTACTTCTTCCACCTCAGGCATAAACTCGCCCTTATATATCCAAACCTTGACACCAATCGCGCCATAGGTAGTCGTTGCACTCACATTAGCAAAATCAATTTTTGCCCGTAGCGTTTGCAAAGGCACACGACCATCTCGCAGCCAAACTGTCCGCGCCATCTCGGCGCCCGACAAACGACCACTGACCATGATCTTGATGCCTTGCGCACCAGAGCGCATCGCTTGCTGAATGGCACGCTTCATAGCGCGACGATAACTGATACGTCGCTCCAGTTGATCAGCAATATTCAAAGCCACCAATCTTGCATCTACATCTGGCAAGTCGATTTCCTTGATATCAAGATCTACTTTTTTGCCAATAAGAGTCTCTAAGCCAGCGCGGACTTTTTTCACAGATTCGCCCTTACGGCCAATCAAAACTCCAGGCTTGGCAGTGAAGATAGCAACACGAATCTTGCCCGGAAAACGTTCAACTTCAATCCGCGAAATGCCTGCACGGTTTCTCAACACTGATTCGGGCATCTCACTTCGCAATCTACGCACATCTGCTGAATAAGCAGCCCCGCCTTTTGAAGGGATACCCATCAATAAACTACGCACAGCCAAATCCTGGTGCAACTGCTGACGATATTGTGCTCCCTCAGCAAACCAACGTCCTTGCCAAGTTTCATTTATGCCCAGGCGCATACCTACTGGATGAACTTTACGTCCCATAATTTCTCCTTCGCATTCCTTTCCTGTCCTGGTTACGCACCGCGCTCACGCAAGACGACAGTGACGTGTGATGTACGGCGCAAAATCGGCTTGAAGCGCCCGCGCGCGCCAAAGCGACGCCAACGACGGGTAGGAGCCTCATCGGCAAAGATCGTCGCAATATACAAGTCATCGCGACTGATGCCAAGATTCTCTTCTGCATTTGAAACGGCGGAAGCCAGCAACTTGCGAACAGGAAGCGCAGCGCGTTTTTGAACAAATCGTAATGTTTCCAATGCTTCAACAGCATCTTTACCACGCACCAAATCAACTACCAAGCGGACTTTTTGAGCCGAAAGAGGAAGAAATCGTAATTGTGCACGTATATCTTGCATGGTTTCCTCTTATTTCTTTTCCGCCAAATGGCCGCGGAAAGTTCGCGTCGGCGCAAACTCGCCTAGACGATGGCCAACCATATTTTCCGTGATGTAGATTGGCACATGACGACGGCCATCATGCACGGCAATCGTATGCCCTACCATCTGGGGAAAAATCGTGCTGGCACGACTCCAGGTACGGATGACTTTCTTATCACCCTTCTGGTTCATCGCCTCAATTTTCTTAAGCAGTTTGGGCTCAATGAATGGGCCTTTTTTCAACGATCGTGACATATCTGCTTACCTCATCTACTCTCAGCGCCTAGCGGCTCTTTTTGCTCCGGCGGCGCACAATGTACTTATCTGTCTGCTTATTACGTCGCGTCTTATAGCCCAGAGTCGGTTGACCCCACGGGCTCTTAGGACCGGGAAGACCAATTGGTTGGCGGCCTTCGCCACCGCCATGGGGATGGTCACGCGGGCTCATAGCAGAACCACGTACCGTTGGGCGGATTCCCAAATGGCGCTTGCGTCCTGCTTTTCCGAGCTTGATGTTGCTGTGATCCACATTCCCAATCTGACCAATCGTAGCATAGCACACCTGATGAACCAGGCGCACCTCGCCAGAAGGCATACGAATCTGCGCAAAATCGCCTTCTTTGGCCAACACCTGCGCAGAACTCCCAGCCGAGCGTACCAACTGACCACCTTTGCCTTCACGCAATTCAATGTTATGGATAGTGGTACCAACAGGTATGCTAGAGATCGGTAAAGCATTACCAGGACGAATTTCCGCATTCGAACCAGACGTTACAATCTCGCCGACACGCAAACCTAACGGAGCTACAATGTAGCGTTTTTCACCGTCAGCATAGTACAACAGAGCCAATCGAGCAGTACGATTCGGATCATATTCAATCGCGGCAACCTTAGCCGGGATATCATGCTTATCGCGCTTGAAATCGACTATACGGATGAAACGTCGATGGCCACCGCCGCGATGGCGGACCGTCACACGACCATGCACATTACGTCCACCTTGCTTACGCAACGGCAATAGCAACGAACGTTCCGGTTTTGACTTAGTAATCTCTTCGAAGGTATATCCGGTCATTCCACGCTGACCGGGGGTTACCGGTTTGTATTTTTTTACGGCCATTACTGCACCCCTTCAAATATCTCTAGGGATTCCCCGTCAGCCAGAGTAATAATAGCTTTCTTAAAGCCAGGTCGACGTACCAAAAGGCGGCGACTGCGAGCGCGACGCCCGCGTTTGGCCGGGGCATTCACAATATTCACACGCACCACATTCACATCAAACAACGTCTCAACAGCATCTTTCACCATGGTCTTGGTCGCTCTGTTAGCAACCACGAATGAGTATTGGTTCAAGCTGCCGGATTGATAGCTAGTCTTTTCAGTGATCAACGGGCGGACAAGCACATCATAAATCGTAGTCATACTTCGTCTCCTATCCGAGGTGCGCCGTCAAAACGTCAAGGGTCTTTAGTGGCACAATTACCTTGTCATAACCGAGCAAATCGCGAATATTAAGGTAGCCAGCCAACAAAACCTTGGCGTCAGCCAGGTTATCAGCCGAACGCATAGCAGTGTCGTAAGACAGATCCTTTTCGGGCATCAAGACCAAAGCACTGGATTCGCCTATGAGTTTGCCCAGAGCTTCAGCCATTAAGCGAGTCTTCGGTTCAGTCAATACGATCTCATCGACGACGATGATGCCTGCTTCGGCTGCCTTAGCCGAAAGTGCTGACCGTAACGCTGCGCGGCGCATCTTCTTCGGCATAGCCTGCTCATAACTACGGGGACGGGGTGTATGAACACGACCACCACCTTTCCACTGCACAGCACGAGTAGAACCTTGACGGGCACGACCTGTGCCTTTTTGGCGCCACGGTTTGCGACCACCACCAGCAACCTCGCTGCGGGTCTTTGTTTTGTGCGTCCCCAGACGTGCATTCGCCATTTGGCGAATATATGCCTGGTGCATCAAATCAACATTAATCGGTGCTTCGAAGACAGCCGCAGATAGTTCAACCTGCTTTACCTTCTCGCCTTCCATGTTGAAAACGTCTACTTTCATCGCTTTCATACTCCCATTCACAGCGCCTACTGCTTGCGCGCCTCTTTAATCATGATCAAACCGCCCTTTGGCCCAGGAACAGCCCCGCGCAAACCAAGCAAGTTGCGCTCAGTGTCAACAAGAACGACCCTAAGGGCTGATACAGTCACACGTTCATTGCCCATATGACCCGGGCCACGAGCACCCTTATACACTCGACCTGGTGTAGTACCTGCCCCACGAGAACCCGGCGCACGATGACGGTCAGATTGGCCGTGCGTTTTCGGTCCACCACGGAATCCGTAACGCTTTACGCCACCTGCAAAACCTTTTCCCTTACTGGTACCAATCACGTCCACACGCTCGCCAATAGCAAACGTTTCAACGGTCACTTTTTCGCCGACAGTGATCTCCGGGTTTTTGATACGAAACTCACGTAAGATGCGCAACGGAGGAATTTCGTTGGCTTTGAGATGCCCCAATTCACCACCTGTCAAGCGCTTAGGGTTAATCTCGCCAAAACCAAGCTGAACCGCCGAATAACCTTCTTTTTCAGGTCGGCGGATCTGCGTAACATAACATGGCCCAGCTTCGATGAGCGTCACAGGATGAGCGACACCTTGTTCATCGAAGATCTGGGTCATGCCAATCTTCTTTCCAATAAGCCCTTTCAACATGCTCAGTTTTCTCCTTCAAAAAGTATTGTCGAGACTGTCAGCCTGGGCTTTAGCTGCATCATCTCCACACAGGGCAGTCAATAGGTCCGGCGCGACGCGCTTATTTTTTGCGTCCACACACAGACAAATTCTTGCACTGTGCTGTCTTGCCACACTAACAGGTCTGACGGTCAAGCAAGTCAGACCTGTTGAGCTTCAAAAAACTAAATTTTAATCTCGATGTCCACACCCGCAGGCAGGTTGAGGCGCATCAACATATCGATTGTTTTCGAGTCCGGGTCAAGTACATCAATCAGCCGATTGTGTGTACGAATCTCGAAGTGTTCGTGCGAATCTTTATCAATAAAAGTCGAGCGACGTATTGTAAAGCGTTCTAGCTTAGTTGGCAAGGGTACAGGACCAACTACGTGAGCGCCACTACGTTCCGCGGTTTCGACAATACGCTTGGCGGATTGGTCAAGTACACGGTGGTCATAGGCCTTGAGACGGATGCGGATTTTCTGCTTAGAAGACATTCTTCACCTTATTCGAGTATTTTGGTGACGACGCCAGCGCCGACGGTCAGGCCACCTTCACGGATGGCGAACTTCGAACCCTGCTCCAACGCCACCGGTACGATCAGTTCCACCGTCAGGTTCACATCATCACCCGGCATCACCATCTCCACTCCCTCAGGCAGAGTGATGCTGCCAGTCACATCCATCGTCCGGATGTAGAACTGCGGCCGATACCCACTGAAGAATGCCTTGTGACGCCCGCCCTCGTCCTTCTTCAACACGTACACCTGCGCCAGGAACCTCTTGTGCGGCGTGATGCTCTTCGGCTTCGCGATCACTTGCCCGCGCTCCACATCCGTGCGCTCGATACCGCGCAACAGTAGTCCCACGTTGTCCCCGGCCATGCCTTCATCCAGCATCTTGTGGAACATCTCCACACCCGTCACTACGGATGTCTGGGTTTCGCGCAATCCAATGATCTCTACCGGCTCACCAACCTTGATGATGCCACGGTCGATACGACCCGTCACCACCGTGCCACGCCCCTTGATCGAGAACACGTCTTCGATCGCCATCGCAAACGGCTTATCCGTCTCGCGCACCGGTTCAGGAATGTACTCATCGATCACACGCAGCAACTCACGGATGCTCTCGTACTCCGGCGCATTCGGGTCCGTGCTGGTGCTCTCCAGCGCCTTCAAGGCCGAGCCACGTACGATCGGGGTCGTGTCGCCGGGGAAGCCCTGGTCGTCCAGCAGCTCACGCAGTTCCATCTCGACCAGTTCCAACAACTCGGGATCGTCCATTTGGTCGATCTTATTCAGGTACACCACGATCGAGGGGACTTCCACCTGACGCGCCAGCAGCACATGCTCCCTGGTCTGCGGCATCGGCCCATCCGGGGCGGCCACTACCAGAATTGCACCATCCACCTGCGCCGCTCCCGTGATCATATTCTTGATGTAGTCACGGTGTCCGGGCATGTCTACGTGCGCATAGTGCCGCTTATCGGTCTCGTACTCCACATGCGCAATGTTGATCGTGATCCCACGCGCTTTCTCTTCCGGCGCGTTGTCGATCTGGTCGTAGGCTTTGTACTCCGCATTTCCCAGCATCTGCGATACCTTCGTGATCGCCGCCGTCAGCGTCGTCTTCCCGTGGTCGATGTGCCCCATCGTCCCCACGTTCAGATGCGGCTTCGTCCTCTCAAATTTCTTCTTCGCCATGAATGAACTCTCCTTCTAGACAATGAACAAATGAATTTATTTCAACATTTCTTGCATCACCGACGCAGACACAGGCTGGTAGTGATCAAATTCCATACTAAAAACGCCACGTCCTTGCGTTGCTGAACGCAACTCAGTTGCATATCCAAACATTTCAGCCAGCGGCACCATCGCATGTACAGCCTGTGCGTTCCCTAGACGCATTTCCATGCCAAGAACATTGCCCCTACGGCTATTTACCTGACCAATAATGTCACCCAAAAATTCTTCCGGGACAACAACTTCCACTTTCATCATGGGTTCGAGAAGAACCGGACCACCCTTCTGAACGCCTTCTTTGAAGGCCATTGAAGCCGCGATTTTGAAAGCCATTTCGCTAGAATCGACTTCGTGGTAGGAACCATCAGTCAGGGTAATCTTCATGTCTACAACCGGATACCCAGCCAGGACACCGCTATCGGCCGCTTCCATAATTCCTTTTTGAACAGCCGGGATGTATTCCTTCGGGATTGCTCCGCCAACAATTTTGTTCTCAAACAAAACACCACTACCGCGTTCACCTGGCTCTAACGAAATCACCACATGACCGTACTGTCCATGACCACCAGTCTGCTTCGCGTATTTATGAGAAAGCTTCTCCACAGGGCGTGTTATCGACTCGCGATAAGCAACGCGTGGGCGGCCAACATTGGCTTGCACTTTAAACTCTCGAAGCATGCGGTCAACCAAAACATCGAGATGCAGCTCACCCATCCCAGAAATGATCGTTTGACCGGTAGTTTCATCAGAACGAACTCTAAAGGTCGGGTCTTCCTCTGACAACTTGCGCAATGCTTCACCCATCTTATCTTGATCCGCAGTACTCTTTGGTTCAATTGCGATCGAGATAACAGGTTCAGGGAAAGTAATGTTTTCTAAAACTACTTTTTTGTTATCACACAAAGTATCGCCAGTGAAAGTTTCCTTGAAGCCCAAAACTGCGCCAATATCTCCGGCACGGACCTCGATGATGTCTTCGCGACGATCTGCATACATACGAATCAAACGCCCGATACGTTCGCGCTTGCCTTTTGACGAGTTGAGCACCATAGACCCCTGATTGACAACACCAGAATACACCCGGAAGTAGGCTAAACGACCCACATAAGGATCAGTGACGATTTTAAAGACCAGAGCACTCATCGGAGCGCTATCATCAGCAGGTAACTCAATAACTTCTTCTTCGTCATCAGGATTGGTTCCCTTTACCGGGGGAACATCCGCAGGCGAAGGCAAGTAGTCAATCACCGCATCTAGCAAAATCTGAACGCCTTTGTTGCGAAGGGAAGATCCGCAAAAGACAGCAGTGGCTTTACCGGCAATCACAGATCGACGCAAAGCCGCTTTGAGTTCGTCCAGGCTGATTTCTTCACCTTCCAGATACTTAACGGTTAGATCGTCATCAAGTTCTGCAATTCGTTCCACCAGTTGAGCACGAGCTTCCTGTGCCTGTTCCTTAAGTTCATCCGGAATTTCGACCTGCTGGGGATCTTTTCCAAGATCATCTTCCCAAAGAGTAGCCGTTTGCTCTAAAACATTGACCACACCATGGAAAGTAGCCTCAATTCCCATCGGGATCTGCATCGCAAGTGGTTTGGCCCCCAACCGATCGCGAATGGACTTAATCGTGCGCTCATATGAGGCGCCCACGCGATCCATTTTGTTCACGAAGCAAATGCGAGGCACTCCATATCGATCAGCCTGACGCCAAACCGTTTCACTTTGCGGTTCAACACCCTGGACAGCATCAAAAATAACAACGCCTCCATCTAAGACACGCAGAGAGCGTTGCACCTCAGCGGTAAAGTCAATGTGTCCAGGTGTATCAATAATATTGACCTGATAACCCTTCCACTCCGCAGAAACCGCTGCTGAAACGATGGTTATTCCACGCTCGCGCTCCTGTTCCATCCAGTCGGTGACGGTTGTTCCATCATCTACAGAACCTAGACGATAGGTCTTGCCCGTGTAGAACAGAATACGTTCTGTGGTTGTTGTCTTACCGGCATCGATATGCGCGATAACACCAATATTTCTATAACGTTCCAGCGGATATTCGCGTGCCATTAAAAATTGCCTTATTAAAGTACGAAGAAAAGTCTATACACGATAATGAGAGAAGGCGCGGTTGGCTTCTGCCATTTTATGTGCTTCATCACGCTTACGGATTGCAGCGCCAGTCTCATTTAAAGCATCAATCAGCTCGGACGCCAGCTTATCCGGAAAGGATTTGCCAGAGCGATCACGAGCTGCTGCAAGAATCCAACGAATCGCCAATGTGGTACGGCGATCCACAGATACTTCCATGGGAACCTGGTAAGTAGCGCCACCTACACGCCGTGGACGAACTTCCATAGCTGGTGAAACATTTCGAAGCGCAGCATCAAAGGCTTCCAAAGGATTCTTGTCTGTACGCTCTTTAATTATATCCATGGCATCATACATAAGACGCACAGCGAGACTCTTTTTACCGCGCTTCAAAATATGCAGGATCATGGTTTGAACATTCACGCTGTTATAGCGGATGTCAGGCGGGATGACCCGCTCTTCAGGCTTTCCTCTTCGCATGCTCTCTCTCCCAAATCTACTTCGGACGCTTCGCGCCGTACTTCGAGCGGCCCTGCTTACGATCAGACACACCGGTAGTATCCAAAGAACCCCGGACGATGTGATAACGAACGCCCGGCAAGTCCTTCACACGACCACCACGCACCAGAACCACAGAGTGCTCTTGCAATTGATGTCCTTCGCCAGGGATATAGGCCGTTACTTCAATACCATTGGTCAAACGCACACGCGCAATTTTCCGCAAAGCTGAATTCGGCTTTTTAGGAGTCATGGTGCGTACAACAGTACACACACCACGCTTCTGCGGAGCACCTTTATCCTGACGGAAACGACGTTGCTTATAGCTGTTAAGCGTATACTGCAACGCCGGAGCCTTGCTTTTGGCTTTTTTCATTTTGCGGCCCTTGCGGACCATTTGATTGATAGTCGGCACCTTCGCCTCCGATTACAAATTATTTCACAAAGATTTTTCGCAAGAAATGAGGCCATCAGAGTGTATCGATGGCCTCATTTGTAGCTGCCATGCTATTGGCGGGATAATGGCCGCCAGTCAGGGTCGGCAACGAAAGAGGATTTTATCACCTGCCCCTAGATACGTCAAGGCTTCGGTCTACCTACCAGCTTCTCGCCAATATCTAACAAGCCGGTCTGCATCCTTGGTGGATGTGACTTCTCTTCGTCCTTACCAAACTTGACCACATCGCCACTTTCATTGATGGCTTCAACGGCCAATCCCAAGCTCTGGAGTTCTTTAACAAGCACCCGGAAAGATGCTGGGATGCTTGGGTCTTCAATCGGCTCGCCTTTAACAATTGCTTCATAAGTGTTAACGCGACCCTGAACATCATCAGACTTGACAGTGAGCATTTCCTGCAACGTATACGCTGCACCATATGCCTCTAGCGCCCATACTTCCATTTCGCCGAAGCGCTGACCACCAAACTGAGCTTTACCGCCAAGTGGTTGCTGTGTGACCAAGCTATAAGGGCCAGTAGAACGGGCATGCACTTTGTCTTCAACTAAGTGATGCAATTTAAGAATTGTCATCACACCAACTGTTACTGCCTGGTCATAAGGCAATCCAGATTTACCATCACGGAGTATCTGTTTTCCAAGTGTGGGTATCGGAGTCCCCGTTGATGCCATTAATGCTTGTGTCTCATCATATAGCTTTTCATCGCTCACTTTGCCTGATTGACCCAAGCTTTCCATCCACAAACGCAAGCAAGCGTTAATGGCAGCATCATTAAAAACCTGTCGTCCCTGCGGGTTGGTTGTTTCCGAATAGAAGATCGTATCAGGATCATACCCGTGATCGCGCAACCATTCGCGCGAGGTAGCATCACGGGCATAATCAACCTTATACAAATCATAAACATCATACCCGCGCTCACTCAGATATTCTTCCAGATACAGGCGACGCACTTCATCGTCATCCTGGATCATCTCGGGATCATATTCTTCCTGCTTGAGCCATTCCCAGGCCGTTTGGGCCGCTTCCTTCCAAGCTTGATCCACGATCCAGGCTCGCGCCAGTTCAGCCTCGATCTCTTCCTCCGTGGCGCCATCGAAGACCGGCGTCAACGCACGGAAACCAAGTCGTTTTGCTGCCCATCCAAGATGAACCTCTAGTACCTGACCGATGTTCATACGACCAGGCACACCCAACGGATTCAGGATCAAGTCAACAGGAGTTCCATCTTCGAGGAAGGGCATATCCTCAATCGGAACAACCTTCGACACAACGCCCTTATTTCCATGGCGACCAGCCATCTTATCCCCAGCGGTAATCTTACGCCGCTGCGCAACAGAGACACGCACCATCATATCCACGCCAGCAGAAAGATCTGAATTTTCCTCGCGCGTAAATACTTTCACATCTACAACCTTACCGCGTTCACCATGCGGCATACGCAAGGAAGTATCTTTTACATCGCGTGATTTTTCGCCAAATATGGCGCGCAACAGACGTTCCTCCGGCGTAAGCTCTTTTTCCCCTTTTGGCGTAATCTTGCCAACCAGGATGTCATTTGGACCCACCTCGGCACCAATACGGATGATGCCGTTCTCGTCCAAATCCTTGATCGCATCTTCCCCGACGTTGGGGATGTCACGTGTTATTTCTTCAGGTCCCAGCTTTGTATCGCGCGCTTCCACCTCGTACTTCTCGATATGTACAGACGTAAAGCGATCTTCTTGGACAAGCCGCTCCGAGAGGAGTATGGCATCTTCAAAATTACCACCTTCCCAGGAGAGAAATGCGACAACCACGTTTTGACCAAGCGCCAATTCACCGCTTTCAGTTGACGACGAATCAGCAATAATATCACCGCCCTTGACAATTTGTCCTTTGACCACTGCTGGGCGCTGGTCGATACAGGTACTCTGATTGGAGCGTTGGTATTTACGAAGTTGGTATGGACGCAAGCCATCTTTTTCACGAATGACAATCGTGCTACCGGTTACAGATGTAACCTCCCCATCCGCTTCCGCCACAATCACCTGACCGGAGTCAAGTGCTGCGTGATACTCCATCCCGGTTGAAACTAGGGGAATTTCAGGGCGCACCAATGGGACAGCCTGCGCCATCATGTTCGAACCCATCAAAGCACGGTTTGCATCGTCATGCTCTAGGAAGGGTATCAACGCTGCACTGATACCAACTACCTGATTCGGAGCCACATCCATGAATTGAATACTATCCGGAGTTGAAAAGACAAATCCAGAATGGTAACGGCTAGAAACGCGCTCACGGACATATTCATTGTGCTCTGTTAGAGGCGCATTAGCCTGCGCAATCACATATTTGTCTTCCGCGTCTGCAGACAGATACTCGATCTCATCTGAAACATAGGAGAATATTTTTACTTCTTCCCCAAGCTTGGCAAGTTTTTTGAATATCTTCTCGTCAATGCGCTCACCGGCTTTGACAATCTCATTGCCTTTTGCATCCCTTACATCCGCTTTTACAGCTCGACCAATCAATCTCTCATCATCGCAGGGAAAAGACTTATACACTTTGCGATAGGGGGTTTCGATAAAGCCATATTCATTGACACGCGCAAAAGAGGCCAGACGACCGATCAAACCAATGTTTGGGCCTTCTGGTGTCTCGATTGGGCAAATACGGCCATAATGCGAGTGATGCACATCACGAACATCAAAACCTGCACGTTCACGCCGCAAACCACCCGGGCCTAACGCTGAAAGCGTACGCTTATGACGCAACTCTGCTAACGGGTTGGTTTGATCCATGAACTGCGACAACTGACTGGAGCCAAAGAATTCACGCAAAGCCGCAACCACCGGGCGAATGTTCACCAAAGTTACCGGAGAAAGTTGCTCCTGATCTCTGATAGACATACGCTCTTTGATAACTCGCTCCATACGGCGCAGACCGATGCGCAATTTATTCTGGATTAATTCGCCTACCGTCTTAACACGGCGATTGCCAAGATGATCGATATCATCTGGTTTTTCGACACCGTTATTGATCTGAATCATACGGCGCACCAAGCGAACAATATCCTCTTTGGTGACGTTGCGGTGTGGAATGGGGACTTTCAAATCCAGCTTTTGGTTCAGCTTATAACGGCCTACACGTTCCAGGTCATAATGACGCTGATCGAAAAGCTGCTCTTCCAGGAACTCGCGCGCGTTCTCCAAAGTAGCCGGATCACCAGGGCGCATTTTACGGAAGAACTCGATCAAAGCCGCTTCTGCAATACTATGACCTGTTGAGAGATCCCACTCCGGCTCCTGACGTAAAGTCGAGGCAATAAACATACGCTCAGGATTATTATCTACATCCTTGAAGAGCGCCAATATCTCCTCATCCGAACCGGTTTTAAGCGGCGAATCACTGTTGCCATCATCGACAGCAGCTAAGGCACGCAAGAATACTGTAATCGGGACTGTGCGCTTACGGTTGAATTTTAAAATGATGTAGTCACTCTTGCGTGTTTCAAATTCCATCCACGCACCACGGTCAGGGATGAGTTTAGCCATCGCCAACGCGCGGCCAGTTGACCGATCGACGGGGGCTTCGAAATAAACGCCAGGGGAACGGATCAACTGAGAGACAACAACACGTTCTGTTCCGTTAATAATGAACGTCCCTTTGTCTGTCATCTCTGGGAAATCACCCAAAAAGATGTCTTGTTTCATAGGTTCCGGAACGTCTGCACCTGCCAATAACACCGAAACATATAGAGGGCTGGCATAGGTAAGGTCGCGCTCAACACACTCATCAATCGTATGCTTGGGTTCGCCAAACCAATACTTCAGTCCCCATTGTTCTGACTCGGGGCTACGGCTGGGAAAATAAAGCTTCATCCCTTTGTTATACGACTCAATCGGCGAGACCTCATGGAAAAGGTCTGCCAAGCCTTCACGTTTTAGACGCTCAAAAGAATCAAGTTGTACTTCAATCAAATCGGGAAGATTAAGTTTTACGGGAATGCGGGCAAAGTTCTTACGAGGCAAGGAAGATGCCATTCGTCTCTCCTGAACTGGACTGACTGGACACGGTTTAATAACACGAATTTATCCCACTAACCGTAGCGGGACAGCAATCGTTGATTATAAACGAAAAGACAGGGTTCGGTCAAGCTGATTTTGGATATTTTCTGAAACCCACTTGCACTCTATTTTTAAGTAGCGGCATTTTATCATAATTTTTACAACTTTGCACATAGTACAAGGGTAATTTTGATGTAGAATTCAGAGATATTTTTCAGGAGGCAACATGGCAACACTGGACGAGACCGTAACTGTAGTCAACGACAAACGCGAAATCTTTGGCTGGGCCATGTACGACTGGGCCAACTCCGCTTTCAGTACGACCGTAGGGACTGTATTCCTGGGGCCCTATGTTGCCAGCCTTGCACGAAGTGCAGCTGAGGCGGCTGGCTCAACCACAGTACCTTTTTTGGGCATTCCCGTGGCGCCCGACTCTTTCCTCCCCTACTGTATCTCCTTCTCAGTCGGGATGCAGGTACTGTTCCTCCCCATTCTGGGAGCCATTGCAGATTACTCCCATTTGCGTAAACAAATGATGCGTATCTTCGCCACAATTGGTGCAATAGCCACAATTTTGATGTTTTTCCTGACTGGCGATTTGTGGTGGCTAGGTGGTGTGCTTTTCATCATCGCAAACCTGACCTTCGGCGCTGCCATTGTCTTCTACAACGCCTACCTGCCTGACATTGCCAGTGAAGAGGAGCGTGACCGGGTTTCATCGTATGGCTGGGCAATGGGATATCTTGGGGGCGGGCTCCTGCTGGCGCTCAACCTGGCTTTCTACTTATTCAGTGACAAAATTGGCGTTCCAAGTGATCTGGCAGTTCGTATCAATCTGGCTTCGGCAGGCGTCTGGTGGCTAGGTTTTTCTTATATTACCTGGGCGCGTCTGCGAGCACGTCGCGCATCGCGCGCATTGCCCGCTAAAGAAACTTATGCAAGTATCGGGTTCAAACAACTACGTAAAACCCTGGGGGAAGTCAATCAATTTCCAGAAACGCTCAAGTTCCTTTTAGCCTATTTCCTGTACAACGACGGCATCCAAACCGTGATTGCGGTATCAGCTACTTTTGCTGCCGCCCCGCTCATCCAGGGTGGCCTGGAACTTGAACAACAAACACTCACCGCTGTGATCCTGATGATTCAATTTGTAGCTTTTGGCGGCGCGCTTCTTTGGGGCCGTCTCGCCAACTGGATAGGCGCTAAACAATCGATTATCGTCAGCTTGTTCATCTGGTCTGGCGTGGTGATCTATGCCTATGGCGGCTTGCAAGGGGATAGTGTTGTGCTTCAGTTTTTCATCATGGGAATGTTCATAGCTCTGGTTATGGGCGGCTCGCAAGCTATCAGCCGTAGCCTGTTCGCGCAAATGATCCCAGACGGAAAAGAAGCTGAATTCTATTCTTTCTACGAGATCAGCGAACGCGGAACATCCTGGATCGGGCCATTGATCTTCGGGTTGGCAAACCAACTTTTCGGAAGCCTGCGCTATGGTATCCTATCTTTGATTTTCTTCTTCATCGCCGGGCTGATCATCCTACCCTTCGTGAAGGTAGACAAAGCTATCGCAGACGTCAAGAAGTACGACGCGACTCGCTCCTGACCCAAATCTGCTCCTACCAAACAGGCCTGGACTTTTGCCCAGGCCTGTTTTTAATTTCAATCTAAAAAAGCTTCTACAACTTCGGTAACTCAATTGCCTTCTGATACTGATATTTACCCTTCTTGTCCGCATAAGAAGTTTCGCACTCCTCGTCTGCTTCAAAGAACAATACTTGGGCAATGCCTTCGTTAGCATAAATCTTGGCTGGCAACGGCGTAGTATTTGAAATCTCCAGCGTGACAAACCCTTCCCACTCCGGTTCGAAGGGCGTCACGTTGATAATGATTCCACAGCGCGCATAAGTTGACTTACCCAGGCAAACCGTCAGCACCTTGCGCGGGATACGGAAATATTCCACCGTGCGCGCCAACGCAAATGAGTTCGGCGGAATCACACACACATCCGCTTTGATATCGATCATGCTCTTTGGATCAAAGTTCTTGGGATCCACCGTTGCACCGAAAACATTGGTAAACACCTTGAACTCATCTGCCACACGGATATCGTACCCATAAGACGAAACGCCATAAGAGATGACGTGGTCACGCACCTGGTTTTCTACAAACGGCTCAATCATGCGCTCTTCGATGGCCATTTTTCGGATCCAGTGATCAGGTTTCAAACCCATACATTCCTCCAAATAAAGCTCTGCCGGGGTCTAAGATCCCGGCAGAGAAAGTTGATTATTCCAGCGAAAACTTGCCGCGTTCCTGAATCGTCTCGCGGATGGATTTCTCGATTCCGGCCGCTTGTGACTCCAATTCTCGTATCTGATCAATATAATGTTCCCCTGCCGATGGTTCAGGAAGCGCCGCAACATTAATGCGGACATTGTAGCCTGCTGCCGTTAAACCAGCCTTGGCCATCGCCGCAGCGGAGGCGGCATCGCTGATAGCATTGACATTTGCGGATTCGACACAGGACAAGGCCAATTCCATTACCTTGACCGCATCCTCAGCCACGTGCAACGGAACGTGCGCTGCATTGAGCGTTGCGCTCTGGATGGAGGCGGTTCGTGCCGCCTGCTCTTCAGGAGTTCCTTTAGGCAGACGATATGCGCCCATGACAGTTTCAAATGCGCCGGCATCGTCATCTACAGCATAGGTCAATTCTTCGCGCAGTTTCTCGGCATGCACGCGGATAGCCTGCATCTGCGCTTCAACCTCGGCATACTTCTTCTTGCCAATCGTCAGCCCGGCAACCATGGATACCAACCCTGCGCCCATCGCAGCCGCATACGCGGCAGCCGAGCCGCCTCCGGGAGTCGGTGTGGGCGCAGCCAGTTCATCGATGAACGACGGGCAGTTACGGGTCCGAGTTTGAAGCGGACACAGCATACAGCCGGGATTCGAGAATTTGTCCTTTGTCAAATGCATCCAGTTGGGTATGCCAAACAGCCGCGTCCACCAGGGCTTCTTGCGGGATTAGGCCGACCAGTTCACTGTGATGGATACCAACGCCATAACGCGCAGCCTCGCGCCGAATGGTTTCAACCACGAGTGCGATCGGCGTCTTGCGGTAATCGGTCAGGTTCATGGAGACCTGGGCGCGACCATCTACAAGCAGCCCCAGAGCTTTGACATAGCGTAAACCGCCCGAAGAATGACGAATGGTCCGGGCAATCTTTTTGGCGATCGCGACATCATCGCTGGTGAGATAGACGTTGAACGCGATCAGATAATTGCGCGCGCCAATGACCGTTGCCCCGGCAGGACCGAGCTTGGATGGTCCGAAATCCGGTTTCCGATCCGGGTTAGAAACGATCTCTTCCTTAAGGCCTTCAAACTGGCCGCGGCGGATGTTTTCCAGGTTGGTGCGTTCTGGTCGTGTGGCAGCCTCTTCGTAGAGGTAGGTTGGGATACTGAGTTCGTCACCAACACGCTGACCAAGTCGTTTGGCAATAGCAATGCACTCGTCCATGCTGACATCGGAAAGCGGCACAAAGGGACAGACGTCCGTAGCACCGATGCGCGGATGCTCGCCAGTGTGCTTGTTCAGATCGATCAATTCGGCTGCGGTTTTGATGGCGCGAAAAGCAGCTTCTTCCACGGCATGCGGCGGACCGGCAAAGGTGAGCACAGTGCGGTTGTGGTCCAGGTCAGATGAACGGTCCAGCAGATGGACTTCGTCCACAGACGTGACCGCTGCCGCAATCTGGTCAACAACTTCAGGCCGGCGGGCTTCGGAAAAATTGGGGATACATTCGATAAGTTTGGGCATAGGATTTGATTTCAATTTCATGATTATAGGATTAAGGAACGGCGCAATTATACCGCTTCGCTTAAAATGGTTGTATGACTACTCTTGAACGGATTGTCACAGAAATTGAACTGCGCCGCAACAACGGGGATCGCGGCGCTCCCAAGTGGATCGCCCATGATGGCGTTGTCTACGACGTGACCGATTGCCCCAAGTGGCGCACAGACATGCACGAGCGCCTGCACTTTCCCGGCCAGGATTTGACCACAGAATTGCCGGACGCCCCACACAAGCAAGGATGTGTTTACCCGGCCCTGTGTGAAGGTGGTTGGCAGGTTGGAAGACGGGTAATCTTTGGTATGCGGTAGGGCGACCCTTCAGGATTGTCGAATTTGTTTTGCTCCCGCTGGACGGGTCGCCCTTACGTTATTCAGGCTGCTTGACGATCAGCACCGAGCAGTTCGAGTAGTGCACCAGCTTGCGCGAGACACTGCCCATCAGCCAGCCCTGGAAGGAACTTAATCCGCGTGAGCCGGCAACGATCAGGTCAATATTTTCCTGGTCGACGTATTCCATGATCTCGGTTGCGGCATCACCGCGAGCCAGCACGGGGGTAGATTCAATTCCTTTTTTCAGAAGCAGGTCATGGGTACGGTCGAGAAGCGCTTTTCCAACGCGTTCTTGCCGGGCTTTAATCTTGGTCTCTTCTTCGGGGCTGTGCAACGGGACAAAAACGTCCCGTCCGCCAAAGTAAGGTTCCATGATGACCGGTGTCGTCAAGGGGGGCAAAACATGCATGAGACGCACGTCCACTTTTTCTGGCAGCGGGAATTTACCCAGATAGCGGACTGCGCGCTGGCTGTACAAGGAACCATCTGTGACCAGCAAAACACGCTGCAGTCCACGATAAGGAGCACGCACCACCAACACCGGGCAACAAGCATACTCGACCACTTGTTGGGCCACACCACCCAGTAAAATTCCCAGAGTGGCGCGCAGGCCTTTTGCGCCGACCAGCACGAGATCCGGTTTCATTTCCTTTGCCGTTTCAATGATCTTTTCAGCCGGATACCCAAGGATCAGGTCGGCATCTGCCTTAATCCCTTGTTCCAGTAGTTGCTCTTCGGTGTGTTTCAAACTTTTTTCCATTTGCCCCACGGCATAAGTTTGTCCCGGCGGGAATACGCGCAGCACGTGCACGCGGCTTTTTGGCGGCAAAGGGAGTTCCTGCAACAATTTGACTGCGGCCTGCGCATGCTGTGAACCATCATCGGCCAGAAGGATTTTCATCCTTCGTTTTGTTTGAGCGTCCATAGACCACCTCCTTGTCTCAAAAAACGCCTCTCCCCACCTATACTGTAGCATAAATGGGCTTTCATTTTCTAGTCTTTTTCCTCTTTGACTCTGATTTTGTTGTGCTGTACACTATACTGTAAAATCGCTTGAGGAGACACCAGCATGGACCAATTCTTCGCAAAGGATTTCACCGGAGGGGATTTCGCCTTTATGGGGACAGCCCATCTAATCGCGCTGTTCAGTATTGTTCTATTTAATATCTACTTGCTGCGTTTTAAAGCCAAAAGTGAAAACGCCCGCTCAAAAGTCCGCTGGACGATGGCGATCATGCTTTGGGCAAATGAAGTCGGTTTTCACATCTGGAATGCATCCGTCGGCCAGTGGAATATCCAAACCATGATCCCGCTGCATGTGTGCAGCGTGCTGGTCTGGCTGGGTGGGGTGATGCTGGTAACCAAGAATTACACCATCTATGAGTTCGCTTACTTCATGGGCATCGGTGGCGCGCTGCAAGCCCTGCTGACTCCCGACCTGGGCATCTATGGTTTCCCACACTACCGCTTCTTCCAAACCTTCATCTCCCATGGACTGATTGTCACCTCCGCGATTTACATGACGACCGTCGAAGGCTTCCGCCCTACCTGGAAGTCATTCGGGCGCGTCTTTATCGGCATGAACATTTACTTGGTGATCGTTTTTTTCATCAACCAGGCCATCGGCAGCAACTATATGTTCGTGGCCCACAAACCCGAAACCGCCAGCCTGCTGGACATGCTGCCCGCCTGGCCCTGGTATATTTTGTGGCTGGAAGCTATTGGTATGCTGACCTGTTTGATTCTGTATGTTCCCTTCATTATCAAAGATTGGAGGATAAGCATAACGAAATCCCCTGCTTGATTCTATCGTCGATCAAACAAACGCTTGACGAAATCCGTTCATAGAGTAGAATATACTCACCCGGGGCGATGGCGGAATAGGCAGACGCAACGGACTTAAAATCCGTCGGTGGTGACACCGTGTGGGTTCGACCCCCACTCGCCCTACTAGTATCATGTCATTGTGAGCCTGCTGTAGCAAACTCACAATGACACTTTGTTCAAAAAAGGAAACAATGTTATATACCCGTCAACAACTGGAAGAGATCGAAGACAAAAGCCTGGCTCCCTACGGTATGCGCAGCAAGGATAGCAAAGGCCGCGCCTACCTCGATAACGAGCCAGACTATCGCACCTCCTTCCAGCGCGACCGCGACCGCATCATCCACACCACCGCTTTCCGCCGCCTGGAGCACAAGACGCAGGTCTTTATCACCTACGAAGGCGACTACTACCGCACGCGGCTCACCCACACGCTCGAAGTGGCGCAGATCGGTCGTACCATTGCCCGCGCCCTGGGCGGCAACGAAGACCTGATCGAAACCATCTGCCTGGCGCATGACCTGGGCCACTCGGCTTTCGGTCACGCCGGGGAAATCGTGCTGTCGCGTTTGATGAAAGATTACGGCGGCTTCGACCACAACAAACAATCTCTGCGCATTGTTACGGAGTTGGAGCAACGTTATCCCGAATTTCCGGGTCTCAACCTGACCTGGGAAGTGCGCGAAGGCATGGTCAAGCACGAATCTGAGTACGACATCTCAGACGCATCGGCCTACAACCCCGACCTGCGTGGCAACCTGGAAACACAGATTGCCAACGTAGCAGACGAACTGGCCTACTCCGCTCACGACCTGGACGATGGTCTGCGTTCCGGTATGCTGACGACTCGTATGCTGGAAGGGATTTCTCTGTGGGAAATTCTGACTGATCACATCAAATGGCGCGGCCCTGAAATGGAAGAGGTTGCGCGTCACAAGCTGATCCGTCAATTGATCGGCATGGAAGTCACCGATCTGATCACGGCCACCGATACGCGATTGAAAGAAAGTGGTGCCCAGTCGCCATTGGATCTTCAAAAATTGTCCTACAATGTAATTGGTTTCAGCGAAGAAATGAGTCGTCGAAACCGCGAGTTGAAAGATTTCCTGTACAATAAAATGTACCGGCATTACAGGGTAGTGCGCATGCAAGTCAAAGCTGAACGACTTATCGAAGAATTATTCAATGCCTATCGCGAAGAGCCGTCTATTTTGCCAGACGGGTTCCAGGTCTTGATCGATCAGCGCGGCCTTGAACGTACGATCTGTGATTACATTGCGGGTATGACGGACCGTTACGCCATCGAAGAGCATCAGAAGCTCTTCAATCCCCTCGAAAAGCCATAACCGGGTCAATCTCCCAACTACGCAAAAGACCCAGTATGAGTAACCGGGCCTTGATTTTTTTATTTCGAAAGAAACCTGGAAACATTAAGAAGAAAAGGAAACAACCATGACAGAACCAACCTATCTAACTGCCGAAGGGGCTGCACGCTTGAAGGCCGAACTCAAAGACTTGACCGGTCCCAAACGCGATGAACTGTCTGCACGCCTACGCGCAGCTATTCAGATGGGCGATCTTTCTGAAAACGCCGATTACATCAAGGCCAAGGAAGATCAGGGGTTTCTCGAGGGCCGTATCCAGGAACTGGAATACTTGCTTGGGAACGCGGTCATCATCGAAGACGGTGGCAGTACAGATGTTGTCTCGGTCGGTTCGCATGTCACTATTCAAGAAGAAGACTTCCCGGAAGAAACTTATCACCTGGTTGGGCCAACCGAAGCAGATCCATCCAAGGGAATGATTTCCCACGAATCCCCTATCGGCAAAGCTGTGATGGATCATAAAGCCGGGGATACGGTCGAAGCGGAAACACCGGGGGGCGTGATCAAGTTCAAGATTCTGAAGATAGCGTAAAGTCCGGGAAAGAAGCGCAGAAAAGAAAAGGCTGGGTTTGCACCCAGCCTTTTATCGTCTTCTTCATTTTCTATCCCGCATTCCAGATGCGGAACGCGGATCTATCCTTCTTTCGGCCAAACAGCCAATTCCAATGTCACCCGCTCGAAGTAACTTTCCGGCGGCAATGCGCCAACACCGTACTCCAAATCATTCACGGTAACAAGCAATTGGAGCGTGGCAGTTTCAAGAATAATCTGCCCCTGTGGCTCAAGTAGGACCAGTTCACCTTTGGCTTCCAAGCGAGTACGCAAGTTCGTATCTTCGAAGGCATTCGAACTCATCAACACCTTGGTGGCAGTTTTGATGTCGTTCTTATCGAACAGCCAGACTTCTAAAGCCGTCACCTTTTTAGGGTCGCCAACACCAATTGTTTCAGAAATACCTACACCATATTCGCCCAGGAAATCACCACCCTGGGTGTCAATGCTGAACGATTCATCGTACAGGTCGTCGCCGCTGACGTAGGTAGTCATAGTCTGGGTGACTGGAGGAGCCAACCCAAGGGATTGGAAGTCCGTACGCTCGGTTTGACGGTTTACTTCAGCGGCATGCATGGCAGCCGAAGCCTCACCACGCGGCTTCATTCTGATTACATTGTTTAGCAGATAGTATGCGCCAAATACAAGCACTGCCAGGAGCAATATTCCGGCCACACTTATCACGATAGTACTCACAGACGAAGGTTTCTCTCCCGCTGGCACACCTGCTTCAATCGGGCCTCTCGCTGCTGTAATCACCTGCCCATAATTCGAGATGGAGACAGGGTCCAGGCCTTGTGTGTCTTGCTGTACCTTCAAAAATGCTGTAGCAGCATTTGTTCCAAGGTTATCCCAACGTTTTACTGCAAGATCTTGATTACCGTTCACCTGGAAAGAATCGATCGCCATGCGCAGGTAATCTTCCTGTAAATCAGCGCGCAAGACTTCAGGTGTAGCATCTGTCCACTGCACTGGCCAGATGCCCCACCCAATAATCAAGCCAATAATCAAGCCGGCTACCACACCCAGAACGGCTGCGACTGCCGGTTTTTTGATGAATACTGCGAGTACTTGGAGTAATGCGGCCATACAAAATCCCTTCGTGTCTTGTATAGAACAAATCTTTCTATATTATATACTAAACCGTTCTGTTCCTATCTAGTAGATTCGGGTATTACATTATCTTGCAGGAAAGTCTCTTCACATTTGAGGCATTGTACTTCGCGTTTATTGGCAATCACCAGCAATCCCTGGCAATTGGGGCAGGGCTGTGGAATTGGCCGCTTCCAGGAAGTGAAATCACATTCCGGATAATTGTTACAGCCAAAAAAAGTACGACCTTTGCGCGTTTTACGCTCGACCAGGTCGCCGCCATCCTGCGGGCAGGTGACACCGATTTTCTCCAGCCAGGGTTCGGTATAGCGGCACTCGGGGAATCCACTACACGATATGAATTTGCCATATCGCCCGTAGCGAATGACCAGCTCCCTGCCACACTCGGGACAATTACGCCCGATCGGCTCCGGTCCGGATTTGACAACCGGCATATCTTCCTGCGCTTTTTCAACCTTCTTCGCAAACGGGCCGTAAAACTCGTCTATGATCTTGACCCATTCAGCTTCGCCGTCAGCTATTTTGTCCAGGTCTTCTTCCATACGCGCAGTGAAATTGTAATCAACAATCTCGGGGAAATACTTCATCATCAGGTCATTGACCAGAAGGCCCGTCTCAGTTGGTTCGAGGCGTTTGTCCACGCGCACAACATATCCACGCGCCTGGATCGTCGAAAGCGTAGGCGCGTAAGTGGAAGGACGACCTATCCCATTCTCTTCAAGCGCCTGCACTAAGGAAGCTTCCGAGTAGCGTGGCGGCGGCTGGGTGAAATGTTGTTCCGGGATCAGGCGGATCAATTCCTGTTTTTGACCTTCTTCTACTTCGGCCGGAATCTTCACATTCTCTTCTTCCGTCCGTTTGGCTTCTTCACTCAACGTTTCTTCATACACAACCAGAAAACCTGGGAATTTAACCGCTGAGCCAGAAGCGCGCAACAAATACTCATGTGCGCTGGTGGTACCTGTCACTTCAACCTGCAACGTGTCATAAACCGCTGCTTCCATTTGCGAAGCAACGAAACGCTGCCAGATCAAACGATATAGCTTGAACATAGCCGGTTCAAGATACGGTTTGACTTTCTCCGGATCGCGCATCACGGATGTCGGACGAATGGCTTCATGCGCTTCCTGTGCGCCTTTCGCTTTGGTTTTATATTGCGGCGGCTCTTGAGGCAAAAAATCTGCGCCGTATTTTTCGACCACATACGCACGCGCTTCCTTCTGTGCCAATTCGGCAACATTGGTTGAATCGGTACGCATGTAGGTGATCAGGCCGGTCGTTCCGCCCTCGCCCACATCTTTGCCCTCGTACAACCCCTGAGCCAATCCCATCGTGCGCTTGGCAGTGAAACCCAGCTTTCGAGAGGCTTCCTGCTGTAACGTAGACGTGATAAAGGGAGCAGCGGGCTTGCGTTTCCGTTCGCCGCGTTTTACCTTTGTGACGGTATAGGCCGCTGTTTCCATATCGACCAGGATAGGTTTGACGGCCTCCTCGCTGGGCAATTCAGGGTCATCCCCGTCGATTTTTGCCAGTTTTGTGATGAATGTAGACTTCAATCCTTCCGGCTTCAACTCGGCACCAATCGTCCAGTATTCAACCGGGACAAAAGCATCGATCTCACGCTCTCTCTCGACGATCAGCCTGAGCGCCACCGATTGAACGCGTCCCGCCGAAAGGCGACTGCGCACCTTCTCCCACAGAATGGGACTGATACTGTATCCGACGAGGCGGTCCAGAATACGGCGCGCTTGCTGCGCATTGACCAGGTCGGTGTTGATGTCACGCGGATGAGAAAAAGCCTCGTTAATGGCCGGTTCCGTGATCTCGTGAAAGACCACGCGCTTTGCCAGTTCCGGCTCGATCTGGGCGGCTTCCATCAGGTGCCAGGCAATTGCCTCCCCTTCACGGTCCGGGTCGGTTGCCAGGTATATTTCTTCCGCTTTTTTCGCCAGTTTCTTGAGTTCTTTTACAACTTCTTTCTTTTCATTCGGTACACGATATTTAGGTGTAAAGTGGTTCTCAACATCCACCGATAATTGTGAACGCAACAAATCACGCACATGTCCCACCGAAGCACGGACAGTGTAATTTTTCCCGAGGAAGCGTCCTACCGTTTTCGCCTTGGCCGGTGATTCAACGATCACCAACTTGCCTTTACGGTTGCTCTTGGGTTCGGGCGGGGTGAGCCCCTCGTGTGCTGGGGTCCGGCCCATACGATATAACTTCGTTCCGCAAACAGAACACGTACCGATCGTTACTGGCGAAGCCTTAGCATTAAATGTCGCTTCCGGGTTTTGTATTTCTCGTTTGGTCTTGCACTTCATGCAATAAGCTTCCATAAATTCTCCAGTAAATTCATCTAAAAAATAGATAAATTATAAATATTTCTCCTGACGGTGCTTTTTCAAATGTTCAACAACATCACGCACTTTTTGCGCCTGGTCAGATTTACAAACCAGCAAAACATCACCTGTGTCAACCAGGACCATATCATCCACGCCAATAGTGACAACAAGACGTTCATTATCATTACTATACACGAGTGAATTATGGGTGTCTATTGCAAGATGATGAGCGTTCTGAGCGATGTTCCCGTTCATGTCAGGTAGAAGAACTTCCGAAAGGGAATCCCAGGATCCTACATCGCTCCAACCCAAACCACCCGCTGGTAGCACTGCAACCAGCTCTGCGTTCTCCATCACACCATAATCCACGGTTTCGATCTTCAAATCATACCAAAGTGCGTCAAGTACTTCATTTTTCTGAGGCGTATCCCATGACGCAGAAATCTTTATAACCACATCACTCAATTCAGGCATTTGTTTTTTAATCTCAGTCAAAATATTATCAACACGCCAGATGAACATACCGCTATTCCAAGAATGATCTCCAGTGCGAAGCAACTGGTGGGCCGTTTGTTCATCCGGCTTCTCGATGAAACGTTTGACGGCATAGACCGGGTATTTAAATTCCCCATCTAACGCTTCGCCTTGCCGGATATAACCATACGCCGTGGAAGGATAAGTTGGCGTGATACCAAGCGTCACCAAATATCCCTTTTCTGCCACATCAAACGCCGCCCGTAACAGGTAATGGAATAAATCGCGATTACGGATGAAATGATCAGACGGCAATACCGCCATCATAGCTTCGGGATCACGCTGCATGAGTACCGCGGCTGCCAACCCTACAACAGAGGCCGTTCCGCGCGGAGCGGGTTCTATCAGATAATTCTCGAGGGGAATTTCCGGGGCCTGTTCCTGCATGATGCTGGCCTGCTCGGCAACGGTCACAACCAGGATACGTTCAGGCGGAAACAACTTCTCCAAACGCGTTACCGTGCTCTGGAAAAGAGTTTGTTCGTCCAGTAAGGGCAGCAACTGTTTGGGAAGTTCCCGTCGCGAAACTGGCCACAAACGTGTCCCACCGCCGCCGGCCATAATCACAGCATAAGTATGATCTAATTTATTCATCACTCACCGTATAGTCAGATTGTACCTCACGCACTACCACATAATGCATATTACCCACCTGACGTACCATACCCTTAAGTTCCATCATTACGAGTGTAGCGGAAACCTTTTCAACGGGTAAACCGGTTTGATTGCGGATTTCATCCACATGCAACGGTTCTTCGCCTATGGCAGTCAGCAATTTTGCTTCGATCTCATCAGCGGGCAAAGCTTTGCGCGCTGCTTTGTGTTGACCGACGCGGGTCAGGTTAAGAGCTTGCATAACGTCATCAACGCTTAAGAGTGGCAATGCACCTTGTTGAATTAGCTTATTCGTGCCCTTGCTCTGTGGCGCTAAAATATTACCGGGCACAGCAAAAATCTCTCGTCCTTGTTCAGCCGCAAACCCGGCTGTGATAAGCGCTCCACTGGTCTCGCCCGCTTCGATAACGACTACGGCCATCGACAGTCCCGAGATGATGCGATTACGCGGTGGAAAATTAGAAGACTCCGGTGGGGTACCGGGGGCGTAATCGCTCAACACTGCGCCATGCTCAAAAATCTGCTCGGCCAGGGCACGATTTTCAGGCGGATAAATTCGGTCGACGCCCGAACCCAATACAGCCAATGTACGCCCGCCAGCCCTGAGCGCCGCGTTATGCGCAATCGCATCCACGCCGCGCGCCAACCCACTGACCACGGTGATGCCATTGGCAGCCAAGAAGGAGGCAACCTCTTCCGTCACTTGGCGCCCATAAGGCGTCACTCTGCGCGTACCCACAATGGCAACCGCCCAGGTATCTTCCGGCACCAATTCTCCGCGCAGATACAAAACCGGCGGTGGTTGTTCGATCTCTTTCAGACGTTGGGGATAAGTCATCATCCAACCACGTCAGGACGTGAATTTCCTTTTTTTGGATTTGGTCCCAGATACGAACTAAGTCCACTTTCTCACGGACAGCGACCAGGCGCTCGATCAATTTCAAGCTCAAGCCTGCACCCGCTAATTCGGCCGGAGCAGCTCCCCAGGCGGACTTCAGCATCGCCAAAGCGATCCAACAGGCGTTGGAAACGTACTGCGCCGATCCCTTTTACCAGAGTAAAACCAATCCAATAACGTTTGTCTTCCATCGAAGAAGATGCCCCCAGAGGGAACTTAAATCAAACCGTCTAGCAGGTGAACGCGTATTTGACGGTCAGCAAGCTTGACATCCAGAACGACCGTAGGAATGGCCGGAAGAAGAATTTCGGCTCCATCCGCATCGCGCACCACGTAAACATCGTTCGCACCTGTCTCAAGGATATCTACCAGTACACCCAAATCACGACCTTCGTCAGTAACTACATTCAAGCCAATCAACTGATGATGATAGTATTCGCCCTCGGGCAATTCAGGCCGGTTCGCGGCGGGTACATACACCCAGGTGTTGCGATATAGCCCGGCATTTTCAGGGTTCTTGATGCCACGAAAGCGTACCAACATCCCGGCAGCATGTGGACGACGGCTGGCAATTACCATCGGCTGGTACTCTTCGCCCACAAAAACGGTCAAACCCGTTTTCAGCCGTTCCGGGAAGTCCGTTTGGATGTCCATCAGGATCTCGCCCTTGATCCCGTGCGGACGGCGCAAAAATCCGACCACTAAATATTCAGGCTCGCCAACGGTCGGCGAGCCTGCTTTAGCCGTGGCCTGTACTTTCTTCGAGGCCATTAGGGTTCCATCACGTCGAGCGTGGCTTGTTTGCCATCACGCTCAGCGGCCACCCGCAACAATGTGCGGATGGAGTTGGCCACTCGCCCGTTTTTGCCAATCACACGGCCCATATCATCTTTGGACACGCTTAACTCCAGACGCACGCGGTTCCCGGTTTGGATTTCGCGCACTTCCACCTGGTCGGGGTGCTCAACAAGCGATTTTGCAATATATTCGATGAGAGCCTTCATGGCATCTCCATTCAAAAAATAGAGGCGCAGCCCGCCCCGGCGCTGCTGGTCGGGCCAGGGAGGCGGGTTTAACCGCACGCCCTGCGCCTTTTGGTCGGACTAATCGCGGCGGGTTTTGACCGTCGTGTTTCGGCCAGCTTCCGCTTCAGCGGCTTCTTTCATCAGGGCTTCAACATCTTCACCCATTTTGAAGCGCTCCCAGCGATCCAGCGTGCCAGTGGTCTTAAAAACCTGTTCCACAAATTCAGTCGGCTTGGCTCCATTTTTCATCCAATGAAATACGCGGTCTTCTTTTATTGTCATAGTTGCCGGCTGAGTACGGGGGTTGTAGAAGCCGAGAATTTCAAGAAAGCGTCCATCTCGTGGACTTTCCTTATCTGCGGCAACAATACGGTAAGAGGGTTGTCCCTTCAGACCGATGCGGCGTAATCGAATACGAACCATTGAAAACGTTCTCCTTCAAATGTAGTTGTCAAATTATTAGGCGCGGGGTCGAACAAGTGAGAGAGGGGGTGCACGAAAGGGTGCGCTCACAAGCCTATGTCCCGCAGGGAACTATTTTACCAGAGAAATAATATAGGAAAAGAGCAAACCTGGACTATCCGAATAATCGACCCAAATCACGCCCGCCTGTCTTCTTGATTCTCTTCATCACTTTTTGCAATTCACGGTATTGCTTGACCAGGCGATTGACATCCTGCACTTCCACCCCGGAACCGGCCGCAATCCGACGACGGCGGGAAGCATTCAAAATATCCGGGTTACGGCGTTCTTTGACAGTCATCGAACTGATGATGGCTTCGCTGCGCTTCAACTGTTTTTCGACATCATTCGGGTCAGCCTGACGAGCAGCTTGCCCCAATTGCCCGGGCAGCATGTCCATCATCTGACCGAGCGGTCCCATCTTCTTCATCTGCCTCATTTGCTCGAGCCAGTCTTCGAAGGTAAACTGTCCCTTCATCAGGCGTTCGGCCTGTTGCTGCGCAGACTGGGTATCGAAGGCGGCTTCGGCCTTTTCGATCAGGCCAATCACATCACCCATGCCCAGGATACGAGACGTAAGTCGCCCCGGGTCGTAAGTTTCGAGTGCGTCCAACTTTTCGCCAGTTCCCAGGAATTTGATGGGAACACCGGTTACCGAGCGGATGGAAATGGCCGCACCGCCACGCGCATCACCGTCCATTTTGGACAGGATCAGACCAGTCAGTGAGACGGAATCGCGGAAACCTTGAGCTACATTGAGCGCTTCCTGACCGATCATCGATCAACAACCAGTAACGTCTCAACCGGCTCAACCTTCGCTCGAATAGCTTTCAACTCATTCATCAACTCCGCGTCAAGCTGGGACCGACCGGCTGTGTCTACGATCATGACGCTGAATCCGCCCTTCTGGGCTTTATCGAAAGCGCGCGCTGCCAAATCGGGTGGCTTGAGGCCCGTATCAGCTTCCACCTGAACATCCAGACGCTCGCCGAGTTGTTGCAACTGCTGGACGGCCGCCGGGCGATACGGGTCACCAGCCACCAGCATGACACGCTCGCCTTTGGAGCGCAACAGGCGCGCCAATTTGCCAGCAGTGGTAGTTTTGCCAGAACCCTGCAAACCAACTAACATCAGTACGCGCGGCTTGGGACCGGAAAGATTAAGTGGTTCAGGTTCGCCTAAAGTGCCGATCAACTCTTCATTGACAATCTTGATAACTTGCTGACCGGGATTAAGCGCTTTCGAGACTTCCGCACCAACAGCGCGCTCACGCACGCGAGCGATGAATCCTTTAACTACACTGTAGTGTACATCGGCTTCTAGCAACGCCAAACGGACTTCACGCATGGCAGCATCCACGTCTGCTTCGGAGAGTTTGCCGCGGCGGCGGAGTTGGTCGAAGACCTGGTTAAGTTGTCCGGTAAGTGTTTCGAACATGATATCCTTTCAGAAAGCGCTCGGATTGTAGTGCGGAAGCAGGCTGAGGTCAAGGGACGAGGCGCGATTTCGGTTATAATAAAAAATGCTTGCTTGACAATACAACAGTCTGCTAGTAAAATCCGGGACGCTTAACAACCGAATAGCTGGCCGAGATAGCTCAGTTGGTAGAGCACGCGACTGAAAATCGCGGTGTCGTCAGTTCAATTCTGACTCTCGGCACTCTCGGCCAAAGCAAGCGGCCGTCTGATGCGGGTGTAGTTCAGTGGTAGAACGTCTCCTTGCCAAGGAGAAGGTCGTGGGTTCGAATCCCATCGCCCGCTCTGTTTTATTAAGATACGGCGTCGTGGCCAAGTGGTAAGGCAAGGGTCTGCAAAACCCTGATCACGGGTTCAAATCCCGTCGACGCCTCTATAATTCGATCAAAGATTTCCTCACTAGGGACCACTACAAACCCTGTTGAAGCCTTAAAAACAACGACGAGTTTCTCTCAGATGAGAACTCGTCGTTGTTTTCCAAGCGATCTCTATTGAGGTCGCTTTTTCCGTTGCCTTTAAAAACATCCTCTGAATAAAACATCTGCGGTCAGTGATTTTTTGTATTGAAGTTATAAGGGCTAGAAACTCCAAAGCATCTATAATGATTACAAAGTTGTTGTTTTGTAAGGAGAATTGGTTTGAGTATTCATCCTCACCAAAACGGTGAAGAGTATCAAAGTATATTTGAAAATGCCATTGAGGGTATTTTTCAGTCATTATTGGATGGGCACTTTATAAAAGTCAATCCAGCCATGGCGCGCATCTATGGATACGACTCGCCTGAAGATATGATTGCATCTATAAGAAGCATTAAAGATCAAATATACGTTAACGCTGAAGAAAGGAAAATGTTTTTAGAATTATTAAAGGAAAAGGGCCGCGTTGATCGATTTGAGGGCAAGAATTATCGCAAAGATGGCAGCATTATCTGGACTTTGACTAACGCACGTATTGTTCAAGACAGCGAAGGGAACCCTTTATTTATTGAAGGGTTTGTTACAGATATCACGTCACGCAAAGAGGCTGAGCTTGCCCTGCGGGCCAGTGAGGAAAGATACCGCGCGCTGGTAGAACGCTTACCCGGCGCCGTTTTTCTCAATGCGCCCGATAATCCCGAAAATATCTTTTATGTTAGTCCAAAAATCGAGGATATCTTTGGTTACCCTCCTCAAGAATGGATTGAAGAAATTTCCTGGTCAGGTTCCATCCACCCTGAAGACCGCGATCGTATCCTGGCTGAGAGCGAACGAACTGATAAAACAGGAGAGTTTTTTCGAGAAGAATATCGTTTTCGAAAGAAAGACGGTCAGTATATCTGGATAAGAGAAGAAGCATCACTCGTAAAAGACGAACATGGGGTCCCCCTTTTCTGGCAAGGATTCCTAACCGATATTTCCTACCAAAAACAAGTTGAAAGCGCAATTACGCAAAGCGAAGAACAATTTAAGAAAATTTTCCTGGCAACTCCAATCGCTTCTTTAATTGCAATACTTAAGGATGGCCGCCTCATTGCTGCCAACGATGCTTACTGGAATTTATCTGGTTTCGAGCCTGATGAAGTCCTGGGTCACACCAGTATCGAACTCGGGTTCATAGATGTACCCAGGAGAAAAAAACTGGTTGCGAGATTACGAAAAGAAAAGTCTCTGCGAAACGAGAGAGGAAAACTGGTTACCAAGAGCAAAGAAATCCGTAACACTCTGGAATTTTTCGATCTAATACATTTTGACGGGCAAGATTGTATCTTGTCTATGTTTTATGATATGACGGATCAGATCAAAGCCCAAGCAGCTCTACGAGAAAACGAAGAAAAATATCGCGAATTATTTGAGTCCGAATCAGATGCAATTTTCTTGATCGATAATGAAAGTGGAAATATTCTCGAAGCCAACGCGGCTACAACAGCTTTATATGGATACAGTAAAAAAGAACTGCTCCATAAGAAAAACTCTGATCTATCAGCCGAACCCGAAGAAACGCGTCAAGTTACCCAGAAGACGCCAATCAATCATGAGCAGGTGATTTCCATCCCACTGCGATTTCATAAAAAGAAAGATGGAACTGTATTTCCGGTAGAGATCACTGGCCGCTTTTTCGAATGGCGCGGCCGTCCTGTCCATATGGCTGCAATTCGAGATATTACAGAGCGAAAAAAAGTTGATGAGGCTTTGATAGCAAGTGAGGAGCGGTTCCGCCTGGCTTTTCAAACCAGCCCAGATGCCATCAACATAAACAGGTTGGAAGATGGCCTTTATGTGGATATTAATGAGGGGTTTACTGCCATCACTGGTTATACACGCGAAGATGCTATCGGGAAAACGTCAGCAGAGATCGATATTTGGGTGGACTCAAATGACCGCGCCAAGCTTGTCGATGGGTTGAAAAAAAATGGTTTCTTCAATAATTTAGAAGCCAAATTCCGTATGAAAGGTGGTCGTATTGTCACTGGATTGATGTCAGCAAGAACACTCACGTTAGATGGAGTGCCTCACATCATCTCTATCACAAGAGACATTGAACCACTTAAGCAAACTAAATCAACGCTACAAAGACAACTGAGTGAGCTGAGTATTCTGCACAATATTGCCGTGGCCGCGTCTTCATCAAAAAGCGTAGATGAGCTGCTCCAGCGTGCTACAGATACAATCGCCGATACGCTTCATCCCGATAATTGCGGCGTGGAGTTGGTAACAGACCATGGTGATACATATCAGGCACATCCGTCTTATCGTGGCGTGTCCAAAAAAGAAATAGGAGAACCAACGTCGCTATCTAAAGGAGTAACTGGCAAAGTAATTGTCACCGGAAAACCAATTCGTTTGGGGGATGTCGCACAAGAGGCTGCTTACATCGAAGTTACAAAAGGCATCCGCTCAGAATTATGCGTACCGATTAAGATCCAAAATCGCATAATTGGTGCATTTAATATCGAGGCCAAACAAGCTGACGCGTATACTGCATCAGATGAACGATTGCTCAATACAATCGCCGGAACGTTGGCAACCGCGATCGAACAGTTGCGACTTTTCGAAACGTCACAACGTCATCTGCAAGAATTGACCATATTGAACGCTGTATCCCTGGCATGTACTCGCGCAACAAATCTAGACGGTCTTATAGAAAGTATCACGCAGATTATTGGCGAATCACTCTACCCAGACAATTTTGGCGTGCTTCTGCTAAACGAAGAGGGTACTACTCTTACACCACACTCTTCCTATCGAGGCATCTCCATCGGGAAATTTCCAGCGGGTATTTCTTTGAATCAAGGCATCAGTGGTCAGGTTGCTGTCAGTGGAAAATCGATTCGCATTGCAAACGTGAGAACTCAAAAAAAATATATTGAGGTCACGTCACAGGTACGTTCTGAACTCTGTGTACCAATTACACCTGGGGAACGCATTTTAGGTGTTATTAATGCCGAAAGCCTCAAGATAAATGCGTTTACCGAAGATGATGAGCAATTGCTTACAACCATCGCGAGTACGTTGGCCACAGCAATAGAAAAACTTCGTTTACTTGAAGCAGAGAAAAAACAACGCCAAGAAGCAGAAATTTTGCTTGAGGCAACCACGGCGTTAACAACATCCTTAAATCTGGACATTTTAATGGCTTCGGTGCTTGAAATGATGTTCAAGATAGTGCCGTACGATAGTGCATCCATCGCCATGGAACGAGGAAACAAGTTGCTTGTTGTAGCTGGTAAGGGTTTCTCGCCAGAATATGAAGTTATTGGAAAACAACTTGCGTACTCCGAGAAGTGGCTGCGCATGAGCACATCCCATAAAGCCGTTATTTTACCTGACGTACGTCTCGAACCGAATTTTGAACAATGGGAAGGCTCTGAATATATTCGAGGCTGGATGGGCGTCCCAATGATTGTTCATGGCAAAATTATGGGTTTTATCAATTTGGACAGCCACAATCCCAATACTTTCACAGAAAAGGATGCAATCTTGGCACAGACCTTTGCCAACTCAGCAGCGGTGGCCATTGAAAATGCACTTCTTTTCGAAACTGAGCAGCAAAATCGTAAGAGAGCGGAAGCGCTGCGTGAAGCAACAGCCGCTTTGACTACTTCTATTGAACTTGAAGCTCTTTATGACACTATTCTCAACTCGCTGTCAAAGCTTATACCTTTTGATAGCGCATCAATTGAAATTCTCGATCAAGGACTTCTGGAAGTCGTTGCCGGTCTGGATTTGAAAGACAACGAGGATTGCCTTGGCAAACGATATCCATTCAACGCTACAAAATGGGATGGGTTGAAATCTCTTCGACAGCCAATACGTATCCCTGATGTGCAGGAAGACAACTGGTTTGTAAAATTTAAGGGGACAGAATACATCCACGGCTGGATGGGGATACCTATGTTTGCCCAAGATAAGCTGGTGGGCTTCTTGAACCTGGATAGTTCAAAAGTAGACTTTTTCACACAAGATCACGCTGCCCTGGCACAAACATTTGGAAATCAAGCCGCTATTGCGATCGAAAATGCTCGTCTCTTTCAGGAGGAAAGCCGGCGCTCCCAGATCATCGAAGCGATGGCAAATATTGCTAACGAATTTGCAACCGCCTACGAAATCATTCCAGCACTCGATAAAATTACCTATCGCGCATTGGAACTATTGAATGCATCCACAGTGGCAATCTATTTGCTTCAAGATGACAACAAAACGATAAAAGTTGTGACAGCGCAAGGAACATATCATGAACACTTAATGTCACATACTATTCAAGTAGGCACAGGTATTACAGGTAGCATTATTGCAACCGGCAAGCCAGAAATAGTGGACGATATGCTCAATGATTCTCGCAGAGTGAAAGTCCCTGGCACGCCCGAAGAAGATGCGCAACACGATACGGTTATGTCTGCACCGTTAATCTTGCGTGGAAAAACAATCGGTGCTATCAACGCTTGGAAAAAACGTTCAAGTGGACTGTTTAATGAGTCCGAACTGAATTTCCTGGTCAATATTGCTCATCAAACATCCATGTCCATTGAATCAATTCGTCTCTTTCAAGAAACTACCAGGCGTGCGCAAGAGGCCCACGCAATTGCAGAAGTTGGCAGGGATATTTCATCTACACTCCAGCTTGACATCGTGTTGGATAGGATTGCACAATATGCCAAAGAACTTTTGCGGGCTGAAACTAGTGCTGTCTATTTGTCATACCCAGAAGAGTCTCTGCTCCGAGCTATTGCGACCATTGGGATAGAGGCGAGAGAGATCCAGAATGATCCGCTTCTAATCGGAAGCGGTATCCTGGGCAATATCGCATTACAGAAATCTGGAGAGATCGTTAACGACACACAGAGAGATCCACGTGCAATCATCATCAAAGACACGGAAATTATTCCAAATGAACACCTCATGGGCGTACCGGTATTCTCAAAGGATCAACTAACTGGATTGTTGGCAGTCTGGCGCACTGGTGAAGAAGAGTTCAAACCTTATGAACTTGACTTTCTCAGTAGCCTTGCGCAGCAGGCTGCTGTGGCCATCGAAAATGCACGTCTATTTGAAGCGGAACAAAGACGCCATCGAGAATCTGAAACATTGCGGCAAGCCGCTCTAGCCATTACTACTTCTCTCGAGTTAGAAAGTGTGCTCGACACAATTCTAATTGTTATGAAACAGGTAGTGCCATACGACAGCGCAAGTATACTGCTCCTTGATGGAGATAAACTGAGCTTGACGGCTGCACAAGGTTTTCCAAATACTGAAGAAATTCTCAATCTTCAATTTCCGGCAGATGATGCATTATTTGATGTGGTCAGAAAAAGTGAAAAGCCCGTGATCTTGAAAAACGTCCAAAAAGATAAACGTTTTAAGAAATGGGCTGGAACTGATTACACCCGTGGTTGGATGGGTGTTCCCATGTTCCTACGCAAAGAAGTAATTGGTTACATCACTTTTGATAGCCGCCAGGAGGGTATCTATAATGATCTGCTTGCAACACTGACACAAGCTTTCGCGAATCAGGCTGCTTCGGCGGTCCAAAATACACGGCAATTTGAAGCTGAGCAGCGCCACTTCCAGGAAGCTGAAACCTTGCGTCAGACCGCTGAAGCGATCACATCAACCCTGAATATTCAACAAGTGCTCACTTCAATTCTAGATAATCTGAACCGTGTAATTCCCTTCGATGCTGCAGGTGTTTTCCTCATCGAAAACGAGGAGGTGCGTTTAACAGCATTTAAGGGAACGCCATCTAAAGACAATGTTATCGACAACGTATTCCCTGCCAGCAATGCCCTGTTACAAGAAATATGGCGTACCAAGAAGCCTCTCATGCTCAAGGATGCCCAGAATAACTCTCGCTACAAAAAGTGGGTTGTCAATCAAACACATGGCTGGATGGGTATCCCTTTAATCGCGCGCGGTAACATTATTGGTTATATAACAATCGACAGTCTTAAAGTCGCAGCATACAATGATCATGATGCCAATCTTGCTATGACTTTTGCACATCAGGCGGCGGCTGCAATCGAAAATGCCCGTTTGTACGAGCGTGGGGAACAACAAATTCGCCAACTTACAGTCTTACGCGATATTGACAGCGCTATTTCGTCCAGTTTTGATCTTAGTGTTACGCTAAACCTTCTAATCGGAT
>CAWHJM010000058.1:0-32030 GCA_963829615.1 uncultured Chloroflexia bacterium
ATACGACGAATCAACCCGATTAGGACACTCCCGCTTCCCACCTCGATAAAAGCCTGCGTGCCAGACTTCAACATTTCCCGCACCGACTCGGTCCAGCGTACGCGCGAGTCCATCCTGGGCCTTGTATCGGCGCGCAATTCATCGGCGGCGGTCATCGGCAGCGCATGTACGTTGCCAATGACAGGGATTTTCGGCGCTGCCATCGCACATGTCTCTACAGCCTCATCCCATTCATCTTGAATGGAAGCCATCAAGGGTGAATGCGCCGCAATGCTGACCGCCAGCGGGATGCCGCGTTTTGCTCCCGCGACCTTCGCACCGGCAATCGCACGTTCCACTGCGGCCTTCGCACCAGAGATGACCACCTGCCCGGGACAGTTATCATTTGCCACCTGTACGATTTCATCTGGTGTGCTGGCCTCCGCACAAACGGTTTCCAACGCGGGTATATCCAATCCCAAAATAGCTGCCATACCGCCTGGCGATTTCACCAGCGCGCTTCATCAACTCACCACGCATCCGCACCAGGCGTAACCCATCAGCAAAGGATAAGGCTCCAGCCGCGGCCAGAGCCGATAACTCGCCCAGAGAATGTCCGGCCACGGAAGCAGGCAGGAAGTCCGGATAAAGATGCGAGAAGACTCGCTGTGCAGCTATGGAGTGAACGTATAAAGCCGGCTGTGTGTTAACGGTGTCATTCAAATCCGTGTCCGGTCCATCCCACATCAGGCGGGAAAGCGAGAAGCCCAGGATATCGTCTGCCTCTTCGAAGGATTGCTTCGCCAGCGGATATTCGTCCGCCAGATCGCGCCCCATTCCGACGCTTTGCGAGCCTTGGCCAGGAAAAACAAAAGCGGTGGTTTTCGGTTCAAGTTTCATGAGTTCACCTCATGTCGCTTAAACACAAACGAGCCGTGTTCGTCACGGCTCGCCAGTGCTTACTCAGACTTTTTTTCTTTGTCGATCTCGATCACTTCGCGGCCCTGATAGTGTCCGCAATTCGGGCAGACGGTGTGCGGCAAGCGCATCGATCCGCAATTGCTGCAAGCCACCAGGTTGCGCGCTGCCAACGCATCGTGGGCGCGGCGACGGTCGCGACGACCCTTAGATAATTTCCGTTTGGGTTGTGGGGCCATGACTTTCTCCTTCTTGTACCGTAACTTCTTTTTGGTTGCGGTAATACCATGAATATGCCGGGCAAATGCCCGGCGTGATTTCCAGACGAGAGTTGCTTGTTTTGCAACATAAGTACCGCATTGCGGTATTAGCGGGCGAATTATAGCGGGTTCAAGGGATGACGTCAAGCCCGAAACGAAGTAGAATACACAACATGGAAGTTCGAATTGCAGTTGCCAAAATCAACAAATACGCATCCCTTGAAAGCGGTGATACGCTGGAAGTCATAGAACGCCCCAATGGTGGATTGTCAGTTGTGCTGGCAGACGGTCAAACATCCGGGCGAGGAGCCAAAGCCGTATCCATGATGGTGGTACGCAAGGTGATCGGCTTGCTGGCAGAAGGGGTGCGTGATGGCGCTGCTGCACGTGCCGCCTCGGATGCACTATACACCGATAAAAACGCCAAGGTTTCATGCACACTTAATATAGCATCCATTGACCTTGAAACAAACACAGTGGTGTTATCCCGAAACAATCCCTCTCCCATTTTTGTTTGTCATGACGACCGAATCGATTGCATGGACACTGAGAGTTCACCACTTGGAATTCGCAGAGATATCCGTCCGGTTATCACCGAACTGGAACTCCGACCAGGGCTTACGGTTATCTTGTATACCGATGGCCTGACACATGCCGGAAAGCGTCGTGGACAACCGATGGACGTGTGCAATGCCATTCAAGCCATGCTGGAAGACCAGGACCCAACCCCACAGGAACTTTCCGACTCTCTCCTGGCCCATGCGGTCAACCTGGACGAAGGGCGTCCCGCAGATGATATCAGTATCGTTGTGTTAAAGGTTCGAACCACCAACGGCGACATGGTGCGCCGCATGAGCGTACGTCTGCCTCTTCCTTAGGAAATAATTGTGCACAGGTCAAGACGACGCATGTTTCGCGCTTCCTGGCGTGATACACTGCTTTTGCTGAGAGAGTTTCGCACAGCTTTGATGGTGTTCCTTTTCGCCATACTGGGCGGTGGCGTACTATATTATTCCATCGCCGAGCAGGTCGGGGAACCCCTGCGAAACATCAGCGAGGCAATCTATATCGTTCTAACACTGGTTTTCTTTCAACCACCGGGGGAATTTCCAGATAGCCCTTATCTTGAGGTATTTTTCTTTGTCATGCCGCTCATTGGTATCGGATCCCTGGCTCTAGGTCTGGCTGATTTCGGCTATTTGTTCTTCAACCGTCGCGCGCGCAGCAAGGAATGGGAAATGGCTATAGCTTCCACATTAGATAACCATCACATTTTAGTAGGTCTCGGTCACCTCGGCTTTCACGTTGTCCAACATCTCAAAGGGGCCATGAACCAGCCAATGGCCGTTATTGAGTTGAGCCCGACAGCCGATTTGATCAATTTAGTGCAAGAAATGGACATTCCCATTATCCATGATGACGCCAGCCGGGAGACCGCGCTGGTAGCGGCAGGCGTACAGCGTGCCAACTCGATTATTCTTTGCACGCAAAACGATGCCGTCAATCTCAAAATCGCCTTGAAAGCGCGCAGTTTAAATCCAAACATCCGGGTCATCATCCGAATTTTTGACGACGACTTTGCTCAGGCGCTCACCCAGCAATTTGGCTTCATCGCCTTGAGCGGTACAGGTTTGGCTGCTCCAGCGTTCGCGGCTTCAGCCACCGATTCTGAAATTACACGCCCTATCAGCATTGAGGGAAAGTCGCTCAGCCTGGCAAGGATCACAGTCTCCACCGGCTGCCTCCTGGAAGGAAAAACCGTTGGACAGATCGAAGACGGGTACATCGTCAGCGTCATTCTCGTGCGAACTGATGGCAAATCCGATTTTCACCCAACCGACAGCCATCCGGTCAACACTGACGATATGGTTGCCGTGCTAGGCCGGCCAGACAGGCTGCATCAACTAATCCATGACAGCCAGTAAACCCTTTTTGATCGGTGTAGTCGGGCCTTGTGGAGCCGGAAAATCCACGCTGATCGAGGCGCTTGATTCGCTCGGATATTCCACCCGTCACATTGCACAGGAGCACTCCTACGTGAAAGACATGTGGATGCGGATTACTAATCCGGATGTGCTGATTTTCCTGCAAGTCTCCTACCCCATTTCCCAAAGACGCCGTCATATGAATTGGGTCGAAAGCGAATATGATGAACAACAGCGCCGTCTCTCGCATGCCCGTGAACACGCCGACCTCTACATCGACACAGATAGCCTGGGAATCGCAGAAGTTCTCGAGCAAGCGCTAACGTTTATCAAGACCCAGATGGCTTGATCGCATAAAAACCCCTCTGTATAATCGTGACGCCAGCTTTAAATTTTGTTACGATAAGTACAAAATGGGAAACAGGAGAAATACCATGAGAAATTCACGTCTGTGGGTTTTGTTCATTTGCCTGCTACTCGTAGCCTGCCAGCCAGCCCAATCCCCTTCTCAACCGCCAACTGAAACCAGCGTTCCACCAACGCCGTCACAATCCACCAACTGGAATGATTTGTCCATCTACATGGATGGATTGATCCCTACCGAACAAGCCAAGCTAAATGAGCAAAAGGGTGCCAGCATTTATCATATTGACTACACGATCAGCGATGATTTCACCAACGTAACCGGCACGCAAACAATCCATTACACCAATCGCGAGGGCATCGTTCTCGACGAAATCCAGGTACGCCTGTTACCCAATGTATTGGGCGGAGAAATGAGCGTTTCATCTGTCTTGATAGATGGACAATCGCTGGAACCAAGCTACGGCCTGGCCAATAGCCTGTTGCGCATCGCGCTCGACCCCGTCCTGCCACCGGGAAAAAGCATCGACCTATCTTTCGAGTTCTCCGTCAAAGTCCCAACCGAGATCGAGTCAAACTACGGCGTCCTGGCCTATTATGAGGGTGTACTCACCCTGGCGCACTCCTATCCAATGATTGCCGTCTACGATGACAATGGCTGGAATGCAGAAATTCCGCCAAACCAGGGCGATCCAACTTATGCCGATGCCAGCTTCTTTCTGGTAACAGTGGACGCGCCCAGCGAGGTGGTGTTGGTCGGCTCAGGACGTGAGGTCAACCGCGAGGAAAACGGAAGCAGGCAAATCGTCACGTATGCTGCGGGGCCGGCGCGTGACTTTTACGTGGTCGCCAGTCCGGATTATGAAATGATCAGCAAAACCGTTGGCGAGGTTACATTCAACAGCTATGCACCCAAAGATATGCAAGAAGGCGCGAAAACGGCTCTCGACGTTGCGATTGAAGCGTTCAAATTGTATGATGAGCGTTACGCTCCTTATCCATACACAGAATTTGATATTGTTTCCACACCTACCTATGCGTTAGGGATCGAATATCCGGGCGTGATTGCCATCACCGATCGCATCTACGATATGAGCGGAACTCTGAGTGGCTCTCCAAACAGCGTTATGATGGAGGCAACCGTGGCGCACGAGGCCGGTCACCAGTGGTTCTACAATCTGGTCGGCAATGACCAGCTTGACGAACCCTGGCTGGACAAATCACTAACCCAATTCGTCACCTGGCAGTACTTTGCGGACCGTTATGGAAGCAGCGGTGCGAGCGGCTTCGAACAATCGCTACGGTCACGCTGGGCTCGGGTCGATAACCAGGCCATCCCCATCGGCCTGCCAGTTGCAGACTACGAAGGCACAGCCTACGGCGCGATTATATACGGACGTGGCGCACTCTTCTTTGAGGCTTTGCGAAACGAGATGGGGGTAGATACCTTTGACGCATTTATGAAGGATTACACCACCAGCAACGAATGGGGCATCAGTACAACCGATAGCATGAAGCAACTGGCCGAAAAAGATTGTGGTTGCGATCTATCAAATCTTTACAAAAAATGGGTATATCCATAAAACCACGCCGGTAGAGGCGATTTGCAAATCGCCTCTACCGAACCTAGTACAAAAGGTGTATAATCTTTTTCGCCAGCCCACGGCTGGCATTTTTTTGGATGGAGTTGAAGAATATGAATCGCAGTCGTAACAATTGGCTGGTCTTGATTATTTTCCTGGTCATCTTCTCGCTATGGATTGACTTGAGCAAAACGATCAAGATTACCAACCCTTTCAATAGCAGTCTGATCGCCTCTCGCAATGTAGATGTACGGTTAGGCCTGGATTTGCGCGGTGGCCTGCAAACCCTGATGGAAGCCGACGTCCCCGCCAACGTGACCGTAAACGCGAATGACCTGGAGGTCGCCAGGCAAATCCTGGAAAGCCGCGCCAACGCACTGGGTGTCAGCGAAGTCGTCATGCAGACTGCCGGTGATCGCCGCATCGTGGCTGAATTTCCCGGAATCAGCAACCCGGAAGAAGTGGTTGCGTCCCTGCAACAGACCGGCTTGCTGGAATTCGTAGATATGGGGAACACGCCAGCTTCGGAAGGCACGCAGGTAAAAACCGATTACGTCCAGCAACAGAGTGATACTGCCCAACCTCAAGCAACCGCAACAGCAGAAGCAACTGCCACTGCTGAACCCACTGCAACCGCGGAGCCAAACGCAACCCCAGCCGCTGAGGCCACGCCCACTGATACCGCCCCGGAACAGGTCTATCACACCGTGATGACCGGCGCTGCGCTCGACACGGTCACCGTAACGCAAGACCAAACCGGGCGCTATCAAATTGCTTTCACCCTGAAACCAGATTACGTCTCAGTTTTTGGCGATTACACCAGTTCACACGTCAATCAGTATCTGGCAATCGTTCTTGATCATCGCGTGATCTCTGCCCCGGTCATCAACTCTGCCATAACCGATGGACAGGGCGTCATCCAAGGCAGTTTCACAGCCGATAGCGCCAATGCACTTGCCGTTCAACTACGCTATGGCTCCCTGCCTGTTCCAATCAAGGTTGTAGAAAGCCGTACAGTTGGCCCAACACTGGGCGAAGAATCTGTTCGCAAGAGCGTTTTGGCAGGGGCCATCGGCTTGAGCGTAGTGATCCTGTTCATGGCGCTATACTACCGCCTGCCTGGCTTGGTAGCCGATATGGCTTTGTTATGCTATGCCCTGTTCAGCTTGATGCTTTTCAAGATGATCCCGGTTGTGCTAACTCTGCCTGGCATCGCAGGCTTTATTTTGAGTATCGGTATGGCCGTGGATGCAAATGTACTCATTTTTGAACGTTTAAAAGAAGAATTACGCGCGGGCCGCAACCTGCGTCAGGCCATTGATCTGGGCTGGAGCCGGGCCTGGCCCTCTATCCGTGACTCGAATAGTTCCACGCTCATCACCTGTGCGATTCTGTTCATCTTTGGTAATACCTTTGGCGCCAGCATGGTTAAGGGTTTTTCAATAACTTTGGCCTTGGGCGTGTTGGTTAGTCTGTTCACGGCTATCATTGTCACGCGCACCTTCTTGCACACGGTACTTGATAACGTCAAGTCCACTGAGCACCCGCGCTGGTTTGGTCTTTAGGAGCACGACATGAATATCATCAAAAATCGCTACTGGTATTTCCTAATTTCCTTGCTAATCATCGTACCAGGCATCATCTTCATGGTGCTGCACGCAACGGAGACTGGTAAAGGCCCCCTCTCCCTGGGCATTGACTTCACTGGCGGCAGTCTGCTTGAGGTCCAGTTTAGCGGCACGCGCCTTACCCCAGAAGAAGTTACGGCCATCTACAACAACTTCTCTACCGCCAGCCAACCCATTAAAGACCCGGTCACCCAACAGTTGGGCGAAGATTCCCTCTCCATCCGTTCCAAGGCCATGGACGATGCCACCAAAGGCGAGATCGTGACCGAAATGGAAAAACAATCCGGCTCGACGGTGACAACGCTTAACTTCACATCCGTCAGCGCATCAGTAGGGGCCGAAGTAACTCGCAGCGCCGGCTTTGCCATCCTGATGGCTGCTGTTGCGATCCTGATCTACATCTGGTTCGCCTTCCGACGCGTAGAACATGCCTTTCGATACGGCGTGGCGGCCATTGCAGCCATGCTGCATGATGTGCTGGTCGTGATAGGAACAGAAGCCATCCTCGGTTATTTCCTGGGCTGGGAAGCAGATGCCCTGTTTCTGACCGCCCTATTGACTGTGATCGGCTTCTCAGTACACGACAGTATTGTAGTGTTTGATCGCGTACGCGAAAACTCTACAATTTTTCGCCGCATAGACTACGAAACCCTGGTCAACCATTCCGTTGTGCAAACCCTGGACCGCTCGATCAACACGCAATTGACGGTTATGCTTACCCTGCTCGCCCTGGTATTGTTTGGCGGCGACAGTATCCGTCATTTTGTGATTATCCTGCTGGTTGGTATTTTCAGCGGTACGTACTCTTCGATCTTCAATGCCGCGCCTATCCTGGTTGTTTGGGAAAACCAGGAATGGAAAACCTGGTTCCGTCGCAAGGAAGCTACCGCTTAACAGTTCAAATCGACTGATAAGAGCGCAAAGGCCCAAACGAGAGTCTTTGCGCTCTTTTTATAATCAAAGGGAGTCACTTCAATGGACATCTTTCTGCGCGGGCTCTTGATTGGCTTTTCCATCGCTGCGCCGGTCGGGCCGATTGGCGTACTCTGCATCCGGCGCACATTGGCCGAGGGACGGCTGGCAGGCTTCCTGTCCGGGATGGGCGCGGCCAGCGCGGACATGTTCTATGGCGCGGTGGCGGCTTTCGGTCTGACAGCCAGTTCAAGATATACTGCTCGGTCAATCCAACTGGCTGCGTCTGGTCGGTGGGATATTTTTGCTATATCTGGGTGTAAAAACCTTTCTAAGCAAACCAGCCGAACAAGCCGCAAGATCATCGCGTGGCGGCTTATTCGGCGCCTACCTTTCCACCTTTTTCCTGACCATCACCAATCCTATCACCATCCTATCATTCATCGCTATCTTTGCCGGGTTACGCCTGGGAGAGACAAACGGAAATTACACTACTGCCAGCACGATGGTATTAGGCGTTTTCCTGGGCTCCGCTACTTGGTGGTTCACGCTTATCTTTCGTGGTTAGCTTGCTTAAGAGATCGCTTCAATGCCTCATGGAAAATTTGGATAAATCGCATTGCGGGAGTGATTATCTCCAGTTTTGGAATAATTGTGCTCGCCACTACATAAAATGAATTTCTCTCCCACTGTAATCATATTAAAATCATTTTGGTCAGATTAAACGGTAAAATTGGGCTATGAAAATGGGCTTTATTTTTCGGGGTAATTCTACATGGCGAATGCCAGACTGCTACTTGTTCTAGACGAAACCTTCGCCAGCGAATTACAGGTTTCCCTCAAGGACCTGGGCTATGAGGTTGTAGGCTGTGCGTCAAATGGCCGACAAGCCCTTGAGTACACCGCTAAACTTAAACCCGATTTAGTGCTAATCAGCATTCATCTCAGTGGAGAATTGGGGGGCATCCTCATCGGTAAACAAATATATGACCAATACGATCTTCCAGTTATCTACATTTCCAATCAGTCTGGCCAGGCAACAATTCGCCGTACAGGAGGCACTGCACCTTTCGGGTATTTGTTTAACCCAACAGACCAAAAACAAATCCTAGCTACGATCGAAGTAGCTCTTACCCGTCATAGCATGGAAAAGAAGGTGCGTGAGAGCGAACGATGGTTATATACAATCTTGCATTCCATCTCAGACGGCGTAATTGCTGTGGATACGGAAGAACGTATCCGCTTCATCAACCCCATTGCTGAGGAACTGACCGGGAAGAATCGCCTGAATGTTATCGAGCAACCCTTAGATGACGTTCTCTCCCTTGTTTATGCAAATACCGAGGAGCCCGTTTCAATTTCTCATGCCATGGCATTTTTTCAAAACCAGAATTTGCGGACAGGCTTTGAGGCGGTATTACTACGCAAGGACAATTCACGAACCCCTGTAGAAATCTTCATATCACCACTGGCAAATAAGGATGTCCAGGTAGGGATGGTACTGGCGTTTCGGGACATTTCTGAGCGAAAACGTGCAATGGAAGAAATCCGCCGGTACGCGATCCGATCAGAGGCCTTGCTCCGGGCTGCTGAGCAATTGAATGCACGCCTGGATGTTAACGCAGTGCTTAAATTGGTGTGTGAAATTTGCAACCATTCGCTTAATGCAACAGCCACTTCCGCTTTTTTGAATGAATCTGCCCAAAACGCGTTCATAAGTACAACGATTGCAGTAAACGAGGAAATAAACCATTATAAATTTGAAGCGCAACAGTTTTCCACAAGATTTAAAATCCCAGCAGATCTCATCACAAATATTCTGTCGCAATCTAAACCGATTGTGGTTATTAAAGATATCCAGGCATTGGATACGCCAGGCATTCCATATTTGAATAAAATCAAAGATCTGGATGTTCGCTCCCTGGCAATTTCCGGAATGTATCACAACAATGTTCTTGCGGGGATTTTGGTTGCTCAAATGCATGGAACAATTCGAGATTTTACGCAAGATGATCTGGAATTATTACGTGGTCTCACCGGTCAAGCTTCTATTGCAGTAGGGAATGCGACTCTTTTCGAACAGGTAGTAGTCAGTCGTGCGCGCCAACAGGCGCTGACGCGCCGCCTAGTTGATGTACAGGAAGATGAACGCCGAAGTCTGGCGCGTGAATTGCACGATCAAATCGGTCAGATGATGACCGGTTTGCAATTCTCCCTGAGCGCATTGTTGCCCCAGGCTTCCAGTGAACAGAAGACAAAACTTACAGAGATTCAAAAACTAGTTAGCAACTTGATTGCACAAACGCGTGAAATCTCTATAAATCTGCGGCCAAGTATGCTTGACGACACAGGTCTCATTCTTACTTTGATCTGGCACTTCAACCGTTATACGTCCCAGACTGAAATCAAGGTTAATTTTCAACACTACAATTTGATAGATAAACGCTTTCAGACCGAAATAGAAATAAATGTTTTTCGTATCATCCAGGAAGCACTGACCAATGTAGCTCGCTATGCTAAGACCGATTTGGTCGATGTTCTGCTGAAACTTGAGGAGCAAATAATTACTTTGGAAGTTAGCGATCAAGGTCAGGGGTTCAACCTCGATAGTGTGGATACATCATCTCATATGGGTTTGAACAGTATGCGCGACCGAGCTTATTCGGTAGGTGGTCTCATGGACATTCAAACTGCGCCTGGTAGAGGCACGCATATTCACGTTGTTATTCCTCAATCAGGTAAAGTTGAGAGGAGGCAACATGAGCGTCACCGTTTTACTCGCTGACGACCACCCGGTCGTTCGCCAGGGTATGCGGAATCTCCTGGATGCGGAAGCGGGCTTTTCAGTGGTAGGAGAGGCGGAAGACGGCTTGCAGGCTGTCCAATTGGCTGAGCAACTCAAGCCGGATGTCGCCATTATTGACATGATGATGCCTCGTCTCAACGGCTTGGAGGCGATTCGCCAGATCACCGCGCGAGTTCCCCATACATGTTGCATCGTGCTTTCCATGCAAAGCGCTGACCCGTATGTCATGCAGGCACTCAAAGCCGGAGCGTCTGGTTATGTGCTCAAAGACAGCGGCCCAAGTGAAGTCGTCAAGGCCATTCAACAGGTACTGAGTGGCAGGCGCTATCTGAGCCCACAACTTTCGGAGAAGTTAATCGATCTATTTATCGCTAAAGTTGAATCCGGCATGCTCGATCCTTATAACGCACTCACAACCCGGGAACGGGAGATCTTGCAATTGGCAGCCGAAGGGTTGTCCAACAGCAATATCGCTGAGCAACTTTCCATCAGCACCCGGACAGTGGAACAACACCGCCAGAGTATGATGAACAAAATGGGGTTCAACAATCAAACCGAGCTGATCCGTTTTGCGCTCAAGCGAGGCATCCTTCCTTTGGACGATTGAAGTAATTAATCCCAAAGATGAACTCCTACCCTCCTTGCAAGCTGCAAGGAGGGTATTTTTATTCTAGAAAGATTACGTAGAGATCCGCACTCAAAAATACGTAGGAGTACGGATAGTAATAAGAGATGTATAAGCGCATAATGCAAACTGCAAGCAGATTATTAAAATGGATTTTCGATCAAACGACAGGAATATTGGAAGAAAGGAGACAACAATGTCCAGAAAAGGAAGCTTATTCAATATCCTTCTGGCCCTTATTCTGACCTTCAGCCTGCTGGCGGTGTCTACCGGCTCCGCTTTGGCGAAAAAAGATAAACCGCCGCGCATGGACCCGGATTTTTTGCAGTTGGTCCAGGCCTACCCGGATGCGATGTTCAAGGTCATGGTACAGAAAGACGCCAAGAACAAAGATCTGAAAGCGATGGAGTTAGAGAATGAGGTGCTTAAGGGTAGGGGCCAAATTAGAAGGCAACTTGGCCTGATCCTGGGCTTCTCGGCCGAAATGAGCGGCAAAGAAATCGAGAAACTGGCCAAGAACCCCAAGGTGCATTGGATTTCCCCGGATGCACCTGTGGTCTCAACCGGCACAATGGTATCTCGACCGTTCTGGATTCGTTCAAAAAGATTTCCTATACAGGGAATGATGGTACCGAAAAATGGTCAGGGGGATGGACCGAAGGGAATCAATCTGGCGATGCCGCTGTGTCGACAGATGATGTAGGCATATTCCGAGTTGTGAAGAGTAGCCGCTGCGCGGGTGGAATTGGATATTGCCTGTTGGTCGACCCAGGCATGGCAGGCGGATATGTTTATCGCGAGGTAGACCTCAACAATGTCGCCAGCGCCACACTTTCACTATACCGATATAATCGCTTGAACGAAAGTTTCTCTGATGGGGAAGTTAATCTGGAAATCTCCGCGGATGGTGGAACCACCTGGTCAACCCTGCTTACGTATTCAAACAGAGATTACACCGGCAGCGGCGTTGATACGTTTGACATCACTGGCTTTGCCAGCGCAAACACCCGCATTCGCCTCTACATCACTGAAACACAAAAATATAGCCGCGACATTTACTTCGACAATATCCAAATCGATTATGCAATCGGAAGCGTATACCGGGATGTTGTTGGCGCGGAAGCCCTATGGCAACAAACTGGCTTGGACGGACAGGGGGTCACGGTAGCCGTGGTAGACAGTGGTATCAGCGACCACGTTGACCTACGCAGCGACACAAACAATATCAACCAGGCTGCCTCAAGTCCTTCCCGTGATCATTGACGCCATCACATTTGGGGGATACACCAGCCCAATTGATGAGTACGAACACGGCACTCACGTGGCAGGCATTATTGCAGGTAACGGCACTGCCTCAAAAGGCAAATATACTGGCGTAGCGCCGGGTGTCAACCTGCTCAATGTTAGAGTAAGCAACGATCAGGGTCTAACTTACACTTCGGACGTGGTGGCTGGTTTGCAATGGATCTATGAAAATAAAGACACCTACAACATTCGCGTTGTCAACTTGTCAATCAACTCGACCGCGCCCGAGTCCTATGACACTAACCCGCTGGATGCTGCCTGTCGAGATCCTGTGGTTCAATGGCATCGTGGTTGTGGTCGCGGCTGGCAACAACGGCACAGCGGACGGGCCCATCACAGTATATCCGCCCGCCAACGATCCCTTCGTGATCACCGTCGGCGCAATAGAAGATCGCGGAACCAGCTCCGTTGGATGACGATTTCGTCGGTGCTTTCTCTGCCTACGGCACGACCGAATCAGGCTTTGCTAAGCCTGAACTGGTAGCTCCGGGTCGCAATCTGATCAGCCTCTGGCCGGCACAGCATCAACAGCCTACAAGGACCACCCCAAACATCGTGTAGACGATTTCTACTTCCGCATGTCGGGCACTTCCATGGCTGCCCCGGTGGTGAGCGGCACGGTTGCCCTGCTTTTGCAGGATGAACCAAACCTGACCCCTGACCAGGTCAAGTATCGCCTGATGGCAACCGCCAACCAAAACTGGTCTGGTTATGATACTGCCAAAGCCGGTGCCGGGACTATCGATGCCTATGCTGCGGTCAACGGAGATACCAGCGACAGCGCCAATCAGGGCATCATCCCCAGCCAGATGCTTTCCACTGGCGAGGGTGCAATTGCCTTCGCCTTCGACAGCGTCGGCTGGAATACCGTCGGTTGGAATACTGTCGGTTGGAACACCGTCGGTTGGAACACTGTCGGTTGGAATACCGTCGGTTGGAACACTGTCGGTTGGAATACTGTCGGTTGGAATACATCCATGTGGGATGAATAAAAGGAGATGTGAACATGAAAACATTTACATTGAAATGGAACAATGTAGCAGACATTATCCTACTAGCAACAGTATTGGTTCTTCTAATTCTCGCCATAACCTGGGCAGTCAATAATCTAATGGCTAGTGTCGGTTGGCATGAACTAGCCAGTGTAGGGTGGGTCAACTAACCGGTCAGGATTGTAAATTGTGATACCGAGTTGGAAATTTAGTAATCAACATAGAGCAGGAGAGTAACTATGAGAACTAATCGAATCATACAATTTCTGTTGGTAAGCATTCTGGTACTGGGCACCTTTGGTTTCGCCGGGCCGCAGCAGACCGCTGTTGCCAAGACGCAGCCACTCCTGGTTGAGCTGGCCGCCGAAGAACCTGGCCAAACTGTGCACGTGATTGTCCAGAGGATGGCCGGGGTAGAGAATGTAGAAATGCTCGTTGCCGAATTGGGTGGCCAGGTAACGCAAGAACTGCCTATTATCAACGCTTTCTCAGCCAAGATGACGGCCGAGGCTGCGCTGGAACTTGCTCGTTCTCAATTCATCCGCTGGGTCAGCTTGGACGCAGCAATAACATCCACAATCTGCTCCAATTGTGTCGACACAACCAATCTGGCAAATGCTTACATTCGTGCCATTCGTGCAGATAAGGTCTGGAATGACTCACCTTACCTGCAAGGAAATGCGATTGGCGTGGCCGTAATAGATAGTGGCATCAACCCAAACGGTGATCTCTATACCTCTATGGGTGTTAATAGGCAGGTGGCTGATATCCGTTTCAACACTGACTATAACCAAAGTGCTTCAGATGGTTATGGTCATGGAACACATGTCGCCAGCATAGTGGGTGGCGATGGAAGCGAATCGGGCGGCAAGTACATTGGCGTGGCTCCAATGGTCAATATCATTAACGTTAAAGTCAGCAACGATGACGGCAGCGCCATGATTAAAGATGTCGTCCAAGGGCTGCAATGGGTGCTCGAAAACAAGGACAGATACAACATTCGCGTTGTTAAACTTGTCGTTGAACAGTTCTGTGGCCGAATCCTATCATACTAGTCCACTGGATGCGGCTGTAGAGATCCTGTGGCTTAACAAGATTGTTGTTGTAGCCTCAGCCGGCAATCAGGGTAACAACACCATTTACCCCCCAGCCAATGACCCGTTTGTCATCACAGTTGGAGCCACAGACGACAAGGGCACGGGCAGTCTCACCGATGATGTTATGGCATCGTTCTCAGCGTATGGAAACACGAGCGATGGTGTGAAGAAACCCGATCTTGTTGCACCCGGCACCAATATCATTGCCCGCTTGGTGAACCAAAACATGGGTCTTGCATACGCCCATCCCTCAAACAAGGTAGGCAATCAATATTTTCGCATGTCGGGAACATCCATGGCGGCCCCGATGGTGAGCGCCGCTGCCGCCTTATTGTTGCAGGATGAGCCCAAGCTCACCCCGGATCAGGTCAAATTTCGTCTGACTGCCACCGCCAACAAGGAGTGGCCCGGTTATAGCGTTACCAAAAGCGGTGCCGGCTATCTGGATGTCTACGCAGCTGTGCGTAGCGCCAGCACTCAGAGTGCGAATACTGGCCTCAGAGCCAGTCAGTTACTCTCAACTGGCGCGGAACCGATCACATGGGGATCAGTTGGTTGGAATTCTGTGGGCTGGAACACTGTCGGTTGGAACACTGTCGGTTGGAATACTGTCGGTTGGAATACTGTCGGTTGGAACACTGTCGGCTGGAACAGCGACTACTGGGATAACTAACCAAAAGGATTGGATTATGAAGAAAACGAACACTCTAAAGTTCAATCTGCCGGGTATACTCCTGGTAGTCGCTCTCGCAACCCTCCTGATCTTTGCTCTAGTTCAGGCGCACCAGGTCCTGATTACAAGTGTGGGCTGGGTTGCCTAATATCAAGACTTTTCATAAACAAAAAAGGCGGTTCGTGGCGTACCCTGATCTGCCTTCTTTGTTATGGAATTGTCATGTCAAATTACAGGTTTAGCAAGACCATATAGATCCTTTTTTAATAAATTTTTTATACGCGCCAAAAAGGAAAGCTTCATGAAAGAAATGACCATCCCTACCCGCATGTACATATTCGCTAGCTACCTTTTAGGTGCGATTTTCTTGACTTGGAACCTGCGCAATTGGCAAATCAAAGAGCCCGTCATGCTGGTCATTTTATGCATCCTGGCTTCCCTGGCACTAATCATCAAGGTAGAAGGCGCCACCAATCGCTCCCATTACACCTTCAGTTTTATCCTATACGGCTTTGCATTCGCCCATCTTGGTGTACCACAAGCAGTCATCGTTATCGTTGTTTCCAATCTGGTGGAATGGCTGGTCAAACGCCCGGCCTGGTTTATCCAAATTTTCAACACGGCCTGCTATGTCATCGTAATCAATGTTGCTGGCTTCATTTTCAGATCGATCAATCCCAGTCTTTCATTGACAAATCCGATGGGCATCCTGGCGATTACGCTCAGCATGGCAGCCTTCACATTACTCAATCACTTTATTGTTGGGATTATCGTCTGGATGGCACGCGGTGAGAATTTCCACCAATCAGGGATATTCGATTTGCTGCCACTGATCATTGACCTGACTTTGCTATCTCTCGGAGCGATGCTGGTTCTCATTTGGGATACAAGTCCGTTCGCATTGGTTTTGTTTGCATTCCCGATCTACTTGATTTACGGCACCATGCGCGTCCCAGCTTTGGAACGCCAATCTGAAACGGATCTCAAGACCGGCCTGTTCAACCACGCTTATTTCATGCACCATTTGGAAAATGAACTCAATCGCGCCAACCGTTTCGATCGCCCGCTCACGATCATTATGGCTGACCTGGATTTGCTGCGGAATATCAACAACACCTACGGCCATCTAGCAGGGGATGAAGTTTTGATCGGGATCGCAAATATTTTGAAACAGTCAGTGCGCGAATACGATGTTGTAGCGCGCTTCGGTGGGGAGGAATTTACCATCCTGATGCCTGAGACCACGCTTGAGCAGGGCTACGAACGCGCCGAAGTTATCCGCAAGGCAGTGGAAAACGCTGAATTTACCATTCCGACAAGTGTGACTCCCATCAAAGCAACGCTCAGTTTAGGGGCTGCAAACCGGGAATTTTTCAACCAAACCGGCCAAGACATCATCCACAATGCCGACACCGCGTTGTACCATTCCAAACTAAAAGGCAGGAACCGAGTTTTTGCCTACACCCAGGATGCTTATGTAGATTTTGCCGGAGAGCACAGAGAAGCACCCGTCTTGAATGACAAATCGACAAGCAATAGTTAAGCCCGGATATAATAGCGCCTGATGCTACCTCGTATCAAGCAGCGGACACAAAGATAGTCTCTGTGCACCAAGCACATCCGAGCCAGTCGCTCGAAGATAAATCAGAGGCTTCAACACCTCCCATCTCTAGAAATTCTTCAAAAGCGCCTGTTTATACTTATATCGGGGGGTTATTTACGCTCTCCCTGCTGCTATTTGGCGGTTTGTATCTATTTGTACCCAGCCTTTATGGGGCCCTCTCCCTCCAATCTTGGCTAGGGTTAGCCGGTCTTACTGCGCTGCTAATATTAACAGAATGGTATTCGATCGACCTTTATACGAAGCATACCTCACTTTCCACTTCTGCGGTTCCAATCCTGGCCGGCACGCTTTTATTTGGCCCCTTCGGATCGCTGGTTTTAAGCCTTGTATATGCCATCAGCACTGGCATTAAACATCGCAGTCCGTTCAATCGTTGCATATTCAATTTCAGCAACCAATTGATTGTCGGGATGATCTACATAACGATTATTTACCAAACGGGAAAACCTTTCATTGAGTTATCCACGTTTATGCAACTGATCTTTGCAGTAATATCCGCCATAATTGTCTATGTGATTAATACCAGCTTGATTTCAATTGGAGTGTATTTAGATACGCGACAGCCTGTTTTCCCCTTTTGGAAAGAACACTACAGTTGGCTCTTCCCAATTTATGTGGGCATGGGCATTGTCGCTGCCGCTTTTGTTTTTGGCTATAAACATGATCCGATTGTTGGATCCCTTCTGGTAATCGTTCCACTCCTGTTGCTACGAGTCAGTCAGGTACAATATGTAGATCGTACACGGGGTATGGTCAGCGAACTGCGCATGAAAAACACCATTCTGGAAAAATACTCGGATGAGATCACAAAATTGAACGATGGGCTTCTAGATACCCTGGCAGAGATCATTGACCTGCGCGATCCGTATGTGTTAGGACACTCCCGCGGTGTTACCGAGTTTGCGACCAAACTTGCAAAACGTTTGGGTTTACATGAAAAACGAGTAGAGTTGGTCCGTAAGGGCAGTTTGTTGCACGATATTGGCAAATTAGGTATTTCGCAAGATATTCTATCGAAACCTAACCGTCTAACACTAGAAGAATACACGATCATCAAAACACACCCGGCCATCGGGGCTTCCTTACTTGCGAAAAGCCCACATCTACGCTCACTAATACCGATTGTTGGTCAGCACCATGAGTTCTATAATGGGGAAGGTTATCCAAATAGACTGTCTGGCACCCAAATCAGCATTGAAGCGCGTATTGTCTCTGTGGCAGATGCCATCGAAGCCATGTCAAGTGACCGACCCTATCGTAAAGCACGGCCTACTGAACAAATTGTGGAAGAATTACAGCGCTGCTCTGGAAAACAATTTGACCCGCTTGTGGTTGATACCGCAATTAAGATCCTAAATGAGTTGGAAAGCGCGAAATTGACGGAACAGGCTGTAGAATACGCAAAAGTCCAGATCGAAAAACCTTCAACTCAATTGCGATCATTCGATGCCGCTTAATCTTCTTCAATCAGTTACAGGGATATTTTTTACAATCTCCAGCCATTCAGCAGTTGGTTACTTGCACTGAAAATTTCCTGTTCTGCCAACTCAGGTCAACCGCCTGGCAGGGGTGATCATCTTTACTTTCGGCACGATAGCGCTTTCCCTATAAATGCAATTTAGCGCCATTATCCTTCAGCCACTTACGGCGCTGTTTTGTAATCCGGCAAGATCGCTTCCACTTGCGCCCAAAAAGCTTTGGAATGGTTTAGCTCTTTTAGATGGCACAACTCGTGCACTACCACGTAATCGATCACATCCGGCGGAGCCATCACCAGCCGCCAGGTGAAACTCAGGGTACCTTTGGCACTGCACGAGCCCCAACGTGTGCGCGCTGACGAAATGCGAATTTTTTTCACTTTGAACCCCTGCGCATGCGCAAAGAATTCAACCCGCTCAGTCAACAGGGCGCGCGCCTGTTTTTTGTACCAGGCTTCGAAAACAGACTGAGCCTGGGACCGGGCAGACTCTGCCAGCTTGAAGAACCCGTCCATAACGAGGGCAGGCTTACCGTTCGGAACGATGCGCAGCGGGACTTCCTGGCCCAGATACCAAAACGTTTCCCCGTCCACAAACTGATGAGGGATAACCGCTTCTTCCCGCGTCTGAGCCTGTTTCCGTTTAACCCAAGATTTCTTTGCCTCGATAAACCGTCGGATGTCGGCTTCCTTCATCCGCAACGGCGCGCGGACAGTCAGAGTCCCATCGATTTCGACAATCAGGGATAAGGTTCTTCGTTTGCTGCGAATGAGTTTGTTGATTTCGATCATGACGGCCAACTATACCACGTGAGGGTATAATCGCCGAAAACATTGCGGAGGGAACATGCGCCCTGATTGGGACTCATACTTCATGAAAATCGCATTGGCCGTCTCGGAACGCTCCACCTGTGACCGTGCCCTGGTGGGCTGCGTGCTGGTGCTCGACAAACGCATTTTGACTACTGGCTTCAACGGCTCACCTGCCGGGCAGGAACATTGCGATGAAATCGGTCACCTGATGGTAGACGGGCATTGCGTCCGTACGATCCACGCCGAGACGAACGCCATCATCCAGGCCGCATTGCATGGCGTTTCAACACGCGGGGCCACATGCTACGTAACCCACCTGCCGTGTATCAATTGCACCAAGGCGCTTATCAACGCGGGCATTACCCGTATCGTGTATGGGGAAGCCTACCGCATAGACGAGAATGCAATGGCCTTCCTGAAAGCGGCTAACATAGAAGTCGTACAACACAAGGATGGGATGCAAGGGGATGCGGAACAATGAATTCAAGCAAACCACTGACTGCACCTGTTTACTCTTACGAATTTACTATTCCAGAAACAGCGGTTGACCAGAATGGGCACGTCAACAACGTGATGTACGTGCAATGGATGCAGGATGCCGCTGTCCGGCACTATGAAGCCATGGGCGGCACGCAACCCACACAAGCCATCGGAGCTACCTGGGTGGTACGCTCGCACATGGTCGAATACCTGCGTCCTGCTTTTGCGGGTGAACGCATCCAGGTAAAAACCTGGGTAGTGAACATGCGTCGCGTGCGTTCGCTGCGCCGCTATCACTTCTTTCGAGTGGCAGATGAGCAACTATTGGTACGCGGTGAGACGGATTGGGTCTTTGTGGATGTCAATAGCGGTGCTCCACGGGCTGTTCCATCAGAAGTAACTGATTTGTTTACGCTTGTTCCAGATGAACAAAAGCCTTAAAATTACTGTGTGCTGCGCAAATAACTGAACTCAAACACTTGTTTTTCTCGATACGATCCGGAGCAAAAGTTCGTCTATTTATGCAAGAAGCAGTAATTTGAGGAAATATTGATTTTGTTCTAAACATATCTGGAATTTTATGATATGTTAACTCATCACAAAGTTCGCTAAAGAGAAAGACGGGCCCTAAATAAAAACAGAACAAATCATCTTCTGGCTGATTCTTGATCCGATCACCTTCGGACTGGGCTCCATCGGGGGCTATATTCTCTTTCGGGAGTTTGTCGAACACGAACGTCTCCCTAATCGTGACGAATGGCTTCCGCTCTTCAAACAACACTGGTTTGCTATCCTGGCGCTTGGGATTGCCATCGGGTATTTTTTGTATCGTCTTTTCCATATTCTGAGTGGCAGTTAGCAAATTGAGTACCGAAATAAACTTCCTCGCGTGAGGAAGTTTATTTCATTTTAATGGAAAAGAAAGGCTTGAAATTTAATTCATTTTCCTCTACACTAATATTGTCACTCTAAAAGGGACATTTTTTGGATATTTTATTCAATTTGTAACTGAACTGATAGAAACTTTTCGTCCTGAGCGGAGCGCAGCACAGTCGAAGGGCGCTTAAGCAAAAACGCTTCGACTATGGTGCACACCGTCCTTGCGTCCGGTGCAAGGGAAAAGCGCACCTCCGCTCACCTGTGCCTGCGGCACCGGCGCGGGCAGCGAGGAAAGACTTTTTGAGAAAGTTTCAATTACTTCACCGACTAAACGTACTTCTTTCTGCCTTCCAATAGTCATTCAGGGAAATTTGCTGCCATTGTTTATCAAGGAGACAAGAATGAAAACAATCAAGGTTTTGGGACAAAGTGATGAAACGCTGAAAAATGTGGATTTTGGCAAAGAGCTTGAAAACTTTTCTGTCTCAAGCGCCGTTCAATTCGCAAGCGATCGATCTGCTGCAAGTTATCACGAAATAAAAGACTTGAAAGACGACGATATTGTTGAGCTCATTTTTGAAGATGATATCCATCGTTGGGTCACTGTGGCCGAGCTCGAAGATCAATTCAAATATCAAATATCGCGCGGAGCAGAGGCCGGGGTCATAGAAATCCCGGCCCGCCTGCCATCGGGAGATACCTCGCGCGGGGCCACCTCCTGGGTGCTGACCGGGCTGCGCGTGCTCAAATTCGATCCGGTTGAAAAATCAGCAGAAGCGTTTGCCAAAGCCTGGGACAAAAAGCTCATGCCCGAGGAGAAAATGGGGCTGTACCGCTTTAGCGAAAAGCTCGACCAGCGCGGTGAGCTCAATCCTAAGATCGCAACAACGAAACCGGTCCTGCTGTTCATTCACGGGACCTTTTCGAGCATCGAAAACGGCTTCGGAAGCTTACTGCCAGAGGTCTGGGACAGCCTCAAGGAAAAATATGGGGAGCAAATCTTCGGATTCAACCACCGTACTCTGTCCGAGAGCCCGATCCAGAATGCGCTGGAACTGGTAGAAAAACTTCCCAAGGGAGTAAAACTGGACCTGGTGACGCATTCACGCGGCGGCCTGATCGGCGAACTGCTTTGTCGCAGCGGCAGAATTGATAGTCAAACGCTGTTCGACAACGATGATGAGAACTTGATGGTCGAGGACAAAGCCGCCTTGAGCGAATTATCCAAATTGCTGAAGGAAAAGGAAATTAAGGTGACACGCTTTGTGCGTGTGGCCAGCCCAACCCGCGGGACCACACTGGCCTCCAAACGCTTCGACCGCTACCTGGAAATCATTCTCAACGTCATTGCAAAAGTCCTGCCGCCTGGTCCGGGCAACATCTTCGGAGTGCTCGCCGATCTTTTGCTTGACTTCAAAAAACAAGGCGCCAACCCGGAAGCCATGCCCGGCCTGGCTGCAATGGACCCCGAATCGAATTTCATCAGGATGATCAACCGCGAGGACGTGAAGGTCGATGCCGACCTGACCGTGATTGCGGGAGATGTCGAAAAGAACAACCTGGCGGGCCGTCTGGCGATTTTCTTTACCGATCTGTTCTATTTCGACGACCACGACCTGGTGGTGCAGACCCCGGCCATGTATGGCGGCCCCACGCGTAAGGTAGGACGTTATTTCTTTGACCAAGGCCCGGAAGTCAACCATTTCCACTACTTCTCTAACAGCAAGACCGCGGAAAAGATCAGGGAAGCGTTAATCTCGGAACCCAAGGACCTGGCGGCACAGGGCTTCAGGCCGCTCCAGGAAGCGTATGGCAAGGCCGTCGCGGACGTGGAGATTACTGCACGCTCGTACCAAAAACGCTCCAGCATTCCGCAGCCGGTGGTTTATATCCTGCCCGGGATCATGGGGACGCATTTATCAGCAGGCGGCAACCGCATCTGGATGGACCTGCTAGACCTGACTCTGGGGAAGATGGTTGACTTGCAAATCTCTAACACGAATGTCCAGCCTGATGCCCTGGTAGCCTTTGCCTACGCGGACCTGGTCGAGTATTTGAGCGCCACCCATGAGGTGATCCCCTTCCCCTATGACTGGCGCCTCTCGATCCTGGATGAAGCCAAGCGACTTGCAGGCGCGATCGAGGCAAAGCTCAAGGAGACCGACCAACCCATTCGGATCATTGCGCACTCTATGGGCGGGTTGGTGGCGCGGGCCATGCTGGGATTGAGGCCGGATCTGTGGGAGCAGATGCGCAAACGGGACGGGAGCGCGCTTCGTAATGCTGGGAACGCCCAATGGAGGTTCGTACATGATCTCGCGCCTGATCCTTGGGCAGGACAAGACCTTGAGAATGCTGGCGATGCTGGATATCAAGAATTCGGCCCGGGATCTTTTAGAGGTCATTTCACGCTTCCCCGGCGTGCTGCAATTGCTGCCCGTGGAAGACGAGCCCTGGAACTTCCTGGAAGCCAGCACCTGGGATAAATTCCCGAACCCGGGGGGGCAACACTGGGTGAAACCCACCCAGAAGGATTTAGACAAAGCCAAAGAACTGCAGGCGCTCCTGAACACCGAACAAGGTATGATCGGCGCCGATGATCCGATCGTGTATGTGGCCGGATATGCCCGGGGAGCGCCGGTCGCAGCCGACCTCGATAAAAATCACGAAGTCATTTTCCGGGGAACAAACCAGGGAGACGGCACCGTGCCCTGGGCCACCGGCATCTTGCCTGAGCTGAAAGAAGGCAGAACCTATTATCTGAATGCGCCGCACGGCGACCTGGCCAAGCGTAAGGAAACCTTCCCGGCCATTTATGACCTGCTGGCGATAGGCAGCACTGAGCGCCTGCCGAAGATACCGCCCAGCTACGACCGCGGTCAGGAAGAGAATTACGTCTTGCGGGATGAAGGCGTAGAAATCTATCCGACACAGATCGACCTCGAAACGTTTGTGCTGGGAGCTGCTCCCGTCAAATACGAAGCCCCGCAGGGCTAAACCTGTGCGGGTGTCCGTGGCGCACGGGAACCTGTCGTTCTGCAGTGATGCCGTGGCAGTTGGCCATTACGAAGGCGATAGTTTATACAGCGCCGAAAAAGCCCTGGACCACCATTTGAACGGACGCCTGAATGCCCGTCACGTGCTCGGGCTGTATCCCGGCCCGGAAGGCACGGTGGATGTGGTCTTGAATGACCAGGGTGAAAAGCCGGGAGGCGCGATCATCGTCGGGCTTGGACAGGCAGGCGATCTATCGCCGAACAAATTGTCGCAGGCGTTTGCGATGGCCCTACGGGAGTACGGGATCAAGGCCGTCGAAAATGGCAGGGTGGGAGAAGACGGGGAAATCACGATCTCGACCCTGCTGATCGGCAGCGGGGGCGTGGGGCTTACGGTCATGAACTCGGTAGACGCCATCCTGAACGGCGTCCTGCAGGCCAATAAGAGCTTTTCCCTGCTTGCAGATACGCAGCAGCCGGGCAAAGACCACCTGGACTATCACGTGCGCATCTCGGAGGTCCGTTTTATCGAGCTGTTCAAGGACCAGGCCATCCTGGCGGCCAGAGCCTTGGAGCCTTTCACCCATAAAAAAGAGGAGTTTTCAGTCAACCCGTTGCTGCAAACCCTGCGCGGCGGGTGGAAACGCATCGCCTACGAGGAACCAGCCGGATGGTGGAACCGCATCTACATCCGGGCCAGCGAGAGCGATGACGATACCTTGATCTTTACTGTGCCCACCGACCGGGCCCGCTCGGAAGAGTCGCGCCTGGGCGTGCAGCGTAACAACGTGGACAGCCTGATCGCCCAATCGGTCAGAAACCCCAACTGGGACGAAAACCTGGCCACGGCCATGTTCGAATTGATGATCCCCAACCGGCTCAAAGGCTCCTTCAAAGATATGAACAACGTGCTGTTCGTGGTGGATGAACAGGCTGCCAGTTATCCCTGGGAACTGCTCTACGACCGCCGCATGGGGAGAGACCTGCCCATCGTAGTACAGGCCGGTATGATCCGCCAGTTCAGCACGGCCACTTTCCAGGAAAAAGTGGTTGACGTAAAGAATAAGAATGTGCTGGTGGTCGGCAACCCGGCCAACTTGCCCCCCAACTTTGCCAACCTGCCAGGCGCCGAACAGGAAGCCGTCCTGGTGGCGGCCAAATTCAAGGAGAATGGCTACGAGGTGCGGCCGAGCATCCACAGCGAGCCCAGCTCGATCATGGTCGACCTGTTCTCGAAAGATTACCGCGTCTTGCACCTGGCCGGGCATGGGGTGTACAAGTATCTTTACCAGGCCCCGGGAGAGACGCCCAGGAAGGTGACCGGCATGGTGCTGGGGAACGGGGTCTTCCTGACCGCCAATGAGATCAGGAATAAAATGCATATCCCCGAGCTGGTCTTTATCAACTGCTGCCACCTGGGCAAACTTTCCGACTCGCATGAAGAAGACGAGACCGGCAGGAATGAGTTCAATAAATTTGCGGCCAGCCTGTCCAGGGAGTTGATCGAAATGGGCGTCAAGGCAGTGGTGGCGGCCGGCTGGGCGGTGGACGATGCTGCCGCCTTATCGTTTGCTGAAATCTTCTACGACCACCTGCTCAGGGGCTACCAATTCGGCGACGCGGTCAAAGCCGCGCGCAGCGGAGATCTATGAACAGCACGGGGACCGCACCAACACCTGGGCGGCCTACCAGTGTTACGGCGACCCCGCCTACCGCCTGGTCGTGAAAACAGAAGGCGGCGGACACTGGAAAGAAAGATTTGTCGACATCGAGGAAGCCATCGCCAAGATCGACCAGATCTACGAAACAGCGCCAAAACCGCTTCTGCGCTGGGCATCAGACAGTTCAAGGATGAACTCAACAGCCTGCTGAAAGACATCGAAGAAGATAACCCGGGCTGGCTGGGTGACCCCAGGCTGCTGGAGGCCATGGGACAGGCCTTCGCCGAGGTGTTTTTATTCGAAGAAGCGGTCGAGTTTCTATGACCAGGCTATCGAAAGTGGCAAATCGTCCGCTTCGATCAAAGCCATCGAACAGTCGGCCAACTGCCATATCCGCCTGGCGGTGCAAAAATTCGAGCAGGACCCCGGGCAGTACAGAAATCCAAAGCGGAGATCGAAACCCAGATCGAAACCCTGACCCGGCTTATGACCACATTAGCGGGAGACGCCGGAGCGTCTGTCGATGGTGGGCAGCGGCTACAAACGCCTGGCGCTGATCACCAGCAGCAAGCCCTCCAACGTGTGCAACGAAGCGCTGGAGCAGATGGAAGCGTATTACAACCGGGCCTGGGAACTGACCAAAGAGAGAGCCAAAGGTAACAGGCCCATGGACCCCTATCCCCTGGCCAACGCATTGGTGGCCCGCATCGCGCGCCTGGTGCGCCTGGGCGATGAAGAGAAAGCCGCAGCAGCAGAACTAGAGAACTGAAAAAACAAAGGGAAGAGGCCCAAGGTCTGGCCGAGGCGATGCAAAGCCTTCGCGCCAGAAAGTTTCTGGTCTGCTGTCGGCCTGGCGGACATCCAACTGCTCGAGGGGCTGATCGGGTACTTGTCCCCCGAAAAGAAGCGGCTTTCCGATGAGGTGCACAAGGAGTTGGTGGAGGCTTACGGGAAAGCCTGGAAGCAGTACGGTTCCACGCGCGAACTCAACTCAGTGATCGAGCACTATGCTTTCGTGGTGGCAGTCCTCCAGGAGTTCGACCCGCAGGACAACCTGTGCGGCGTATTGCGAAAAATCTATAAAGAATTGCGCTCGATGTCCGAAGCGGTCGATTGACGCTCCGGGAGGGCCTGATTTCCAAGGCCTGTTTGAGTAGGAGAAACCCAGAAATAAGGCAGGCGAGCGTACGCTCGCCTGCCTTATTTCTGGTACTTTTTTGTATAAAATATCGCACAGCCTGCATAATATTCGAGAGATCGAATTTGCAATTTTATTAATTCCGCCCAAAACTTTCAAAGCTGCAAGCTCCGGAAATTGACTCCCCATATGTTTTTTCCTAAAATGTTTTTGGCAGGGGCAGCCAGCCCCCGCACAAATCTATCTTCGAAAAGGAGAAAAACATTATGGCCAAGAAGATACAGGCCTGGGCCACCTACGGTCCGAAAATCACGTTAGGCGACCCAATGACCGGCGACGAGATCATCGAGAACATCGTCGGAGCCACCAACCAGAGCAAGGGTTCTGTGCTGGCGGTGCTGGCCGAACTGGACGTGCAGCTCGAATCCGGGTTGAAGGCCGGGCGCATCGTGCGATGCCCAACGGCACGCACTACGAGCCGGTCGGCAAGCGCGACGGTTCGGTGAACATCAAGGTGCGCGTCAACCGCGAGAGTCGATAAAAAGGTCAATACCAACTTCCGCGGCAAGTGGACCAACGCCGCCAACAAAGGCAAAAGCGAAGCGGATATCTTCGAGCAGTGGAACGCCGCTCACCCGGAGGATCCGGTCGAGATGTAAATTTAACTTATCAGATCCTAAGGGTCTTAGAGACCCTTAGGGTCTTGTTGACATACCAATGACCAGCCCATCCCCCTTACTCTACAACACCTATTACCACCTCTACAATCGCGGTGTGAACCGCGAGAATATATTTTTCGAAGAACGCAATTATGAATATTTCTTGAATTTATACTGGAAGTATATCGGACCAGTGGTCGATACTTTCGCCTATTGCCTGTTATGTAATCACTTTCATCTGGCGATCAGGGTCAAGTCGGAAGAGGAGATACTCGAGACCCTAAGGGTTTCTGCCAGACAAACCCTTGGAGACAAGGTCAGGTCAGACTAAATACATAAGTACCCAATTTTCGAATTTCTTCAACGCTTATGCCAAAGCAATCAACAAAGCCTACCAACGCACGGGAAGTTTATTCCAGCACCCGTTTGGGCGCGTGGCAATTACATCGGACCGCCAGTTCTGGTATGTGATCAGGTACATTCATCAAAACCCGCAGAAGCATGGGTTTGTAGATGACTTTCGCTACTGGAACCATTTTCGTATGGTTGATGGAATTATCCTGACGGAAGGCTCTACCCCATTGAAGCGGGAGAAATTGCTTGACTGGTTTGGCGGGAAAGATGAATATCACAGCATGCATGCAGACTGGGTAAATGATGCACGCAGCAAGTGGTTTGCAGGGGATGATTTTGATTAATAGGAGACCCTAAGGGTTTTCTTTCAACAAAACAAAATGCACCAGTATTGTACAAATAAGTTCTAATCCTATTAGCATCTGAACCGAAACCACCTGTCCCCAAATGGGGATTAGGGTCTCGAATAAGTACACCCCCCCGGACGTGCGAATCCGGGGGGCTTTTTTACGAATTTGACCTGGAAGTTTCTTCTGTTTTAGAAGATGGAAACTTTTTCATCTGAACACGGTTACTGCTATATAAACACCAAATCGTTTATGGCCCATCTCATAGGGTGCAAGGAGGTTCATCAAAATGTGATCAGAATATCATCTTTCGATCCGGTAATACAGCGTTTCTAATTTTTATATCCGATAAAATCAAAAGAATCATTCCCGGAAAAAAGGAGCCCCAATATGAGCACTTCTGAAAGTACCTCACCTGTCCTTCAAGGTGGTATGCCGACCTGGTCTGACCAGGACGAATTTTTCAAGACGCGGAGATGGTTTCGCTTTTTAATCGCACTTATTATCATCCTGTGGCTGGTCTTGATCGCGTGGGTCCTGGTATCCCCGATCCAGGATGCGCAGGCCCTGCCATTGGCTGTGGGAGCGAACCTTACCATTGTGCTGGCCCCGGTGCTGGCAGCCGCGGCTGCGGTTGAACGGACGCTTGAAAGTGTTTTCAACGTTCTCGAGAGCAGTTGGCGGACGATGATCGCCTATCTTGGCCGCGGACTTCGCTGGCTGAAGAATGCCGAGATCGAAGTCCAACAAGCCCGCCAATTCCTGAACGATGTTTCGGAAAAATACAACGCCGAATTGGAAAGCATCCAGTTTGGCCAGACCTCGGTCTCCGAATTGACGGATGAAATACAGGCAAAGATCTTTGCAGCTAACAAGCTGATGGCGCTCGCGCTGCAACGCCTGGAGAACGCCGAGAGCAACCTGACCGATGTCACTTCCTCTGAGAAATATATCAGCGCAAAAGCGGCAGCCTCCATCGTACTTGGCTTGATGCTGGGGGTCATTATTGCCGGGGTCGGGCAACTGCAAATGTTCGCTATGCTCGGCATCGGCATCGTCCCGCCGCAGATCGATGTATTGATCACAGGTCTGGTGATCGGCAGCGGATCGTATCCGGTACACTCGTTGGTTGGCATCCTGCAGCAAGGCAAGGGCGCCGTAGATAGCGTCAAAGGTTACCTCAACAGGCTCTCCCCGGAAGCCCGGGCAACATGGCAGAAAACCACGACCATGCAGTCTCCCGCCGAAGCCGGTGGGCCAGCTCGATTTCAGCAGGCAGTCGTAGAAACTACCACGACTAAGACCAAAGAGGAAGGAACAGATAGTTGATCTACTGCTCCTTGCAAAAATACAGGCACGCTTTCTCTTGAGCGGGGACGAGATCATCGAGAACATCGTCGGAGCCACCAACCAGAGCAAAGGTTCTGTGCTGGCGGTGCTGGCCGAACTGGATGTGCAGCTCGAATCCGGGTTGAAGGCCGGGCGCATCGTGCGACTGCCCAACGGCACGCACTACGAGCCGGTCGGCAAGCGCGACGGTTCGGTGAACATCAAGGTGCGCGTCAACCGCGAAATCGACAAGAAGGTCAACACCAGCTTTCGCGGCAAATGGGCCAATGCCGCCAACAAAGGCGTGAGCGAGGCGGATATCTTCGCGCAGTGGGAAGGTGCCCTGAATAGAAAGGGTAAAGTGCCCTGAACAGGGTATGCCGCTCACCCGCAGGACCCGGTCGAGATGTAAATTCTAGTTTAGACCCTAAAGGTCTTGAGACCTTTAGGGTCTACACGGATACCCCCCGGACGCGCGAATCCGGGGGGATTTTTTATATGTTTAACTCCCAAGTTATACATGTTTAACTCACAAGTTATACATGTTTAACTTGGGAGTTTCTTATGTTTAAATCGAAAGTTTCTTACGTTTAAGCTGATTGGGTAAGTGATGCACGCAGTAAGAGGTTTGCAGAAGACGATTTTGATTAGTCTATTATTAGACCCTATGGGTTTTGTCCATCCACTACGTTACCCCCTTCAGGGACCTTGCCCCATGCGGGGCACAAGTAGGCGGAATGCTGCGCAAAAACCACGCTGTTCTCCGTAAAGGCGCTTTGGAAATTATACAGGAATTAGTGAATCAATTACATTAACATGATAATTCTCTAACTGTCAATATATAATTTAGATGTCAACCTTTGCCTGCCTAAGCTGTCACTCGACTTCCAATTTTCCTGCTTATAGGGTGAATTCTTACTTGGAGGATTACTATGGTTACAAAATCGAAACAAACATCAAAGTCAACAACTGACTTAATCTTTAGAGAAGCTAATTGAAAATCTCAATAAAAGAGATGAGTTTGATAAAGTAACCATAGACCATCTTCAGAGCTAGCTGAAAATGGTTGTGGGAATCCCACGAAAGTTGAAAAAACTATTAAGATCAGTAAGGATAGTAAAAATGAAAATCATTGATCTAGAAATAAAAAATATTCGGGGATTGAAAGAACTCAAACTTCATCCAAATGAGCAAAATGTTGTTGTATGGGGAACTAATGGTTCCGGGAAAAGTGCTGTGGTTGATTAACTGATCTTCTTCTTACCAGTAAAATAACTCGGTTGACAGGTTCAGGAACAAAGGGAATCACGCTTAAAGAGACATGGGGCGCATATTGACTGCGATGATCTTTTTCACAAGCTTTTATCAGCGCAACCATTCGCATCAAAGGACATAAAGAGCCAATTTTAATAAGACGTTGTTTGAATGATCCAGACCAACTAGATTGCCCATCAGACGTGAAAAGTTTATTGTCATCAATTGAAGAGATAGCAGGAAGAAGGCCAACACATTCTAACGCGGAGAGAGAATCTTAAGTTTATTACAGCTGAAGGCAAAAAGGGCTGAGGGCATACAAGGGTTAATGAGCCTTGATGATGTTGAAAGAATTAGACAAGCTTTTATAAAAGTTCGTAACAATTGTAAGGGTAATTTTCAAACGGCTCAAAATAATTAAAAAATTCACAGGATCGAAGTAAACACAACTCTTGGATTAAGTCGATATAAAGAAAGCAATATCCTCCATCAAGTAAATAATCTTAGAAAATTGTTAGGTAGTACCTCTACGGACCAATGCATCTCTTCAGCGATAAAAGCCAACGTTCACCCACCAACTGTTTATAGGGATCGCCAGGAAGAGGACAAAGTAGATATAACAGTATTAGGAAGGAACATCAAACTTCTTCAAGAAGTTATTGGGGAAACAACCAAGGCAACTATTGGAAATTCAGATGGTAAAACGCTAAGAGCTCTTGTGGCTGGCATACATGAGGAGGCACTAGTTCTTCACTCGTTCAGAACACAAAAGCTCGTCCGCGAAGGCATCAATTTGATTGAAAATCCGGAAAGTGTCCGCTGTGTGATACACCTTGGAAACCTGAAAAATTGAAGGAATACCTTAATAATAAATTGATTTCAGCCAAGTTCGTAGCTGAGAGGTTAGAGCAAATCACAGAAATAGCTGAACAAATGCTAAACCCAATCAAATCCTATTTAAGTATATTATCAAGGGTGATCGAGATAGCCCGGCAAGTAGAACTTGAAGATGAATTACAAGCACTCGAATATTGGGGATTTCAGCTAAAAGAATTTGCAAGAGTTTCTTGAAATCCCTTGCATAAATATCATCATCCTAAGTACGATCAGACCGAAGTAATAAATTACTTGGCTCCGAGTAATCTTATCCAGATAACTACTAACGTTTTTGAAGCTGCTAAAAAATATCCAAAAACGACACCTGAGCAATCAGCTTGGGATACCCTAACTAAATTGGAAGTGAATTTGAAAGGTGTCGAAAATGCCCAGAAAGACTTTGAAAATGCTAAGTTATCTTTAGCAAAAGCGACTATTCTTGAAGAAGAGTTTGAAAAAGCAAGAGATGTAGTTTTAGGAGAGCTATATGACGAGATAAAAGATCAATTCGTCAAATTGTATCGTGAGCTTCATCACGATGACGAAGGTAATTTCGAAGCAAGCTTAAGTCCATCAGGAGCAGCCCTAAATTTTGAAGTGGATTTTTATGGCCGCGGCTCACATCCCCCACACGCTTTGCATAGTGAAGGTCATCAAGACAGTATGGGCGTCTGCTTGTTCCTAGCCCTTTCGGAAAAACTTACTGAAGGCTTCATTGATTTGATTGTTTTAGATGATGTAGTTATGTCTGTTGATGCAGATGACCGTCGAGATTTGTGCAATGTTCTTGCTAAAAACTTTCCAAATAAACAATTCTTGATAACGACTCACGATCGTACTTGGGCAATGCAATTGAAAAATAATGGCGTTGTAAAGCAAGATGGTTTGCACGAATTCTTAATTCGAAATATAACACCGGACCTCAAGTAAGCGACATTGTCGATATATGGGACCGTATTGAAGAAGAGACCTCAATCATAATGATGTTCCATCTGCTGCTCATAAACTGCGCAGAGGTTCAGAACAATTTTTTGCAGAGGTATGCCATAATTTATCCGCTTCAGTTCCATTTCAAAT
>CAWHJM010000059.1:0-9873 GCA_963829615.1 uncultured Chloroflexia bacterium
GAGTAGGCGGTGTTCGTCCGCCGTATCGAACCACGAACATGTAACCTATAAAACAAAAGTTTGCATCATACTGCGTGGTTCCGATAACTTCTGCGCCATTGCTTCGGGTACTCAACCACCGCGTACTTTCGAAAGTACATGACCTCCGAGTTCTCCAAAAACTCGGAAGTCTTCGCTTCAACGCTTTAGCGAGTTGAGGGCGGTAGCCCGAAACAGAAAACCACCCGCTAAGCGGGTGGAAGAGAGGAACTTATAGAGCAGGAAATCACTCCAGTAGAATGGCAGGAGTTCAAGCCGCCAAACAAGAAGGAGTGATTTCCATGGCAAACAGTCTAGCACATACGAAATGGGTGTGCAAATATCATATCGTGTTCACGCCAAAATATAGGAGAAAGGTGATCTACAACAAATACAAAGAAAGCATCGTGGAAATTCTGAAAGATCTATGCAAGTGGAAGGGGGTGGAGATCATCGAGGGGAAAGCGATGGTGGATCATATCCACCTGTTGGTGTCGATACCGCCGAAGATGAGTGTATCGAGTTTCATGGGGTACTTGAAAGGGAAGAGCGCACTGATGATCTTTGAACGACATGCGAACTTGAAGTACAAGTACGGGAACCGGCACTTTTGGGCGCGGGGATACTATGTGAGCACAGTAGGGTTGAACGAAGCGACGATAGCAAAGTACGTGCGAGAGCAAGAGAAGGCAGATCAGATGATGGATCGGATCAGTACGAAGGAAGCAGAAGACCCCTTTAGGGGTAGCTAAGTAATCGATGCGCCAGGCTTGAACGAAGAGAAAGCAGCACCTTGAGGTGCCGCAAGTAACAGGCCCTTATAGGGCCAGGTCAAGCCACCCGTTTTACGGGTGGTCTTGACTTAGGAAAACCGTAGGGGCGCGGTCTCCGCGCCCCTACCCGTCCACACCCTCCACCGCCTCGCGGACACCCTCCAACAGTCCCTCGGGATCGCATTTGACCAGCTCATCGAACAACCGTAAATTGCGTTTCACAATCCCTGCATGAGGGCGCGATCACCCGCGCCGCGCGGAAGGTTTTGATGGCCTGTGGTATCAGACCTAACAGGTCTCACGGAGAGTTGCCCAGACGTGGAAGGTTCTGACGAAAGAACTGTCAGGTCTTGCGTGAGAGCCAATCCACACAACGCCAACCCCTTCGCATCCAGCGCGGAGTAATAATCGGGCGTTTTGGTAAGGATTTCATCCGCCTGCGCGATGGATTTCATAAAAGTATCTTGCGCAGTTTCCCTTTCCCCTTGCCGCAAGGCAATGATTTCGTGCAGGGCACTGGCATTGTGGTTGTTTTCTGGTACATTATATTGAATTGCGGATTTGATGGTAGCGTGGGCGTCAAACAAGTCATTTTGGAAAAGATACACCTGTGCTATTCCGCAACGTGACTTGAGTTGTACTTCTGGGTATGAAATTTCATCAGAAATTTGAATAGCTTGTTTGTAGTATTTTTTTGCTTGAAGATAATTCTCAAGGCTTTAATGAAACATGCCCAGTGTTTTCGATAGAAATTGCTTCGTTTAAACGATCCCCTATCCTCTTGACTAATTGAAACTGCTGGTTGAAGAAATTCACTAGCATTTTGCATAGTCACCGAGATTAGTGTAAGCGGCTCCTACGTTTGAAAGGAAGACTTTGAAAGTTATATCATTGATATTTTGCCCAATTTGAATAGCTTGTTTGTAGTATTCGATAGCTTTGTGAAAGTCGCCCATTTTGAAGTAAACATTTCCTAGATTACCAAGGGGTAGCTCCAGTCACCGTATTCTATCTCCTGTTTTCACGTGAAATAATCAATGCGCTGTTCAAAAATACTCTATTGCTTTTCTGTTGATTCCCCAATACAATGGTGGACATTTCCTAAAATTGCGAAAGGAAAGCTGTATTTGCTTGGCGTTTCATTTGCATCTTGAGCGGAAATAAACACCTTGCTCCCAGTAACTAAGTGCATCTTCTAATTCCCCAAGGGTGGTAATTAGCAGCACCAAGGTAATTTAGATTACTCATGCGCAATAAACATTGTCTGTAATCTTATCTTTCATACGAAGTTCCGTCCAAATCAATCGTCAGGTGATAGTGCCCCCATAAGAAAGAAAATAATCATAACTAATATCAGTCCAACACATTCAGCTGCGGTATTGTAGTCGCCCGCAACGCATCGCAGGTCAAATTATGCTAATTGCGCAGCGAGGTCCGCCCAAGTTTTTTCCAGTCCGTGCGCGGCTTGCGGGCTTGGGCAAAGAAATCTGCCGCACAGGCAAAAAGGTAATCCTGTATGACGAGGGGTGAAACCGTCTCATCGTGATTGCTTTAGGTTTCTGAGCAAACTCTCGAAATCTACTTCATCAAAATAGGTATCTTCTGTTTCATCTCCATCATCTTCATGTTCTTCTTTGGTATTTTCGACATCCTCTTTAGGTTCTATATAATTCTTCAACATCAACTTCGCCATCGAAATCGAAATCAGACTCTTCAAGTTCTTCCAGTGTTTTCTCGCCTTCTGGAATCAAGTTGTAAGCAAACTCCCGATCCACGGGATGTAAACCAAACCGTCCGCTCTCCTTGCGCGCAAAATGCATATTCGCCAGCCGGTTAAGGATCGGGTACGCTGTCAATCGCGGGCAGGTGCGGCTGCGAGCAGGTAGTCCACGGCGGCGGGTGTCACGGGGCGGTTATAGACCGCCAGCGCCTGCATCACCTTTTGCGCGTTCACGTCCAAACGGTTGAAGGCTTCGCCCACCAGCGCCTCCACCACGTCTCGGGCGTCGGCTGGCGAGCAGTTCTGCGAGCGTCGTATAACGGTCGGAGGCGAGGATGGCGAACAGGGCTTCCAGCGCGCGTGGGTAGCCGCGTGTCCTTTCACGGGCGCGTTGTAGCAGGGGATCGTTTTCTCCCTGGTTTTCAGACCCAGCTTGCCGTCTTCATCCATTTCGCGCAGGATGTTTTCGGCGTAAGGTGATTCAAGCCCTTCATCGAGGTCAACACTCGCTGACTACCTGGTTCGCACAAATTCAAATCACGTGGCGCTATGCGGGTGGTGATCAGCGCGTTGACCATGTGGTGCGGTCCGCTAAAGAGGGCACACAAAGCTTCATCCAATTCTTTGTCGGTGATTTCCTGTGTTTCAGGGTTTACAACCGGCTCGAAGTTGTCCAGCAGCAGGAGCACACGCTCGCCCTGGAAATGCTCCAACAGGGCGTTCATCTTGCTCTCTACGGAGGCTTTCGGGTCTTTGTAGAGCGCATCCAGTTTGTCGGCAGTTTCGGATGGCAGCAGCTTGCTCAAGTCCGCGAAGATGTTGGGGAAGTTGACGCGGTGGCTGCCACTCTCGCTCAGGTAGACGATGCCGTCGATTTTCATCTCGCCCAGCTTATCGGGCAGTCCTCCGCTTTCGAGTGCTTTCAGCAGGCGGCAGACCATGGCGGTCTTGCCCACTCCGCCGCGCCCGACGACGGTCATCAAGCGTTGGGCATCATCGTGCAGGAATTTGACGATTTCTTTGGTCTCGATTAAGCGATCTTGGAAATAAGTGGGTGCAATTCCCGGCGGAGGGTTGATGAATTTGGTGCTGGTTTTCTTCGCAACCGGTTTTTCTGGCTGGCGTTCGCGTTCCAGACCGGCTTGGATGTTTTTCTCGGTCTGTTCTTCGGCAGCCTTAGGGTTATCTACAATTTTTTGCTGTGCTTCGATTTGCTTATTGAGTTCTTCGATCTCGGCTTGAATGCGCGGTTGATCTTCGGGTTTAGCGCGGCGTAAATCACGTTCAGCGTCTGCATGGCGGTCTTTCAATGATTGCAAAACACCTTTCGGTAAATCCATGTCGCGCAGGAATAATCTTAGTCGGGACAATCCGTGTTCGAACTCTCCCGTAAAATCAATCCATTGTCGGTTACCCAATCCAAATGGCTGTTCTACATCCGCTTGTAAACGGATAGGCACAACGGGCTTCTTATATCGTAATGCCCAATTCCACTCATTCTTACACATCGAGCCTGGTGCCGTACTATCTTTCGTCATCACAAACAACATACATTTACAGGATCGATCCCATCCACGATTTGATCATCCCAATCGCGGGCGGGGTCAATATCTCGTTTGTCAAACCATGTTTTGATAAAAGTGTCTTCGCCACCCTGTAATTCATCGGAAAGTCTGCGCGCAAAGTCAAGCGCGTCGGCGGTGGAGTAGCTGATGAAAACAGTGATCGGTCATGGGTGTCCCCTGTATGGGTAAGTGGCGCGTCAGTTGAGTCTCATTATACATGAGCAGGTGAGACCTGACAGGTTTTACGGAGGGTCTGCGAGCATTCAAATTCTGTAAAATCAAAACCGGTCTGAACGAAACCACAAAGTCTCAAAGGCCCAAAGCCACAATTTTCCCTTTGGGTTTTGGAGTTTTTGTGACTTTGTGGTTTACCCAGTCTCAATTCTTTATTTACGGTGCGCAATTCCAAACATACGTTGGTTTGTCGTCCGAATAGGGAAAATTGGGGGAAGAGAAGGATGTCCCCACCTGGGCGCTTTCGGGTAGGAAAACAAAGAGCATCTCTCTCAGTTCCGCTGAGACTGGGATGTCGAACCGCAGCCATCCATCCAATTCTTGATTTGGAAAAATGACAGCGCCCAATGTGGTGTAATCCACATATTCCATGCGGTGACTGTAGATCGGTTTTATCTCAGCTGCTGCGTATAAAACGCTATAGTTCTCAAGGGTTGGGATATCCATCTCGATTTGCCCCGTGTTTTTGAGACGGATGTGCACCCATAGGAATTTGGTCTCTGCAGATGGACTTCTTGTGGAGCCAAAATCTGTAAGATATTCCTGGGTGATTTCAAGCTGGTCCATTGTCACGCGCAGGTCATCCCACAGGATCGAATCATTGGGTGATGAAGGAGTAGGCAGCACTTTAGTCGCTGTTGCCGTCGGTGGAACGAACAGCGTTGCGGTTGGGGTCATGGCTGGGGACTTTCTTACGGTAGAGCAGGCGGTCAGGATGATCAACCCGACGAGCAAGATGCGTGATAATTTTTTCAAATGATATGAACGGCGCGCGAATTCCTGCCCGTTGGCGGTAAGAAAATTGGTGAAAACGTGATCGGTCATGGGAAATCCCCTGTGTGGGTAGGAGGCGCGTCAGTTGGCTCAATTATATACGAACTTATTCCCTGTCATTCTTTCAAAAACCTTATTCTTTTCTTCACACAATCTTTACAAACAGACGGTATCCTTAGGGCAGATAAACAGCAAGAAAAACATTGAAAATTACATAAAAGGAGTAACAACATGAAAAAGACACTTTGGATCGTTGTATTGGTAATTCTGGCGCTGGGCGCCCTCGGCATTGGCGTTGTCGCCGCTCAAGGCGGGCAGCCGCCTTACGGTCAGCGTGGCACCGTTGATGGCGTTGGCCCGATGCACGACTATATGGAACAGGCCATGGCTGACGCTGTCGGCTTAAGCCTGGACGAGTTCGAAACCCGTCACGATGCCGGCGAGACCTTCTATCAGATCGCATTGGCTGAAGGCTTCAGCGCTGAAGAAATTCCTGCTCTGATGCAGGATGCCCGTGCCAAGGCGCTGGATGCGGCTGCAGCGGCTGGTGTCATCACGCAAGATCAGGCCGACTGGATGAGTTCTCGCGGTTTTGGTCGCGGCGGCATGATGAATGGCAACGGCTACGGCGCCAATGGCGAATGCCCCATGTTCGATGGCGATGAAGTTCCCAACAGTGGTCAATTTCCGGCCCTCGGCATGATGGGCGGCGGACGCGGTGGTCGCTGGCAGCAGAACCCGGCTCCGCAGGGCAGCCAGTACTAATCAAAATATGAAACAGCAGACAGGGCAGGTCACACTGCCCTGTCGTGTTTTAACGTAAAATGGGGGATATGGAGGTGCTCGATGGGTAGCTATTTACGCTGGTTGATTCCTTTGATTTTGATCGTGATCGTGGCGGGTGTGTACCTTTATCCCACGCCGCACAAATCTGTTGACGAACTCTACGCCAAAGTGGACGCGAAAACGGTGGACTCGCTGACGACGTTCCGGGAAGCGCATCCCGTCCGGAGCCTGGAACTGCGTGGCGTCAAATGGGATTACGTCTCACTCGGAGAGGGTCCCGAGACGATCCTGTTCCTGCACGGCATGACCGGCGCCTACGACATTTGGTGGCAGCAGATGGAAGCCTTGCAGGACAGCTATCGGGTGATCTCGGTTACGTATCCGGCTGTGAACAGGCTTGAGGAGATGGAGCAGGCCGTGATGGCGATCCTCGCTGCGGAGGGAGTAGAGCATTTCTACGTGGTCGGTAGTTCGTTGGGCGGCTACTTCGCCCAGTATCTGGTCACACGTCATCCCAATGAAATCCTGGGTGTGGTCTTTGCCAACACCTTTCCCCCGAATGACATCCTGGCTGAAAAAAACAAAACGATTGGCACGCTGCTGCCCTACCTGCCTGAATGGCTGGTGATGAACGTGCTGAGCGGTAGTATGCGCGAGAGTGTCTATCCCGCATCAGGGGATTCGGAGTTGGTGCTGGCCTTTGGCCTGGAGCAGACCTACGGACGCATGAGCAAGGCACAGGTACTGGGACGTTACCGCTGTGTGGTCGAGCCGTTCGAAGCGCCAGATATGGCCGCGCTGGGTATTCCCGTCATGATTATCGAAGCGGATAACGATCCGTTGGTAGAAAAGGCTCTGCGCGAACAGTTGAAGGAAACCTATCCGACTGCGCAGGTGGTCACGCTGAAGCAACGGGCATTTTCCCTACCTGAGTATGCCCGCTGAGTACACAGCATATCTTGAAGCGTTTTTCGGTGGTATTCAATTGCGTTAGCGTTCTTCCACCACCTTGACTACATAAATCAATTGCGCATCCTGGTATTCGGCGGTGATCTCCCAACAGCCTTCGGTGGGAATGCTGATGCCCATCAGCATGAAATCCCCGGTTTCATCCCAGCCATGTGTTGCATCGGAAAAAGAGAATGTTGGAGCGGATGCATCCAGCCTGCGGCCTGATACGGTCAGGGCCGGGTTTGGCTCATCGAGCGCAACGAAGCCTTCGCGCCAGAAAACGGCTTTTTGTACATAACCGTCATCATCATGCGGCAAACCCCACCAAACCCCATCAGAGGGAAGATTTGTCCACAGAGCTGACGAGCCATACCAAAAACGCCCTTCGTAGTTAGCATCTATCGGGGGAGAAAAAGGCGGTTGTTGTGGTTGAGTTACAGGACAGACGTCAGATTTGTCTGGGGATGGTTGGGGTATGCAAGCTACTAAAACCACCAGAATGGCGAACAGGAGGGGTAGTTTACGGTTCATTTGCATCTCCTTTTAATTGGATAGCTTTTGTCTTGATTGTTATCGTAGCATAAATCGTCTCGTTCGTCACCACACTAGAGAATGATTTGAATCAAAAAGAGACCAGTTCAAATTCTGGTCTCTTTGCTTTTTAGAGCATCTGAAATTAAACCCAGCCAAGTACTCGGGCTACTGAGGCTGTCAGGAAGGTGACGATGAAGGCTGTTCCCAGTGTGATGACCACGCTCAGTGTTGCCCATTTGTAGGATTTGGTTTCTTTGTAAATGGTCATGATGGTTGTGCCGCATGGGTTGTGCAGCAAGGCGAACAACATCAGATTGACCGCGGTCAGCATGGTCCAGCCGTGACCATCTACCAGCAGGGTCTTGAGTTGGGTCAGGCCGGGCAGGTCGGTCATCATGCCGGTGCCCATGTAAACCATCAGCATGGTCGGGACAACGATCTCGTTGGCCGGGATGGCGATGATGTAAGCCAGCATGATGACACCGTCGAGGCCGAGCAGCAGGCCGAAGGGGTTCAGGAAATTGGCGATGTGGTTGGCGAGGCTGATGCCCTGCACGTTGATATTGCCCAAAACCCAGATGACTGCGCCCGCCGGGGCCGCGGTCTGGATGGCGCGCCAGAGCACAAACAAGGTACGGTCGATCAGGGAGGTGTACAGGATGCGTCCGACGTTCGGGCGGCGGTAGGGAGGCAGTTCGAGCGTAAAGGCCGAAGCCTCGCCTTTGAGCACGGTTTTGGTCAAAATCCAGGACATCAGGAAGGTGAAGGCTACGCCGACCAGCACAACGCCGACGACTGTCCCGGCGGCGACAAAGGAGGCAAAAGCCGGGGGGAAGGCAGCCGCTACGAAAACGGTAGCAAGCATGATCAGAGTCGGGAAGCGTCCGTTACAGGGCACGAAGTTGTTGGTCAGGATGGCGATCAGTCGTTCGCGGGGCGAGTCGATCACACGCGTCGCAATCACGCCGGCGGCATTGCAGCCGAAGCCCATTGCCATCGTCAGCGATTGTTTCCCATGTGCGCCGGCCTTCTTGAACATCCAGTCCAGGTTGAAGGCTACGCGCGGCAGGTAGCCCAGGTCTTCCATGATGGTGAACATCGGGAAGAAGATGGCCATCGGCGGCAGCATGACCGCGATGACCCAGGCCAGGCCGCGATAGACGCCGTGCCACAGGAAGCCGGTGATCCACCAGGGAATACCGATATTTGTGAAAAGCGTAGATGCCTGTTCTTCGATCCAGAACAAGGCTGTGGCAATCATCTGCGAAGGATAGTTGGCCCCAATAACGGTCAGCCAGATGACGATGCTCAGCAGCACCAGCATGATAGGCAGCCCGAAGATCGGCGAAGTGACCAGACGGTCTATTTTTTGGTCGAGATCGTATTTTTTCTCGGATATAGATTTGACGGCGCGTTTGGCGATCGTTTCGGCTTCGCTATATAGCGATTTGACAATTTCGTCACGGAAACCGGTGGACAGGCCGCCGCGTAATGCTTCGGCTTTTGCAAGCACATCGTTGGGGTTTAAGGTTTGGTTTGTCATAGTTTTTCCATTACTACGTTGGTCGAGTAGTCCCGTGTAATTCGGGACGTATCGAGGCCATATCTCGTTATTCTATGTTCATTTGTTATTTCTGGTCTCGATACGGATGAGAAGAGCGCTCGTCCTACTCGACCAACGGTGTTCTAGCAATTTATTGTCTTCCTTCGACGGACATCTTGCGGCTGAACTGCACATCTGCGCCCTGTTGGCGCGCCATGAGACCTGCCAGGTCGCCGCTCATCAGCGCTTGCTGGACTTTGGAGTCGCCGTCTAGCAGGCGGATGGCCAGCCAGCGGGCGTTGGGAATGCCAGGGGCGATATTTTCGATCATGGGGACCAATTCTGTTACTGCACGCTGGAATTCAGGTGTGCCTTCTACGCGGATGGGTTTTGTCACGATTTCACCTTCAATCACATCTGCGACGGTTGAAAGCAGGGTATGAATTCCCTCACCCGATCGCGCAGTGATCGGGACGGCAGGGATACCCAGGTCACGGCCAGGCTGCGGGCGTCCACTTCCAAACCCTTGCGCTTGGCTTCGTCCATCAGGTTGATGGCAACGACGACTTTATCGGTAATTTCCATCACCTGCATGACCAGGTTCAGGTTGCGTTCAAGCGCGGTGGCATCGGTCACAACGATGGTGCAATCGGGCTGGCCGAAGAGGATGAAATCGCGTGCGACTTCCTCGTCTTGTGAAGCGGAGAGCAGTGAGTACGTGCCGGGCAGATCTACCAGTTTGTAATTGACGTTGTTGAACTGGTAGCCGCCTTCCGCGCGCGTGACCGTTTTTCCAGGCCAGTTGCCGGTGTGCTGTTTGAGGCCGGTCAGCGCGTTGAAGAGCGTGGACTTGCCCGTGTTGGGGTTGCCGGCCAGCGCTACTACGCGGTCGAATTTGTCTACATTGATGCCCATTTGCTCCAATTGCGTGAAAGCCGGGCAGGTCTCGCAGTGCTCGGTGGGGAGTTGTTTTTT
>CAWHJM010000060.1:0-9175 GCA_963829615.1 uncultured Chloroflexia bacterium
ATATATTGACGAGTTGCTATTGCCCCGCATCCTGTAACAATTGACTCAGCGTACCGATCAGGGGCTGTAGATCTTTGGTCAGCGTCACATCCGAAGCCTGTACGGTATATGTTCGATCATCCATCTGGATATTCAAATCATAGAAAAAGCAATCCGCACAAACTCCATTGGTCGGACCTGCCTCGAACGGACATGCCCTGACCAGCAGTTCTGTGATCGCCTGCACCTGATCCGCTGAAATTGTTTTCTGCACATCTATAGACGGACGTTCGCTCTGGACCTTCAGACTGCCATCATTATCCAAAGTCAGCGTTTCGTTGAACCCGGCAAAACCGCCGCTGCGGTTATATTGGATGGTCCAAGTGGAGGGAGCGCCACAGGCTACACTTGACAAACTTGTGGGCGTTGGCAAAGGTTCCGGCGTTGGTGTACTCACTGGTGGAGACACGGCACATGCCGACAATATGATACTGACCAGAAGAATAGGGATGAATTTTGACATTTAGGAAACCTGTACTAATAGACTTTCTACTCGATTTAATTATATAATACTTGTAAATAAATAGGAGCGGGAAATGATATTCATTCAAGGGAAGGTTTGCTTAGGAACTGGTGCTCTTTTCATTCTTTTCTTGTTCTATTGCGCTTTATCAGCCTATCGCGTCAACGCGAAGCGACAGCCTGATGATTCGGACAAGAAGGATTACCCTCGATCATCTCTTTGGCTCACACCTGCCACACCATTCATTCTGGCTAGGGCGCTTGATCATTCTAGCTCCCTGGAGCATTGTATTTGGCATATTTCTCGTTATCTTCCCCTTCATACTGATCATATTCCGTCCCCTGCCAGAAAACGATCCTTTTCAACGCGCCATCCTCAAAGTTGGAAATGGCGTTTTGAAGCTCAATACCAAGCTTTTGCTTGCATTGGGATTACATACAAAACCGATTCGATTCTCGGCGTAGGAAAAGTTCTCGTTTAATTTTTTCCCTGATTGATCGGCTGTCTATAAGGGATCAAGAGCAAAAATCCAATTCCGATGACGATCTCCCCCAAAACCACGCCAGTCGCCTGAACAGGACCAAAATAAGGGACAGTCGGCAAGAGGTGCGTTCCCATCCCGAAAACATCCGCCATGCCGGCAAAAACGCTGATCACATAACCGGTGCTGACCAAACGCAGTCCGATATCCGCAGCGATACTGCGTTGGCCGCCTCCCCACAAAGCCAACAAACCGATATAACCACCCAGGCAAATGATCGCCAAGCCCACCAGGAAAACGGCGATCTGCACAAAGCCGACCACCGGGCTGCGGTCCCAGCCCAGCCAAGCGGGCTTGGCTCCGACAATAAATATGAAAAAGCCTGTTAATGTGACGAACAATCCTGTGCGGATGCGCATTCGTGAAAGTGGTCTTTGAAAGCCCCCCGTATCATCCAAATATGAATTCTTACGGGTAGTGTCACTCATGAGACTGGTAAACTCCTGCGAAGTTGATTGATCCAATTCCCGCCTAGAATAGCGGCGGCATCCTCTTCGGAGTATCCGCGTAATAACAATAAAGGAACAAGTTTCTGTAAATCTGCAATCGTATCGATCTCTTTCGGTGTAGACTGCAAGCCAAAACCGCCATCAAAGTCCGTGCCAATGCCCACGTGACGAGCATCCCCAGCAAGCTGGCAGATATGGTCGATATGATCGACAAGATTCGTCAGGCTGACTTCCTCCCGGTTGCTTTTTCCGATCAACCAGCCAACTTTGAGAAAGGTATTAAAAGGCACAACACCGATCATACCATCTCGTTCGAGAATCCCGTGAATGACACGGTCCGAAAGCAGACGATTGAATTCATAATCTGGCATCAACGCCAGACAGTTAGCATGTGTTGCAACAATGTGACCTGGATAGCTATCAAGGGATTCCAGCACGGCAGGCTCGTCCATGTGGGACAGGTCGAGAGTAAAACCCAAATCGGCCATAGCATCCAGTAGTTTGCGGCCATCGTCCGTCAACGGGCCAGGCTCTTTTGTGCCGCCGCAGAAGCGCGTCCCTGCCCAGGCAGGGCCGATAAGCCGCAACCCCATCTCCCACCATTCTTCCAGTTCGCCGAAATCCAGAATGCCATCCGCGCCTTCCATCAGCGGCAGCAAGCCGACCGAGTATTCCCCTCCGTCGGGACTGGCTTTTTGTTGGCTGGCAAGCACCTCGTCCAGATCTGAAGCGGAACTGATAAAACGGAATTTGTCCGAGTGCTCGTCTGTCAGCCGACGATAGACATCCACTTGCTGACGATACTGTCTGTGCGCTTCTTCGGGCGTCTTATAGAAAAAAGTTTCCCAGTCATAGGCCCAGCGGGCAGGAGTAGAGAAGAGCGTAGCAAAAACAACGGCCACTTCCCCTTGCTGGTATTCCGGCCAGCCCAGCAAGGTATCACCATTGCGCTCCACCGTTAGCCCCCCTTTTTCAATGCGGCGGGTTTCATGGGCAGAACGCGTATAATCCCGTCCGAAGGACAGGATATTCCAAGCCAGGTCTTGATGTGAGTCAACGATCAGGGGCATAGACAAGAAAGAGCGCACCGGATTGGTGCGCTCTTTGCATTATTCTTCCGGTTTGGCAGGCGGCTCATCCGATGGCTCGCCTTCAGGTTCAGCGGGTTCTTCCGCGGCGGGTTGCTCATCTACGGGCTCGGGAGCAGTTTCTTCCGCAGTGGGTTGTTCATCTACAGGCTCGGGAGCAGCTTCTTCCGCAGTAGGTTGTTCATCTACAGGCTCGGGAGCAGTTTCTTCCGCAGTAGGTTGTTCATCTACGGGCTCGGGAGCAGTCTCTTCCGCAGTGGGTTCTTCGACTACGCGGTCGTCTGCTTCTTCTATCTCAGCGACAGGTTCTTCTTCCAACCGATCAATTTCCTGTGCCAGCAGTTTGAAATCCTTATCTGCAAAGGCGGCAGAATCAACCTTGCGCAGGCTCAAGCCAATGCGATGCTGCTCAGGGTCGATGCGAATGATGCGCAGGGCAACGACTTCGCCTTCCTTGAGAACTTCTTTGGGATGCTCAATGCGGTTCTCGCTGATCTCGGAAATATGGATCAGACCTTCGATGTCGCCTTCAAGACGGGCAAATGCGCCGAACTTGGTCAGGCGCGTAATCACGCCCTCCACCAATTGACCGACGCTGAACTTTTCAATCCGTGAGCGCCAGGGATCGTCGCTGAGGGCGCGCAGGCTCAAGCCAATGCGCTTCTTTTCACGGTCGATGTTAATAACCTTGACCTTGACTTCCTGCCCGACTTCCAAGATCTCGCTAGGATGCTGGATGCGGTCCCAGGAAAGCTCGGAAAGGTGTACCAAGCCGTCAGCGCCATTGATATTGACGAAAGCGCCAAAGTCTGCCAGGCTGGTCACACGACCAGTATAAATCTTACCTTCATCCAGTTCCTCGATAACGCGTTCCTTAATGGATTGACGTGATTCGCTGCCAGCAGCTCGCTCTGAGCAAATCAGGCGACGGCGAGATTTATCCACTTCGATAATACGGACAGAAATCGGCTCGCCGATCATCTTAGCCCAACGCTGCTCGGGCGTATCGCCCACAGCCTGGCTGCGCCGCAGCGCGCTGATCTGTGAAGCAGGTACAAACCCGCGCAGGCCATGCACGCCAACGATCAAGCCACCCTTGTTGTATCCAATGACCTTACTTTCAATAACGACATCATCTGCCATCTGTTCTTCAACCGAAGTCCAGGCCATTTGCTCCTGGGCACGCTTGTAAGAAAGCACGACGTTGCCATTCGAATCTTCAGGGCTGACAACAAAAACCGGAATCTCCTGCCCTACTTCGAACGCATCGCGTTCTTCGGCGTCGATCACTTCCAGTTCACGGCCAGAAATTACGCCTTCTGACTTGGCCCCAATGCTAACCAGAATCTGTCCCTGACTTATGCTGGCAATCGTTCCCTGCCGAATCTCACCCCCCTGGGGCAACTCGACACTGAACGCATCGTTTTCCAACAAAGCTTCCATACTCTGGTTGTTTTGATTTACCGGCTCACCCTGCAGGTTCTCTTGCTCAGCCCCCTGCCCGGACAAGGTCTCATTTTGATCCATCACGTTATACGACTCCACTTTCAGAAATGTAGATTGGATTATACAGGTGATTGTCTAACTTTGCAACCCTGTAATAGATTGGTAGATTTTGTCTATACAAAAAACAGGCCCAGAATATAGCCCTTCCCCACCTCAAGACGCACCTGAACCTGTATCATCCCCGCAGGGAACATCCATTTAAGCAATAGATCTATGCCTGAGACTGGACTGCTGCTGTCTCCGCCCGTCGGTCGGCCAGCCGCAAGCCGAAGAATATCGCCACAAAGTAAATAAAGTAAGATAGCACTTCGGTCAAAGATGGATTCCCGTTATAACCAAACAAGGCCTTGAGCATCGAACCAAGCGTGGCATTTTCATCCAGGATCGGGTTGACATTCCAGACGTGCTCAATCACCGCCGGGATCACACCAGCTTCATTGAACTCATGCACACTGGATGCAACCAAACCCGCAGCAAACAGGATGAGCAGGAAACCAGTCACCCGGAAGAAACGGCGCAGGTCGAGGCGTACGCTGGTTGCGAAAAACGACCAGCCCAACAAAATGGCTGTTCCCATTCCCAGGAATGCGCCGATCAACGTTTGTTGTACGTCTGAAGCAAACACTGAGGCGACCAGGAATAATGCCAGTTCAATGCCTTCACGAAACACCGCCAGGAACGCCAATATAAACAAACCACGTTTGCCACCTTCAAAAGCAGCTTTGTTCACGCCACTTTCCAATTCTCCTTTGATATTACGCGCCTGTCGGCTCATCCAGAAGATCATCCAGGTTAATATACCCGCCGCAAGCAACATGGTAACGCCCTCAAAGATTTGTTCTGACTGACCATCAAAGCTCAAGCCAATAGCCGTCAGAAGCACGCCGGCCAGCACACTAAGTATAGTTGCGCCGATCATACCAAGCCAAACAGCAGACGATAAGTCCGTGCGGCGCATTTGCCGCAGAGCACCAAGGACAATTCCAATGATAAGAGCGGCTTCGATGCCCTCTCGCAGAGAAAGCAGGTAACTGGGGAGCATAAACACCTCACTAAAGTAAATATTGATAGCGGTTACACAGTTGAATAGGAGATGCCCAGAAATAAGGGAGGCGTGCAGCGCACGCCTCCCTTATTTCTGGTATCCTTTTGCGAACTGCGTAAGGACTAATTGAAATATAAATCAGCCAAATATGGGCTGATTTATCAAGATTTTATCACGCACCCATCGGTTTTGACAAGATTTTTATCAATTTTTTCATAAATATTTGTCATCAAATGGTTTGGGACATTGAAGAACTGAGATTCTGCGCCGCTACGCGGCTCAGAATAGCATGAAAAAAAGAAAGGGAGTGAATTACCAAACACATTCATTAGAAACAAAAAATCCGAGTCCTTGCCCATCCAATTGGTTACCGGATGTATCGCACAAGGCCCGGAAGTCTAATCTCATTCAGTAGAACTTCAGCTTTACGTTTTCCCTTCGCCCCAACCGCCTTCTTCCACGGCAACAAAAATGTCTGTCACAGAAATCAGTCCCACTAGAGCGCCATGTTCATCCGCCACCGGCAGGTGATGGATATCATGTTTCTGCATGATCTGTGAACATTCTTTCAGCGTCCAATCGGGATTTGCCAGGATCAACGGCCCTGACATGATCTCGCGGATCGTGATTTCCGCCGGGTTGCGGTCGGCGGCTGCGATTTTGTCGCGAATGTCCGTTGTGGTGACAATTCCGTAGGAGGGGTTATCCTCACCAATGTTCACAATCACGCTGTGAATGCTACGACGGCGCATCAGCGTCATCGCGTAAGAAACACTCGAATCGGGGTCAACAACAATGACTGGTTTGCTCATCCAATCGCGAACGGTATGTGGCATGATTTACCTCCTCATAATTCTACTGCTTCTTGCATAAATAAACGAACCTTTGCACCGGATCGTACCGAGAAAACAAGTGTTTGAGTTCAGTTATTTACGCAGCACACAGTAACAATCAGTACCTCACGAAAATTGAGAGGGTACCCGAAATTTCGTAATCTACTGATAATACAATGTTTCAATTATAGCCGCTTCCTTACTTAATCTGCAAAAAAACCGAATCCATTGCGAACAATGAACCATCCGCGGCATTTCTGTCTTCCACAGCAATACGAATGGTTGTATTGTTCAGGATGTTTCCCAGGTCGACCGCTTTTTCGAATGTTCCCGGCGCGCCCGGGCTGGTCCGATTCGACCGTGATCGGCCCAGCAGAGAGCTCCACGCCGCCCAGGTCATAAATGTGATAAGCCAGGTTGTTCTCGAAGGGTGCGATGGAGACGTTCCCCGTGAGACGTACGATCCCCGAAACCTGTATACCATTTACCGGTGCTTCTATGGTGATCGTATGCGGCTCACCCGTTGGCGTCAGTGTGCTGTAATCGGTCAGGATCAGGTTGACGCCATTCAACACGTAGTGTCGTGAGGTGGCCAAGCTGGGACAGCACATGGGATCGTCATGTCTGTGGATAATTGCGTCTACGAAAATCGCGCCGTCTGCGATTGCCAGCGTATTGATCGTCGGGCGGTCATCCAAGAAGATAGATGTCAGGAATTGTGCCCCATCGTTTACGTATTGGTAAACCGCCAGAAAGACGAAGGTGCCTGAGCCGCCGTAATCTTCGGCCACGAGCGCAGCGGCTTCATTTTCGCCATCGCCGTTCAGGTCGCCAAGGGCGATGAAGTCGGTTACCGTTACGGAAACATAGTCCGTGCTGCCGGCAGCGCCTTCCTGGAATTTTCCATCCACCAATTGCACAGTGCGGGGCTGATCGGGAAAACCAAGCTGGTATTCGGAATTGCGCACTTGCTCGGGCGAAATGCCCGGGATTGCGGGGGAAGGGGTTGACGTTTTAGATGTAGAAGATGCGGGTGTAACGGTGGCAGATTCGGGCGAGGTCTGATCCGCTGTGGGCGTCTGTAAAGCGGAACAGGCTCCCAGGAACAAGATCCCGATCAAGAGGAGAAAACGTTCGGTTCGTATCATCTAGTTGCCCATTGGCGTCCAGGTCGCGCCACCGTCAGTTGTCTTGTACAGGCCGTATTGGCTGTTTTGATCATAGGTCCAGACCCAACCGGTGCGCGTGTTGACAAAGTCCATGCCGGCAAATATATCCTTGAAAGATGTATCGGCGTTAACGGTCGTCCAGGTTTGGGCGCCATCGACGGTGACAAAGAATTGCTCGCCGGTCCAGAAGAAACCGTCGGATGGGGAGACAAAATCGACCGAGCCGGCGCCGGGCATGAAACTGATGAATTCCCAATTCTGGCCGCCATCGTGTGTGGCGTAAAAGCCGGTGCGCGCAGTATCGCCCGTGAAGCGGATGGGCAAGACGCCATCGCTCGCTGAGAGAAACATCGGGCCGCTATCAATCGACACTTCGGTGTTCTGCATGCCGGGCGCGGCAGGCAGGGTTTGCGGGGCCCAGGTCTGGCCGCCATCGCTGGTTTTGTAGAAGTAAAAAGTTTCGGGCGCGTAAATGACGCCGCCCACCCAGGCCGTGTTCGCATCCAGCGGCGTCAAATTGCTTTTGAGGCCGCCCAGCGGCAGACTGTTGCCCGCGTTGGCGAGGTTGGGGTCGTTAGTGTAGGCTTGCGTCCAGGTTGCGCCGCCATCGCTGGTGCGGTAGATGGAGACACCCATACTACCGGCGGCAACGCCCAGATAAGCCATCATCCAGCCGTTGTTCTCGTCCGTGAAAGCCAAGGCACCGCCACCGAAGGGAACGGGGTAGGTCGTCCACGAGAGACCACCATCGCTGGTGCGATACAGCAGCCCAGAGCCCATCGGATCGTTCGCATCCGCTACCAGAACCCAGGCCTGCGAGGCGTTCAAGAAGGTGTTCGCGGTGCCGTAGCCGAGGTCGTCACGCCTTGCGGAGAGACGTTGTACCAGGTCAGGCCGCCGTCGGTGGTGCGCAGGATGGCATTATCGGTGATAGCCCAGCCATCCAGTTCGTTGAACATGTGCAGGGAAGTGATGCCTGGCGAGGATACAATCGGCGCAGCGATGGTCGGCGGGGAAGGTGTATCGTCAGCGAAGGAGCGGGGGTATCGGGGGCTTTGGCAGGGCTTGCGGTTTCCGTCTCAGGGACAGGAGCAGCTTCGGGCTGGGAGAGAGGCGTTCCCATCACGGCGCAAGCCAGCATGGCCAAAGTCATGGTAACGAAAGCAAGTTTCCAATGCATTCATAATCTCCTTTCCAAGGGTTGATTTTATGTCCACTATAATTGCTTATAATAAGAAGCTTGCAAAACCCCTCCTCAAAGTAAATAACGGTTATCCGCTTGTATTTACTCAAACTGAATACCTTTTGCTGGTACACAGACAGACTCCAACTGACAAATGAAATCACTTCAGCTTGTACAGCGCTTTGTCCGGCGGCTCGCAGATCGAAGGGCTTATTCTCTAGTCAACCTTTCCACCTTTTGGACAGTCAGCAACCCCCCACCGGATCGAATGACACGTACTGCGCTGCCGGCGGGAATAGGGGTTTTACTGCGGGCTCTCCATAGCTCGCCTTCCACCAATACCAAGCCACTCGAGTCGATTTCGGTGCGCGCCTCCCCGATCAACCCGACTACGGAGTCCGGATCGTAGTTGCCCTCTTCATTCTGCTTCTGGTTCTGACGATTATACGCTCCCCAGGCAAATAAAGCGCTGAGAAAGGAAACCCCCATCACCAAATTAAGGTTGACCGTGGGCGTACCGTTCTGGTCCGTAAATATGAAGTAAGAGCCAATGGTGAGCATCATAATCGACAACAATAGCAAGGGGAAATGCAAGCGTGACGTGCGGACGGCAATATAAAACGGGATCGGGCTGAGAACCGCTAAGATCAGTGGCCAGGGATCTGCCTTGAGTTGGGAGATTTCATACCAGGCCAGCGCCAGGCAAATAACAACCCCAACGATCGGAATCCTGGAGCGGGGCATGACAAAGGTCAACAAGACGAATGTGACCGCTCCCACGATGGATAAATAGGCGATGTTTGGATCGATCAGGAACTCCATTTTGCCCTCCGATTGCTCAATCCTGAAATTCTTCTCT